>CAZVBW010000090.1:0-14098 GCA_964625505.1 uncultured Phycisphaeraceae bacterium
CCGCCCCATCACCTCGCCGACCGTTGCCCCGATCCGTATAGATAGAGGTGGCCTTCAGTGGCACTGCCGGGGGGACCCGTGCGTGGGAGGGGGTGGGCTTTGGGGGGTAGGGTGGGGGGATGAGCGTGACGTTTGAGCGGGCGGTGCTGGGCAATGGGTTGACGCTGGTGGCGGAGGTGAACCCGGACGCGCATACGGCGGCGGTGGGGTTCTTCGTCAAGACGGGGGCGCGGGACGAGGACGCGGAGCTGATGGGGGTGAGCCACTTCCTGGAGCACATGGTGTTTAAGGGGACGGCTCGGCGGACGGCGGACCAAGTGAATCAACAGTTTGATGACATCGGGGCGAACTACAACGCGTTTACGAGTCACGAGCAGACGGTGTATTACGCGCATGTGCTGCCGGAGTTTGTGGGTCAGGCGGTGGAGTTGTGGTCGGACGTGATGCGGCCGGCGCTGCGGGGGGAGGATTTTGAGACGGAGAAGCAGGTGATTCTGGAGGAGATCGGGATGTACGAGGATCGTCCCGAGTGGCGGGTGCAGGACGCGCTGTTGGAGGGGCATTACGGCGGGCACGGGTTGGGGTACCGCGTGTTGGGGACCACGGAGACGATCAAGGCGTTGTCGGCGGAGCAGATGCGGGATTATTTTGCGGGTCGGTACGCGGCGGACAACATCGTGGTGGCGGCGGCGGGGCGGCTGGAGTTTGCGGCGCTGCGGGAGCAGGTCGATCGGCTGTGCGGGGACTGGGAGGCGAGCGGGGCGGAGCGGGAGCACGGGGACCCGGTGGGGCATGACGTGAAGACGACGCTGCAGGATGCGAAGCTGTCGCGGCACTACGTGGCGGGGGCGGTGCCGGCGGTCGGGGCGCAGAGCGAGCACCGGTTTGCGGCGAAGGTGCTGGCGGATGTGCTGGGCGACGGGGACAGCGGGCGGCTGCACTGGGCGCTGGTGGACCCGGGGCTGGCGGAGGACGCGTCGCTGGCGTGGCACGGGCAGGACGGGGTGGGGCTGTTCATGATCGACGCGACGTGCGACCCGGAGCGGGCGGAGCGGGTCGAGTCGGTGCTGGGGCAGATGCTGGACGAACTGGCGGGGGGGCTGACGGTGAGCGAGGACGAGGTAAGCCGGGCGGTGGGGAAGCTGGCGACGGTCGCGGCGTTGCAGGGGGAGCGGCCGGCGGGACGGATGCACCGGCTGGGGCTGCAGTGGCAGTATCACGGGGCGTACACGCCGTTGGAGGAGGATCTGGCGAAGCTGCAGGCGGTGACGCCTGGGGATGTGTCGGCGATGCTGGAGGCGGCACGGGCGCGGCCGCAGACGTGGGTGCGGCTGACGCCGCGGGAGGATCTGGGGTGAGGTTGGCGGGCGGGGGCCAGGACGCGGGTGGTTGTGGTTCGGGGTGTGTGACGTCAGGTGGTGACGGTGAATCGGCTGCCGTGGTCGAGGACGTGGTCGACGTCGTGGGTGACGAGCGGCTGGCGGGGGTCGTCGGCGGCGATCTGCAGGCGGAGGCGGTCGAGTTCGAGCGACTGGACGTGGTTGGCGAAGAGGCCCCAGGCGGGGACCTGTCGCACGCCTTTGCCGGGGCTGTCGAAGTCGTCGGGGAGGCGGTCGAGCGATGCGGACGCGGTGTAGTCGACGCTCACGTCGTGCAGGCGGATCTCGCCGAGGGGTTGGTCGGCGGCGCCTTCGATGGCTATGGCGGAGCCGTAGGTGTCGGTAGCGGTGAGGCGTTCGACGGCGACGCGGGTGATGGGGTGGTCGGTGATGGCGCGGAGGGCCAGCGGGCACTGCAGGCCCGTCATGGTGTTGTGGGTGATCCTGATGTCGCGGGTCGGTCCGGGGCAGGCGTCCCAGGCGCCGGGCTGGATGAGGATGCCGGCGAGGCTGTTGTAGCGGCCTTGGGTGATGTGCGGGTGTCGGCCGGGGGCGTAGAAGAGGTTGCCGTCGATGGTGAGGTGCTCGGCGGGGCCGATGACGCGGACGCCGTTGCAGGAGCTGTTGATGAGGCAGTCCTTGATGAGCACGTGGTCCCAGTACCGGCCGGCGATCGCGTCGTCGCCGGTCTGGAAGTCGCAGGCGTGGATGATGATGTCGCGGCAGGGCTTGCCGATCATGCCGCGGGCGTGGATGCCGTCCCACCCGCCGCGGAAGCGGAGGTGTCGGAATTCGAGCTGCTCGCTGTATTCGACGAGCACGGCGTAGTTCGCCGAGCGGTCGAAGGTGATGCCGTCGAGGCGGACTTTGCGGCAGCCGCCGAGCAGAACGGTGTGGGGGCCGCGCATGCGCTCTTCGCCGCGCGGGTCGAAGACGTGGGCCCCGTCGATGGTGCCGCCGCCGGTGATGGTCACATCCTCGACGTCCTGGCCGAGGATCAGCGCGCGGTGCCAGCGGTCGTTCTGGGATTCGGGGTTGTCGGCCGGCCGCACGTAGTGCTCGTACCGATCCGGGTCATCGGTGCCGATGATCCGGGCCGCGGGACTGAGCACCAGGTGCACGTGGCTCCGTAGCCGCACCGTGCCGCAGCGGAAGGTGCCCGGTCCGACGTGCACCGCGCCGCCGCCGGCCTGGGCGGCCGCGGTTATGGCCGCGTTCAGCGCGTCGGTGTCATCGCTCGCACCGTCGCCGACGGCACCGTGGTCGGCCACGTCGACCCGGTCTTTGCGTCCGAGCCCGGTCGGGGCCGGCGGCATCTGAAATTCGTGGCCCGTGTGCACATCGCTGCGAGGTTGCATGGCCCGCGAGCCTATCGACCGCCGGTCATCACGCCCGGTGCTATCTTCGAAATTGCATGCAGGACATCGCCACCGACGACCTGATCTACACCAACCCGCTCGCCAAACCGGACGACGTCGCGGCCTTCCGCATGGAAGGCGAAGCTGCGGTGAGCTTCCCCATGGGGCGGATGCGGCTCGAGGGCACGCGCGATCCGGCGCAGGGGCAGGCGGCCAACATCGTGTACTGGTGCGACCAAACGCTGCCCGACGACATCGCGATCTCGTGGGACTTCTACCCCATCCGCGAGCCGGGCCTGTGCATCCTGTTCTTTGCGGCGGTGGGTCACGGCGGCCGCGACATCTTCGACCCGTCGCTCGCGACGCGGAGCGGGCCGTACAAGCAGTACCACAGCAGCGATATCGACGCGCTGCACGTGAGCTACTTCCGGCGGAAGCACCCGGCCGAGCGAGCCTTCACCACCTGCAACCTCCGCAAGAGCAGCGGGTTTCACCTGGTGGCGCAAGGCGCCGACCCCCTGCCGGGCCTCGCCGATGCCAACCCGCCGTACCGGGTGCAGGTCGTCAAGGCGGGGCCGCGGGTTCGATTCAGCATCGGCATGGACGGCAAGCCTGCGTTGACGCTGTTCGAGTGGACCGACGACGGGCAGCGGTGTGGCCCGGTCCTCGGCGGCGGGAGGATCGGGTTTCGGCAGATGACCCCGATGATCGCCGAATACGCCAACCTGCAGGTGCACCGGGTGGAACGGTTCGCCTGATCGGTAGCCGCCCATGAGAAGCGACCTCCGGATCACCCGCCTCTCCGACGGCCAAGGCCCGGCCGTGCATTTCTATTACGACGTGCCGCTCGAGTCGCCCGACGGCCGGCGGATCCTCTACAGCCGGTTTGATGACGACACGCTGCCGTCGCCGGCGACGGTCGTGGTCGCCGACGCCGATGGCAGCGACCCCACGCCCATCGGCCGCGGCGAAGAAGCGATCGGTCATGTTGGCTGCCAGCCGCAGTGGGTCGGCGCGGATCGCATCGCCTGGTCGCCGCGCCAGCAGACCGACCCGCACAGCGTCGTCGTGGACCTGGCCGGCGGGCACACCGAACGCCTGCCTTCGATCCTGCGGAGTTGGAACCAAGACGTGGGCGTGGGTGCCCTGCTCGGCGGCGGCGGCGCGGCTGAGGTCAAGGATGACCTGTCCCGGCTGCAGACGCTGCGGCGTTGGGATGCAGCGACCGGGCGCCGTCAGGAGTGGCTCACGGTTCAGGCGGCACATCGCGTCCACCCCCAGCAAGACCGTTTCGATTGGAAGATGAGCAACTTCCAGAATGCGAAATTCTCGCCCGACGGCCGCCACCTGATGGTGGTCTACGGCACCGAGGTGCACCGGCGGCGGACCGGCGACACCGGCTGCCCGAGGATCAAGTCCCTGCTGGTCCTGCCGGTCGACGGCGGTCCTCAGCCGCCGACGTACCTCGGGGAGTTCGGGCACCACCCGATGTGGGCCCCGCATGGCAACGGCGTGATCGCCTACGTCCGGGACTCCGCCGGCCAGCACGTGTTGCGCTACCCGCTCGACGGCGGTGAGCCGCAGGTGCTGCTGCCCCACGCACCCGGCACCCACTGCAGCCTGGACCGATCGGCGAAGCGGCTGTTGACCGACGTGATGGGCGATGGCCGGGCACGCATCCTGCTGATCGACCTGGGCAGTGGCGCACATCAGCTGCTCGCCGACGGCGTGCACGAGCGGTCTGGCCACCTGCACGGATCGCACCCGCACCCGCAGTTTTCCCGCGACGGCCGGCGGGTGATGTTCAACATGGCCGACTCGGGCGTGCCGCAGCTCTACGCCGTCGACCTGCCGTAGCGGACCCGGGGGCTACGCTGCGGGGCGTGGACCCGATCCCGGACATCTTGAGCGAGCTGCGGGCCGGGCGGATGATCGTGCTCGTCGACGACGAGGGCCGGGAGAACGAGGGGGACCTGGTCGTCGCCGCCGAGCACGCGAGCCCCGAGGCGATGAACTTCATGCTGCGCGAGGGCCGGGGCATGCTGTGCGTCGCGCTGGACGGCGGCACGTGCGACCGGCTCGAGCTTGGCCCGCAGTCGGCGGTCAACACCAGCCAACGCAGCACGGGCTACACCATCACCGTCGACGCCACCGCCCGCTTCGGCATCACCACCGGCGTCTCGGCGGCCGACCGCGCGACGACGACGCGGCTGCTGGTGGACCCGCAGACCCGGCCGACGGACCTGGATCGGCCGGGCCACGTCCAGCCGCTGCGGGCGCGTGAGGGCGGGGTGCTCGTGCGGGCCGGGCAAACCGAGGGCAGCGTGGACCTGTGCCGGCTCGCGGGGCTGCGGCCGGGCGCCGCGATCATCGAGGTGATGAACGAGGACGGCTCGATGGCCCGCCAGCCTCAGCTGCGGGCGCTGTGCGATAAGCACGGGCTGAAGATGTGCTCCGTCGCCGATGTCATTGAACACCGCATGCAGCGCGACAAGCTGGTCCAGCGGGTCGAGGAGGCCCCGCTGCGTAACGACATCGGCGACTTCCGGCTGATCGCCTACCGCAGCCTGGTCGACCCGCTGCCGCACGTCGCGCTCGTGCTCGGCGACATTGGCCGGCTCGACCCGTCGGGCCAGCCGGTGGACATCGACGAGCCGGTGCTGGTGCGGATGCACAGCCAGAACCTGCTGGGCGACGTCTTCGGCGATTCCGGCCAGCCGTCGGGCGCGACGCTCCGCTCGGCGATGCACCAGATCCAGCAGGCCGGCCGGGGCGCGGTCGTCTACCTGCGTCACGAGGCGATGGGCCGCGGGCTGCTCAAGCGGCTGCAGACCCTGGCGCTGACGCCCGAGCAGCAGGCGGACGACGCGGGCAGCGAACGGCATCAGGTCGGCGCTACCCATGACACGCCCGGCACCCAGCCGCCGGCGAACAAGGCCGCCTACGGCATCGGCTCGCAAATCCTGCGGGACCTGGGCATCCGACAAATGCGGCTGCTGACCAACCACCCGTTCCACCCCACGGCCCTGTCGGGGTTTGGGTTGCAGATCAGCGAGTTCGTGCCGGTGGGGTAGTGCGGGGGGGGCGGGGCACGCCCCCCCGCACATGACGACAGATCCTCGTCGCTTGATCACTTGTCGACCATCCTCGACCGCGTCCTCGCCGGCCCACCTCATGGCAAACTTCCAACAGCTCGTCTTCGGCGGAGGTGGGACCCGGTGTTTCTGGCACGGCGGGTTCCTCAGCGCCGCTCGCGAACCGCTGGAACTTGAGCCGCAGCGGATCGCGGCGGTGTCGGGCGGGGCGCTCTCGGCGGCCTGCTTCGTCGCGCGGCGGGGGCATCGGCTGCTGGAGGTGACCCTCGAGACCTTTTCGCAGATCGACGAAAACCTTGATCGTCACCAAGAGACCGCTGGGGAAGGCTTTACGCCCCACCAGAAGGCATATCGGGACATCGTGAAAACGGTCATCGACGAGGACGCCGAGCAGCGGATCGCGCAGGGGCCCGGGTTTCAGGTACTGGTGGGCCACCCACCGTCTCGCCGGGCGTTGCGGAGCCGGACGGCCCTGGCGATGGTGCTTTACGAAGTCGACCTGCTGCTGCGCTCCAAGCCTGACATCGTGCTCCCCAAGCTGGCCGGGGTCACCGGGGAACTGATCGACGCCCGTGCCGCCGCCCGCAGCGGCAAGCTCGTCGACTTGATCTGCGCGGCGGCGACCATCCCGCCGGTGTTCGACGTGAAGGAGCGGGACGGGGAGGAAGTGATCGATGGGGGGCTGACGAGCAAGGCGCCGATGCCTGAACCGGATGAGGGCCGCACGCTCGTCCTGCTGACGCGATCCTTCCGCAATCTCCCGGACGATCCGCGGCTGGTCTATGTGCAGGTGTCTGGCGAGACCCCGGCGGACAAGCTGGACTTCAGTGACGCGGAGAAGATCCAGAAGACCTGGCAACAGGGAGAGGCGGATGCCGAGCGGTTTCTCCGCGAACGGCGAGGCGATTGATGGGGAAGTCCGCGACGCATCTCGACAGTTCATGGATCAGGCTGCGCCAATCTCCTGATCCCTCTCCCTCCCTCAGAGGGAGGGGTGGCAGAAGTTGACACCAAAGGCTTGAGCCGAGCGTGTCGTGGCTGGTCGTTGGCGGGCGTTCAGCTCGCGGCCGATTCGACATCGACCGGCTCGACCTCGTCGTCCAACTCCACGGCCACCGGCTCGTCCCGTGTGACGGCGTCGCGGGCCCAGTCGACCAGCTCGGTGGGGTGGAAGCCGATGATGACCGTGAGCAGGGCGGCGATGAACGCGCCGGCGTGGCGGTAGGGCGTGCGGGCCGAGACGACGCCCGGGTCGGGCTCGCCGAAGAAGCAGGCCGCGGCGATGCGGAGGTAGTACCCGGCGGAGATGGCCGAGTTGAGCACGAGGATGATGACCAGCGGCCAGTAGCCGGCGTGGATCAGCGGGTTGATCAGATAGAACTTGCCGAGGAACCCGACCAGCGGCGGCAGGCCCATCAGGGACAGGACACTGACGAGCATGATGCCCGCGAGGGAGGGGTAGCTCTTTCGCAGGCCGCCGAGTTCCTCGTAAGTGTGGACCTCCATGCGGTGGCCCTGCGTGGTCGTGTGCAGACAGCCGAGCACGGCGAAGGACCCGATGGTGCCCAGGCCGTAAGCGATGAGGTAGAACAGCACCGCGCCCAGGCCGCTGGACAGCGCGCTGCCGGTGGCCTCGCCCGTGACGGCGGTGACGACGCCGGGCCCGGCGAGCACGCCCATGAGGATGTAGCCGCTGTGGGCGACCGAGCTGTAGGCGAGGGTGCGCTTGATGTTGGCCTGGCGGAGGCCCAGGACGTTTCCGATGGTCATCGTCAGCACGCTGAGCGTGGCGATGAGGTAGACCAGCGCCTCGGGCAGGCGGTCGGCGCGCGGCCCGTAGTCCCACCCGATGAGCCCCAGCACAAGGATGATCGCGGTGAACCCGGCGGTCTTGGGGACAAACGCCAGGAACGCGGTTACCGACGTGTTGGCGCCCTCATAAACGTCGGCGGCGTAGAAGTGCATCGGGACCGCGGCGACCTTGAAGCACAGGCCCAAGATTGAGAGCACCACGCCGAGCAGCAGCAGCGGCGGGAGGTTGCCCTCCCCGCCGCGGGACACGACGAACGCGCGGATGGACTCGAAGTCGGTGTAGCCCGTCGCCCCGTAGATCAGCGCGAAGCCGTAGAGGAACACGGCCGCGGACATTGCCCCGAGGAAGAAGTACTTGACCCCCGACTCCTGGGCGACGACACGGTCCCGGCCGCAGGCGACCAGCACGTAGGTCGGCAGGCTGGTCAGCTCCAGGGCGAGGAACAGCCAGACCAGGTCGCTGGCACCGGCGGTCATCATGACGCCGGCGAGGCTCAGGAGCATGAACGCGAAGAACTCGCCGCGGAGCGCGTTGCCGGGGTCGAACCGGCCGGGCTCATCGGCCTCGCGGCTCTGCTTGAGCCGGCCGGGCACGCCGGTGGCGACGACCAGCAGGATCAGCCCCATGCCGCAGACGGCGAGCTTGAGGAAGGGCGTCATGCCCGCGAATCCCAGCGGCTGCAGTTCGTCCAAGCCCAGGACCGCGACGAGGATCGCGGCGATGATCAGCGACACCGCGGCGACGCCCACGGTGGCCCGCCGCCACATCAGGCTGGGGCTCAGGCCGGTGATCAGGCAAATGCACGCGCCGATGAGCAGGGTGAGCTCGGGCCAGAGCATGGCGAGCTTGTCGAGGATCTGGTCCGCGCCTTCGACGGTGGCGAGCAGCGGGGTCATCGGTCACCCCCCGTGGCCGAGGCCGGCGGGTTGACACCCGCGGCTTCGGGCTGCTGCGCGACGTGCCCCGCCGCGACCTGAAGCCGTCCGCCTGAGGCGGATAAATCCGTCGGCTCGGCCCGCGTGACGTCTTCGGTGTCGATCGTCTGGACGTATTCCGGGATGTACCGGTCGACCTCCTGGGTCAGCGTGACCACCGGACCGTTGCCGTCGGGCCCTTGCAGCGACTGCAACAGCGGGTGGGGCATCAAGCCGATCGCGATGCAGGCGATGGCGAGCGGGGCGACGGTGAGGATTTCGCGGCGGGACAGGTCGTGGTCGTGGTGCGGGTCGATGCCGGTCTCGTGGAACTCGCTGTAGTTCTTGGCGTCGCGGGGCAGGCTGGGCGTGCCGAAGACGATCAGGCCCACGAGGTAGAGCAGGTAGATCGCGGCGAGGATGACGCCCAGCGCGGCGGGCACGGCGAAGGCGATACCCAGGACCGAATCGGGCGACTGGAAGGTGCCCATGAGCGTGAGGAACTCGCCGACGAAGCCGTTAAGCCCCGGCAGGCCGACGGACGCGAAGACGAACAGGCAGAAGAACGCCGCCCAGACGGGCATGGGTTTGGCGAGGCCCGAGAGCCTGCGGATCTCGCGGGTCTCGAAGCGGTCGTAGAGCATGCCTAGGCAGACGAACAGCCCGCCGGTCGCCAGGCCGTGGCTGATCATGTAGACGACCGCGCCGGTGACGCCGATGCGCTCGGCGTCGAAAGCGAACAGGCCCAGGATGCAAAAGCCCATGTGGCTGACCGATGAGTAGGCGATGAGCTTCTTGGCGTCTTTCTGGACCCAGCAGATCAGGGCGGCGTAGATGATCCCGATGACGGCGAGCCCGCCGACCCACGGCGCAACGAGCACGGCGGCGGCGGGCAGCATCGGGATCGCCAGGCGCAGCAGGCCGTAGGGCCCGAGCTTGAGCACCAGCCCGGCGAGGTCGACGCTACCGGCGGTCGGGGCCTCGGTGTGGGCCAGCGGCAGCCAGGTGTGGAACGGGAACAGCGGCGTCTTGACGCCAAAGCCCGCGAGCATCGCCAGGAAGACCACGACCTGGTGCTGGATCGGCATCGACTGGCCGATGGCGTAGAGCTCGACGATGTTGAACGTCCAGACGCCGTTGGTCTGGGCGCCGTACCAGACGACGTAGAGGACGCCGGCGAGGGTCAGCAGCGAGCCGGTGAAGGTGTAGAGGAAGAACACGCCCGCGGCGCGGAGCCGGTTGCTGTGCCCGAACACGCCGATGAGGAAGAACAGCGGGATCAGCGAGAACTCGAAGCAGACGTAAAACAGCAGGATGTCGCGGGCGATGAACGTCCCGATTAGCGCGGCCTCGAGGATGTGCAGCCAGAAGTGGAACTGCCGCATGTCGTGGCTGACTTCGATCAGCGACCCGAGGACCACGATGGGCATCAGGAACGTGGTCAGCAGGATCAGCCACAGCGAGATCGAGTCCACGCCCCAGGCGAAGTGCAGGTTGAAGGTTTCGACCCAGGTGAATTGGCCGGCCAGCTGCATGCCGGGCTCGGACCAGTCGAAGAACACGACCAGCAGCAGCGACATCGTGAACGACAGCGTCGACGTGCAGGCCGAGTAGAGCCACGCCCCGCGCCGCGTGCCCAACGCCTTGAAGGGCAGCAGCAGGCCGATCGCGAAGAGGATCGGCAGGAAGAATTGGAGCGGGATGATCCAGGACATTGCGGGCGGGTGTCGGGTGTGGGGTAACGGGTGTCGGGGTGCGGGTTCCGGGTTCCGGGGGGTCACGCGTCGCGAGCGACGCGGCTAAATGTTTGACCACCGGCTACTGGCTACCGGCCAATGGCTTGCTACACGAAGAACGCCCAGATCAGCACCACCACGATGGCGATGCCCAGGGCCATGCCCAGCCCGTAGCCCTGCACGCGGCCGGACTGGGACGGGCGGATCAGGCTGCCGGTCGCCCGTGGCAGCCAGGCCACGGCCGAGACGGCCCCGTCGATGATCAGGGCGTCGAAGGCGTAGAGCACCTCGCCGACGGTCCGCAGCGGGCGGACGATGGCGCGGTGGTACAGCTCGTCGACGTGGAACTTGTTCTCGAACAGGCCGTGCACCGGCGACAGCCGACGCCGCAGCGACTCGGCGGCGGGGCGGTGCAGCCAGTGGAACCACACCGCCAGCCCGACGCCGGTCAGGGCCGCGACCGAGCTGAGCAGGGCCATCAGCAGGTGCACGTCCATGCCCAGCAGCTGCGCGTGGTGCGGGTGGTGGGCGTGGTCGTCATGCTCGTCGTCGGCGTGAGCGATGTCGTCGTGATCGCCGACCGGCGCTGCGGTCAGCATGAGCCCCGGATGGACATCCGGGGCTGCGGGTACCGGTCGTTCCGCGTGCTCGGCCTCGATCTGCACCGTCGCGGGGTTCGCGGTCGACTCGTACAGCCAGCCCTGAATCGGCCCGGCGAAGATCAGCCCCGCAAAGATCGCCCCGATCGCCAGCACGACCAGCGGCGCGTTCATCGGCCACAGCGGCATCTCGTGCGGTTCATGGTGATGGTGGTGATCGGCCGCCGGGGCATGGTGCGGATCATCCGCGGCCTGCTCCTCGGCGAGGTCGTCGTGGCCGTGGTCGTCGCCCATCTCCCACCGCTCGGGGCCCATGAACACCCGCAGCCACAGCCGAAACGTGTAGTACGCCGTGATCCCCGCGACCAGCAGCCCGGTGCCCGCGAGCAGCAGGTACATCAGCCCGATGCCCGGGCCGTGCACCCCCGGCAACCCGTCGTTGAGCCCGACGGCCAGTGTGTCGGCGAGGATGCGGTCCTTGCTGAAAAAGCCCGCCGTGAACGGCAGCCCCGCCAGCGCCACGCAACCCGCGAACATCAGCCAGCAGGTCCACGGCATCCGGTGCCGCAGGCCCGACATCCGCCGCATGTCCAGCTGGCCGGTGAGGGCGTGCATCACGCTGCCCGCGGTCAGGAACAGCAGGGCTTTGAAGAACGCGTGGGTGAACAGGTGGAACACCCCGCCGACCACGGACAGCGCCCCAAGCCCCAGAAACATGTACCCCAGCTGCGACACGGTCGAGTAGGCGAAGACCTTCTTGAGGTCGTACTGGGCCATCGCGATCAGGCCCGCGACCAGGGCCGTCGCCGCCCCGACGCAGGCGAGGATCGGCAGGGCCGGCGGCGAGAGCTCGAAGACCGGGATCAGCCGGGCCACGAGGTAGACGCCGGAGGTGACCATCGTCGCGGCGTGGATCAGCGCGGACACCGGCGTGGGGCCGGCCATCGCGTCGGGCAGCCAGACGTACAGCGGCAGCTGGGCGGACTTGCCCGCTGCCCCGAGCATCAGCAGCAGCGGAATCCAGATGTCCGCGGTGGTCGTGGTGCCCTCGGCCAGCCGCAGCCGGGCCTCCGTCGTGACCTCCAGCAGCGAGACGCTGCCGTAGCTCTGGTAGATCAGGAAGATGCCCAGCAGGAAGCCAAAGTCCCCGATCCGGTTGACCACGAACGCCTTCTTCGCCGCCTCGACCGCGTCCTGCTTGCCGTAGTAGTAGCCGATCAGCAGGTACGAACACAGCCCCACGCCCTCCCAGCCGAGGAAGACCAGCACGAGGTTGTCGGCCATGACCAGCGTGGTCATCGCGAAGATGAACAGGCTCACCGCGAAGAAAAAGCGGGCATACCCCGGGTCGCCGGACATGTACCCGACCGCGTAGAGCACCACCAGCGTGCCCACGCCGGTGACGACCATCAGCATGGTCATCGTCAGCGGGTCGATCAGCCAGCCCCAGTCAACCTGCAGGCCGGCCACGTGAATCCACGGGGCGTCGCCCAGCAGCGCACCGCCGGCCACCTCCTCAGCCTCCGTGACCCACGCCAGCAGCGCGATCACAAAGCACAGCCCCACCGCGCCCACGCTCACCCAGCCGGCCAGCTTCCGCCGCTCGGGCGAGGCAAGGCACAGCCCGCCGCAGGCGATGGCGGCGATCAAAGCGATCCACGGGATGTACGGCACCAGCGAGAGCATGCAGCGGCTGCGGCAAGCTAACAGGTTCCACGCGACCCGCGTGATGCCCTCAAAGCCCACGCCTTCAGGCGTGGGCAGGCCCCCGCGGCTTACCCTCCCGCCCATGCCCGCTCACACCCCGCCCGCCCCCGACCACGCCGCCCGCCAACGCACCCTCCGCCGCCGACTCCGCGCCCCCGGAAAGGCCGGCAAGGTCGACGCCCTGCTCGTCACCGACCCGATCGACATCCGCTACCTCACCGGCTTCGTCGGCGAGGACTCGTGGCTGCTGGTCCCGATCCGCGGCGGCTCGCCGATCGTCCTGAGCGATGCCCGCTTCGAGGAGCAGATCGCCCGCGAGGCGCCGGGGCTGAAGATGAGCATCCGCGACCAGCCGATGGCCGACGAACTCGCGGACGTGCTCAAGCGTCGCAAGTCCATCACGACCCTCGGCGTCCAGCCGGCCCACATGACGCTGGCGACCCGCAAGTCGCTGGTCAAGAAGCTCGGCGCCAGCCGGGTCAAGCCGGTGGCCGACGGCCTGCTCAAGCAGCGAGCGGTCAAGGACGCCGCCGAGATCGATGCCATCCGCCGGGCCGTGCGGCTGACCGAACAGGCGATGCAGGCCACCCTCCAATGGCTCGCCCCCGGCAAGTCTGAGCGGGAGGTCGCGGCTTATTTAGAACATCGCATGCGGGACCTCGGCGCCGACGGCCGGAGCTTCGCCACGATCGCCGCGGTCGATGCCAACGGCTCGCTGCCGCACTACATCCCTGCTGACAAGAAGCTCGGCAAGCGGTCGAGCCTGCTCATCGACTGGGGCGCGAAGTGGGGCGGCTACTGCGGCGACCTGACCCGCGTGGTCCACCTGGCCAAGCCTGGCCGAACGATGGGCGACGTCTACGACCTCGTGCTGCGGGCGCAGGAGGCGGCCATCGCGGCGATTCGGCCGGGCGTCAAATGCACCGAGGTCGACGCCGTCGCCCGGGACATCATCGACGACGCCGGCCACGCCGAGCACTTCGGCCACGGCCTGGGCCACGGCCTGGGCCTGGAGGTCCACGAGCAGCCGGTGCTGAGCAAGCGGGCGGGCAAGAAGGACGTGCTGGAGCCGGGCCACGTGGTGACCGTGGAGCCGGGCGTGTACCTGCCGGGCGTGGGCGGGGTGCGGATCGAAGACGACGTGCTGGTCACCGATGACGGCCACGAGGTGCTCAGCCGTTTGCCCAAAAGCCGCGATTGGGCGATGCTGGGCGGCTGAATGAGCGAGCCGGACTCTGCGAGTCCGGACCCGGCGTCGCAGACGCCGGCTCGCTGACAACGAACCCCCGCTCGTGTACTGCACATGATCGACCTCAAAAAACTCAAACAAGTCGTCGGCCTGATGGTCGACCACGACCTCACCGAGGTCGACCTGGACGACGGCCAGGACAAAGTCAAGCTCCGCCGCGGCAACACCGCCGCCGGTCAGCCCGTGATGATGGCCCCGCCGGCCCCCGCGGCCGCGCCGACCGCTCCGGCCGCGCCCGCTGCCGGCCC
>CAZVBW010000091.1:0-13364 GCA_964625505.1 uncultured Phycisphaeraceae bacterium
TGCCGGGGGGTGGTGCGGATGGCGGGGGGTGGTGTCAGGTTGGCAGGTGTTGGTGCGGGGACCCACGCCCGGGAGGGCGTGGGCTTTCAGGGGGTGGGGCGCCAGGGGGTGAGGGTGTCGAGGAGGGTGTCGAGCAGTTCGTGCAGGACGGGGTGGGGGGTGGCGGGGATGGGCATGAGGACCAGGACGTTGCCCAGGGGGCGGAGGATGACGCCGCGTGCCCGCATCTGGTGGCACAGCTCGGCGGCGGCGGTGGCGGCGAAGTCGAAGTCGGGGGCGGGCTGGGAGCGGTCGCCCAGTTCGATGCCGACCATGAGGCCGCGTTGGCGGACGTCGAGGATGCCGGGGTGGGTGCGGAGGGGGTCGAGGCGGTCGCGGAGGATGGTGGTGGATTGGGTGATGTGGTGGAGGAGGTCGGGCGTGGGGGGTTGGGTGAACAGGTCGAGGCAGGCGAGGGCGGCGGCGCAGGCGAGGGGGTTGCCGGTGTAGGTGTGGCCGTGGTAGAGGGTGCGTCGCTCGTGGGGCTGGCCTTCGAAGGCGTGGGCGATGCGGTCGGTGGCGAGAGTGACAGCGAGGGGGAGGTAGCCGCCGGTGAGGCCTTTGGCGAGGCAGAGGATGTCGGGGGCGGTGCGGTCGTGTTCACAGGCGAAGAGGGCGTCGGTTCGGCCGAAGCCGGTGGCAACTTCGTCGGCGATGAGCAGCACGTCGTGGTCGGTGCACAGCTGGCGGACCCGGCGGACAAAGCCCGGCGGCTGGACGATCATGCCGGCGGCGCCCTGCATGACGGGTTCGAGGACGACGGCGGCGGTGGTGTGGGCGTGGTGGTCGAGGTGGGTGGCGAGCTGTTGCAGGGCGTGGTCGGCGAGGCGCTGCATGAGCGGCTGGTCCTCGGAGGGCCAGGTGTCTGATGGCCCGCGGGACCCACGCCCGGGAGGGCGTAGGCTTTCGCGGAGCGGGTCGCAGTGGGGGAAGCTGTCGACCTGGAAGACCATGGAGACGAACGGGCGGTGGAAGAGGTTGGAAAAGCCGACGGACATGCTGCCGACGGTGTCGCCGTGGTACGCGCCGTGGAGGCCGATGAAGCGGGTCTTGTCGGGTTGGCCGCTGTGGTGCCAGTAGCCCACGGCCATCTTGAAGGCGACCTCGACGGCGGTCGCGCCGGCGTCGGAGTAGAAGACCTTGGTGAGATCATCCGACGCTTCGCTTCGCTCAGCTGTCGGCTTCAAGTGGCGGTTGACGGTTTCGGTCAGGCGGGCGGCGAGTTGGATGCTGGGGGGGGAGGCGAGGCCCAGGAGGGTGGTGTGGGCGACCTGGTCGAGCTGGTCGCGGATGGCCTGGTTGATGTGGGGGTGGTTGTGGCCGTGGACGTTGCACCAGAGGGAGGACACGCCGTCGATGTATTGATGGCCTGCGGTGTCGAAGAGGTAGGGGCCGTCGCCGCGCTGGATGATGAGCGGGTCGCGCTGTCGCCACTGGCGCATGGGGGTGAACGGGTGCCAGACGTGGGCGTGGTCGAGTGCGGCGAGGTCGGTGGGCATGGGGTGGGGCAGGGTAGGGGCAGCGCGGAGCGGAGCGGACCCACGCCCGGGAGGGCGTGGGCTTTCGATTTACAGTGCGGACGTGGCGATGCTGTCGGTGCTGATCCCGGTGTACAACGAGGCGGCGACGGTGGGGGCATTGGTCGAGCGGGTGTTAGCGGCGCCGCTGCCGGTGGATCGGCAGGTGGTGCTGATTGATGACGCGTCGACGGACGACACGCGGGCCATCATCGATCGGCTGAAGGTTCGGCCCGAGGTGGTGGTGTGTCGGCACGACCGCAACCGCGGCAAGGGCGCAGCGGTGGTCACGGGGCTGCTGTCGGCGACCGGGGACTGGGTGGTGATCCAGGACGCGGACCTGGAGTACGACCCGGCGGACTACGTGGCGCTGCTGGGGCCGGTGATGCGGGGCGAGGCGGACGCGACACTGGGCAGTCGATATCTCGCGGGGTCGCGTCACGAAGGTCGGCGGTGGTCGGCGCAGCGGCTGGCCAACCGGGTGCTCACGTGGTGGTCCAACCGGATGACGGGGCTGGGTCTGACGGACATGGAGACGTGCTACAAGCTGATGGGCCGGGAGTTGGCGGAGTCGCTGGGTCTGGAGCAGCAGCGTTTCGGGATCGAGCCGGAGCTGGTGGGCAAGCTGGCGGGGCGGGGAACGCGGGTGGTGGAGGTGCCGATCGCGTACCGCGGGCGTCGGCATCACGAGGGCAAGAAGATCGGCTGGCGCGACGGGGTCGTGGCGATGTGGTGCGTGTGGCGGTATCGGGCGGGGTGAGGGGACCCACGCCCGGGAGGGCGTGGGCTTTCGGGGTCGGGGTTGGGGGGGCGACGCTTCGCTGGACCCGCGCAGCGGGGGCCGGATCGGCGTCGCTTCCGGGGGGGGGGTAGGATCGGGTGATGGACTGGTCGTTTTTGATGACGTGGTGGTGGTGGGCGGCGGCGGTGTTGGGTGTGGCGGCGACGAGTCCGCGGGCGCGGCTGGTCGCCAAGCGGGTGCGGGGCGGCGGGTTGCTGGAGCAGCGGCCGCGGCTGTTGCAGACGTGGTGTCTGGTGGTGCCGTTCGCGTTGCTGTTGACGGTGCTGGTGGTGGTGCGGGACTTCGGTGCGGGGCTGGGCCTGGTGGGGGTGTATGTGGTGGGTTTTGCGGTGCTTTGCCGGTGGTGGATCGCGCGGGCGCGGTGACGGTTGGGCTTCGGGTTGGCGTTTGCGGCGTGGCTGGAGTTCAAAGTGTGGGCGGTGAGTCGGTCGATGGTGGAGTCGTCGTCGCGCTGTGATGGTTGTGTGGTTGCGGCGCGACGGTTAAAGTTGCAACAGCTCCGAGTTCACCAGCACAAGGAACCGCGCTATGGCTAAGAAGGCAAAGAAGAAAACGACCAAGAAGGCGACCAAGAAGGTAGCCAAGAAGAAGGTCGCCAAGAAGGCGTCGAGCAAAGCGACGAAGAAGGCGACGAAGAAGGCAACGAAAAAGACCACCAAGAAGGCCGCCAAGAAGTCGGCCAAGAAGACCACGAAGAAGGCCACCTCGAAGGCCACAAAGAAAAAGAAGTGATCCCCCGCCCGCCATCGCGCGGGCACCCGGCCGTCGCTCCGAACCTGACGGCCACTTTCAACAAACCGGACTTGGAGCTCGAGGCGGCCCGCGTGGGTCGCCTCTTCTATGCGCGGCGTGATGGGGTGGGGGTGGGGGTTTGGCCAGTGCCACTGAAGTGGCACCGCCAGGGGCGGGGACGTTCTGGGCTTTGGGGTGGCGTGGGGGCGCGGTGCGCGTAAAATCAGCGAAGGCTCGTCGGGGTCACGCTGCGGCTTGCCGGGTGATCAGGAACTGCTCTTCCAATCACTGATGCGGGCAAGTCAGGGTCAGGGACCTGTCATCCGTGGCAGGTCCCGACTCCGCGGCGCGGCCGACGGTGAATCCGTTCGCCTTCGCTGAGGGTTCCGCGACCGGCGACAACCATGTCCACCGGCGCGGGGGGGGTTAGGTTTTGCTTGCGTCCAGCGGGCGGGGCTGGGTGAGGTTTCGCCGGGGCTCCTGGGGGGCCTTGAAGTTCATAAGGGGGGCGCCTGCGTCATCCGTGACGCGGCGGTCCCCCATCAGATGCCGCCTCCGTGCGGCGCCTTGGGATCGGTGTGGGTCGGTCGTTGGTCGGCGTTGGATCGCATGGCTTGCCTCGGGTTCATCAGCAGGTCGGGCTCGTCGTCGAGCACGCGCTGGACGTAGTCGTTCCAGGCTTGGCGGTCGCGGACTTCAAGGTGGTCCTTGACGCCCAGGACGACGACGTCGCCATCCAGGCCGGTGCGGGCCAGCTGAGACTCGGGGATGCGGACACGGCCCTGCTTGTCGGTGGTGACCCGGCGGGCCTGGGAGAAGAAGACACGCTCGTAGGCCAGGAGCCGGTCGGGGTCCCACTCGGAATGGTCCAACTGCTCGGCACGGAGGTTGAAGCCCGCCTCGGTGTAGATCTGGAGGCTTCCGCCCTTGCCCAGCGTGATGTAGAGCGGGATCGGGTCTGATTCGCCAAGCGAGAGCTCCCGCTGCAGCAGCGCCCGAACATCAGCG
This sequence comes from uncultured Phycisphaeraceae bacterium, assembly GCA_964625505.1. Classification (GTDB taxonomy): domain Bacteria; phylum Planctomycetota; class Phycisphaerae; order Phycisphaerales; family Phycisphaeraceae; genus CAZVBW01. Next base: position 4,099 of record CAZVBW010000091.1, read on the forward strand.
GGGATGGCGAGTCGCTGCTTGGCGTCGATCGCGTGTTCATAGGTACCCGTAAAGACCACGAGGGCGGGTTCCGTGGGATGGCTCGGTTCGCTTGTGGGACTTTATGACATTTTCCCCCACCCTGCAATCTCGCGATGGCCTGGCGGTTCCACATGAGCAGTTCGAACGGCCGAAACTATCGTTCAGACGCGGATTTAGCCCAATTCCGGGCTGATTTGGACTGTGCGACAGATTATCCACTTGGTGGATTATCGGTCGCTGGGATCAGGTTATCCACAAACTTTCAATCGTCGCCGATGCCCAGGTCGGCCTTGGTGAGGACGCTGTGGAAGCGGAAGCCTGCGGATTCGACGGCTTCGCGGGCACCTTCCTGGCGGTCGATGACGCAGAGGATGGCCTGGACGTGGAGTTGCAAGTCGTCGCGGAGCATGGTCGCCGCTTCGATGGCTTGGCCGCCGGTGGTGGCGATGTCTTCGCAGATGACGATGCGCTGGCCGGGGGTGGTGGGTTGGCCTTCGACCTGCTGGGCGGTGCCGTAGCCCTTCTTCTGGTTGCGGACGAGGATGAACGGCAGGCCGGTGTGCAGGGCCACGGCGGTGGCGATCGGGACGCCGCCGAGCTCGGGCCCGGCGAGCAGGTCGGCCTCACCCACGTGGTCGGCCATGCGGCGGGCGATGGCCTGCAGCAGGTCGGGCTGGGTGGTGAAGCGGTACTTGTCGAGGTAGTACCGGCTGGTTCGGCCGGACCGGAGGGTGAACTCGCCCTCGAGCAGCGCGGCGTGTTGGATGCGGGCGATGAGGTCGGCGTCGGTCATGGGGGTGGTATAGCGGGATGGGGTGGGGGCGATGGGCGATGGGCGATGGGCGGGACGCGGGACGCGGGTCGCGGGTCGCGGGCGTGCTAAACCGCAAGCGGCTACCTTCCGGGGGTGAGTGGATGGTGGTTGTGGGTGATCTTCGTGGTGGGGGCGTACCTGGCGGGGTCGGTGCCGTTTGGGGTGTTGATCAGCCGGTCGCTGGGCTGCGACATCCGCAAGTCGGGCAGCGGGAACATCGGGGCGACGAATCTGGGGCGGGTGTGCGGGAAGAAGTGGGGGATCGGGTGTTTTGTGCTGGACCTGTTGAAGGGGCTGTTGCCGGTGTTGGGGTATGGGCTGGTGGCGGTGTGGCCCGGTCGGGGGCCGGAGGTCGGGGGTGCGGGGGCGGTGGGGTTGTGGATGGTGGTGGCGTCGGCGACGGTGGTGGGTCATGTCGCGCCGGTGTGGTTGGGGTTTAAGGGGGGCAAGGGGGTGGCGACGTCGGCGGGGGCGCTGCTGGGGGTGTGGCCGGTGCTGACGGTGGCGGGGTTGTTGGGTGCGGTGGTGTGGTTCGCGGTGGTGAAGCTCACGGGGTACGTGGGGCTGGCGAGTGTGGCGGCGGCGGTGGCGCTGCCGGGGTTGGCGGCGGCGGTGGCGCTGGCGATGGGTCGGCCGGCCGCGGAAATCGTGGCCTACGCGGGGGTGGCGACGGGGCTGGCGCTGCTGGTGGTCTGGCGGCACCGCAGCAACCTGCGGAACCTGCGGGCGGGGATCGAGCCGCGGGCGGCGTGGACGGGGCGGGGGTGAGGGCGCCGCTCGTTCGTCGTTCTCGTTCTTCGTACTCGATGCTCGAGAGGGTCTCGCCGAAGACGATGAACGAGAACGAGAATGAGAACGACGATGAGGCGCGTCAGTCCTCGACGGCTTCGATGAGCGTGTCGGCGTGATCCTGGAGCCAGCGGACTTTGCGTTGGACCATGGTGAGGAACGGGCCGCCGGGCATTCGGCCGAACTGGCCGGTGGCGGCGATGGGGATCACGGCCTCGGCGATGAGGGCCTCGATCATGAGCCAGGGGATGGTCCGCAGCTCGGCGCGGGTGAGCACCGAGCCGGGCACCGAGTCGTACCCGCGGATGAATCGCTTGAAGCGTGACTCGTCGATGTAGTCGGGCCACTGCGCGGGGTCGTCGCCGCCGCCGAGGATCGAGAACTGCAGCGAGCCGTTGGCCGCGTCGATGATCCGCTGCTGGACGCGGGCGGCGTCGTAGTCGATGACGGCGACGACCCGGCTGCCGCGGAAGAGCATGTTGCCCGGGTGCCAGTCGCTGTGCACGATCTGGGCCGGCCAGTCCGGCAGCCCCTCGCTCTGGACCCGCCCCGCGGCGTCGCGGTAGTCGGCCCGCAGCTCACGGAGCACCGGCGTCAGCGCCCGCGGGTCGCCCCGGCCGGTCCGCTGCAGGGTCTGGGGCGCCTTCTCAAAGGCCGCGTCGACCGATCGGCTGGCGTGGTACGAACCGGTCGGCGGGTCGTACTCGGGCTTGTAGTCGCTCAGCAGTTTGTGGAACAGCGAGAGCACTTTGCCCGCGTCGGTCGTGGCCTCCAGCGAGCTGTCGTAGGGCGTGCCCTTGATGTACTCAAACAGCTCGTAGGTGTGCTCCTGGACCTGGAGCATCGAGTTGTTGTCCTCGCGGGTGCCGATCAGGTGCGGCAGCGGGAACTGGCGCTGGGCCAGGTGCATCTGCAGGGCGTGGCAGAACGCGACTTTGTATGGATCGTCCTTGCCCTTGGCCCGGCGCTTGAGCAGGTACAGCTGGTCGGCGGTCCGCACCAGCAGCTTGGGGGCCTTGCGGGACCCGCGGGGGAACTCCTGGATCTGTTCGATCACGCCGGTCTGGTAGTGCGAGAGCACGATCGCCAGCTCGAAGGGCTTGAACGTCTGCCGCCCGCCGCCGGCCTTGCCCGCCAGGGCCGACGTGCCCGAGGTGCTGCCGGCCACGGCGTCGCCGACGCGCTGCTTGGTGTTGGCGGCACCCTCGCCGGCCGCGGGCTTCGCCGCGTCGGCGGCGACCGCCGATGCCCCCGCTGCCGTGGTTGATTCAGCCGACATCAGGAACGTCCGGGCACAGGGAGCAGATCACATCGACACCACGCAGAAGCCGCCCGCATCCGGGCCGGGCAGATACTAGGTGCATCGACACCCCCGGGGGGGTCACTCCACGTTCTGGACCTGTTCCTTAATCCGGTCGATCGCCGTCTTGGCCTCCACGACCGCCTTGGCGATGACCGCGTCGTGGCTCTTGCTGCCCATCGTGTTGGCTTCGCGCAGCATTTCCTGCGTCAAGAAGTCCAGCGTCCGACCCGCCGGCTCCTCCAGGTCCTGGCCCAGGACCGCCCGGAAATGCTCCACGTGGCCCTCCATCCGGGCCAGCTCCTCGCTGATATCGGACCGCTCGGCGAACACCGCCAGCTCCTTGACCAGGTCCGCCCGGTCCACCTGCAGCTTCGCCTCACCCGCCAACTCGTCCATCCGCTGCCGCAGCCGCTGCTGGTACTCCGCCAACACCCCCGGCGACCGCTCGGCCACCAGCCGCACCCGCTGGGTCAACACCTCAAGCTGCTGTTCCAGCACCTTCGCCAGCGCCCGACCCTCGGTTTGTCGCATCGCGTTGAGCCGCTCCACCGCCTCGGCCAGCAGCCGCTTGAGCACCGGCCGGGCCTTCTCGTGCATCGCCTCGTGGTCCAGCGACGGCTGCAACACGCCGGGCATCACCAGCAGCTGCGTCATATCAATGTGCAGGTCCTGGCCGTCGGGCATCTGGTCCTTGACCGTCTCGAGGTGGCCCAGGTAGTTCTTCAGCGCCGCGTCATTGACCCGCGACGCCGCCAGCTCGTCGTCGACCCGCAGCTTCACGCTGATCGTGAACGAGCCCCGCGCCACCAGCTTCCGCAGCTCGCCCTCGAGGATCGGCTCGGTCCCGACCAGCTCCTCGGGCAGCCGGGTCATCACCTTGAAGTACTTGTTGTTGAGCGCCCGCAGCTCGACCGCCCAGTGGACCTGGTCCACGTGCGCCGTCGCCTGCCCGAAGCCCGTCATCGAACGGATCATGATCCGCCACGATACCGCCCCGGTGGCCGCGGTCTTCCAGCCGCCTGCCTTCCCCAGCCGCGGGTGAATACCCGCGGCCGCCGAAACGTGCCGCAACTTGACGCCACCCGGCATCACCCCACGACCGCGGATATCCATCCGCGGCTCGGGACGGACCTTCGAGACAAGCTGTGTGGCGTGACGTGTCCAGATCACTACGGTGCCGGTGGTGAGTGAACCCTTGATCAGTGCGGTGGTGGCCGGGCTGCTGGCGAGCCTGGCGTGTGGGCTGGGGGTGTTGCCGCTGCTGATCCCGGGGCTGGACCCGAAGAAGCACACCGGGCTGGGTTACGCGGTGGCGGGCGGGCTGATGTTTTCCGCCAGCGTGTACAACCTGATCCTGCCGTCGCTGGCCCTGGGGGGCGACGGGTGGACGCTGCGGTCGGTGGGGCCGATCATCGCGGGGCTGTTTCTGGGGGGGTTGTTTCTGTCGGTGACCGAGCGGTGGATCGGGGGGAACACCGACCCACCCCTGGAAGGGGTGGGCTTTCGGCCCGACGCGAAGGCGTCCGCGTGGGGCGGGCGGATCGGGCTGCTGGTGTTCTTCGCGATGACGGTCCACAGCATCCCCGAGGGCGTGGCGGTCGGGACGGGCTACACCGGCGAATCGGTCGACCCGGAGCTGGCCGCCATGGGCCTGGGCACCACGCTGGCGCTGGCGATCGGGATCCACAACATCCCCGAGGGCCTGGCGGTCGCGATCCCGCTCCGCTCGGCCGGGGCCAGCCTGCACCGCTGCTTCTGGGCGGCGGTGCTCACGAGCCTGCCGCAACCCATCGCGGCGGTCCCAGCGGTCTTGCTGGCGTGGTTCTTCCAGCCGCTGATGCCGCTGCTGATGGCCTTTGCCGCCGGGGCGATGATCTTCCTCGTGGTGCTCGAGCTGATCCCCGAGGCGCTGCACACGATCCCCGCGTCGCGGTTGGCGTGGGGCTTTCTGGCCGGGTTTTCGTTGATGCTGTTGGTGCAGGTCATTATTTGAAAGTCAGATGTGGGATGTCAGATGTGGGATGCGACAAGGCACAAGGTGGTGCGGGCGTAAGATGCGGTATGCGTTGGATCGTGCTGGTGATCTGTGGGCTGGTGCTTGGGCCGACCGTGTGGGCGCAGGTGGCGGCGGATGAGGCGGCGGCGCGGGAGCGGCCGACGGACGAGCAGCTCGAAGCGGCGAACGAACGGGCGGGTGTGGACCGCAGGGGGCAGGTCGTGCCGCAGCGGGTCGACGGCCGGGCGCTGCCGCCGCACGCGATCCAGAACCGGGTCGGCGGTCAGACCACGCCCGATGCCTCGGCGGCACCGCGGCCTCAGCTTCCGCCGGCCACGCAACCCGCCGCGCCGCCGATGACCGCACCGGCGACGCAGCCCGCCACGCGACCGATGGGCATGCCGGCCACGCAGCCGACCACCGCCCCACCGGCAACCCAGCCCGCCGCGCCCCAGACGCAGCCGGCGGTCGGCGACCCGGGCACGGCCTACCGCCCCGCCGTCATCCCCGACCCCCAGCCGCGGCAACTCAGCGGCGCGTTCGGCGAGGCGGGCCTGGTGCAGCAAATCGGCGAGGTGGTCCCGACCGACGTGCCGTTCACCGACCACGCCGGCGACGAAGTCACCCTGGGCGAGCTGATCGGCGACCGCCCCGCCGTGCTCGTGCTGGCGTACTACACCTGCCCGGTCAGTTGCCCGCTGATGCTGGGCACGCTCGCCGACCGGGCCTCGGACGTGGACGCGGACCTGGGCGAGGACTACTCGGTCATCGTGATCAGCATCGACCCGACCGACAACCCGCGGACCCTCGACGCCGCCTACCGCGAGCACGTCCTGGGCCACGACCTGCCGCTGAACACCGACGGCCGGGTGGTCGGCTGGCACATGCTCACCGGGACCCGCCCCGCCATCGACGCGGTCGCCGAGGCGATCGGCTTCCGGTACGGCTACGACAGCGAGATTCAGGAGTACGCCCACCCCACGGTCACCACGCTGATCGAGCCGAGCGGCCGGGTCAACCGGTACCTGGAGGGCCTGGGCTTCTCGGGCCAGACGCTGCACCGCTCGCTGATCGAGGCCTCGCAGGGGACGCTGGGCACGCCGCTGGACGCGATCATCGCCACGTGTTTCGTCTACGACCCGGCCCGGGGCAACTACGTGCTGTTTGCCAAGGGCGCGATGAAGGTCGGCGGGGCCGCGATCGTCGGGCTGGTGGCCGTGGCCGTCGGCGGACTGCTGGTGCGGGAGTGGCGCGGGCGGCGAGCGGCGTGACTCGCGTCGCAGGTTGGCTGACGGTGTGGCACACCTCGCCGGCTCGGCGGCGATGTGTGCAGACTGCGGATGTTGCAGAAGCACACATCGGCCTTCCGCCGAGGTGTGGCACGCCCCGGGGGCCGACCATCGAGAGAGCAGCCAGGGCCTGATCCGACGCTTCGCCTGCGGCTGCATTGTCGGCTTCTGGGAGGCAGCGACCACGCCCACCCGTGGCCCTGGATGGGCTTTCAATCCCCCGCCCGACATCTTCAGCAGCAGGGGCTATGCTGTGGAGTACACGGAGTGTGCTGCCAGTGAATGCTTTGCTGATGACCCAGGCCGCGGAGGGGAACCTCATCCTTCCGCCGCGGGCCTCGACGATTGCCGCGGATGTGGACCACCTGTTCTGGTACATCACCGCGGTCTCGGTGTTCTTTTTTGTCCTGATCCTGATCCTGCTGCTGTGGTTCAGCTGGAAGCACCGCCAAACCGACAAGAGCGTCGTCAAGCACGGCTCGCACCACAACACCCTGGTCGAGGTCGGCTGGTCGCTGCCGCCGGTGCTGCTGGTGCTCAGCTTCGCGATCTGGGGCTTCCGCGGGTACATGGAATCGCAGGTCCCGCCCACCGACGCGTACGAGATCGAGGTCGTGGCGTTCCAGTGGGGCTGGGGCTTCCGCTACCCCAACGGCTACCAGGATCAGAACCTGCACATCCCCGCGGACCGGCCGGTGCGGCTGATCCTGACCAGCAACGACGTGATCCACTCGCTGTACATCCCGGCGTTCCGTCTCAAAAAAGACTGCGTGCCCGGGCGCTTCAACAGCTTCTGGTTCGACGCCCCCTGGTCCGATGACCGCGACTTCGTCGAAACCATCTCCGCCATCGACCCGGACACCGGCGAAGACCAGACGTTCACCGTCAACCGCTACCCGCTCTACTGCACCGAGTACTGCGGCACCAGCCACTCCCAGATGAGCTGGCGCGGCCTGGTGGACCCCGAGACCGGCGACGTTGGCGAGGAATTCGACCAGCGCGGCTACGAGGTCGTGGTCCACGAGCCCGGCGACTTCGACCGCTGGCTCGGGCTCGCCAGCCAGTGGCTGACCACCATCCCCCCCGCCGACGCGGGCCGCCGGCTCTGGTCGGCCAACTGCGCCGCGTGCCACTCGATCGACGGCAGCCCCGGCACCGGCCCGACGTGGCAAAACCTCTGGGGCGCCCAGCGCAACCTGCCCGACGGCACCATCACCGTCGAGGGCGACGCCGGCGAGGCCTACATCACCGAATCGGTCTGGTACCCCAACGCGTACATCGTCCCGGGCAACTGGGGGCAGATGAACAGCTACCTGGGCCAGATCGACGAACGCGAGATGTTCGCCATGATCCAGTTCATGAAGACCATCGCCCCGGACACGTTCCCCCAGGGCGCGGACATCAACTCGTGGGAGGAATCGCCCTACGCCGTGGGATCGCCCACAGACGCCGAGCCCGCAGCGGACGATCCCGCAGGCGCCGATGCCCCGGGCCCGCAGCCCGAGCAGGAACAGGCCGCCCCGGGCGATCCCGAGGGTGCGATCAACCCCGCGGGCCTGACCGATGACAGCCCGATCCCCGCCGTCGGGCAGTAGCCCGCCCTCGCTAAATAGGCAGCATCAACCCGCTGCCCGTGCATAACATCCGACGCCGGTCGCACGGGGACCGGGGAGTCCGGGGGGGAACCGGGGGAGTCCGGGGGAGTCCGGGGCACACGCCAGCAGCCAGAGCACCGACCATGACCGCCATCGACCGCCCGCTCGCCGACCTGGACCAGGCCCAGAGCCCGCCGCCCCACGGCGACAACTACCTCAACCATTCCCGCGGCTTCCTGTCCTGGGCCCTGACGCTTGACCACAAGCGCATCGGCATCATGTACATGGTCGCCGTGCTCACCATGTTCCTGGTCGGCGGCATCTTCGCCATCGTCCTGCGCACCGAGCTCATCGCACCGGGCCCGACCCTGCCCCTGGGTGAGACCAACACCGTCTGGGACGTGTACAACCACATGTTCACCCTCCACGGGGCGGTCATGGTGTTCCTGTTCATCATCCCCGCCATCCCCGCGATCCTGGGCAACTTCATCCTGCCCATCATGCTCGGGGCCAAGGACGTCGCCTTCCCCCGGCTCAACCTGATGAGCTTCTACTGCTGGCTCGGCGGCGGGGCGTTCTTCCTGTGGATCCTCATCAAGGGCGTCATCACCGCCCTGTTCCCCGCCGCCGCCGGCGTCATCGGCGAGGGCGGCCTGGACACCGGCTGGACCTTCTACACCCCGTACTCCACCCAGACCAACACCGCCGTCATCGCCGCGGTCACCGGCGCGTTCATCCTCGGCTTTTCCTCCATCCTCACCGGGCTGAACTTCATCGCGTCGATCCACATGCTCCGGCCCAGGGGCATGACCTGGTTCCGCCTGCCCCTGTTCCTCTGGGGCCTCTACGCCACCGCCCTGATCCAGATCCTCGCCACCCCCGTCCTGGCCATCACCCTGCTGCTGCTGCTGGCCGAGCGGACCCTGGGCGTGGGCGTGTTCGACCCGGCCCTGGGCGGCGACCCGGTCCTGTTCCAGCACTTCTTCTGGTTCTACAGCCACCCGGCCGTGTACATCATGATCCTCCCGGCCCTGGGCATCGTCTCCGAGCTGGTCTCGACCTACAGCCGAAAGCACATCTTCGGCTACAAGTTCATCGCCCTGTCCAGCCTCGCCATCGCCCTGTTCGGCTTCATCGTCTGGGGCCACCACATGTTCACCTCAGGCCAGAGCACCATGCTCAACCTGATCTTCTCGATCCTCACCATGTCCGTCGCCATCCCCTCGGCGATCAAGGTCTTCAACTGGCTGGCCACCATGCGCGGCGGCTCGATCCGGCTGGACACCGGCATGCTTTACGGCCTGGGGTTCATCTGGCTGTTCGTCATCGGCGGGCTCACCGGCCTGTACCTGGGCTCGCTCTCGACCGACATCCACTTCCACGACACCTACTTCGTCGTCGCCCACTTCCACTACGTCATGGTCGGCTCGACCCTCTTCGCCTTCATGGGCGGGATGTA
>CAZVBW010000092.1:0-13269 GCA_964625505.1 uncultured Phycisphaeraceae bacterium
CGAGCACCCCGCCCAAGCCGCCACGTCGCCCCCGCCGACCCCACCGCGGCTCGTCCTCCTCCGAATCTTCCACAAGCTGCGGCGACAACCCCAGCCACGTGCCGTCCCAGTTCGGCAGCAGCCGCTTCACCCGATCCGGCAACGGCGGGTGCGTCGCCAGCAGCCCGCCCAGCAGCGACCGCGTCGCCTCGCCGAAGAACATGTGCCGCGTCTCCTCCGTGTGGGCCGACTTGACCCGGCTCAGCCCCGCCGAGCCGCCCACCCGTCGCAACGCGTCGCCGATGCCCTGCGGGTGTCGCGTGTACTGCACCGCCGCGGCGTCCGCGAGGTACTCCCGCTGACGCGACACCGCCGCCTGCATGATCCGTCCAAAGACGGTCCCCACCCACCCGATCACCAACAGCGCCAGCCCCACCAGCAGCAGCACCACGATCAGCCTCCCGCCTCCGCCTTTGCCCCCCGAGCTTCGCCGCCCCCCACGGGCCCCGCGGCCGACGCCCTGGAAGATCAGCCGCCCCACCAGCGCCACCACCACCATCCCGAAGACCATCGCGATCAGCCGCAAATTCAGCTTCACGTCGTGGTTCAGAATATGGCTGAACTCGTGCGCGACCACGCCCTGCAGCTCGTCCCGCTCCAGGTTCTCCAGCAGCCCCCGCGTCACCCCGATCACGCTCTGGCCCGGGCCCCGCCCCGCCGCGAACGCGTTGAGCCCCGACTCGCCGTCCAGCACGTACACCGGCGGCGCCGACATCCCCGCGGCGATCGCCATCTCGTCGGTCACGTTCAGCAGCCGACGCTCCAGCGGATCGTCCGTCCCCGGGTCCACCCGCCGACCACCCAGCGTCCGGGCCACCAGCCCCCCGCCGCCCGAGTGCAGCTGCGCCGCCTTGTACAGCGTTGCCCCGCCGACCGTGCCGATCACGCCCAGCGCCGTCGCCACCGCCGAACCCACATCGATCCGCTCCCACCACGAACCCGGTGCCAGCGTCTGCAGGTTCGCCTCACCCCCGACGCCCACCGCCATCAGCGCGACCTGCACCACCGGCACAATGATCGCCACCAACGCCGCGATCCCCGCGAACATCAGCAGCACCAGCCACCCGGTCCGCCGCTTCGCCCGCGCCTGCCGATCAAAGAAGTCGGTCGCCACGCCCACAATCTAAAGCCCGCCGACGGTTACGCGTCCCGCAGCAGCGGCACAAAGCCCGCCTGCCCAAAATGGGCGTCGAATGCCAACGCCTCCCAGACGCCCCGCTCCCGCATCAACACAAAGCTCACGCAGTCCGTGAGCGACCAGGCCTTGTCGGGCCGAGCCCGGTAGAGATCCAATCCCACAGCGTGCAGGTGGGGGCTGACATGCACAACCTCAAGTCTGACATTGCCGACCAGTGCATCGAGTGTCTTCCCACACGACTGTCGTAGCTTGGGTTGAGAACAGCCGTTCCAAAGCTCCACCAGCACATAGCTCGTGGTGAGTAGTGGCCCCGTCACATCTCGCAGCGCAGCAGTTGATGCCCGACGGTGCTGATCCGCCGGGTTAATCAGACCCAGGAGCCAGCCGGTATCGACAAAGATCACACGTCAGTCCGCTTCGGCGTGCCATAGAGGTAATGGTCGTGCTGAATCGAAGCATCAGCCGGTAACCCTTCCCCCTCAATGATCGGGAACGATTCCAGCCAGTCCGCCAATTCATTCGCCGCCTTGTTGATGGACTTGCCCATATCAGCGGGCGCCGCCTCATCCAAATGCACCGTCACCGCCTTCCCCTCGGGCAGCGCGATATCCCGGTCATCCGGCACGATGACCCCACCGCGGACGTGAGCATTCACGATCGTCGACATCCCCGGATTGTAACGCGGCAGCGACACGCCCCGCCACTCTGGCCCTACTACACTCGCCGCCATGCCCGCGACAGATTCCATCACGGTGACGCTGCCCGACGCCAAGACGCTCGACCTGCCCGCCGGGTCCACGCCGCACGACGTCGCGAAGTCCATCGGCGAGGGACTGGCCAAGGCCGCGATCGGTGCCCGCGTCAAGTGCAGCCCGACCGACCCACCCGAACTTTGGGACCTGCACCGGCCGCTGCCTTGCGACTCGACCGTGGCCCTGGTGACCGCCCCCCGCGCCAACAAAAAGGGCCAGAGCAAGTGGCGCGACGACGCCCAACAGCGCGACGCGCTGTACCTGCTCCGCCACTCGACCGCCCACGTCATGGCCGAAGCCATCCAGCGGCTCTGGCCCGACGCCCGGCTGGCCTACGGCCCGCCGCTGGACGAAGGCTTCTATTACGACATCGCCCTGGACACCCCCATCAGCACCGACGACTTCGAACGCATCCAAGCCCAGATGCAACAGATTGTCGATGAGGCCCGGCCGTTCACCCGCTACGAACTGGACACCGATACCGGCGCCGCCAAGCTCTACGACGAGGGCAACAAGTACAAGATCGACAACGCCAGCCGGGCCATGAAAGCCGGGGCCGACACCCTCTCGTGGTACATCACCGGCGAGCCCGACGACGCGGCCCTGGCCTGGTCAAAGCTCGACGCCGCCCCGGATGTCCAGCCGTGGGAAGACCTCTGTCAGGGCCCGCACGTCCCCGACACCGGCACCATCGGTGCGTTCAAGCTGATGTCCGTCGCTCAATCACACTGGCACGGCAACGTCGATTCAGACAAGTTTCAACGTATCTACGGCACCGCCTTCTTCAGCGACGCCGATTTACAGGACCATCTGGAGAAACTCGAGCAGGCCAAGGCCCGCGACCACCGCGTGCTCGGCCGGCGCCTCGGGTTGTTCCACATCGACGAAGCCGTCGGCCAGGGCCTGGTGCTCTGGACCCCCAAGGGCGCGATCATCCGGCAGGAGCTGCAGACCTTCATCAGCGAGCACCTGACCCGCCAGGGCTACGAGCAGGTCTTCACGCCGCACATCGGCAAGCTCGGACTTTTCAAGACCTCCGGCCACTTCCCGTACTACCAGGACAGCCAGTACCCGCCGCTGATTGAGCGGCAGCAGGTGCAGCAGCTGGCCGAGGAGGGCTGCGGCTGCGCGGACTTGGCCAACCGGATGGAGGCCGGCGAGATCGACGGGCACCTGCTCAAGCCGATGAACTGCCCGTTCCATATCAAGATCTACGACAGTCAAAAACGCAGTTACCGCGACCTGCCGCTGCGGCTTGCAGAGTTCGGCACGGTCTATCGTTGGGAACAGTCCGGCGAGCTTGGCGGGCTGACCCGCGTCCGCGGCTTCACCCAGGACGACGCCCACCTGTTCGTCACCCCCGACCAGCTGTCCGCCGAGCTGGACGGCTGCCTCGAGCTGGTGAAGATCGTCTTCCGCACCCTGGGCATGGACAGCTACCGCGTCCGCGTCGGCCTGCGAGACCCGGACAGCACGAAATACGTCGGCAACCCCGATGACTGGGACGCCGCCGAGCAGGCGTGTATTGCCGCGGCGAAGGCCCTCGGCGTTGACTACTCGGAAGAGCCCGGCGAGGCGGCGTTCTACGGCCCGAAGATCGATTTCGTGGTCAAAGACGTCATCGGCAGAGAGTGGCAACTGGGCACGGTGCAGGTGGACTATCAGCTGCCCCAGCGGTTCGACCTCAACTACGTCGGGGCGGACAACACCGAGCACCGGCCGGTGATGATCCACCGGGCCCCGTTCGGGTCGATGGAGCGGTTTGTCGGCGTGCTGATCGAGCACTTCAACGGCGCGTTCCCGCTCTGGCTGAGCCCCGAGCAGGTGCGGGTGCTGCCGGTGAGCGACAAGTTCAACGACTACGCCGGTTCGGTCGTCGAGGCCCTGAAGGGCGTGGGCCTGCGGGCCTCGATGGATGACAGCAACGACCGGCTGGGCGGCAAGATCGCCCGGGCCGAGCAGGACAAGCTGCCGTACATGCTCGTGGTCGGCGGCAAGGACCGCGACGCCGGGACCGTCAGCGTCCGCCACCGCGTCCGCGGCGACGAGGGTGCCCACCCGCTCGCCGAACTGGTGGGCAAGCTGGCCCGAGAACGGGATGAGCGGGCGGTCTGACCAAGCGATGAACCACGCAGTTTGAATGTTCGCCAGCCTCAACACGAACATGATCGGCCACCCGATGCCGCCCGCCGAGGCGATCGCGTTGGCGGCACGCCACGGGTTTGACGGCGTGGACCTCAACGCCGACGCGCTGGAGCAGCCGGAGGCGACGCGGGACCTGCTCGATGAAGCCGGCCTGCGGCCCGGACGGGTCATGGGTCTGCTGCCGGGCAAGACCGACGCGGACGATGCGGCTTGGGATGCGGCGCTGGATCGATTGGACGACCTGGCGGCGCGGGCGGCGACGGCCGGGCTGCGGCGGACGACGCTGGTGGTGCTGCCGTTCCACCCGACACTGCCCGCCGACGCGAACGAGCAACGGCTGGTGCAGCGGCTGAAGCAAGCGGCGCCGATCCTTGCTGACCACGGCGTCGCGGTCGGCCTCGAATATGTCTCGCAGCCCACCCGACGGGCCGGCCAGCCGAATCCGTTCGTGCACGACTTGGCGGGCCTGCTGCCGATCGTCGAGCGGGTCGATCATCCGGCGGTCGGGCTGCTGATCGACAGCTTCCACTGGCACTGTGCGGGCGAGACCGCTGCGGACCTCCGCCGGTTGCCGGCATCGCGGGTGGTGGTGGTGCATGTGGCTGACGCACCGGCGGGGGTCCCGATGGACACGCTCGTCGCGAACCGCCGGGCGCTGCCGGGCGCGACGGGCGACGTTGACCACGCCGGTTTCTTCGACGCCTTGCGGGGCATCGGGTACGGCGGGCCGGTGACTGCCGAGCCGTTCGACCCGGCCCTGGGCGAGCTGGGCGCCGACGAGGCGGCGGACCGGACGGCCGCGGCGCTGCGGCGGGTGATGGGCGACCGCGAGCCGGGCAGCCGGGCGGGCGGAGTGACCCGCGAAGCCGCAAGCGGCTTGGGGGGCTAGAGTTGAGCCATGGCCGCGTCGCTGGGTAAGCAGCTGCAGATCGACCGCGTGATCGCCGGGGAGCATCGCCTCGCACCCGACGATGCCCTGCGGCTGTTTGACGAGGCATCGCTGCACGACCTGGGGCGGTGGGCGACCGCGGTGGCCGAGCGCAAACATGGGTCGGCCGGCGGGCGGGCGGTGCGGACGTACGTCATCGACCGCAACATCAACTACACCAACGTGTGCACCGCGCGTTGCACGTTCTGTGCGTTCCGCCGGGACGAGACCGACGACGATGCGTACGTGCTGGACACCGCCCAGCTGCACCAGAAGGTGCGGGAGCTGGTGGACATTGGCGGCACGCAGGTGCTGCTGCAGGGCGGCATGCACCCCGGGCTGGGGCTGGACTGGTACCGGCAGATGCTCACCGAGCTGAAGCGGGCATTTCCGGGGGTGCACATCCACGGGTTCAGCCCGCCGGAGCTGGTCGAGTTCATCGCGTTGCTGGAGTTGGACGGGTTCCCGAGCACCGGGCCCGGGCAGTCGCACACGCTGGACCACGACGTCTGGCTGGCGAAGCTGGACGCGGTGATGCGGGAGCTGATGGCGGCCGGGCTGGACTCGCTGCCGGGGGGCGGCGGCGAGATCTTTGCCCCGCACGTCCGGCGACGCATCGGCATCGGCAAGGCGACCGCCGGGCAGTGGCTTGACGTGATGGCCACCGCGCACCGGCTGGGGATGCATACCTCGGCGACGATGATGTTTGGCCACATCGAGGGCGTCGCCGACCGGGTCGATCATATGCAACGGGTTCGCGATCGGCAGGACCGGGCGATCGCCGCCGATTGGCCGGGGCGGTACGTGAGCTTCATCAGTTGGCCGTTCCAGCGGGAAAACACGCCGCTGGGTCGGGCCCCCGAGTGGGACCTCGACGCCGCGGCCCCCGGAAGCCCAGCCGCCCCCGGAAGCGAAGCCGACGCCGTGACCCCCTTCCCGGGGGATGTGCTCGCCGAGCGGGTGCTGGCCGGCGAGGTCGACGGCGAGGACCCCAAGGCTTGCGTGCGGGCCGTGCCCAAGGCCGGCAAGGTCGTGCGGATGGCCGGGGCGGTGAACTACCTGCGGACCCAGGCGATCAGCCGGCTGATGCTGGACAACATTGATCACATCGGCAGCTCGTGGGTCACGATGGGCCCGCGGATCGGTCAGCTGGGCCTGGCGTTCGGTGCCGACGACATGGGCAGCGTGATGATGGAGGAGAACGTGGTCAGCGCGGCGGGCACGACGTACTGCCTGACCGAGCCGGTGCTGTGCCACCTGATCCGCGGGGCGGGCTACACCCCGGCCCAGCGGGACAACCTGTACCGCCACCTCCACGTCCACCGCGACGACGACCCCGACTCGCCGGACCTCGCGGTCGAGGACTGGTCCACGCAGCGGGCCGGCAAGTTGCACGTCGAGACCGCCGGCGACGCCGCCGGCCGCGCCCACCCGCACGCCGGGGACACCGTGCCGCTGACGGTTGGCACGGCGTAGTGGTACGCCAATCCCGGGGCTGGTCGCGGCCCACCCACGCCTGAAGGCGTGGGCTTTGAGCCACAGATCACACCCATCGTCCGAGAAGGCGCGGCGGGGCGTCGCCGATTCGCTCATCCCGCGATACACTCGCTGCTGCTGCCGGCCCCTCGCACCCCGGCTTCGGAGAACCGCCTCATGATCACCCGCCTGCTTCGCACCGCCGTCTTGACCGCCGCCGCCGCCGTCCTTGCCGTGCCCGCCGTGGCCGACTTCGAGGACCCGCTGTTCGGTGATGACACGTTCGCTCACGAAGAGGGTGAGCTGTACCTGTACCTCTTCGGCGGCACGACCTTCCCCGACGACACCGCGATCGGCAGCGTCGACGGCGTGGACATCTCCGGCAGCAACGAAATCGAGCTGGACGACGCGTTCTATGGCGGCGTCGCCGCCGGCCGGTACTTCAGCGTCTTCCGCGCCGAGCTCGAATACGCCTACCGCGGCAACGACTTTGAAGATTTTACCCTCGACGGCGACCCCACCGCCACGATCGACGGTGACCTCGAAGTCCACTCGCTGATGATCAACGGCTTCTACGACTGGCAGGTCACCGAGCCGTTTCAGCTCTACGCCGGTGCCGGCCTGGGCATCGCCTATGTCTCGGCCAGCGGGACCCTGGACACCGGCCTGGGCGACCTGACGTTCGACGATGAGACGCTCGTGTTCGCCTACCAGGTCATGGTCGGCGCCGCCGTGCAGGTCCAATCCAACGTCGTGGTCGTCGGCGGCTACCGCGGCTTTAGCTACAACGACCCGGACATCGAGGGCAGCGACCTGGACGCCCCCTGGTACAACGGCTTTGAGATCGGCGTCCGCCTGGCGTTCTGATCGCCGCGCCACCTCGCCCAGAGGCGGGACCCGTTGGACAACCCGCACCTTGTCAGCCTCCGGCCCAGCGGCTTCATCACGCACCTGCGTGACGGGACGCCGGTCAAGGTCCGTCCGCTGGAACCGGGCGACGCACAGCGGCTGAGCCGGGGCATCCGGGAGATGTCGCAGACCTCGCGGTGGCTGCGCTTCCTCTGCGCGACCGCCGACGACGCCGACCAGCTCGCCCGGCGGCTGACGCACGTGGATCAGGTGCAGCACGTGGCGTGGGGGGCGCTGCGGCCCGACGAGTCGCGCGGGTTTGGCGTCGGGCGCTTCTTCCGCTCCACCGACGAGCCTCAGACCGCTGAATTTGCCCTGGCGGTGGTCGACGACATGCAGGACCGCGGCCTGGGCGGGCTGCTCCTGGGCGTGATTGCCCGTCGGGCGGCGGACCTGGGCGTGAGCCGCTTCGTGGGTGAGGTGCTCAGCGAGAATCGGCGGATGCTCGGCTGGGTGGCCGACCTGGGGGGCCAGATCCGCGTCCACCCCGATCAGCCGTCCAGCCGAGTGGTGAGCCTCGAAATCGCCCGTCTGCTCCACGCGACATCGCATAGCATCGCCCGCATGCCCCCCGCCGCCGCCACCATGCCCTGCCCACCCGCCGCGGACGGCCAGTTGCCCCTGGCCCCCGGCCACGCCGCCGTGGTCGGGCTGCAGTGGGGCGACGAGGGCAAGGGCCAGCTGGTCGACCTGCTCACCGAGCGGCACGACGTGGTCGTCCGCTTCAACGGCGGCAACAACGCGGGCCACACCGTCCGCTTCGGCGGGCAGAAGTTCGCCCTGCACCTGCTGCCCTCGGGCATCACGTACCCCGGCAAGCTCAGCGTCATCGGCAACGGCGTGGTTGTCGACCCGACACCCGAGACCGGGCTGATCAAGGAGCTGGACGAGCTCGCCAGTCGAGGCATCCAAGTGGGTGCCGACCGGCTTCGGCTGTCCGAGCGGGCCCACATGGTCCTGCCCTACCACAAGCTCGAGGACCAGCTGCTCGAGGCCGCCGTCGCCAAGCTGGACCACCGCGAACCGATCGGGACCACCGGCCGGGGCATCGGCCCGTGCTACGCCGACAAGGCCCACCGCGCCGCCGCCATCCGGCTGGGCGACCTGCTGGACTTCGACCGTCTGGCCCACCACCTGCGGCTGGCCGTGCAGCTGAAGCAGGCGACGCTGGGCGTGCTCGCCGACGTGGCCGGTGAGCCGACGCCCACGCTCGACGCGGACGACCTGCTCGAGCGGGCCCGCGGCTGGGCCGACCGGCTGGGTCCGATGGTCACCGACACCCGCCGGCTGCTCTGGGACCAGCAACAGGACGGCCGATCCATTCTCTTCGAGGGCGCCAACGCGGCGCTGCTGGACATCGACCACGGGACGTTCCCCTTCGTGACCTCGTCGAGCACCTCGGCGCTGGGCATCGGCTCGGGCACAGGGCTGCCGCCGGGCCGGCTGACCAACGTGCTGGGCGTGGTCAAGGCGTACACGTCCCGCGTCGGCGGCGGGCCGCACCCGACGCAATTGGACGACGCCACGGGTGAGCATCTGCAGCGCGTGGGCCACGAGTTTGGCACCACGACCGGCCGGCCCCGGCGGTGCGGCTGGCTGGACCTGGCCGCGGTCCGCTACAGCGTGCAGCTCAACGGCTGCACCGGGCTGGTGCTCACCGGCATCAGCGTGCTGGCGGACCTGGACGAGCTGAAGGTCGGCGTCGGGTACGGGGTCGACGGCGAATCAGTCGACGACTACCCGGCGGATGGGCACGTGCTGGAGCAGGCGACGCCGGTGTACGAGACGCTGCCGGGCTTCGCCGGGCCGCTGGGGGACCTGCGGGCGTGGGGGGACCTGCCGGAGGCCGCGCGGGCGTACGTGGCGCGGGTGCAGGAGGCGGTCGGGGTGCCGGTGGTCGCCGTGTGCGTCGGGCCGCGGCGGGACCAGATCATCACCGTGCCCCACAGCGAGTAACCCCCCCGGAACCCCCGGAAGACCCCGGAAGCCATGTCCCCGGAAGCGCCACCATCGACGCCACCCGCACCGCCCGGACCACCCGGACCGCCCGCCTCATCTTCCGGGGGCGGGGGCGGGGGCGGGGGCGGGGGGCCGCGGCATGTGGCGATCATCATGGACGGCAACGGCCGATGGGCCGCCGCGCAAGATCGGCCGCGGAGCTACGGCCACCGCCACGGCGCCCAGCGGGTCGAGCCGCTGGTCACCGCCTGCTCCCACGCCGGCATCGAGGCCCTGACGCTGTATAGCTTCAGCACCGAGAACTGGTCCCGCTCCCACGAGGAGGTGGATTATCTGATGGAGCTGTATGTCGAGTACCTGCTGGCCAAGCGAGAACTGTTCCTCGAGAACCGGGTGCGTTTCCGCCACCTCGGCCGGCGGGAGGGTCTGCCCGACCCGGTCCTGCGGGCGATCGATGAGACCACCGAGCTCACGGCTGAGCACGAGGGGCTGACGCTGTGCCTGGCGCTGAACTACGGCAGCCGGGCCGAGATCACCGACGCGATCCGCACCATCGCCGCCGACGCCGCCGCCGGCCGGCTGGACCCGGACGCCATCAGCGACGACACGCTGAGCAGCCGACTGGGGACCGCGGGCCTGCCGGACCCGGACCTGCTGATCCGAACCGCCGGCGAGATGCGGCTGAGCAACTACCTGCTCTGGCAGATCAGCTACGCCGAGCTTTATGTGACCGACACGCTCTGGCCGGACTTCGATTTGGAAGCGTTCCAGCAGGCGCTCGACGCCTACGCCAAGCGGACGCGACGATTCGGGAAGGCTTGAGCATCCGGCGTCTCATTTTTGACAGGATCACAGGATTGACAAGATAAACAGGATCAGAAATGTGACGTTGTCATCTCTTCGCTTCTGATCCTGTCAATCCTGTTGATCCTGTCATCCTGTCAAAGTCAGAGTCACAGCTCCTCCGGCACACGCGGCTTCTTGAGGCGGGCGAGGATCAGGCCCAGCTCGAACAGCAGGTACAGCGGGACCGCGAGCACGACCATGCTGACCGGATCAGCGGGCGTGAATACGGCGCCCACGGCGAAGCAGGCGAACAGCGCGTACCGGCGGTACTGCGCCAGCCAGGCCGGGTCGACCGCCCCGGACCAGCCGAGCACCAGCAAGACCACCGGCAGCTGAAACGCGATCACCACGCCCAGCGCCAGCAGCGCCACGAAGCTGATGTAGCTGCCGATCTCGACACGGGGGGCGATCAGGGCCAGGTCATCCAGCGGCACGAACCGCAGGACCCGCTGGCCGGCCCAGACGTGCAACTCGCCCGAGTCGGCGTCGATCCAGGTGTCGCCGACCTGCACCCCGGCGGGCGTGTCACCGTGGATGGGAATGGCGGTCACCGACGGGCGGTCGGCAGGGGCGGCGTCTGTTGAAAGTGCGGCATCACCTTCGGTGTCGGCGCGGATCGAGATGGCTGTGATGCGTGCAAGCCAGCCGGGCTGATCGCTTGCTGAGATGTCCGGCGGCGGATATCGGGTCGCGAAGAAGATCAGGAAACCCAGCGATATGGGCAGCAGGATGAAGTAGAGAAACGCGACGGCCAATCCGCTCATCAGCGTGCTGAACGGCAGGATCGTGTAGATGACCTTCCGCTCGTGCGGGTAGAGGCCTGACGAGACGAAGAGCCACAACTGGTAGACCACCCACGGCGACGCGACGACCAGCCCGGCGGCGAGCGAGACCTTCAGGTACGCCGTGAATGGCGCGGTGACCGAGGTGGCGATGAGCTGGGGCGTCTGGCCGGCGGCTTCTAAGACGTCGGCGAGCGGGGCCACGAGCAGTACAACGAGGTCCCGGCCGAAGAACAGCATCACGCCGGAGGTGACCAGCACGCCCAGCAGCGAAAGCAGCAAGCGTTTGCGGAGTTCTTCGATGTGCTCGCCGAGGCTCATCGCGTCGGGCTTGGACGCGGGGCGGATCGGGTCGAGCCATTGGTCCAACGGCATGACGGCGATGGTACGGCCTTGCTGCGACGAGCCGCGACCGTCAGGGAGCGGACGGCCGCGGCGTGGTGGAGGGCATCGCGTCTGTCCTGCTCGCCTGCGGCGAGTTGCACTTCCTCACGGTCGCGGCTCGTAGGATGCCGCGATGCGGTGGTGGCGGGCTTGGCGGGATCGGCCGGCGGGGACGGTGGGGCTGGTGGTGTTGCTTGCGCTGGCGTTGCCGTGCTACCTGACGCTGCCGTGGTCGATGCGGCAATACGACCGGCAGGAGCTGACCAGCGAGGCGATCCTGGCCTCGCCGACGGTCACGCAGCCGATGGGCAGCGACCAATTGGGTCGGCCGGTGGTCTGGCGGGTGCTGCTGGGTGGCGCGGTGTCGCTGACGATCGGGATCGCGGCGGCGAGCATCGCGGTGGGGATCGGGGTGACGTGGGGGGCAATGGCCGGGCTGGCCGGGGGGCGGGTCGATTCGGCGATGATGCGGGTGGTGGACGTGATGTACGGGCTGCCGTACGTGCTGCTGGTGGTGCTGGTGGACTTGGCGTTGCAGGCGCTGGCGACGCGGGCGTTGGGGCTGGACGGGCGGTCGCTGGGGGTGGGGCTGGTGACGCTGCTGGCGGCGATCGGCGGGGTGAGCTGGCTGACGATGGCGCGGGTGGTGCGGGGGCAGGTGCTGTCGCTGCGCGAGCAGCCGTTCGTGGAGGCGGCGCGGGCGGTGGGGGCGGGTCCGCGGCGGGTGTTGCGGGTGCACCTGCTGCCGAACCTGGCGGGGGTGATCGTGGTGTACGCAACGCTGACGGTGCCGCTGGCGATCCTGCAGGAGTCGTTCCTGTCGTTCCTGGGCATCGGCGTGCGGCCGCCGATGCCGTCGTGGGGCAACCTCGCGGCTGAGGGGGTCAAGGAGCTGCAGCTGCTGACGGTCTCGTGGCGGGCGGTCAGCTGGTGGCTGCTGCTGTTCCCGTGCCTGATGCTGGGTCTGACGCTGCTGTCGCTGAACGTGCTGGGCGACGCGCTGCGGGGGCGGGTGGCGGGCCGGTGAGCAGCGGCGCTTCCCGACCCGAGGCGGCTCAGCGGTCGACTTATTAGCTTTTTGTGTCGGGACGCCACTCGATGCGGGGGGCGTCGCCCCAGAGCATTTCGAGGTCGTAGTGGGCGCGGGTGGCCGGCTCGAAGAGGTGGATCATCAGCTCGACGAAGTCGAGCACCAGCCAGGTCGCGGCGTCGTCGCGGTCGCTGCCGAGCCGGTCGTAGCCCTGCTCGCGGAGCTGTTCGGACAGTCGTGCGGCGACCGACTTGATCTGGCGGTCCGAGGTGCCGCTGGCGATGAGCAGGTAGTCGGTCAGCGGCGAGCTGCCGCGGACCTCGTAGACCTGAACCTCGGTGCAGTTAAGTTCGGCGGCGAGGCGGGCGGCGTCGATGGTCACGCTGCGGGCGTCGCGCTCGCCGGTGGGGCGGCGCTTTTCGGGTACCAGACGCTTCTCCGCCTGAGGCGGATCAGCGTCGGCTTCGGGCCGGGCATCTTGCATGTTACTGGGGTCGACGAGCCGGGCCGCCGCCGCTGGCCAGCTGCTCACGCCGCTTGACGCTTTTGCGCTGGGCCCGCTGCTTGCGCTCGGAGGGCTTCTCGTAGTACATCCGCTTCTTGATGTCTTTGGTGAGGCCCTCTTTTTCGCACAGCTTCTTGAAGCGGCGCATCATCTGCTCGGCAGACTCGCCGTTGCGGGCTTTGATCCGGATCGCCATGTGGCATCAGCTCCCAAGTGGGGGTGGGGGTCGGGGTGAGGTTCCTCGGCCGACGCAACGACGCCGGGCGAATCGACGAGTATAGCGGAAGTCGCGGCGGGCGGGAAGGCGCGGCGCATGGGGCATCAGGGCAATCGCATTCTCACGGCCCGAGGACGGCGAGCAGGTAGTCGTGGTCCA
>CAZVBW010000093.1:0-12869 GCA_964625505.1 uncultured Phycisphaeraceae bacterium
TCCGCCCCATCACCACGCCGACCGTTGCCCCGATCCGCATAGATAGAGGTGGCCTGAAGTGGCACTGCCGGGTGCCGAGTGATTCAATCATTCCGCCAATAGCGACCTGCGTCCCGCAGCATCTGCTCCGATGCCTCCGGCCCCCACGACCCGGCCTCGTAGTTGGGCAGGTCGTCCTGCGGGTGCTCGGCCCAGTAGTCCAGCACCGGCTGCACCGCGTACCAACTGGCTTCGATCTCGTCGCGATGTTTAAACAGCGTCTGGTCGCCGCGCATCGCGTCGTGCAAGAGCTGGGCGTAGCCATCGGGCGGTTCGGCTTCCCACTGCTTCATGTAGTCGAAGTCCATCACGACATCGCCGATCTGCATGCCCAGGCCCGGGACCTTGCCCTCAAAACGCAGGCGGATGCCCTCGTCGGGCGTGACGTTGATCACGATCTGGTTGGGTTTGAGCTTGCACGCCTGCTCCCGGAACAGGCAGTGGGGCGTGGGCTTGAGATATAGAACGATCTCAGTCTTCTTTGCCGCCATCGCCTTGCCGCTACGGAGATAGAACGGGGTGCCGCCCCAGCGCCAGGTGTCGACGTTGAACTGCATCGCGGCGTACGTGTCGGTCTGGCTGTCCTCGGCCACGCCCTCCTCATCGCGGTACGACGGGTACTGCTCGCCATCGACCGTGCCCGCCCCGTACTGACCGCGGACCGCGATCTGGGGGACCGTCTCCTTGCTGGGCACCCGCAGGGCCTTGAACGCCTTGATCTTCTCGGTCCGGATGTCCGTGGCGTCCAGCGACACCGGCGGCTCCATCGCGACCAGGCTGAGCACCTGCAGCAGGTGGCTCTGGACCATGTCCCGCATCGCCCCGCCCGCCGGGCCGTCGTAGTAGCTGCCCCGGCCCTCGACGCCGACGGTTTCGCTGGCGGTGATCTGCACGTGGTCGACGTAGTTGTGGTTCCACAGCGGCTCGAAGATCGTGTTGGCGAACCGCAGGACCAGCAGGTTCTGCACCAGCTCCTTGCCCAGGTAGTGGTCGATGCGGTAGATCGATGTCTCGTCGAAGACGTTGCCCAGGGTGCGGTTGAGCTTGACCGCGGACTGCGGGTCGTGGCCGAACGGCTTCTCGACGACGATGCGTTGCCACGGGCGTTCGTCGCCGATGCTGCACCACCGCTTGCCCTCGGTAACCAGGCCGGACCGGCCGATGTTGTTGATGATCGGCTCGAAGAACTGCGGCGAGACCGAGAGGTAGAACAGCACGTTGTCGCCGGTGCCGTGCTCCTGGGCGACGCGGTGGATGCAGTCGGTGATCCCGCCCCAGGCGTCGGCCTTGGTGGCGTCGGCGGGGCAGTAATGCACGTGCGGGGCGAGCTTGTCCCAGCCGTCCTCGTGGTAGGCGTCGGGGTCAAACTCGTGCAGCTCCTCGCGGAACTGCTCGTCGGTGTACTTGGTGCGGGACACGCCCAGGACCGCGAAGTGCTCGGGCAGCTGGCCGCTGCGCTGCAGCTCGTGCATTGCGGGGACCAGCTTGCGTTTGGTCAGGTCGCCCGAGGCGCCGAAGATCACCAGCAGGCAGCGGGGCGCGGACGGATTGGGCTCGGGCATCGCGGCAATATAGGTGGGGGGGTGATCGTGCCTTTCCTGTTTAGCCGCGGGGCTTGCCCCGCGCGTGCCCGGCGGAGCCGGGTCGCGGCGAGCCCGATATCACCGCGGCCCGTGCACTCGCTGACGCGTCGTGCTCAGAATGAGTTGCGATGCCCGCCGCAGCCGCGCATGTACACACGGGGCGTTGCTCGCCACAATGCCCCCGATGCCTGCCGTCTGCCTCTACCTCCAAGTGCACCAGCCGCCGCGGCTGCGGAAGTTCAGCATCTTCGACCGCGGCAGCGACTACTTCGACGACGAGCTCAACGGCGACATCCTCCGCCGCGTCGCCCAGCGCAGCTACCTGCCCACCACCGAGTTGCTGCTCCGCCAGATCGACCGCCACGGCGGGGACTTCCGCGTCGCCATCGGGCTCACCGGCGTCGCCATCGATCAGTGCCGACGCTTCCGCCCGGAGGTCCTCGAGCGGTTCCGCGAGCTGGCCCACACCGGGTGCGTCGAGTTTCTTGCCGAGACGTACTACCACTCGCTGTCGTTTCTCTACAGCCGGGGCGACTTCCACGAGCAGGTGCAGCTGCACAGCGACGCGATCGAGGAGCTCACCGGGCAGACGCCGGTGGTCTTCCGCAACACCGAGCTGATCTACAGCAACGAGCTGGCGAGGCACCTGGATCACATGGACCACTTCCGCGGCACGCTGGCCGAGGGCGTCGGGAAGATCCTCGCGGGTCGGCCGGTCGATCGGGTGTACCACCCGCCGGGGCTGGACGACCTGCCGGTGCTTTTGCGGGACACCGGGCCGAGTGACGATCTGGCGTTTCGCTTTGCCGACCGGGCCCGGGCGGGCTCGCCGTTGACCGCGGCCGAGTTCGCCGAGTCGCTGCTGAGCGTGTCGCCGCCCGAGGGTGACGAGCCCGCCGACGCGAAGCACGACCCGACGCGGGTCCGCAATGTGTTCCTGGACTTCGAGACCTTCGGCGAGCACCAGCCGCAGGGCAGCGGCATCTTCGAGCTGCTGTCGCAGCTGCCCGCCGCGGTGCTGCGGGGTGGCGGCGTGTTCCTGACGCCCAGCGAGTGCTTCGACCAGTTCGCCCCGGCGGGGCCGTACGACGTGCCCCAGCCGACCAGCTGGGCGGATACCGACCGCGGCGTCACCGCCTGGCTGGGCAACGCGATGCAGGCCAGCGCCGCCAACCGGCTGTACCAACTGGAGCCCAAAGTCCGGGCGGCCCACGACGAGCAGCTGCTCCGCGACTGGCGTCACCTGACCGCAAGCGATCATCTGTACTACATGGCCACCAAGCACGGCGGCGACGACGAGGTGCACCGGTACTTCAGCCCTTACGCCTCACCCTACGACGCGTACATCAACTACATGAACGTCCTGGACCACCTCGCCGACCGGCTGGCCGAACCGGTCGCCGCGGCGGCGGCGGGGTAGTGGCGGAGCGCCGACGCGCTGGCCATAGCCGGGCGGCTACGCCGCCCTGGAGCGGCTCACGCCGCGAGGTGGTCGCATGTGCTTCGCGCCGCGGGGAGTCGCGTCAGGGCCGCTTAACGACTCGGCTATTGGATCGGCGATGGGTGAGGCGGGTGCCACGGTCGCGTGCGGCCGTGCTTCGAGCGTTGGGCGGGCATGCGCGCACTGCCGCACGCGGCAGTGGCACCACAGCCGCGTCATTCTGAGCACGAAGCGTCAGCGAGTGCACAGGCCCGCGGCTGCTCGTGCACTCGCTGATGCGTTGTGCTCAGACAAGGCCGCGGCCCCGCTGCGGGCGACAACCCTTGCCAATAGCCGGGCCGCTACGCGGCCCTGGCGTAGCTGGCGGGCCGCCGCGGTGTCACATGGCGAGCGATGCGAACGTCGTGCCGGGGTCGTGTCGCGACCCGGCTATTGGCACCCGTAGGCCCGCCCCGCGCCACACCCCGCCCGCCCGCTATCCTGCACCGGCCTGCCCGCTGCCGCGTGATGCACGTTCTCGCCACGCTCATTCAGAACCCCGCCGATCCCATGTCGGCGTCGCGGTACCAGGACCCCGCCCAACTGCGGTCCCTGGGTTACACCGGCCTGGCCGTCTACGGCACGACCGCCGTGTCGGGCATCGGCTCGCCCGAGGTGCTACAGGACGGCGAGATGCGCCGGTGGGCCGAGAGCTCCTTAGAACACCTCACCCAGACCATCGACGCCGCCCGCGATGCCGGGCTGGACGTGTTCATCTTTTACGACACGCTGGTGCTCGGCCGATCACTGGTCGATCGCGACGCGGCGCAGCTGACCTGCCGCGGCCGGCCCGACACGCTGTGCCCGGCCAGCGACCTGGCGCTCGAGGCGTCGACCCGCGGGCTGCGGGCACTGCTGGAGCGCTGGCCGAACGTGACCGGCGTGGTGCTGCGGTTCGGAGACACCGATGCGGCGCGATACCCGTACCTGCTGGGCAACGACATCTACCAGCCGCACTGCCCGCGGTGCAGCCAGATGGGCCGGGCGGATCGGATCGTGCGGATTTTGAAGCGGTTCCGCGAGCTGGTGGTCGAGGGCTCGGGCAAGACGCTGATCGCCCGGGCGTGGAACGTCAGGCCTGCCGGGCTGCACGACGAGCCGGAGCTGGCCCGGCGGGTGTGTTCGAAGCTGCCCGCGGCCCCGGACGATGAAGCCCAGGCCGACCCGCGGTTCATCCTGTCGTTCAAGTTCACGCAGACCGACTTCTGGCGGTACCAGCGGTGGAACCCGTCGAGCCTGGTCTGCGGGCGGCTGCCGATCATGTACGAGCTGCAGTGCCAGCGGGAGTTTGAGGGCAAGGGCGGTCTGCCCAACTGGCAAGCCCCGCTGTGGCGCGACGGGCCGCCCGAGTGTGACGCGGAGGACGCGGTCCGCGGGCTGGCCGATGCGAAGCGGCGGGTGCACCTGGCGGGGGTGCTCACGTGGGTCCGCGGCGGCGGGTGGGGCGGGCCGTTCGTGGCCGACGAAACGTGGATCGATGCGAACGTGTTCGCCGCGCCGAAGCTGGCGGCCGACCCGGAGCTGGACCTGGAGCAGCTGGCCGGCGACTGGGCGCGGCAGCGGTTGGCGGTGAGTGACAAGCAGGTGGTCCGCCGGCTGGTGGAGCTGCTGCTGGCCTCGCCCGAGGCGGTGCGGAAGGGCTTTTACATCGGGCCTTACGCGATGAGCAAGTCCGGGCCCTGGCACCCGAACGCGGACTGGATCCAGGACGACCTGATCGACGCGGCGGCGGCGTGGCGGATGATCCAGCGGCTGCCCGGGTCGCTGCTGGACCGGGCGGTGCAGGAGAAGCAGCAGGCCGCCGAGCAGGTCGTCGCCGACCACCGCGACCTGTCCCAGCTCGCGTCGGGCCGACGGCAGCGGCAGCTGGAGCCGATGCTCAACACGCTGGTCTACAGCGAGTCGCTGATGGAGACGCTGCGGGACCTGATCGCCGGGCTGGTGGCGTACCGCCGCTGGCGCCGCAAGCCCAGCCCCGACGCCGCCGCGACGGTCCGGCAGAAGCTGCTCATGGCCCAGGGCCACTGGAACCACCACGCCCAGCGCCACGGCAGCCTCAAAGGCACCGCGACCAGCTTCCGCGAGACGCACTTCTGGGAGCTGACGCAGAAGATGCTGCAGGATGTGAGCTAAAGCCCGGGGTTGGCCAACCCCACGCCCGCCCCGACTCGCGGCGGGTTACGATGCCCCCGTGATCCATCCGCTCGAGATCGGCTTCACGCTCGACCGTCGGCACCACTGGATTCAGGGGCAGATGCGAAGCGACAAACGCCCGGACCTGCTCGCCCTGCACGACGTGATGACCGCCGCCGGCGTGCCATACGCCATCATCGGCGGGGTCGCGCTGCAGGTGCACCAAGCCGAGCCACGCACCACCTTGGACATCGTTATCTGCGTCTACGATCGCCAGCGGGTCCCGCACGATGCAATGGCGGCGGCGGGATTCGAACCCGCAGGTCAGCACGCCCACAGCGACAATTGGACCGGGCCAGACGGCACACCGATCCAGATCACCGACGACCCGCCGCTGGCCGACGGGATTGCCCGTGCCACGGGTCTGATGCTGGACAATCGCGAGCTGCCGATCCTGTCCATCCGCGATCTGCTGCAAGCCAAGCTGCGGGCCGCGTCGAGCGAAGCACGCCGGTCGAGCAAGCGACTGCAGGACCTGGCCGACGCCCAGTCGTTGATTGAACAGCAGCCACTGCTCGCCGTTCATCTCGACGCCGAGCAGCGAGGGATGCTGGACCGCCTGATGTAACCCCTCATGTGGATCAACCTCATCGCCATCGGCATCGCGGGCGGGCTCGGGGCGGTGTGCCGTTACGGGCTGGGCGTCGGTGTGGACCGCTGGACGGGTGTGGCATCTTCCGGGGGCGGGGGCGGGTTGCCTTGGGGGACGTTTGCGGTCAACGCCGTCGGCTGCCTGCTGCTGGGGCTGTTGCTGGGGCTGACGCAGCGCCGGGTCGCGCTGCCGCCGGGCCTGCAGCTCGCAATCGCGGCGGGATTCCTCGGGTCGTTCACCACGTTCAGCACCTTCGCCGTCCAGAGCCTGACGCTCGCCCAGGACGGCCGGCCGGTCGCGGCGCTGCTCAACGTGCTGCTGCACAACGTGGTCGGCATCACCCTGGCCGCCTGCGGTTACGCGGTCGGCACCCTCGCCCCCGGTACCCCGTAGCACTCCCCCGGCAGTGCCACTTCAGTGGCACTGCCAGAGCCCCGCCTCCCGCGGTACGATGCCCGGTTCGACATGCCCGACACCGCCACCCCGCCGTCCGCTCCGTCCGCCGCCGCCGCGTCCACGCCCCGCAGCTCCGTCGTCGTCCGCTTCGCCGGCGACTCGGGCGACGGCATGCAGCTGGCCGGAACGCAATTTACCGACACCTCCGCCGCGTTCGGCAACGACGTGGCGACCCTGCCGGACTTCCCCGCCGAGATCCGCGCCCCGGCCGGGACCGTCGCCGGCGTCTCGGGCTTCCAGATCAACTTCGCCGACCAGACGATCTACACCCCCGGCGACCGCGTCGACGCCCTGATCGCGATGAACCCCGCCGCCTTCAAGGCCCACCTGGCCGACGTCGAGCCCGGCGGCATCGTCATCGTCAACGACACCGAGTTCACCAAGACCAACCTCCGCAAGGCCAGCTACGAACCCGATCAAAACCCGCTCGACGCCGAGGTCCTCACCCAGCATTACCAGCTGTACCGCGTGCCCATCACCAAGCTCAACGCCGAGTCGCTCAAGGACAGTGGGCTGAGCCCTAAGGACGCCAGCCGTTGCCGCAACATGTACGCGCTGGGCTTGGTGTACTGGCTGTTCGACCGGCCGCTCGAGAACACGATTGCCCACCTCAATCGATACTTCGGCGAAAAGAAAAATCTGCCCGCCGTCGCGCAGGCCAATATCAACGCCCTCAAGGCCGGCTACTACTTCGGCGAGACCGCCGAGATTTTTCAGAGCCGGTTCCACGTCGAGCCCGCCGACATCGCCCCGGGGCTCTACAGAAAGGTCACCGGCAACGAGGCGCTCGCCGCGGGCCTGATCGCCGCGTCCAAGCTGGCGGACAAGACGCTGGTGTATTGCTCGTACCCGATCACGCCCGCGTCGGACATCCTGCACCACCTCGCGCCGATGAAGCACTTTGGCGTCAAGACTTTTCAGGCCGAGGACGAGATCGCCGCCGTGTGTGCCGCCATCGGCGCGGCCTTCGGCGGCCAGTTGGGCGTCACCGGCACGTCCGGCCCGGGCCTGGCCCTCAAGGCCGAAGCCGTCGGGCTCGCGGTCATGACCGAGCTGCCCCTCGTGGTCGTCAACGTCCAGCGCGGCGGACCGTCCACCGGCCTGCCGACCAAGACCGAGCAGTCCGACCTGCTCCAGGCCATGTTCGGCCGAAACGGCGACTGCCCGACCGTCGTGCTCGCCCCGCAGTCGCCCGCCGACTGCTTCAACGCCGCCATCGAGGCCGCCCGCATCGCCATGACCCACATGGTCCCGGTCATCCTCCTGTCCGACGGCTACCTCGCCAACGGCAGCGAGCCCTGGCGCCTGCCCGACGTCGACTCCCTGGACCCCATCTCGATCGCGCACCCGGAAGCCCCGGAAGCCGACGCTGATCCGCCTGAGGCGGAGAAGCGTCTGGTATCCAACGACGACGGCTTCCACCCCTACCGCCGCGACGACCGCCACGTCCGCCCTTGGGCCCCGCCCGGGACCCCCGGCCACATGCACCGCATCGGCGGGCTCGAAAAACAGGACGGCACCGGCAACGTCAGCTACGACCCGGACAACCACCAACGCATGACCCAGCTGCGTCAGGCCAAGGTCGACGCCGTCGCCGACGACATCCCCGAGCTGGCCCTGCTGCAGGGCGAAGCCGATGATGACCTGCTCGTGCTCGGCTGGGGCGGGCCCTACGGCAGCATCACCACCGCCGTCAAACAGGCCCGCGACGCCGGGCTCAAGGTCGCCCAGGCCCACCTGCGCCACCTCTCGCCGATGCCCCGCAACACCGCCGAGCTGCTCGGCCAGTTCCGCGGCCGCATCCTCGTTCCCGAGCTCAACACCGGCCAGCTGCGTTTCCTGATCAACGGCCGCTACAGCCTCGACGCCCAGGGTCTCAACAAAATCCAGGGCAAGCCCTTCCGCATCAGCGAGATCCTCGCCGCGATTCAGCAGCGCCTGGCGTAGTCGTGGTCGCCGGCGCGGTGCCTAGCCGCGGGTGCATACCCGCGGTCGCCGACGCACGCGGGCGGCTGCACGCATCGGCAAACTTCACCGACCGCGACGGTAGTGGAACGGGCAGATGCGACGTCGAGTGCTGCATCTGAGCTAAAAGTGTCAGCGAGTGCACAGGCCGCCGCTGCTTGTGCACTTGCTCACGCGTCGTCCAGACGAGGCCGCGAAGGAGATTGAGCGACCCGGCGCTCAGCGTCGGCCGGCGCGGTGGGTTGCTTCGACCGCCATGCGTAGTGAGCCGAGGGATCGGCCGGCGGCGACGCGGCAGCGGTGGTGGGGGTCCTGGATCGCCGCGGCGACGTCGCGCATCAGGTCGGCGGCGGCGGCGTCGCTGACGGCGTGCTGGTCCCGCGGGTCTTGCCACGTGATGAGCAGCTCGCGGTCAATCGACTCGTGCTGCCACCGCCGTTTGGCCGCCCGGTCGTCGCCCTCAAAGGTCCGGAGCGTCTGGACGGCTGCGCCGTCGAGGTGTTTGGCGATCAGCGACTCGAGCCGCTGGGCCTGATCGTGGCTGACCACGGCTTGCAGTTCCAGCCGCCGGGCGACGCGGCCGGTCAACCGCAGCTCGCCCCGCTCGCAGGTCAGGCGCAGCTCGGCCCGCTCGCCCAGCGGCGAACGGATCAGCCCGTGGTAGGAGCTCACCGTGCATTGGGCACCGTAGCGGGCCTCGCACGTGGCCTGGTCCACGACCTCCCGGCCGGGCCGACGCAGCCGCTGGGCACAGACGACCTGGCCCTCGCCCAGCAGGCCGCTGACCAGCTCGAACCACGGCGTGGCCAGCTGCACCAGCAGGCCGCCGGAGATGTCGGCGTCCCAGAACCAGTGGCCCTCGGGCAGGTCGGCGTCGGACGCGGCCTCGATCACGGTCCCGCGTAATGCCTCGCCCAGCAAGCCCGAATCCAGCAGATCGAGCACCACCTGCTGCAGCGGGCCGTAGGCCGGGATGTGGTTGATCGCTACGACGCGGTCGCGGGTCCGGCCGGCCTCGACGACGCTCTGGGCATCGACCAGCCCGGTCGCCAGGGGGCTGTCGACCACGACGTGTTTCCCGGCCCGCAGGGCAGCGCCGGCGAGCTCGGCGTGGTGGTCGGGGCGGCCGGCCAGGTGGACGAGCGTGACCCGCGGGTCGTTGATCAGCCGATCGACATCGCTGTAGGTCGTGGCCCCGTCGCCGACGGTTTGGTCGGTGTCACCGTCGCCGTCGCGGAGGTACTGCCCGCGCATCGCGAGCCCGTCGATGTCGGCGTAGCGACGGCGGCACACGGCGGCCTGGGCCGGGTCGCCGACGAACGCGTAACCGATCTGAGCCGGGCCGCTGACGCGCAGCCCGCCGCTGCGGGACGCGTCGTAGCGATGCAGGGCCAGGACGCTCAGCAGGTAGGCGAGGACCGATTCGGCGCCCTGGTTTTTATTAGGTCCGTCGGCTTGCAGACCGTCCTGGCAGCCGCCGGTCTCGGCGTGGTAGAGCGGCACGTCGTCGACGTTTCGGCCCAGGAACCACTGGAAGCACATCCAGGCGTCGTCCGCCCAGCGGCTTTCGCCGGTGACCTGCGCCGCTTCGAGCAGCGCGTCGACCATGGCGTACGCCTCGAGCGGCTGCTGGTCGTAGGTCGCCCGGGTCGGCTTGCCGTCGGGCCCGGGCGTGAGCCAGCCGTCGTTGCCGATGACGCTGAGGTACGGCCGGCCCTGGTCGTCGGTCTCGGTCTGGACGTCGAGCAGCCAGCGGAGGCTTTTGAGGGCGGCGTCGCGGACCTCGGCCCGGCCGGTGCTGACCCCGCCCAGCAGCAGGGCGTGGCAGAGCTTGGCGTTGTCGTAGGTGACCAGCGGTTCCCACCACGGCCAGTCGTCGGTGGCGTTTTGCTTCCAGGCGTCGAAGAGGCGGTCCAGGCACAGGTCGCGGAGCTCGCGGACCTGGCCGTGGTCCGGGTCGTGGCGGAGGTACAGCTCCAGGCCGATGAGGGCGAAGCCCCACGAGCGGATCCACTGGAAGTCTTTGATCGCGGGCAGCGCCCGGAGCATCACGTTCTGGGCCAGGCCGCGGATGCTCTCGCCCGGGGCGTGGGCGATCGCCAAGCCCAGTGCCCAGAATGTCCGGCCCTGGGAGTCTTGGGAGCCCTGGGCCTCGAGCCACTGGCGGTTGTAGCCCATGAAGTTGCGAAACGCCCCGGTGTCCGGGTTGTACGCGTAGGCCAGGAAGGCGAGGTACCGGCTGGTGGGCGTGACCCGCTCGTCGTGGTCGCGGACCTGGGCGTGGCGCAGGGCGGCAATGAGGGCCCGGGCGTTGTCGTCGATGCAGTACCCGTGGTTGGGGTCGGGCAGCGCGTGGACGGCGTGCTGGAAGATGCCGGTGTCGTCGGACAAGCGCTGCAACTGGCGCAGGTCGATCGGCGGCAGGCGTTCCCAGGCGGGGCCCCACGGGTCGGGCAGGTTGTGGTCAGTTGGGGCCGGGACGGTAGAGGGGGCGGCAGTCATGGAGGCGAAGCCGGCGGGGTCGGATGTCGGGCGAGTGTAATGGCAAGTGAGATGGGGGAAGTCAGATGGGAGATGGGGGGAAGGTAAAAGGACGATGGAGGAAGGCAGAAGGTGGGCAGTGCGCGGTTGGGAGTCGCGGGTGGTCGATCCGACGCTTCGCTGCGCTCAGCTGTCGGCTTCGGGTGTCTGGCTAATCGCTAACCGGCTAACGGCTAACCGCTGCGGAGCGTAAGCTCCGCGTGCACGGATGCTGCGTGAACTGCACATTTCGAACCTGGCGGTGATTGCCGACGCGACGCTGGAGCTCGGGGAGGGGCTCAATGTCTTTACCGGGCAGACCGGGGCGGGCAAGTCGTTGGTGATCGGGGCGGTCGAGGCGCTGATCGGGCTGCGGCCTGCCGCGGGGATGCTGCGGAGCGGGGCGGCGGAAGGGCGGGTCAGCGGGCTGTTCGAGCTGGAGACCGAGGGGGTGCGGCAGCGGGTGGCGGCGGCGGTGGATCAGGAGCTGCCCGAGGGCGAGCCGGTGCTGATCACGCGGAAGCTGTTCGCGTCGGGCCGGACGAGCGTGAGCGTGAACGGGCAGCCGGCGACGGCGGCAATGGTCCGGGATGCGGCGCAGCAGCTGGTGGACATCCACGGCCAGCATGATCATCAGTACCTGCTTCGGCCGGCCAATCAGCTGGCGGTGATCGATGCGTTTGCGGGGTGCGAGGCGGTGCGGGAGCGGTTCGGCGAGCGTTGGCGGGAGCTGCGGGAGCTGGAGCAGCGGCGGGACGAGCTGGCGGCGAGCGCGACGCTGCGGGCCCAGCAGTTGGAGCTGTACCGGTTCCAGGCGCAAGAGATTGATGCGGGGGAGCTGGAGGCGGGGGAGCTGCCCGAGCTGGAGGCGCGGGCGCGGGTGCTGGGGCATGTGCAGCGGCTCAAGGCCGAGGCGGGGTCGGTGCAGCAGGCGCTTTATGAGGCAGAGGGCTCGGCGGTCGAGCGGCTGACGGCGATGACGCAGGTGCTGGCCGAGCTGGCGGAGTTGGACGAGGATTTGCAGCCGGTGCACGAGCAGGTGCGGACCGCGACGCTGACGCTGCAGGAGTCGGCGTATGAGCTGGCCCGGTACACGCAGCGGCTGGAGCACGATCCGGGCGAGGTCGAGCAGGTCGATCAGCGGCTCAATGCGATCAACCGGCTGGTGCACAAGTACAGCGGGCAGCTGTCGAAGCTGCCACCGCCCCCGGAAGATGGCCCCGGCCAAGTCGGGGAGGTGCCGGAGCAAGCGGCGGACGATGCGGCGGTGGTGGTGCTGGTGTACCGGGCGGCGCTGAGGCGGTTGCTGGAGTCGCTGGAGGGGGCGGATGATGCGTCGGCGGGGATGGACCAGCAGATCGCGGCGCTGCGGGAGCAGCTGACCAAGATTGGGGCGGAGCTGTCGAGGGCGCGGCGGAAGGCGGGGGAGAAGTTGGTGCCGCGGGTCGAGGCGCAGCTGAAGCAGCTGGGGATGGGCGAGGCGAAGCTGGCGCTGCGGCTGGAGTCGGTGGGGCTGGACGAGGAGTCGGCGGGGCCGACGGGTCTGGACCGGGCGGTGCTGCTGGCGCAGACGAACCCGGGGCAGGACCCGCAGCCGCTGCGGGAGATCGCCAGCGGCGGCGAGCTGTCGCGGGTGATGCTGGGGCTCAAGTCGGTGCTGGCCAGCGACGATCGGGTGAGTGTGCTGGTGTTTGATGAGGTGGATGCGAACATCGGCGGGCGGCTGGGCGCGGTAATTGGGCGGAAGTTGCGGGAACTGGCCGGCGCGCCGGGGGCATCGGGGGGCGG
Source organism: uncultured Phycisphaeraceae bacterium (assembly GCA_964625505.1). Taxonomy (GTDB): domain Bacteria; phylum Planctomycetota; class Phycisphaerae; order Phycisphaerales; family Phycisphaeraceae; genus CAZVBW01. The sequence continues at coordinate 12,617 of CAZVBW010000093.1, forward strand.
CGGGCGCGGCTTCGCCGCAGCCGCTAAACACGAGAAGGGCAAGGGCGGGAAGTCGGCGGGGGCGACTTCCGGGGGCGGGGGGGGGCATCAGGTGTTGTGCATCACGCACTTGCCGCAGATCGCGGCGTTTGCGGATCGGCACTTTCACGTGGCCAAGGCGGTGAGCGGGAAGGGCAAGGCGAAGCAAACGGTGACGCGGGTGGATGTGCTGGAGGGGGACCGGCGGGTCGAGGAGCTGGCGGAGATGATGGCC
>CAZVBW010000094.1:0-12549 GCA_964625505.1 uncultured Phycisphaeraceae bacterium
CATGGTGGAAGGCATTGGGCAGTCGCACCCCGCAGTGTGGGCAAACCTCGGCGCTTTCCGCACACTCTTCGTTGCATTCCCGGCAGTTGATCATGACTCGCCCCATCTCAGAAGTATCTATGGAAGCATGAACGATAGCTTGATCGCGTTTCGCGATCAAGAGGGGTCTGCCCTGACCATGCCGGGCCATGGGCGACTCGCAATGGACTCCCGGTTACGACAAGGTCTTAGAGGCCGTGGTCGACATGCGGACGCGGGCCGGTCTCACGCAGCGCGAGCTGGCCGAGAAGGTGGGACGCGAGCAGAGCTTCATCGGTCGCATCGAGACCCGTCAGCGACGGGTCGATCTGGTTGAATTTGTCTGGCTCGCTCGGGGCTGCGGTCTCGACCCAGCGGGAAGTCGCAGCGATCATCAAGCAGGTCACGGGGGCGTTGAAGTCAACCAAAGATCAGCGTCGTTGAGACACGTGTGACAGCCTTTACGTTTTTGGGCCGCGTGAAATCTGTAAGCCGGATTGTTGCCGGTGCGGCAACCTTCGGCAGTGGAACCCCTCGCGAGGCTGGTGGACGGCGTCAACGTGGCCAGATGGTCACGTCACGGAGCGGCAAAGCCGCATCCGTTGGTGCAGCCGACGCCGGCTCACGATTGGCCGGACATCGTGTCTGCGGGCGGCCTTATTCAAGGATATATTCGGCGGAGACGCTCTAACCGCTGCGGCAGGCGGAGTGCTCGAAGGTGTCGGCGGTAGACCGCTTACCCCACGGCTCAGCTTGCGTCCCGCCGTGGAGCCGTGTTGAGTGGCGCAACCTCTCCCTGACCGGCGGTTGAGCGGGACGTACGACGTACGAATCCGCATTACTCGGTTCTCAAGGGCGATGGCTCCCCCGTTCGGGGGATCAAAGTGGCTGAAATAGGCCCCAAGATGCCGTCGAAAGGTGAAATTAAGCTGCCCGTCACGGCGCTCGCTGACGAATTGATCGAAGGTTTTCGTGACGGAGGGCGCATAAGTTGAGAATTTAAAAGTACGTCTCTGGATACCCCCCCGCCGGTCACCAGCGCAAAGAGACGAGGATTCAGCCCGGGGGGCGAAGACGTGCAACATGAGCGGATGGCACGATGCGGTCGGTGTCGGGATCAATCACGTGGTGACTGGAGGCGACAACCTTAGACATTGCGCCGCGGATGCGGATCACCGTGTTCGGACTCGGGGGGCGACGGCGGTGTTTGGTGCATGTCAACCGGGCCAACTGCTGCGAATCAGGCGAGCCGATGGTGAAGCAGAAGTCGAGATTTTCGGCCACGGACCGGCTCTCCGCAGCGTCGGTATGTGTGATTTTCGCGGAAGACCCGAGGCTGTTGGCACGGCCGGAGAGTTGGAGATTGAGCCAGACCGGGCAGCGGAACGACCTCGCGAGCAATTGCTTGGCCTGAAAGGGTACCTCCGCGATGCGGTGTCGGAGTTGTTGGGCATCCGACGCCGCCGACCCGCTGCCGGCGGCCATCTGGCGACGGACCATCGCGCCGACGTAGTCGATGACGATGATCGCGGCCTGTGCGTCACGCTCCCCCAGGATTTGGGAGACCCGTGACGCAACGCCGCTCAGGCCATTAGATCCGCCGGCGATCTGATCCCCGCCTTGGAAGTCCAGATAGACCAGATGATCATTCAACCACGAGATCGCGGCTGCAGCGCGTTCTTGCTCTCCAACGAATTGCATGACACCGCGGCGTTGCAATTGACGGGCATACTTCAGTTCATAGGGCTGCAGATTCTCAGATGTGGACAAGGCCTCAAGAGCAGTCATGACCCGGAGTCTGTCAATGGGGATAGAGGCTGCGTAGCTGAGTATCCGGCGTTGCATGTCCGCTTTCGATTCCTCGTAGCCACCAATGAAAGCGACACGGCGCGGTCCGCCCGCTTCGAGATCCGCGAACGCCGTCTTGGCCGCTTCTACGGCTAGCTGAACCGCCAGCGTCGTCTTGCATGAGCCAAAGGGGGCGAGCAGGCCGATGACTTCGCCGGGCTCGTGTCCACCGCCCAAGAAGTCGTCGAAGAACGGCAGGCCGGTCATGATCCGAGGCGAGGCACATTGGTGAGCCCATTCGTCGGGGAATAGCGGTTCGAGCGGCACGCCAACCGCCTCGTATTCGGCGACGCGGCCCGCGAATTCCTTGATTGCTGCCGCAGGTGGGACACCTTCCCCGAGCGACTCGCCGAGCGATATAGCGGCAGATTGATCGAGTAAGTCACGCGTCAGACTTACCGCCAGACCGTCGTTTGGCGATGCCGTCCTGGCGACAGCGGGCAACTCTTCAGCAGCCTTGAGCAAATCAGTCGCCTCCTCGCGAACATGGAGCGGGCGGGAGGATTGGTCGATTCGCGACCGGATCGCCGGAAGGTGGGACGTCGAGCCACTGGGAGCCAGGACTTCGACCGCTGCTTCGTACAGGCAGGCAGACGCCTGATCGACATCGCCCAGCGAAGCCGCCAGGTCCGCGTGCCTCAGCGACCGCAGGAGGTCGGGGCGTAAGGCTAATCGTCTGGCGACGTACTGGGCTCCCACGACGCCGACCTTGGCTCGTCTGGTGGCATTCTTTGGACTCATTGCATCACCTCCCTCACTCCGAGCCGCCGGTCGTAGGCAGCCGGCCCGAGTCGAGAGAGTCGCGGATGAACCCAGCGTTCGCCCCAAGCTTCATCGAAGATCGCCGGCATCCGGCCGTAACGCAGGACCGCTCCCATGATCAGACTGTCATCGTCCGTCCAGCGTCGGACAAGGCGAGACCTGAAGGCGAGGGCGAGCCTGAACACCGGGTCCAGCGGCACGTCGAAATCCACTGATAAATGGCGTAACGTCGAATTGGCACCCTCCCCACGATCGTTGAGTAAGACATATCGCTGCGTGTGCTGCAGTTGGTTCTGGAGCAGCAGATTGAGACGAGAACGCAGCTCGATCGCATCCGATTCAAACTCGTCCATCAGGTCACCAACACGGAAGAATCGCTGCGGCAAAGGGACAGCGATGTCGGTCGGCGTGCAGGCGAAGCGATGGCGAATAAACATCACCGGGTCGATCCCCGCGGCAACGCATCGCTCAACCCAATTCCGCCAGCGACCATCGACTTCGCCTCGTCCATGGTCGGGCGGGCGGATTGTCACATGTGGGTCTGTGTAGCTCCGATGTAGCTGCACCTCCACGGCGTAAGCGTCAACGGTCCGATCCACGAGGTCAGTAAACACGATCGACCTCCTCCAGAAGAACTGCCTTGCCTTTCGCGGTGAGCCGAATCACATTGCCCTTGAACGTCCGGCGGGTATCGACCCAGCCGTCATCTGCGAGCCGCTTCATCGCTTTCTTCACGCCGTCCGTCGAGCAACCAAGGACACCAGCGATCTGAGACTGAGTGAGGCAGAACCACCGGGTCCCGTCGAGGAACATTATGTGGCGTTGAAGGCGTTCGGGGACGAGCCGTGAGGTGAGCTGCACCAGCAGTCCGAGTACTTGTGAGGGGATCTGTTGGCCGTATCGTTTACGCACCGACCGAGGCAACGGCAGGTCCCAGTCGAAGCTTTCTGAAGGTTCATTTTCGCCGCCGGGGTCGTCGAGTTGGGGGGTCGCGGACAGGGCGTCCAAGACTGTGTAGAAGCGTGACATCACACGCGTCTCGTTCGGCAACGCGATGAGGTGGCCATTACCATGACGACCGGGATCACCGTCGTGCAGAGCCCAGCCACCGGGTGTTCGTCCGGCGCGGAAAACGACAGCGACCGGCACGTCGTCTGGTAGCGACAAAGAATCTCGAACTTCATCTTGGCGGCGAACCAAAGTGGACTTTGCCGGGCGAGTCAACAGCTCAGCGAGTTGTGAGTGCGAGGCGTGGAAGCTTCGCGTCATCGCCGGCGAGGCAAAACGCACCGGAAGTCCGGGATGGACCTCGTGGAAGGCATCAAATGTCATCTGCCCGGGGTACGCCTCGTGACCGAGGCGATGCGCAGTTGCAGACGTCACAGCCGTAATGCTGTCCTCGCGACCGAGCCGTTTCAGCCCCAGCTTCACAAGCGTCGTCTCGCCGGTGGTCACGGTGGTGTGGTTGAGGGTGTCTCGCGTACTCATGAAAATACCCCTGGCGCTGTCCGATGTTTCATTCCCGAGTCATTCTGCTCCGAGGCTTCAACGGCGAAGCCGTTGTCCGAGATACGGTTCACATATCAGTCTGCGTCTTTGAAAATCCTCTATGTCATGGTTTCCGCGCCGGCGCTTTCACCGTTCTGGCGGCGGCGCATTCACCGATTCAGGGCCAGCGCCGTCACCGAAAAGGTAATCAGGGTCCGAAGCATCCGCATCGCTGCAGACCGCCGACTTCTGCTCTAGGTCATTCAAGAGAGACCGCCACGCTGTCGGCGGCAGCATCACACGATTCGTTCTTTTCTGGCTTCGCAGCCCGGCCTTGGTCTTGACCAAGCCGGCTTGTCTCAAGGCCTCCATCGCGCGATTGATTCTGTATTTCGAAACACCGATCTCATCCGCGAGCGAGACATTGGCTTTCCAGAAAAATGGGTGTTCGATCCCGCTGTCGGGCTCGGCGGGCCAAAGGATCGAGCTGCGATCTTTATGCCGTCGCGTATGCCAATACAGGAGCTGCGAGGCCACCAACGCGACGGTCTCCAGGGCGACATCCTTGCCTTGGAGCGCGTTTCTAAGGCCGCTCATCAACCACGGTCGGAACGCGATCGGTCGGCCGGGGCCGTCTGTCTCGGTGACGTCCAAAGCTTCGTCTTTTAGACAGATGTGTCTCGTGGGGCACGCATTGAATAGGCCGACCTTCCAGACGATGAGGCCCTGTTCTCGCAGCCGACGTAACGCGTGATCGACTTGATATTCGGTGAGCCCGGTGGCTTTCGCGAGGTCTCCACTGGATTGGGCGGTCCAGTGGCCTGGTAGCCCGCGATCGGGTTGCGGACGGTGCCCTCTGCGTTTGCCGTTAGCCATACGGCCTTGAGTGAGATACTGCACATGCGAGAGGACGATGGCGTCGGTCAAGTGGTCTGTCGCTTGCCTGACGCCAGCCCGAACCAATACGACACGCTGGATTCCGGGGGCCGAGGTCTGCCGTATTAGCGTTTCGATGGGCGGGTCGTAGGCGTATGACGGCGTTGACGCCTCCTCGTCGTCGAGAGCAGGCCAAGCGGCATTGCCATTCAGAAGTTAGTCCGTAGACTGCATGTGCCTTATCAACTCGGCGGCGTGTCTGATTTGGTCGTCCGGCGCGCCGCCGTTTTTTTGCTATTCACCGGTGTCGTACTTTCCGCTTTTGGACACGGTGTCTGAACGCTCCATCACTCGGAGAACTCCTCGTCCTCGTCAAATTCGTGGGATGTGCCTTTGCTTCGCGTTTTGAGTCGCAGGTGCAACGCGACGCTCGGTGTCACCTGATCGCGGATTCTGTCCGCCAATTTCTGGCCGACGGCGTCGGCGACAATTTCGTACGACAGCCGTCGCTGGGACTGCTCGGTGACCATGTATGCCAGCGGGCCCGGCTCGGTCGTGGCACCGGCCGCGTGGAGGTCGAGCACTTGCTGCCGGAGCTGTGACGCTTCGTCATCGGCCGAACGCCTGGCCGTCTTCGCGTTGCGGAGGTCGGCAAGCAGTTGTTGAGAGACCATCGGGCGGGGTTGGCGATCAGCCATCGCTGACCCCCTTGACGTCGACGACGACATCCGCGAGAGCGTCGTCGTCAGCATCGCCGGTCAGGCGAGCGAGGAGTGCGTCGATGGTGGATTTGCTGTTCTTCGGCGGCTCGACGTAGGCCCGCCAGCCGGAGGGGCTCATGCCGCGGATGTGCTCGGCGTGGTGGTCGTTGAAGACCTCCGTCGCCTTGATGATGGCGTCGAGGCGGTTCGTGATGGCTTGCTTCCGGGGCGGACGGTTTGTGATCGGAATTGCGTCTCGGACCGCGTTGCGGATCGCGTCGCGGTCGTCGCCGGCGTCGACGACGGCTTCAGCCAAAGCATTCAGACCGTCCGCCGAGAGTTTGTCCAGTTTTTCCGCGTCGGTCATCTTGACGATGCCGGCGTCGACGGCGTTGATGACGGGGTCGGGGAGCAACAGGATGCGCAGCACGCGGATACGGTGACGGTCGGTGCCGCGCACGACATCGGCGATGACCGGCTTGAGGTCGTGCCAGTATCTGAGCTGCTGCGCATCGCCAACGCCGAGACCGTGTTCGGCCTCCCAAACGCGGATTGCAAGGCGGCCGCGTTGCAGGGCCGTCAGCTGTCGGCGGCTGAAATTCTCACGAAGGAACGCGGCTCGCTCGGCGTGTGCGTCCTCGGCAGGTTCGACGACGATCGCCTGGACGGCTTCGTGGCCAAGTTGCTGCAGCAGTCGGACACGCTGGTGCCCGTCGCGGATCGTGCCGTCGGGCAAAAGCTTGACCGGGTCACGCTGGCCGTTGGTGGCGAGGTCTGTGCGCAGCGAAGTTTCGTCGGCCGTGGAAAAGGTGCCGGTGTACAGCTCCTGCAGCGGATTTGTCTTGAGATTGACGATCCGCTTCGTGACGACGATTTGAGTACCACGGGGGTTCATGAGGCAAAAGGTGACCGACGCTTTCGCGCCGGCCACCGTGTATCCTTGGGGTTGCGTTGCGGGGTAGGGCAGACCGGCAGGGACAAGTTGTTGACTTAGCGGACAGCGGTCCGGGAGTGCAGCCACGCCTCAACGTCGGGCCAGCGGTAACGCAGGGCTCCCTTCGGGCCGTCGGACATCGCGAGCGGTTTGACGCCGGCGTCGCGGAGCCAGCGGCGGACCGACGAGGGGTCGGCGTCGAGCCGGTGGGCGAGGGTGGTGAGACTGATGAGGTCGGGAGACGCGTTCGACTTTTTCTTGTTCTTGTCCATGCGGTTCATGCTCCGGATGTGTTTATTGCGGAGCACAAACTTAGCGGGCCCTGAGCTTTCAATAGTCCAGAAACCCCGTCCCCTCGTCCCCTACTTGGGGACGGCTTTCACCCGCTTAGAGTCACGATTTAAGTCAGCTAAGGTTTCTGGACTTCGGGACGTACTCGCCTTGATCGGCGAGCCAGTCCAACGCTTTGTAGATGTCTCCGCGCCGCCCGCCCACCTGTTCGCGCACGAACTCTTTAGAGGCGCGTCGGAGTTTGGAGTCGTGCAGGAACGCCTTCCTGATGTCTCGGATGTGAGCTTTGCCCTCGGGTGGTTCCGGGAGCCGATCTTGCCGTCGGTGAGTCGGCGTAGGCGTTGGTCCTACTGGGCACGGCACCAACTCGTCCTGCCCCGCCGCGACCATGAGGCTGCGCTGCGCGGCCAGTGCCACGCACGCGTGTTCCAGCCCTTCGACCAGGGGCGTCGTCTCGTCGATGCGCTGGAAGTCCGACCAGTCGCGGTCGAGCGCGACCCAGGTGCTTCGTCCGAGCGCTTTGCTTTGGGATTGCAGTAGTTCCACGATGGCTCGGTGCGGTGCTGGCCATGGCCGCCATGTCCCAGTAAACCCCTTGGGCATGCCGTCGATGACGTCGGCGACGTCCGCGATCTCGTCCACCGCCAGCGGGCCGTCCCACCCTGCGGCCAAGGCCCGGAAGATCCGTTCGTCGAGCTGGGCGCGCAGCCACCGGGTGTAGCTGGGACCGCCGGCGTCCGGGAACTTGGCCTCGAAGTCTCGGTGCTCCCGACGCACCCCATCGTTGGTGAGTCGATGTCGCTTCGGCTGTTCAGCTGCTTCTTCCTCCACGGCAACGCTGTGGTCCAGATACTCTGCGACGTTGGCCCGGGCATAGTCGCAGACCATCTGGTCGATGCGGCGGAAGGCGAGCCAGTCTGGAGAGTTAGACATCGCGATATTGTCGGCTAGGCGTAGCGGTCTGCAACTCGGTCAGACCACCAGCCGCAGGTGCGGCCCTTCGCCAGGGTCGATCGCGGTCGGCCCGCGGGCGTCGGCGAACTCGACGTCGGCGTGCATCGCTTCGGGGCACAGGGCGGCGTAGTGCCGGCGGGCAATCTCAGGGGAGTTGCCCATCATCGCGCTGATCTTGTAGAGGCTCACGCCGTTTTGGGCCAGCTGGGAGCCGAAGGTGTGGCGGTAGTCGAGCGACGACCACGACAGCCCGGCGTCGGCGTTGAGGGCGGCCAGGTCCGACGAGAAGTTGTCCGGGTCCCACCAGCCGCCGGCCGGGGCGGGGAAGAACCAGGGGCTGGCCGGCTCGCCGCGGCCGGCGATGTAGGCGGTGAGGATCGGCAGGAGCTTCGTGCTGATCGGCACCGGGCGGTTCTTCTTCGTTTTCGGCTCCCACTGACGGCCCTCCACGACCTTGGCCCGCACATAGATCAACCGGCGGTCCAGGTCGATGTCGTCGTCGGTCAGCCAGAAGACCTCGGCGCGGCGCAGACCGGCGTAGATCATCGTGGCCACGGCGGCGTGAATGGTTGGGTTGCCGGCGACCGCGTCGAGCTGGGGGCCGATGTCGGCCAGCTTCAGATAGGTGATGATCGGGGCAGACTCTTTGAACCGCTTGACGCCCTCGACGGGGTGCTTGTAACGGTGGTCGGGGCAGACGTAGCCGTGCAATTCGATGGCGTGGTTGAACATCCGCTGGAGGATCTCACGGTAGTCGTTGGCCGTGGCCCGGCCGTAGTTGCCCTCGGCGACGTCCTCGTTGAGCCGCGAGGCGATCATGAGCGGCGTGATGTCTTCGAGGTTGGCGGCCGAGACCTTGAGCGTGCCGTTGGGTGCGTCGGGGTCGCGGCGGCCGCGGGGGCGGTAGTGCAGCGGCTCACAGCACGGACCGAAGAAGCAGCGCAGGCGGGACAGGTCGTTGTACGCGCCGACGTCGGTCTGGCCGGCGAGGATGTGCCGGGCGTAGCCGTCGAGGAACGGCACCAGCGGCGTCCGCGACGGCTGGTTGAGCAGGCGGACGGTGCCCATGGCCTCGACCATTTTCTGCCAGTCGCGGGCCTTGCGTTCGTTGGTGGTGTTGAGCGACAGCTGCTTGCGCTTGCCGTTGACGGTGTAGCTGCCGTGCCAGACCTTGCTGCCCTTGCGGCGATAGATGGTGGCCATCACGTCTCCTTCCCGGCGGTGCCGGGGGTTGGGGGTGACGGCTTGTCCTGCGGGGTCGGTGGCGGGCGGATTTGCTGCAGTTTGCTGCAGTTTTGCTGCAGCCCGCGTCCCAACAAAAAACAGGGACAAGCCTAAGTGCTTGTCCCTGTGTGCCTTGGGGCAATAGCGGGGGCAGGATTCGAACCTGCGACCTCCGGGTTATGAGCCCGACGAGCTACCAGACTGCTCTACCCCGCAATAGGTAGGGCCGAATACTGTAGCAAGGGTTGGCGGGGTGTCAATTGAAGAGGAGCGGCGGGAGGGGAGGCCGCGGGCGCCCTCCCACGCCTGAAGGCGTGGGCTTTGGCGGCGGGGTCGCTATTGGGGGGGCTGGAGGGCCTGGAGGTGGCGGGCGAAGTGGTCTTGGAGCAGGTCGCGGTGGGTGTCGGGGTGGGCGTGGAGGCAGCGGGTCAGGCGGGGGGCGAGGGTGGGGTGGGTCAAGACGCTGCCGAAGGTGCAGTGCAGGACCTGGCGGGCGGGGGCGGTGAAGCCGTGGCCTTCGGGCACGCTGGCCCAGTGTTCGAGGTAGACGGCCTCGAGTTGGTGGTCGTCGGCGATGTCGTTGGGGTCGGGGGCGTCGGCGAGGCGAGCCGAGACGTGGTAGGTGGCGCGGTCGGTGTCGTAGCGGGTGCGGGAGAAGCGGATGATGTCGCGGAACAGGTCGGGGTCTTCGCGGGCGGCGACGCGGACGGCTTCGAGGTAGCTGGTGCCTGCGGTTTTGACGTGGAGCAGGCCGGCGGTGGCTGTGGCGAGGGGGCGGTACATCGAGAGCTTGTCCGAGCCGGAGTGGAGGGACAGCTTGTACGGGCCGAGGTTCCGGGCGATGGCGGCGTGGTCGCGGAGTGAGGCGGCCAGGGCATCGAGGTCGCCCTTGTAGTCGATGCCCTTTTCCAGCTCGCCGACGAAGCGGGGGGCGAGGCTGACCAGGGGGACGCCGGCGGCGATCAGTTGGTCGGCGATGATGAAGTGTTCGTGGAGCGTGGTGGGCTGGTCGGTTTCGTCGACGCTGATCTCGATCTCGCAGGGGCGGCCGGCATCGTCGGCGGTGCGGCGGATGTAGGCGGCGAGCTCGATGGCGTGGGCGATGGCGCGGCCGTATTTGACGGCGGCCCGCTGAATGGTGAGCTGGTCGAAGTCCAGCGACAGCTGGTCGTCGATGCGGAACGTCTGACCGAGGTAGCGGTCGGTCCAGGGCGGCGGGTCGTAGCGGGTCTGGAGCTCGGCGGGGCTGTAGGTGTCGGCCTGCTGGTCGACGTGGTCGGAGGGGTCGATGGTGAAGAAGGTGAACCCCGCGTCGAGGGTCGCGTCGACGTCGGCGGGGGTCTTGAGGTGGTCGGCGTCCGCGCCCCAGGGCTGGTCGAAGCTGGCCTCGGTGAGGGCGTCGATGGCGGCTTGCATGACTTGGGCGGGGGTGCGGTCGGTGCGGGCCATCTCGCGGATGGATTGCTGGGCGAAGATGCCGTGGATGGATCCGCCGATTTGTTGGAGGGCGGCGAGGTGGCCGGGGGTGGCGAGGCCGAGGCGGTCGCCGAATCCGAAGGTGGGGGTGTGGGCGAGGGGGGTGGGCGGAGGCGTGGGCATGGCCGGCAGGATATGCCGGTTGACCCGCTAATTTGACTGCGCGCCGTTGGCGGCGTGAGGTCGTCGTGAGGGCGATCCGACGCTTCGTCCGCCTGGGGCGGACTCAGTTGTCGGCTTCTTTGTTATCCCCGCGCAGCCTGACGCCGGCGGCTGAACGTTGATGCGGGTCAGGCGGCGGCGCGGTGGCCCAGTTCGATGCCGACGCGGTAGGTGTCGCCGGAGGGTTCGCATCGGACGACGCGGCCGGCCATATCGAAGCCGCGTTCGGAGCCGTGGGGCGGGAAGAAGACGCTGATGCGGCCGCCGACGGGCAGGGCTTCGTCGGAGGCGCCGCCCAGGCCGGTGTCGGACATATCAGCCAGGCGCAGTGAGCAGATCTTGCGGGGCTGGGAGGGGTGGAGCATGGGCCGGCCGAGCAGGCCGGTGACGTGAGCGTTGACGCGTCGGCGCGGCGCGGCGCGGCGGTTCATGACCAGCGGCGCGTCTTCGTCGGGGCGGACGAGGTTGAGGCGATCGTTGAGGGCGACGTCGGGCATGGTTGGGGCTCCAGGTGCGGTCGGGCTTAGAATCCGGCCGACCGCTCCAACCGAATCGACCGGGTGGGGACGCGACTTAATCACGGTGGAAGATTTGACACACAAGCAGGGCGGTCTGGTCAGTCTGGTGGGGGCCGGGCCGGGCGATCCGGGGCTGATCACGGTCGATGGGTTGCGGCGGCTGCGGTCGGCGGACGTGGTGGTGTTTGATGCGCTGGCCAATCCGCGGCTGCTGGACGAGGCGCCGGCGGGTGCGGAGCGGATCGACGCAGGCAAACGGGCGGGGCATCACAAGCTCAAGCAGCACGAAACCAATGCCCTGCTGGTGCAGCACGCGAAGCGGGGCCAGCACGTGGTCCGGCTCAAGGGGGGTGATCCTTATCTATACGGGCGGGGCGCGGAGGAGGCGGCGTACTGCGAACAGCACGGGGTGCGGTGTGAGGTGGTGCCCGGGGTGACGGCGGGGATCGCGGCGCCGGCGGCGGCGGGGATCCCGGTGACGCACCGGCACATGGCATCGACGGTGACGTTCGTGACGGGGCACGAGACCCCCGATAAGGATGAGACGGGCGTGGACTACGCGGCGCTGGCGGCGCTGGTAAAGCGGGGCGGGACGTTGTGCTTCTATATGGCGGTGGGGCGGCTGGAGGCGCTGGCGGGGGTGTTGGTCGGGCAGGGGTTGGGGCAGGACACGCCGGCGGCGCTGGTGCAGTGGGGGACGCTGCCGACGCAGCGGTCGGTGCGGGGGACGCTGGGGACGCTGCCGGGGTTGGTGGCGGCGGGCGGGTTGGGGCCGCCGGCGATCGTGGTGGTCGGGCCGGTGGCGGGGCTGGACGATCGGGGGTTGACGTGGTTTACGGATCGGCCGCTGTTTGGCAAGACGGTGCTGGTGACGCGGACGCGGAGTCAGCGGTCGGAGTTGGTGGAGCGGTTGGAGGCGGCGGGGGCGCGGGTGTTGGTGGCGCCGACGATTGAGGTGGAGCCCCCGGAAGATGGCCAAGCGTTGCGGGAAACGGTGGGACGGTTGGCGGGGGTCGGGACAGGTCCCCCCTCGCTGGCAGGGAGGGGCCGGGGGAGGGTCGGGCGTGAGATGACGGGCGAGCGTGACGTTGAGGCGGGTGGCGAGGTACGACCCTCACCCCGGCCCTCTCCCTGGGAGGGAGAGGGGGCGGGAAGTCAAGCGGCGGGGCGGCCGGACTGGCTGTGTGTGACGAGTCAGAACGCGGTCGTGGCGTTGGCGGGGGCGATTCAGGCGGCGGGGTCGGATGGGCGGGCGCTGGCGGGGGTGAAGGTGGCGTCGCTTCCGGGGGCGACGGCG
>CAZVBW010000095.1:0-12533 GCA_964625505.1 uncultured Phycisphaeraceae bacterium
CGAGCTGCGGCGGGGTGGTCCGCGGCCAGCCGCGTCGCACCGCGACCGGGGTGCCGCATTCCGGGCAGTCCGCCGACTGGCCGCTGGCCCGCAGGTCGTAGCCGCACCGCTCGCACCAGGCGGTCTGCCGCACGCCGTCGACCCACAGGTCGAATGCCCCGCGGTACATCGCCCGCATCCACGAGAGCACCGGCTGGACCTGCAGGACCGCCGAGCGACCGCCCCACTGCCACCGCAGCACGAACCCGGGGCTGGCGTCCATCGGCAGGCCCCGGCGACGCGCGACCAGTTCCCCGTCGATGCGGACCTCGGCCATGCCGGACCACCAGTGGTGCCGCAGCCGGACCTCATGGAGCGTGCCACCGTGGCTCACCGACCAGCTGCGGGACGTGGGCTGGATCATCCGGCGTGATCCCCCCCGGCCGCCGCCTCCCGCGGATCGGACCAGCGACGGGCCGCGGGGGTCACGCCGCCGGGGCGCAGCAGCAGGGCAACCCCGCAGAGCATCACGATCCCGCCGACGGTGCCGAGCAACGTCTGGAGCGCCACGCCGCCCAGACCGGTGACCGCAACGAGCAGCATCGCCGTGCCGACGCCCAGGCCCAGCATCGCCACCACGATCACGCCCCACCGGCCCATCGGCGGCAACGCGATGGGCCGGCCGGCCTGGATGGGTGGCACGCGGTGTGGCTCGGGGGACTGCCGCCAGCGGTTTTGCGGTGGGCTGATGACGGTGCCGCACTCGGGGCAGGCGTCGCCGACGGTGGCGTCCCGCAGGGCATAGCCGCAGGTCGGGCACACGGCCGGCTGCCACTGGCCGTCGATCCAGAGGTCGTAGGAGAAGCTGGCGAGCAGCGGCTGGACCACGAGGTCGACGCGTCGGCCGCCGATGGTGCGGGAGCCGGTGAAGCCGCCGTCGATGATGTTGCGTTCGCGGCGGGCGTATAGCTCGCCGTCGATCCAGACCTCGGCGGTGCCGGACCACCAGCTGTGTCGGACGTGCAGCTCGTGCGGGCCGTCGTCGGCGGTGAAGGTCCAGGTGCGGTGGGTCACGCGGACATTGTCGCGCTTCAGCCCCGCATGTACATGCGGGGCTTGACGCGACGCTACCCCGCGACGCGTTGGGCGATCTGTTTGGCGTCGCGGGCCCGCTGGGCGGCGGCCTTGTCGGCGTCCATGACGCTGGTGTCCTTGGCCTCCCGCAGCTGCTCGACGGACTTGGTGTGCTGCCGGGCGGCGCCTTCGAAGTCGGCCCGCAGCGGGACGCGGGTGCCCTGCTGGTCGTGTGTGGCGAGCGACTGGCGAGCGGCGTCGACCGCCCCGCTGTCCTGATACTGCGGCAGGTGGTCGGCTTGCTGGACGAGCATGTGGTCGACCATCTGCCAGATCGGTTCGGGCTCGAGCACGGCGGCGGTCAGCGGGTCGTGCAGCACGGCCTGCTTGAGCAGCATGCGGTCGCCGGCGGTGGCGGCGTCCTTGGCCATCCGCTGGACATTGATCGACGCCTGGCACGTCGCCGCACAGGCCGGGGGCAGCTCCAGCCCCGCGGCCATCTGCAGGCCGAAGCGGTCGGCGTAGCCGGGGGCCTCGACGATGCAGTCGCCGGGGAGGTTGGTGATGATCTGGCCGCCCCCGGAAGCCGTCGCCGGGTGACTGGATGACGGCCGCGGCATGTTGCGGGTGTTGAAGTGTCCGCGGTAAGGCCTGCCGGTCTCGTAGCCCTCGATGATGTAGCTGCCGTGCTCGGCGGATCGGCCCCAGGTGTCCATGGGCTGGCCGGCCTCGTCGAGCCACTTGGGGAAGTCATCGACGAACCAGTGCCGGCCCTCGGTGCAGACGCGGAGGTACCCGCCGGTCTCGCCGTGGATCCACGAGTGCGGGCCGACCCAGCGGTCCGCGGCCCGCTGCCGGACGTCGTCCCGGGCGTCGCCAAACGATTTGCGGTACCACGGCACGTACTCGGACAGGTGGCCGTTGGACTCGGTGCTGTAGCAGCCGAAGCGGCGGAGCACGTCGATCCGCACGGGCTCTTTTTCGCACAGGTGCTCGTGGGCCTCGAAGGCTTCGAGCAGTTCGTCGGCCTCGATACGTCGGCCGCGGTAGACCACGTCGGTGTACCAGGTCTGGTGGTTGATCCCGGCACAGACGATGTCGACCAGGCCGGTGTGGCCCTGCTCTTCGAGCAGTTCGGTGTCGCCGTGCAAGGTGGCGAGGACGGTGGCGATCTGCCGCCAGCCGCCCTCGACGCCGTGGCACAGCCCGACGGTGTGGATGCCCTCGCCGCGGTCGTAGGCGTCCAGGGCGGCCCAGGTGTTCATCGCCATGGGGTTGGCGTAGTTGAGGAACAGGGCCCCGGCCGGGTGGTCCTGATCGCAGAGCTCGGCCATGTCCTTCTGGAACGCGAGGACCTGGGGGATGTTCCGCTGGCCGTACATGATCCCGCCGATGCACAGCGTGTCGCCGACGCACTGGTCGACGCCGTACTGCAGGGGGATGTCGATGTCGTCTTTGAAGGCCTCGAGCCCGCCGATGCGGGTGGTGTTGACGACGTAGCGGGCACCGTCCAGGGCGGGCCGACGGTCGACGTGGCGGCTGATGGTCGCGGGCAGGTCATTGGCCTGGAGGTCCTTCTCGAGGATCTGGGCGACCATGTCCAGGTTTCGCTCGGAGATGTCGTGCAGGGCGAAGTGGGTATCGCGGAGCTCGGGGACCTGGAGCACATCGTGGATGAGCTTGCGGGTGAAGCCGATGGAGCCGGCTCCGATGAAGGCGATGCGGATGGGCATGTGGGGCTCGGGGGTTGCGGTCTGGGGCGTCGAGTAGCCTAAACGGCACGTTGCGAAGCCCCCAGCCGACTACGTGCGGAGACGTTGCGGGATCGTGCGGGCCCGCGTGGGACGACGTGCCGACCGGCTGGTCGTACGTGACCGGGGTGCGTCGTCACGAGGCGATGCGGTGCGATGTGCGGGCGGTGGGCCTGGAGCATCGAGACGATCCGGGGCAATATCAGTGGGACAACGCGGAGCGGGCGCCGGGTGTGCTGGTGCAGCTGACGCTGGCGGGGTCGGGGCTGCTGCGGGCCGGTGGGCGGGAGCACGTGCTGGGTCCGGGGCGGGCGATGTTGTTGGTGCTGCCGCAGGCGAGTGGGTATGGGTTGGCGGAGGATCAGGCTGCCGGGGATGAGGACATACCAGACGCTTCGCCTTCGGCTCAGCGTCGGCTTCCGGACGGGGGCGGGGGTTCCGGGGGGGCTTCCGGGGGGGGGTGGCGGTTTGCGTGGGTGATGATTGACGGGGATTTGGCGCTGTATCACGGTCGGCGGCTGGCCCAGCGGCTCGGGCCGGTGCTGGACGTGGGCCTGGACCACGCGGCGGCGGGTCGGCTGGCGGGACTGTGCGGACTGGTGCGGGGGCGGGACCACCCGGCGGGGGCGCAGCTGAGCGCGGAAGCGTACGGGCTGCTCATGGATCTGGAGCAGGTGGAGCCCGAGGTGCTGGGCGACCCGTCGGCCGAGGGCGAGCCGACGCCCGCGGCGGGGGTGCGGCGGGCGGTCGAGCTGCTGGAGCAGCAGCTGCATCGGCCGGCGTTGACGGTGGATGACCTGGCGGACGCCGCGGGGTATAGCCGGTTTCACTTCAGCCGGCTGTACCGCCAGCACACGGGCCTCTCGCCGTATCAGCACCTGCTGCAGGCGCGGATCGGCGCGGCCCAGCGAATGCTCGCGACGACGCATGAGCCGATCAAGCGGGTGGCGTATGCGTGCGGGTTCAGCAGCGCATCGTGGTTCTCCGCGGCGTTCCGCCGGCACGTCGGGCAAAGCCCCGCGCAGTGGCGAGCCCAGCAGCGACGCCAGCCGGCGGACGAGGTGGTCTCGAGCCGGTGAGGGTTGGCGGGGCGGCGGGCCGACGGGTTGAGCCGCCTGAGGCGGACGGCTTGGGTGGCCCGGTCACCGGTTGCAACTGTCGCCGCTGAGCCGCGCCCGGCCACACTCGACCAGCTCGGCCATGTTGGAGCACAGCGAGACCCGGTCGGTCTGCAGGTCGCAGGTGGCGGGAAGGCCGCGGCCGCCCAGGACCAGCCAGCTGTCCTGTTGATCGATGGCTTGGGCGAGGTCCTGGAGCGCGGCGGGGTGGGGGACGGTGTCGCGGACGGCGCAAGCCATCCAGACCAGGCGGGGCTGGTAGTGCTCGACGGCCAGCAGCAGGGAGTCGGTGGGCGTGTCCGGACCCAGGTTCACTTCCTGAAAGCCCGCTTCGGCGAGACAGCAAGCGACCATCAGCGAGGGGATCAGGTACGGGTCACCCGCGGGGGCGCCGCCGACGGCGATCGGCCGGGCCGGGGCGGTGTCGTCATGTGCCTGGCCGTCGGAGTTCCGGGGGGGGGCATCCGGGTCAGGCTCGGGTTCGGGCCGGGGCAGGACGGCCCGCAGGAGCATCAGCAGTTCGACGCAGATGTCGGTGGCCCGGTGTTCGAGGAAGATGCCGCGGGTGTCGTGGCTCCAGAGCTGGCCGATGCGTTCGAGGGCGCCGCGGATCGGGCCGTCGCAGAGCTCGGCGATGGAGGTGCCACCGGTGAACAGGTCCATCACCAGGGCGCGGGCCTCGAGGCCCTTGCCCGCTTTGAGCAGTTCGAACAGCCGGTCCTCGGCGGACTCGATGTCGACCTCGCCGCTGAGCGGGGGCAGGCCGGGCATGCCCAAGATGTCCGGACGAACGATCGCGAGCTTGGAATCGCGGGCGAATCGCATCGCCTCCGCCAGCGGGATCCGCCGATGCCCCCCCGCCGTGCGAGACATGCGCAGCTGGCCATTGTCGGCCCAGCGCTTCAGCGTCGACTCGCTAACCCCTACAGCGGCCGCGACTTCCTTCGGGGAGAGGGTCTGTTTCAAAGCATCATCAGCGGGCAGGGATCAGGCAGAACGCTTTGAATGGTATGGCGGCCGCACGGTTGATGCCCACTGCGGGTTGAAATCCGGAGCTGAAAAATTTGTAGCAGGCTGGTTGATTTGAACGTTTTACGGTGTATTATGCGTGAGTCGGTCGATGATCGACGCCCAATCACTGCCCCGTACGGAGGCCTGTCGGCACGTTGCCGGCAGGCCTCTTTTGTCTGCGCGGCAGCCTGCGGGCGGCGGGCGAGTCTTGAGCGATGAAGCCGCGGGTGGACCCGTCGGCTCGGGGGGCGTGGCGGTGGGCGAGTTGACGCTTCAAGGCCGGTCACGCAGCAATGGCGAAGCCGGCGCTAGACTGGCGGGATGACGGTGATGGATGTCTCGGTGGAGCGGGCGGCGGGCGAACCTGACTCGGCGGGTGGGGTGGGCGATGCCGCGCCCGGTCCGTTCGCGGCGCGGCACATCGGGCCGACCGACGCGGACGTGCAGCAGATGCTGGACGGGCTGGGCTACGACGCGCTCGAGTCGCTGGTGGACGTCGCCGTGCCCGCGGGCATCCGGCTGAGCGAGCCGCTGACGCTGGACCGGCCACTATCGCAGGCTGAAGCGCTGGGTCGGCTGGCGGGCTACGGCGAGCACAACCGGGTGATGCGGTCGATGATCGGGCGGGGGTATCACGGCACGCACACGCCGCCGGTGATTCGGCGGAACGTGCTGGAGGATCCGCGTTGGTACACCCCGTACACGCCCTACCAGGCGGAGGTCTCGCAGGGCCGGCTCGAGGCGCTGCTGAACTTTCAGACGATGATCGCGGAACTGACCGGGCTGCCGCTGGCCAATGCGTCGCTGCTGGACGAGGCGACGGCGGCGGCCGAGGCGATGGCGATGTGCCACGCGATCGCGAAGCCGGCCCGTGACATGTTCATCGCATCGGACCGGTGCCACCCGCAGACGCTGGCGGTGCTGGCCACGCGGGCCGAGGCGGTGGGCCTGGAGCTGCGGGTCGTGTCGGAGCTCGATGAGGACGGGGGAGTGTCGGGGGCGCTGCGGGAGTTGGTTCCGGGGGCATGTGGTGTCCTGGTGCAATACCCGGACACGCGGGGCGTGGTGGACGACTTCGACGCGCTGGCCGAGGCGGTGCACGACGCGGGGGCGCTGCTGGTCGCGGCGGCCGACCCGCTGGCTCTGGCGCTGCTGCGGCCCCCCGGAAGCTGGGGGGGCGGCGGTTCCAAGGGCGCGGACATTGCGATCGGCAGCACGCAGCGGTTCGGGGTGCCGATGGGCTTCGGCGGTCCGCACGCGGCGTACCTGGCGACACGTGAGCAGCACGCCCGCAAGCTGCCCGGCCGGCTGGTCGGCGTGAGCCAGGACCGGCGGGGCACCACCGCCTACCGCCTCGCGCTGCAGACCCGCGAGCAGCACATCCGCCGGGACAAGGCCACCAGCAACATCTGCACCGCCCAGGTCCTGCTGGCTGTGGTCGCGGGCTTCTACGGCGTGCACCACGGCCCCGACGGTCTGCAGCAGATCGCGCGGCACTGCCACCGCCAGGCCCGCCGCCTCGCCGACGGCCTGACCGAGCTGGGCTACGCCGTGGGCGACGGGGCGTACTTCGACACGATCACGGTCGGCTTCCGCTCGGCCGACGCCCTGATCGACGCGGCCGCCGACGCGGGGATCAACCTGCGCCGACTCGATGGCACGACTGTCGGCATCACGTGTGACGAGACGACGACCGACGGCGATGTGGACACGCTGCTGCGGGCGCTTGCGTTTGGGCGCGGCGGGGGTGTCGCGGCCGGCCAAGCCGACGGATTGACATCCGCGGCTTCCAACGACGATGACGTGGCGGCGGCCCTGCAGCCGCACCAGCGCGACGACGAGTTCATGGCCCAGCCGGTGTTCCACGAACACCGCAGCGAGACGGCCCTGATGCGGTACATCGACCGGCTCGCCGGGCTGGACCTGTCGCTGACCGATGGGATGATCCCGCTGGGCTCGTGCACGATGAAGCTCAACGCGGCGGCGCAGATGCTGCCGATCCTCGACCCGGCGTGGGCGGACATGCACCCGTTCTGTCCATCGGAACAGGCCGGGGGCTACGACCGGCTGCTGACCGACCTGCGGCGGTGGATTGGCGCTATCACCGGCCTGCCTGCCGTGTCGCTGCAACCCAACGCCGGGTCGCAGGGTGAGTTCGCAGGCCTGCTGGCGATCCGCGGGTATCACCGCGATCACGCGAGTGACTCGGGCTCCTCTTCCGGGGGCACTTCCGGGGGGCGTGACGTGTGCCTCATCCCCACGAGTGCCCACGGCACCAACCCTGCCTCGGCCGTCATGGCCGGCATGCGGGTCGTGCCCGTCGCCTGCCGCGACAACGGCGACATCGACCTGGACGACCTGACTGCTAAAGCCGACCAGCACGCCGACCGCCTCGCCGCGCTGATGATCACGTACCCCTCGACCCACGGCGTCTTCGAGGCTGGGGCCACCGAGGCCTGCCGGATCGTCCACGAACGCGGCGCCCTGGTGTACCTGGACGGGGCGAACCTCAACGCCCAGGTCGGCCTGACCAGCCCCGCGGCGGTCGGCGCGGACGTGTGCCACCTCAACCTGCACAAGACCTTCTGCATCCCCCACGGCGGCGGCGGCCCGGGCATGGGCCCGATCGCCGCGACCGAGGCGCTTCGGCCGTTTTTGCCGGGCCGCGGGGCGCGGGTCGCGGGTCGCGGCGGAGCCGGCCTGTCGCAACCCGCAACCCGCGACCCGCAACCCACGATCTCCGCCGCCCCCTTCGGCAGCCCGATGATCCTGCCGATCCCCTGGGTCTACATCGCCACCATGGCCGGCCCCGGGCTGACCCGGGCGACACAGATCGCCATCCTCAGCGCCAACCACATGGCCCGCCGCCTCGCCGAGCACTACCCGATCCTCTACACCGGCCGCGACGGCACGGTCGCCCATGAGTTCATCATCGACTGCCGGCCGTTCGAAAAGTCGGCCAACATCCGCGTCGAGGACATCGCCAAGCGCCTCATCGACTTCGGCTTCCACGCCCCGACGATGAGCTGGCCCGTGCCCGGCACGCTCATGATCGAGCCGACCGAGTCCGAGCCGCTCGCCGAGCTGGACCGCTTTTGCGACGCCCTGATCGCGATCCGTCACGAGATCGCGGCCATCGAGGCCGGCGAACTGGACCGCGAGAACAACCCACTGCAGATGGCCCCGCACACCGCTGCCGAGGCCACCGCCGATGACTGGCCCCACCCGTACCCCCGGTCGCAGGCCGTGTACCCCGTCGATGGCATGACACATCCAGGCCGCAAATACTGGCCCCCCGTGTCCCGCGTCGACAACGCTCACGGCGACCGCAACCTGGTGTGCACGTGTCCCAGCGTCGAGGACTTCGCGTCGTAGTCCTTCTACACAAAGCCGCGGCCGTGGGCCGCGCTCTTTCCACGCGGTGATGCAACGATGCGCGACCACCGGCCGCGGCTTTCTGAAACGCGATACCGCCCATGCCCCCGCTCGCTCAAACCCAACCGCTGACCGTCGACGAGACGTTCCTCCACTGGCCGTGGGCGGTGGCGGCGCTGGTCGTGATGGTGGTGCTGGTGGCGGCGGGGCTGGTGCTGGGCAAGTTGCGGCAGCGCACGGATCGCCGGCGTTTTCTCGAACTGGCCGATGAGCTGTCGCTGGAGATCGTCCGCCGACCCGACGAGTTGGAGCAGGTCGCCCAGCGGGTCCGCCGGGTCTTCCGCGGGATGGAGATGTATACCCGCCGGCTCAAGCTCTCGGGCGTCATGCGGGACCGCCTGGACGGCATGGTCGTCGAGGTCACCCACGTGGTCATGGGGATGGAGCGGTCCAACGCCCAGCATCACACGTTCGACAAAGTCGTCGTGCTGGTCCATGGCCTGAGCGACCGGCTGCCCACCTTCAAGCTGATGCCCAACAACGCCCTGTTCAAGCAGGTGCACCGCCGGCCGGTGTTTGCCCACAGCTCGCCGTTCGGCCGACGCAACCTTGTGCTGGGCGAGGATCGGCTGGTGGTGCAGCACGTGCTGGGGCCCGAGGTGCGGACGATGCTCCAGAGCAACCGCGAGCTGTGTATTGACAGCCGTGACGGCCTCATCGCCGCCTACCTGCACGATGAACGCGTCCAGCCGGCCGACCTGCCCGCCTTCGTCGATCGCACCGTCGCCCTGGCGCAGGCCATGAGCGAGCGGGCCGAGCACTATGTCGCCGACCCGCTGCAGCAGCTCCGCGAAGCGATGGCCGCCCCGGGGTGAATGTTCCACGCACCCCGGAGCCGTCCGCCTCAGGCGGATCAACCCGCGGCATCGACGGACCGCCCCGCCCGCACCCTCACCACCCGGTCGTCCGCCGAAGCTGCCCCGGCGTCACGCCGAATGCGTTCTTGATCGCGTGCCCGAATTGCGACGCCGCACCCAGTCCGGTCTCCGCGGCGACCCGCTGCAACGGCAGGTCCGTCGTCGTCAGCAGCCGCCGCGCCTCGGCCAGCCGCAACTGCCGCACCGCCTCGCCCGGCGGCCGGCCCAACTCCTTGCGGAACTTCCGCAGCAGCGTCCGCGGCGACACATTCACCGCGTCGGCCAGCTCCTCCACGCCCCACGACCGATCCAGCTGCTCCCGCACGCGCCGCAGCGCCTCGCGGACATCGTCGTCCCGCACCGCCAGGTGCCCCGTCGATTCTCGCTCCACCACGCCCAGCGGCCGGACCGTCGTCTCCATCAGCGGCTTGCGGCCGTCAGTCAGCTCGTCCAACCGCTGCGCCGCGAGGTACCCGACCTGCTCGTGATTCAGCGTCACCGCCGACAGCGTCGGGCTCGCAAACTCGCACACAAACTCGTCATCGCCCACCCCCAACACCGCCACCTGCTCGGGCACCCGCAGCCCCGCCAGCTCCGCCGCCTGCAGCGCCCGGAACGCGTGCTCATCATCAAAGCAAAGCACCGCCCGCGGCTTGGGCCCCCGCCGCAGCACATCCGCCAGGTCCGCCAGCTGATCGTTCAGCTCCCACCGGCCACGCTCCGCCGTCCGCGGGCCGGTCGTGAACACCTCCGCCGACGCCCCCGCCGCCTCGGCACCCGCCGCAAAACCCGCCGACAACCCCTCCGCGTCCCACCGGTGCGGGTCGCCGTGGCGGAACAGCACCAGGTCCCGATACCCCCGCACCGCCAGGTGCTCCACGCCCAGCCGGCCGACCGATTCGTAGTCGTGTGACACACAAGGCACGCCGTGCCCCCGCGCCAGCGGGCCCACGATCACCTTCGGCTCCGGATGCGCCAACACCTTGTGTAGCGAATCGGGTTGATCCCCTGCGACCAGTCCCTCGATCGGCGCGTCCAACAGCGTCCACGGGTCCTCGCCCATCCACTCCCGCAAATACAACGGCGTCAGCCGCCACCCCGCCCGCCGGGCGTACCTGCGAAACCCCAGCATCACCGGCTTCATGTGCGGCCGACGCCACGGCGCCATCGCCACCGCGATGTGCTTCATAGGCTCAGCCTATCGTCGACCTGGCGAGAACGCGACAGACTTTGGCGTTACAAGCCAATCACCCGCGGCAGAGCGCGGGTTTAATGAACCTCTCCCGTGGGCGTTTGCCTGCCCCGTCCGTCCTCACCGACTCATCTCAGGAGCCATCACATGATCAAGTACACCGCCCCCCTGCTCGTCGCCACCTTCTGCGGAGCGCCGGCTCAAGCCGCGCTGACCGGCTTCTGGCAGTTTGAAGAAGGCGCCGCCGCCACCACCACCTTCGACTCGGTCAGCGGCGACCAGAGCGACACCTTCCCGGCCGGCAGCTCCATCGTCGCCGGCGGCACGGAGGCCACCAGCTTCGCCTACGACAACACCGGCCAGACCAGCTCGTTCATCGACACCAACGTCACCGGCGCCGAGCTGGGCATCACCGGCACCGGCGCGAAGACCTTCGTGTCCTGGGTCCGCAGCGACACCGCAGGCGCCTGGGACGACGGCGCCCGATACGGCGTGTACAGCTACAGCCCCTTCAGCGGCACCGGCTCGGGCAGCGACCTGCGGCTGGTCATCGACGAAAACGCCGGCGGCCTGCGATTCGAAATCAGCGGCGGCGCCGGGACCGCCAATGTCACCAACCTCGACGACACCCAGTGGCACATGATCGGTATCGTCATCGACGAAAACGACACTGCCAACGGCATCCAGTTCTATATCGACGGGGACTTCGTCACCAACACCAGCACGAGCACGACGCTGGTCAACACCGAAGATGAGATCCCGTCGGGCTTGGAAAGCGACTCGACGCTCAACTTCATCATCGGCGGTGACAACCAGACCGACAACACGGTCCAGAACGCGGGCCAGAACGCGTTCAACGGCCAGATCGACCAGGTCCGCGTCTACGACGAGGCCCTCGATGAAGCCGCACTCGACGCCATCTTCAACATCCCCGAGCCCGCGTCCCTGACCCTGCTGGGCCTCGGCGGGCTGCTCATCGCCGGACGACGCCGCAGAGCCTGACGGCGTCAGCCGCCCGAGCCGATCGACTCGGGACATCTGCCGGTCGACCGCACAAGCCACGCAAACAATGGACTGGCGTGATTCCGACATATTTTGGCGTTCTTCGTCAATCGAGCGTCCCGTTTATCGAGTTAACTACGAGTAATCCCGCTTCTTCACCCTTCCCAAGGAGGTCCTATGCACCGCGTCGCACTCACCGTCACCACCACCTGCTTCGCCTCGCTGGCGCTCGCCGGCGTCGCCGCCGCCGACGTCATCAGCATCAACTACTTCCACACCAACGACAACAGCCCGCTGGCCGCCAGCGATGTCGCCGGTGTCGTACCCGTCGATAACTGGAACAACATCAACGTCGTCGCCGGTTCGGATCAAGCGGTACCCGGGGACAACATCGTCTCCAACATCCCGCTGGTCGACGATTCGGGCAGCATCGTCGTTGGGACCCTCGCCGGGTACCGCGCCGGAGACAAAGCCAACCGCACCACCGATCCGCCCAACCCCGCCGACGGTCCGAACTACGCGCTCATGAGCAGCACGTTCTACGGCAACAAGTCCGGCGGCGACGGCGGCAAAAACGAGTACGTCGAGGTCCTCAACCTCTCCGCGGACTACACCAGCCCGGGTTATGACCTCTACCTCTACACCGGGGCCACCTCCGAGAACGGCGAGGGTAACTTCCTCATCGACTTCGGCGCCGACGGCTCGACAGACCTGACCACGCTCACCGCCGACAACGGCACGCCCGCCTACAACGGCAACTTCAACCAGGTCCAGGTCGACACCGGCAGCAACGAAGACCAAGGCCACTACATCAAGGTCGAAGGCCTCACCGCCAGCTCGTTCCGGGCCGTCATCAACCAGACCTCCGGCGCCGAGTTCGGCATCTCGGGCCTTCAGATCGTCGCCATCCCCGAACCGGCCAGCCTCAGCCTGCTCGCCGCCGGCGGACTGTGCCTGATCGGCCGGCGTCGCCGGTAAAACCTCACCGACCCATACGAAGCCCGGGGCCAACGCCCCGGGCTTCCTTTTATGAACGCGAACCGTCGCAGCCCATTCCGGGGGTTCAGCTATGTAGAAGATTGTCAACCCTCACCGGGTTGTTGGCCATCGACGG
>CAZVBW010000096.1:0-12140 GCA_964625505.1 uncultured Phycisphaeraceae bacterium
CCACTCGTGTGCCCAAGCGCCCACTACGCCCGGGCCGGTCCCTACATGGTTTCACACTGATCGAGATGCTGGTGGTGACCTCCATCATCGTGCTGGTGCTGGGCATCGGCGTGGCGGTGATGACCGGCGTGTTTCGCGAGTCCAGCCGGGCCACGACCCGGGCCACCCTGCAGCAGATGCAGCAGGTCATGGACGCCTACCGCGAGGTGCAGCCGAACCTCTCGCTCTCGTCTACCGGCCTGACCGCCCGCAGCGATGAATTCGTCGACTTGGCCCGCCAGCTCGAAACCACGGACAGCATGATCAAGACCCTTGACGTGGCGGCCCGTGAGCAGCTTTCAGCGAGTTCCAACACGATCCTCGACGGGTGGGGCAACAGCATCGGGCTCGTCAACGACACGTTCATCTCACGCGGCGAGAACGGCACCTTCGAAACAGGTACTGGCAATATCACCCCCCGAACCGCCACCAACTCCGGGGGGCTTGTGCTTCAGGGCGACGACCTCACCGCCTACGCGGAGGCCAACTGATGCAGCCCCGCCGCCCCACCGGCCCACGCTCCGCCGGCTTTACCCTCATCGAGCTGCTGGTGGTCATCAGCATCATCGTCATCATGATGGGCGTGGTCTTGGGCGTCTCGGCGACCGTCGTGGGCGGTTACGCCGCGGTCATCGGCCGCGAGCAGGTCTCCGCCGTCTTCGCCGCCACACGCAGCGAGGCCATGCAGTCCGGCGAGCCCCGCGGCCTGTTGTTCGCCCACGAGGCCGGCGAACCCGTCGTGGCCACCATCATCTACGACACCGGCCGGGTCAGCGGCGGCGAACGGGTCTTCGCGATCGACCCGGACCGGTCCTCCCAGACCCTGCCCGATCGCACCGTCGTCCGATCGCCCAATAGCACCACCGGTGGGGGCACCGTCCTGTTCGCCGTGCTCTTCAACCGCACCGGGGCCCTTGAGCAGTCGGCAGTGGGCACCGAGATCGCCCTGGATTACGACCTGAGCAACACCGCCGTCGACCAGACCGACGTGCCCGTGTCCCTCTACGCCGCCTTCGCCGGCAGCCAGGAGGCCCGCCAGGAAGGCGGCACCCACGGCACCGCCGCCGAACGCACCTGGGTGCTCGCCAACGGCGAGTGGGTCCTGCTCAACCGCTACACCGGCCGCGCCCTGCAGGACCCGTCATGATGACCTGCCGCTCCACAACCCGCGGGGGCGTCCGCCGAGCGACATCGGCTGGGCCCGACGGGGGCTTCACCCTCATCGAGGTCCTCTTCGCCATCGCCGTGCTCGCCATCGGCGTACTGGCCCTGATGAGCCTGTTCGCCACCGGCACCGTCGCCCAAAACCGCGCCACCCAACGCAGCGACGCCTCCATGGCCGCCCAGAATCTGGTCGACTTGTATCGCAACGTGGATACCAGCGGATGGGCAACGCCCAGTGGCTGGACCGACTGCCCGACGCAGTTGACCACCGCCTTCGGCGGCGACGACTTCGTCAGCCGTTGTGTCTACCGCGTGGTCGGTGGCCGGGTACAGCTGGCCGCGATGATCGCTCGAGATGCGGGCGGCCCCCTTGGCCCGGCGTCATCCTCGGGCCTGCAGGTCGCTACCAACGATGGCGTCAGCACGATCGACGCGGCCAACCTGCAACTTGGTCAGCAGGTCCTTCTGGAAGACGCGAACGGCGTGCTGTTCAACGCATCGATTGAAGGCGAGGAAGGCTCGGGCGACTTCATCTTTAGCCCCGGGATCCGTGCGGCCGACATCGCCAACCCCTACTCAATGCTGCGACTTGACAACAACCGGGCGATGTCCATCCGCGTCGGGTTTGTGAACTAGGACATGGACCGATCCACCCGCACAATTCGCGCCAGCGACCCGGCTCGTCCGCTGGCCCGGCGACGCGCCGCACCACGCCCCCGCTTTGCTTCCGGCGGCGGCTTCACGCTGGTTGAGCTGATGGTCGCCGTCGGCGTGCTCGCCCTGCTGCTGACCGCCGCGTCGTACATCTTCAACCAGGCCCGCACCACCTCGTCGCTGGGCACCGCCCAGAACGACGTGCTCCAACACGCCCAGGCCATCGAAACCCAGCTCCGCCGCGACCTCGCCTCGGTCAGCCGCGACGGGTTCATGGTCGTCAAGACCCGCCGCGGCGATGTGGACAGCGACGGCACCGACGAGTGGCGCGACCAGCTGCTGTTTTTCAGTACCGCGGCGAATACCGGTGCTCGGCTGGACCAGTCGTTAGGTGCCGCGGTCAGCCGCGTGTGGTATGGCCACTTGGATACGAACGTCAACGGGACGGCTGACGAAGCCCCCACCGGCCAACCCGAGCGTTGGATGCTTGGGCGGAGCTTGGCGTTGCTTAATCCCAACAGCGGCTTCGTGCCCAACAGCATTTTCCCCGGCTACAGCACGACCGGGGTCGATATCACTTCGAACCAACGCGACATCGTGGAAACCGACATGCTGCAGATGCGCAGCCAACTGACCGCATCGGCGGCCCCCAATGACCCGCTGTTGGCGTGTTTCCGACCCGAAGCCGCACGTTACCCCGACAAGGACGAACTCCAGGAAGCCGATTGGAGCGACTACAGCGACCCGGACACCGTGGAAGCGATCAACGAGCTGATGGCGATTCACCCGATCCTCGCGGGCAACTGCGGCAACTTCCGCGTGGAGTTCGCGCTGGACGTCGACGGTGACGGCGACCTGGACCCCGCCGGGGCGGCCAATACGGACTGGTACGGCAGCAACGATGCCCCCGACGTGGGCACGGGCACCTACGAGGTTCCGGCCGACACCGTCAGCGGCTCGTCCGGCAGCTACGAGTACACCTTCGGCTACGACGACAACGAGGCCCTGCCCTGGCCCGCCGCCCTGCGGATCAGCCTCAACCTCCACGACGCCGGCGGCGAACTGGCCCAGCTGCACGACCGGGACGCCAATCAGCCCGACGGCCGGGGCTACACCTTCGTCATCGACCTGCGGGAGTGACAATTATGCTTTGCACACCTCCCATCCTGCTGCGCGACCCCCACCGCCGCCGCGGCTCGGCCATCCTCCTGGTCCTGTTCCTCCTGGTCATCCTCCTGCTGCTGGGCATCGGCTTCGTCAGCCAGTCCCGCTCGGCCAACCTCTCCACCAACGCCACCATCCTCCAACAACAAGCCGACGCCGCCACCGCCGATGTGGTCGACCTGATCGGCGGCTACATCGCTGAGGACTACGTCAACTATCTGCGGGCCATCGGGGCTGAGGCCGGGACCGCACCGGGGACCGCCGCCGAGCATTACATCACCTACCCCGGCCCGCTGCGTCCCTGGCTCGCTTCGCTCCAAGGATACGACAACGACACCTCGAGCAACGACACACGGATGCTCTGGGACATCTACCCCCAGATCTCCGCGTTGGGTGAGGATACGGACGGCGATGGCACGCTGGACTCGGGCCTGCCGATCGTGTCGCTTAACGACCCGCTGGTGAACACCCTGCCACGGTATCGCAACGTCGGCAGCGTCGGCCCGCCGATCGCTGGGTTTGCCAGCGTCGCCGAATACACGCAGTGGATGGAGAATCAGGAAGACACGATCGGCCGGACCTATCTCGGCCCGACGGCGTACTTCCAGCACGGCTCGGGCGTGGTGTCTTCACCAATGAACGCGTCGTTCTATCGGCTGCCATCGCCCGTCAGCAGCGATGGGACGATCTGGGTCGCCGCTTTGCGTGTGATTGACACCAGCGGGATGGTCAACCTCAATACGGCGACGCAGCACCGCCTTGCCGCCGGGGGCGGCGTCGCAGCCAACGCAACCGACGGCAGCCATCCGTCTGCGGTTGATCTGTACGCGCTGGTCACTAACAGTGAAAAGCACGGCGGCTTGAACCGCCGCACCGAGACGCAGGATCTCTTTCAAGCAGCGGACCCTTTCGTTGATGATCGCTACGCCGCGGGCGGCACGCTCAACAGCGAGGCGGCGCGTGATAATTGGTGGACGGGCTTCGGTGTGGGGCTGCCGCTGCTGTACAACCCCACCGCGGCCCCGGGGTCGGCGATGCCGACGCTCGTGCCTTGGGCGACGAGCGATCAGGCACGGTTGTCCGAAGGAATCAACGCCGCCGCCCCCAGCAGCCTCTCCACCCGCCTGAGCTACGGCACCGCAATCGACCCGCTGTACCCGGAAGATCCTGCCGACTCACCGCCGAACGTTCTCCCCCCTGAATTGGCACCGGCCAACTTCGTCACCACCTACAACGCGACGCGGCTGGTGCAGGTCGGTTCTCCGATCAACGCGTACCGACGGATGATGCCGCCGTGGCTGGACATGATGGATGGCAGCGGCCCGGAGAACCCCGGGTCAACCGTTTCGTCGGTCAGCGGGACCAACCTGATCCCGTCATATCGCCCGGCGCTGAGCGAGATCACCGCGGCCGACCTGCAACCGGTCCTCCGCGAACTTTTCCGGACGCAGATCGCCGGCACGTATCAGGGCGTGGATCGTCGCTACCCCGGGCAAATGATGGCCGCCAATATCGGCGCGTTCCGCGACACTGACAATGACCCGTCCAACAACACCGTCGTCAACTCCGACGATGGCAACCTGACGTATTACGGCTTCGAGCGGCAGCCCTTTTTGGGCGAAGCCGTCACAATCGTGCTCTGGATCGATCAAGACCCGGACGGCTCTATTGACCCCGCGGCGACTGCCGCCGATGCGGCCGGGAAGCGGGCGCTGGTATTGATCCAGCTCTACAACCCGTTCGACATCGACCTGCCACTCACGGACTTTGAGATTCAACTCGGAGGCGAGGCCCCGATCAGCTTGGCCGGAGTCACCGTGCCCCAGAATGACTTCGTCATCCTGACGTCCGATCTTACCGGCACAAACATCGACACCTACCTCACCGCCGCAGCCCCTGCTGGCACTAAGGAGATTGACGCCGCGAACATCGTGGAGGTCCCGGCCGGTCTGACTTACACCCCACCCGCCGCGGCCGACGCGAACTGGTCCGTTGACCTGCTGCACAATTCCGTTCTGGTGGATCGGCTTCGGGCACCATCGACCTTGCCCGCCGCGACCTATTGGCCGGCGGTCGATATCGTCTTGGACCCCTCGGTCTTTCCAACTCCGGGGTTTCTCTTGACACCCCCCAATGATCGATTGATGACGGTGGCGAGCCTCCACCGCGACACGCGCGATAACGATTTTTACGGCACCGGTGCCGCTGGCAGCATCCCGAACTACTTGTACGAAGCGCGGGCCGCAAATCAAGTGGTATCTCTGCCACTTCCGGCCACGCCGGGAACCCCGCCGTATCACGAATCCGACGGGACGTACGTCGAAGGCGTTGACATCATCGACTACCTCGATGATGGCCCACAGGTCGCCATTGACAAGCCGGCGAGACTTGGTGACGCATTGAGCACGCCGGATACGAATGCTTGGCCGGCACCGCAGATGCTGCTGTGCCCGGGTCGCCCAGTAGCCAACGTCCGCGAGCTCGCGGCCATATTCACAGCAACTCACGAGCAGAATGCCGCCACGCCGCTCGACAGTAGGCCGATTACCGAAGCGATGGCAGAGCGATTCAGCGTGGTCTACGACGACGCCACACTCGCAATCCCAGCCGGTGCCGGGTTGACGCGACCGACAGCCTCGCCGACTGCGGCTAACGCCGAGGTCTGGCGCAACTACGCCGCCATCCTGTCAACCGCAGGTCGGCTCGATCTGACTCAAGAGCAATATTACCGCCGAAACGGCACGGGGAGCTTGCTCTTCCCGGTCATGGCGATGCCCGCAACCTTGTTTGACTACTTCGACTTCTCCGACATCGTTGGGAATGCCCGATTTAGCACCGGCGTCGGCGGCGGCGATCAGGGTGTCGTGAGCGGCCTGGTGAATGTCTCGACGGCGCCTGAACCGGTTCTTGCGGCGCTGCCGTACCTTCAGGGTTTCGAGCACGCGACCGGTCCACCCGCCGTCGATGGCGTGCCGTATGCCTTGGCCTCCTACCGGGACCGCATCTCGTATGTCGCACCCATCCGCGAACTCCGTGAAGACTGGTACGACCGCTTCGGCGATGCATCTTCAACCTACGAATACGACGTCAATGGCTTCTTTTCGACCGGTGAGATGCTCAACGTGCAGGGCCGGCTGCTGGCGGGCAACGCCGCTTCCATCACCCGGCCACAGGCCGACATCCTATTGAGCGGTTACGATTTTTCTGACACGGCAGGCCCCGCCGATTTGCCCACATCGACGGACCCAATTGGCCCCCTGCGGTCGGATACCGACGCGTACCAGCCCCCGCCGTTTCCCGATGACGGTGCAGTCGTCGCGGACGACGTGCCGGATCGGATTGGGCTCTTCGCCGCCCTGCCCGGCGCCACCACCGTCCGCTCCGACACCTTCCTCGCCTACGTCAAGCTGGTGGGCCTGCGGCCCGACGGTGCCGGCGGGTACGACCGGGTGCTCACCCGCAACCTCGCCATCCTCTACGACCGCACCAACGTCAACGCCGCCGGCGATCGGCCGCGGGTGTTGATGGTCCACCAGTACTGACCCCCGGAAGCGGGATGCCCAACCCGCGCGGTGAAGCATCGGGTCGCGGGGCGCCCTGTTGATGCCGCGGCGTCGGCCGCTAAACTTCCCACACGGCGATCCCGTTGCCCGTTGTGATGTGAAGTGCGCCGGCTGCTCGCGTAGCCCGGCCGGTCCGATCCCGGGACCGACGATGGCCCGGATCGCATCGCTGTCACCACCCAACCCCCCGGCCCTCCCCGGACCGCCCCCGCCCGACGCCTCCCCCAACCCGGAAGCCCACCATGACCGCCGCCGCCACCGCCGACGCCACCGACCGCAAACTCAACCGCCTCGAAAAGACCCGCAACTTCGGCATCTGCGCCCACATCGACGCGGGCAAGACCACCTGCACCGAGCGGATCCTCTACTACACCGGCAAGGCCTACAAAATGGGCGAGGTCCACGAGGGCACCGCCACCATGGACTTCCTCGAAGACGAGCAGAACCGCGGCATCACCATCCAGTCCGCCGCCACGACCTGCCCCTGGGAGAAGCAGGGCGTCGAGTACACGCTCAATCTGATCGACACCCCCGGCCACGTCGATTTCACCATGGAAGTCGAACGCTCCATGCGGGTGCTCGACGGCGCCGTCGTCGTCTTCGACGGCAAGGAGGGCGTCGAGGCCCAGTCCGAGACCGTCTGGCGTCAGGCCGACCGGTACAACGTGCCCCGCATCTGCTTCATCAACAAGATGGACAAGCTCGGGGCGGACTTCGACTTCAGCTTCGGCACGCTGATCGAGCGGCTCGCCGCGCCGGTCGTCGCGGTGCAGATGCCCATTGGCCAGGCCGACACGTTCCAAGGCATCATCGACCTCATTCAGATGAAGGCGTTCTACTTCAACCCCGACGACATGGGCGCTACGGTCGAGGAGAAGGACATCCCCGACGAGCTCAAGGAAGAGGCCCAGGCCCGCCGACACGAGTTGGTCGAGAAGGCCGCCGAGCTGGACGACGCGTTGACCGAGAAGTACCTCGAAGACGAGGAGCTGACCGACGACGAGATCAAGGGTGCCCTGCGCAAGGGCGTCATCGAGCGGAAGATCCACCCGGTGCTCTGCGGCTCGGCGCTGCAGAACATCGGTGTCCAGCGGCTGATCGACGCCGTGGTGGACTACCTGCCCAACCCGACGCAGGTCCCCGAGACCGCCGGCACCGACCCCGACGACGCCGACAAGCGGATCAGCCGCCCGCACGACGAGGAGGCGCCGTTCTCCGCGCTCGTGTTCAAGATCGTCAACGACGTCCACGGCTCGCTGACCTACGTCCGCGTCTACAGCGGCGTGATGACCAAGGGCACCCGCGTGCTCAACTCCAACAACGGCAAGAAGGAGATCGTCAGCCGGATCTTCGAGATGCACGCCAAGGACCGCATCGCCCGCGATGAGGCCAAGGCCGGCGAGATCGTCGCGGTGGTCGGGCTCAAGAACAGCTACACCGGCGAGACGCTCTGCGACGCCGACGATGCGATCGTGCTGGACCGCATGGACTTCCCCGAGCCGGTGATCTCGATGGCCATCGAGCCCGCGACAGCCGGGGACAAGGAGAAGCTGTCCAACGCTCTGGGTTCACTCCGCCGCGAGGACCCGTCGTTCCAGAGCCACTACGACGACGAGACCGGCCAGACCATCATCGCCGGCATGGGCGAGCTGCACCTGGACATCATCACCACCAAGCTCAAGCGGGACATGAAGATCGGCGTCAACGTCGGCACGCCCCGCGTCGCCTACCGCGAGACCATCCAGGGCTCGGCCGAAGCCACCGGCGAGTTCAAGAAGCAGACCGGCGGCAGCGGCCAGTACGGCGTGGCCACCATCGAGGTCGAGCCGATCACCCCCGAGCAGGCCGAGGAGCAGGAGCTCGAGTACAAAGACGGCGTCGCCTTCGAGGACGGCATCTCCGGCGGCACGATCCCCCGCGAGTACATTCCGTCCGTCGCCGTGGGCGCTCGCCAGACCGCCCGTTCGGGTGTCCTCGCCGGCTACCCGGTGCTGGGCGTCAAGGTCAAGCTCGTCGACGGCAAGTACCACGACGTGGACTCGTCGCAGATCGCCTTCGAGCAGGCCGGCGTGCTCGCCTTCAAGGAAGCGACCCGCCGGGCCGGGCTCGTCCTGCTCGAGCCGATCATGAAGGTGGTCATCACCACGCCCGACGAGTTCTTCGGCAACGTCACCGGCGACCTCAACCGCCGACGCGGCCTCATCGTCGGCGACCAGGAACGCGGCAACACCCGCATCATCACCGCCGAGGCCCCGCTCTCGGAGATGTTCGGCTACTCCAACACGCTCCGCGGCATGTCCCAGGGCCGCGCCAGCTACGCCATGGAGCCGCTGGACTACCGCCCGGTGCCCAACAACATCGCCAAAGAGCTGCTCGAGAACAAGAGCTGAGCGAGAACCAGCTCAAGCTCATGCACTTGTGCATGTTCCACACCCAATGCCCGGGGATTGCTATCCCCGGGCTTTCTAGATCTGTGGGTAGAATACACCCGTGACGACCCTCGCCTCCGATCACGCCCTCCAACGCCCGGCTCATCTCAATGAACCGACGCGGGCCAAGCTCACGCTCGACGTCTACTACGGGCTCGTCGAGTCTGGACACCTTGCGCAGGACGAGCGGACGGAGTTGATCGACGGGGAGATTTATTGGATGCCATTGCCGGGACCTGACCACGCCGCTTCGGACACGGGGTGGCTTGAACTGCTGTACGAACTTCTGCCGAGGGAACAATGCCTCATCCGCGCCGGTCAGGCGATCCGCTTTGATCGGCTCAATGAGACAGGGCCAGATATCGCTGTGGTTCGGCCGCGGGACGATCGCTACCGCTCGGATCACCCCACCCCCGCCGACACGCTCCTCCTCATCGAAAACGCCCACACCAGCATCACCTACGACACCAGCACCAAGCTCCCGCTCTACGCCCGCTTCGGCATCGCCGACTACTGGATCCACGACCTGAATCAAAACGCCCTGCTCGTCCATCGCGACCCGCAAGGCGAGACGTATCAAAACATCCAACGCCTCACCGCCGCCGACACCATCAGCCCCCTCGCCTTCCCCCACGTCACCATCCCCCTCCACGACCTGCTCACCCCCTAAAGCCCGGGGTTCACCAACCCCGGGCTCCACACCGCTCGCCACCTCCCGCCCTCCTCGCTCACGACAACCCGCTATACTCGTCGATCCACCATTTGGCGGCGGCCCCTCGGCAGGGTCCGCCCACCACATGCTGACCCAGGCGGCTCAACCGTGAGCCGCGACCCGAT
Source organism: uncultured Phycisphaeraceae bacterium (assembly GCA_964625505.1). GTDB lineage: Bacteria > Planctomycetota > Phycisphaerae > Phycisphaerales > Phycisphaeraceae > CAZVBW01. The sequence goes on from CAZVBW010000096.1 coordinate 9,851, forward strand.
GCTCCCGCGGCACGTCGCCCGGGCGGGTATGACCACCACGGCCTGCTACCCCAAAACCCCCTCTCATGGTTGACAAAAACCTCATCGCCACCCTCGACGTCGAGGACCAAATCGCCGAGCAAATGATCGCCGAAGCCCTCGGCCAGAACGTCGCCGATGGCGACATGGAGTCTCTGCTCACGGGCGAAGACAGCCCCCTGGCCGGGATTCAGGACTTCAAGACCGGCAGCATCCTGACCGGCAAGGTCATCGGCAAGGCCGGCGACGACTTCCTCGTCGATGTCGGGCTCAAGTCCGAGGGCATCCTCGACAAAAACGAGTTCGACGACGCCTCCGAGGTCGAGATCGGCGACGCCGTCGAGGTCCTCCTCGAAGAGGTCGAGGGCTCGGGCGGCACCGTCAACATCTCCAAACGCAAGGCCGACCGCATCCGCGGCTGGGAAGCCATCATCGCCGAGAAGGGCGAAGAGGACGAGGTCTCCGGCAAGGTCATGCGGAAGATCAAGGGCGGCCTGCTGGTCGACATCGGTGTGCCCGTGTTCCTGCCCGCCTCGCAGGTCGATATCCGCCGGCCACCCGACATCGGCATCTACATCGGCCAGACCATCGACGCCCAGATCCTCAAGATCGACGAAGAGCGTCGCAACATCGTCATCTCCCGCCGAAAGCTCATCGAAGACCGGCGGACCGTGCAACGCAAGAAGCTGCTCGAGAAAATCGACGTCGGCGACATCGTCACCGGCACCGTCAAGAACATCGCCGACTTCGGCGCGTTCGTCGACCTCGGCGGCATCGACGGCCTGCTGCACATCACCGACATGTCCTGGGGCCGGGTCAACCACCCGTCGGACATGGTGCGGATCGACGAAAAGCTCGAGGTCAAGATCCTCAACATCGACCACGAGAAGGAAAAGATCGCGCTGGGCCTCAAGCAGAAGGACTCCAGCCCCTGGGAAGACATCGAACGCAAGTACCCGCCCAATACCCGCATCCGCGGCGAGGTCACGAACATCATGTCCTACGGGGCGTTCGTCAAGCTCGAGGACGGCGTCGAGGGCCTGGTCCACATCTCCGAGATGTCCTGGACCAAGCGGATCAACCACCCGTCCGAGCTGGTCTCGATCGGCGAAGAGGTCGACGTGGTCATCCTCGACTTCAACAAGGACAAGCAGGAAATCAGCCTCGGCATGAAGCAGACCGAGGTTAACCCCTGGGAGCTCGTCGCCGAGAAGTACCCGCCCGGCACCGTCGTCGAGGGCAAGACCCGCAACCTCGCCAGCTACGGCGCGTTCGTCGAGATCGAGCCCGGCATCGATGGCCTGCTGCACGTGTCCGACCTGTCCTGGACCAAGAAGGTCAGCCACCCCAACGAGGTCATCCAGAAGGGCGAGTCCGTCAAATGCCTCGTCCTCGAGGTCGATCAGGAGAAGCAGCGCGTCGCCCTGGGCCTCAAGCAGATGACCGAGGACCCGTGGCTCGAAGCCATCCCGACCCACTACCAGCCGGGCATGATCGTGACTGGCACGGTCACCAAGATCACCAACTTCGGCGTCTTCGTCGAACTGGAAGACGACCTCGAAGGCCTGCTGCACATCTCCGAGCTCTCCGACCACAAGGTCGAGAACCCGCAGGACGTGGTCAAACAGGACCAGGAGATCAACGTCAAGATCCTCCGCGTCGACCTCGACGACCGCAAGATCGGTCTCTCGCTCAAGCGGGCGCAGTGGACCGACGACAGCGGCGGCCGCGAGTCGTTCAGCAAGCCCGCGGCCGGCGCAGGTGGCGGCGGTGGCTTGGGCGGACTCGGTGGCGACACCGGCGCCCTGGGCACCGACAAGATCACCTTCGGCGAGGGCGGCGCCCGCACCCCCGGCGGCTGATCCCAAACGCACAACCCAACCCCCGCACAAGGCGAGCCTCACCGCTCGCCTTGTTCTTGCGCGGCCAGATGCCCAGACCTTTGGTGCCCCCGCCCGGAAGCCGACTGCTGAGCCGCAGGCGAAGCGTCGGATCACGCCCCACCACCACCCGGAAGCCGACGCGGCTTGTCTCCGACGCCCGCACCGCCCCCCCTCACCCCCGCGTCCCCACCGCCTCCACCACCCGGTCCACCTCCGCCTCCTCCAAATCCCCCCGCACGCTCAACCGCACCCGGCTGCTCCCCACCGGCACCGTCGGCGGACGAATCGCCACCCCCAACACCCCCGCCCCCTCCAACCGCTCCGCCAACCGCATCGCCGAACCCTCATCCCCCACCACCACCGGCACGATCGCCGCCCCCACCCCCCCC
>CAZVBW010000097.1:0-12046 GCA_964625505.1 uncultured Phycisphaeraceae bacterium
GGGGGCGGCGGGGGTGGCGTTGCAGGCGCTGCTGCGGAATCCGCTGGCCGAGCCTTACATTCTGGGGCTGAGCACGGGGGCGGGGCTGGGCGTGTTGGTGCAGGGGTGGGTCAGTTATGCGGCGGGTCGGGCGATCGGCGTGGGACACACGGGCGCGATCCTTGGGGCGGCGGCGACGACGGCGGTGGTGCTGTTGGCGGGTCGGCGGCGGGGGGCGATTGATCCGCTGGCGCTGCTGCTGGTGGGGGTGGTGGTGAGCACGATCAACGGGGCGGTGATTCTGCTGCTGAGCTATTTGATCGGGCCGGGCGTGGTGCGGGACGACCTGGCGTCGTGGATGATGGGGTCGCTGAACCCGGGAGCGGGCGGTGCGATGCTGGGTGTGGCGGCGGGGTTGACGGCGGCGGGGCTGGGGTGGCTGGTGTGGGCCGGGCCGGGGCTGGACGTGGCGACGCTGGGGGACGATGAGGCGCGGGCGCTGGGGGTGCGGCTGGGCGGGCTGCGGCTGGCGCTGCTGGGGGTGTCGGCGGCGATGACGGGGGCGGCGGTGGTGCTGGCGGGGCCGATTGCGTTTGTGGGGCTGATCGGGCCGCACGTGGCGCGGTTGCTGCACGGGCCGGGGCATCGGCCGGTGGCGGTGTCGTCGGCGGTGGTCGGGGCGGTGCTGCTGGTGGTGGCGGATGTGGCGGGGGCACTGCTGGCACAGTGGGGATCTTCACGGCACTGATTGGGGGGCCGGCGTTCATCGTGTTGTTGCGGCGGGGGATGGGATGAGGAGGCGCGGCCGACGGCCGCGGCTTTATGGTGGGCGGATGCACTTTGCGGATCGGTTGGCGGCGGCGTGTGCGGCGAAGGGGGCGGCCTTGTGCGTGGGGTTGGACCCGGTCTTCGAGAGGCTGCCCAAGCGGGTGCAGCGGCAGGTTCCGCCGATCGCGATTGAGACGTTCTGTAAGGGGGTGATCCAGGCGGTGTCGCCTTACGCGGCGGCGGTCAAGCCGCAACTGGCGTGCTTCGAGCGTTACGGCAGCGCGGGCTGGTTCGCGTACGAGCAGGTGGTCGACGCGGCCCGGGACGCGGGCCTGCTGGTGATCGCTGATGCGAAGCGGGGAGACATCGGCATCAGCGCGACGCATTACGCGGCGGCGCTGCAGGGCGAGGGGATGCACGGCGGCAACCACCCGGCTGACGCGGTGACCATCAACCCCTACCTAGGCGCGGATGCGATGACGCCGATGATCGAGCACGCTTCGGCGTGCGACCGGGGACTATTCGCATTGGTCCGGACGTCCAACCCGGGCAGTTCCGACCTGCAGTCGCTGATGCTGATCGACGGGCGGAGCGTCGCCGATGCGACGGCCGACCTGGTGGCGTCACTCGGGGAGTCGCACGTCGGGGCGGGCGGCTGGTCGCTTCTGGGCGCCGTCGTCGGCGCGACGCACCCCGCCGAGGCGGTGCGACTGCGGGGGCGGATGCCGCGGCAGTGGCTGTTGATGCCGGGCGTCGGGGCCCAGGGCGGCACAATCGAGTCGCTGCGGCCGCTGCTGCGCGACGGGGCGGGCGTCCTGGTCACGGCGAGCCGGTCGGTGATCTACGCGTTCGAGGAGGGGTCCAAGGATTGGCAGGCGGGCGTGGCCGAGGCGGCCGGGCTGCTGCGCCAGGAGCTGGCGGCGCTGTGAAGCCCCCGCGGCCCGCTCACGCCTGAAGGTGTGGGCGTTGAGCGTGTCACCAGTCGCGGGTCCGCTTCACCTTCGGCGGCAGGACCGCGAAGGTCCGGCGGTGCTTCTGCACGCCGCGCTTGTTGAGCGCCAGGTGCTGGAGCAGGTGATAGATCGATTCGGTCTTATCCGGCTGCTCAATCCGCTGGGCCAGCTCCTCAGCACTGAAAAACGTCTCGGGGTCCTCCTGCAGCGACGCGACGACCTGGTGCTGCAACTCGAGCACCGACGCGGCGGCTTTCTTGCCCGCCTCGACGCCCGGCTGGTGGTACGCGTTGACATGGATCAACTCGGCGTACAGGCCGACCGCCCTTTCGAACAACGCGATCAGGGCCCCGAGCGTCTTGGCGTCGAGCTTGCGGCAGATGATCGAGATCGATCCGCGGCGCTTCTGCCACAGGGCCTCGCGCGTGCCCTGCCAGAAGCCGTGGAGGTAGTCGCCCGCGGTGGCGCCCTCGTCATCGACGGTGGTCCACTCGTGGCCGCCGGGCCGGGCCACGTCCTGGTGGACGACGATGAAGGTCACGAAGAAGTTGTCCAGCCCGTCGCGGAGCTGCTGGACGTAGGCGTGCTGGTCGGTCGAGCCCTTGTTGCCGTAGACGGCCAGGCCCTGATTGACGACGTTGCCGTCCAGGTCGTGCTCCTTGCCCAGCGACTCCATGACCAGCTGCTGGAGGTACCGGCTCATCAGCAGCAGGCGGTCCTTGTAGGGCAGGACGACCATGTCGCGTTCGCCCGCCCCGCCGGTGGCGAAGTGCCACATCGCCGCCAGCCGGGCCGCGGGGTTGCGGCGGGTGATCTTGAGCCGGGTGACGCGGTCCATGTCCGACGCCCCCTGCAGGAAGCCGTCGACGTCCAGGCCCTGCAGCGCCATCGGCAGCAGCCCCACGGCGGAGGTGACGCTGGTCCGCCCGCCGACCCAGTCCCACATCGGGAACCGCTCGAGCCACTTGTCCTTCTTGGCGATCTTGTCGAGCTTGCTGCCCTCGCCGGTGACCGCGACCGCGTGCTGGGCGAAGTCGAGGCTCTGCTCCTCGTACGCCTTCTTCGTGAGCACCATGCCGTTGCGGGTCTCGGCGGTGCCGCCGGACTTGCTGACCACCAGCGTGATGGTGCTCTTGAGCCGGGTCTGGATCGACTGGAGCAGGCGTTCGATGCCGTCCGGGTCGGTGTTGTCGATGAAGTTGATCCGCATCTTGTCCCGGCGGGTGCCCAGGCAGTCGGCGATCAGCTGCGGGCCCAGCGCCGAGCCGCCGATGCCGATGACCAGCACGTCGCTGAACTTCGCGGTCCGCTGCGGGGTGATCTGCTTGTCGTGGACCTGCTCGGCGAACGCTTTGATCCGCTCGACGGTCTGCGTGATCTGGTCGGCGAGGTCGTCGGTCGGGGCCAGGCCCGCGTTGCGCAGCCAGTAGTGGCCGACCATCCGCTGCTCGTCCGGGTTGGCGATCGAGCCGGCCTCGAGATGGTGCATCGCCTCGTAGGCCTTCTGCAGCTTCGGCTCGAGCCCGGACCAGAACTTGTCCTTGAACGGCATCCGCGAGCTGTCCACCGCGATGCCCAGCCCGGTGGCCTTGGTGAGGTACTTGCGGTACCGCCGCCAGAGGTCTTGCTTGTTCATAGCGAGCATCCTAGGAAGCTCGCCGCCCGGCTTGTAAAGCCGCGACCGACTCCGCCGGACCTCGGCCTCACCAAGCCCTCGGCCCATCGACACCCGTCGTCACCCCATCCCACATGCCCCGCCCCCGCAGCACGGCCCGGCCCCCATCTGGCAAGCTGGCATCGCGTCGCCCGACGGTCCACCCACCGCCGGACCGGCGCTGAACACGCTGTGGACCCGCTCGGTTGCCCGGCTGCCACACGCCTCACAAGGCACGGGCTCGTCCGCGTCGCCCATCCGACGCAGCGCCTCGGTCAGCTCCTCGCACTTCCCGCATCGGTACTCATACACCGGCATCATTCGCTCCCTGTCTAAAGCCCGGGGATCGCCATCCCCGGGCTCGGCCGAGGACGCGCTTGCGGGGGGTCAATCCCGCATCAGATCATCGTCACTCATCTGCTCCGGGTCCACCCCGGATGCATCGAAGGCATCTTCATCATCCTCGGCGGTCGCCTCACCGCGAGCCCGCCGCCGCCGAAGGTCCGCCCGGCGCAGCGCCGCCTGCTTCGCCGCCGGATCGGGCCAGTCGTACTGCGGCTCGCCCGTCTCGGGGTCCAGCCACTTGGTCGCCGCCTCACCGTCCGGCGGGCCCGCGTCGCCCGCCTCGCCGTCGGCCGGGTCCGGGGGGCCGTCGGCCAGCACCAGCCGCAGGCCGCTCGGGTCGCCCCGCCGCAGCCCGCCATCGACCTCGACCTTGACCCACCGTTGCCGGACCAGCTCCAGCACCGCGAGGAACAGCCCGATCATCTCGCTCCGCCCGGACCGCCCTTCGAACACCTTCGCCAGGCTCAGCGCCTTGTCCGACTCCCTGCCCAGCCGGTCGCGGATGTCGTCCGCGTGCAGCGACAGCGGCGTGTCGTCGTACGTCACCTCGTGGCCCGGCCGCTGCCCGATTGAGTCGAGCATCCGGCCAAACGCCTCGCACAGGTCCATCACGTTGACGTCTTCCAGGTCCAGGTCCCGCTGGCCTGCGCTGTCCTCGTCGTCGTCCGCCTGCACCTTCGACGGCCGCTTCGCCGCGGCCTCCGCCCGGGCCGACCAGCTCTCGCGCCGCTCGTCCAGCCCCTGGGCCGCGTCGCGAAACCGCTTGTACTCCAACAACTGCTCCACCAACTCCCGCCGCGGATCCCCCCCGCCCCCGCCCCCGGATGTTTCCGCCTCGTCATCGGACGTATCCGGTGACTGTTCGTCGTCCTCGACCTCGTCCTCCGCGAGCTTCCGCTGCGCCTCGGCGACCCGCGGGACCATGACCTGACTCTTGATTTCCAGCAGCATCGCCGCGGTGACTAGAAACTCCCCCGCCGCCTCGACGTCCAGCGTCTCGATCAGCTTCAGATGTGCCAGATAGTGGTCCGTCAGCTCGGCGATCGGGATGTCCGCCAGGTCGATCTCGTGCCGCTTGACCAGGTGCAGCAACAGGTCCATCGGCCCGGCGTACGCGTCGAGCTCGACACGCCAGTCAGACGTCGGCGATGGGGCTGCATTCGATGGCGTGGCGTCCACGGGTTGCAGGTTAGCTTGGCGATCACTTTCGCCACCCCTCCCTCTGAGGGAGGGGCCGGGGGAGGGTGGGGTGTGCGGACGATTGATAAGAATGGGTCGTGCCGAGAGCGTCAACCCTCACCCCAGCCCTCTCCCTGGAAGGGAGAGGGGGCAGAGAATTTTCGCAAGCTGCTCTAACGTGGTGCATGTCATGGCCGACGATGCCGACAGCCCGATCGACTTCGCGCGACGCGTGCTCGACGCCGAGGCCGCGGCGGTCGCGGCGGTAACGGTCGACGAGTCGTTCGTCCGGGCCACGACGCTGCTGGCCGAGCTGCCGGGCAACCTCATCATCTCGGGCCTGGGCAAGTCGGGCCTGATCGCCCAAAAACTCTCGGCCACCTTCGCCTCCACCGGCACCCCATCGCATTTCCTGCACCCGGTTGAAGCCATGCATGGTGACCTGGGCCGGGTCCGCCGCGGCGACGCGGTGCTGCTGCTGTCTTACTCCGGCCAGTCCGAGGAGGTGGTCACGCTGGCCGAGCTGCTGCGTCCCGATGATGTGCCGACGCTGGCGATCGTCCGCGGCGCCGACTGCGACCTGGGCCGGGCGGCGGACGTGGTGCTGTGTGTGGGGGATGTCGCCGAGGCGTGCCCGCACAACCTCGCACCGACCGCGAGCACCACGGCGATGCTGGCGTTGGGTGATGCCTTGGCGCTGGCGGTGAGTCGGCAGCGTGGCTTCTCAGCGGATGACTTTCAGAAGCGCCACCCCGGCGGCGGCCTGGGCCGGCTGCTCCGCCCGGTCACCGAGGCGATGCGGTTCCGCGTGGCCGGCCCCGACGGCTCGCCGGGCAACCTGCCGACGATGGCCGAGTCGACGACCCTTGGCGACGCCTACGAGCAGGCGGAGCGGCATGCCCGCGACGCCGGGATCCGTCGCGCCGGGGCGCTGCTCGTGGTCAGCGATAACGGCCAACTCACCGGCATCTTCACCGACGGCGATCTGCGCCGATTGGTCCAGCAACACGACCGGCCGCTGGCACAGCAACTCGGCGACGTGATGACCCGCTCACCGCGGACCCTGCGGGCCGATCAGCTGGTCCGCGACGCGGTGCACGCCGTGCGGGAAAAGCGGATCGACGAGGTCCCGGTCATCTCCGACGACGGTCGGCCGCTGGGCCTGATCGACGTGCAGGACCTGGTGGCGCTGAAGGTGATCGAGGGGTAGGCGTGGTACTATTGTTCAGGAACACCATGGCAACAATTCCACTGAGTTCGGTTCCGGATGCGATCCAAGAGCTGGCCCTGAAGGTGCGCCAATCAGGAGAGCTTGTGGAGATTGTGGAAGGCGACGACGTGGTTGCTCGCTTGCTTCCTCCAGAGAATGCCGAACTTGCTCGCCGCCGCGAAGACCACCTTGCCGCCTGGCAGTGGCTTGACCAGCTGCGGCCACGCGTGGCCAAATCGACGCTTGAGCAGATCAAACTCGACATCGAGTTCGGGCGGCGGTGAAATATGCACGGGTACATCCTAGATGCGAGCGCGGCGCTGGCTTGGCTCTTCAGCGAGGAACCAGATGGCCGATTGATCGGCTATCTGATTCGAGGGCACGGCGCCGTAGCGCCCTGGCTTTGGCGAGTGGAAGTTGTCAATGCGGTTGTGCGTAAGGAACGCCGTGGTGAACTTCGGGATCAAAGCGTTTCGGAAATCTTGAACGAGATCGACCGACTATCTATCGAGCTGGTCGGTCCACGTCGGCAAGCACGCCCCTCTGATCTTGCCGCTTTGGCGAAGAAGACTGGCCTCACGGCGTACGACGCGGAGTATCTGCAGCTTGCTCTTGAAACCGGCCTGCCCCTGATGAGCTTGGACCAGAAACTGCAGCGAGCGGCAGTCGAAAGCGGAGTCGAACTCGTGAAGCTATGACTTCGACGCCTGACACACCCACCCTCGATAGCACACAGCCCGCCCTGCTCATCCTCGACGTCGATGGCGTGCTCACCGACGGGCGGGTCACGTACGACAGCGGCGGCGCGGAGACGAAGACGTTTCACATCCGCGACGGGCTGGGGATCAAGCTCGCCCAGCGGGTCGGCATCGAGGTGGCGATCCTCACCGCGCGGGTGAGCCCGATGGTGGCCCGGCGGGCCGCGGAGCTGGGCATCGAGCACGTGCAGCAGGGCTTTGAGAACAAGGTCGCGGGGCTCGATGAGCTGCTTGAGCGGCTGGGCATCGAGTCGTCCACGGTGGCTTACATGGGCGACGACCTGCTGGACCTGCCGGCGATGCGGCGGGTGGGCTACCGGCTGGCCCCGGCGGATGCGGTCGCGGAGGTCCGGGAGTTGGCCGAACACGTCACGCAACGCCCCGGCGGCCACGGCGCGGTCCGCGAAGCGGTCGAGCACCTGCTCCGCCGCGCCGACCTCTACGACCGCGCGTCACGCGACTATCTCGGCCACGGCGGCTGAGCGGTACCCTCGCCCGCATGAGCGACCGGCCGCACCTGCATGTCCTGGGCGACAGCATCTCGATCCAGTACGGCCCGCACCTCGCCGAGGCGCTGGCCGACCACGTGCACTACAGCCGCAAGGGCGGCGACGACCTGCCCAACGACCTCGACACCGCCGGCTCGGGCGGCGTTAACGGCGGCGACTCGTCGATGTGCATCGCCTACCTGCAGGCCGTCCGCGACAGCCAGCTTCGGCCGGACGTGCTGCTTTTCAACTGCGGCCTGCACGACATCAAGTCCGACCCGAAGACCGGCCAGTTGCAGGTGCCGCCCGAGGCGTATGAGCAGAACCTCCGCACCGCGAACAAGCTGATCCACGAGCTCGGCGCCTCGCTGGTGTGGGTCACGACCACCCCGGTCGATGAGGCCCGCCACAACCGGCCGGACATGCCGTTCCACCGCCACAACGAGCATGTCCAGCAGTACAACGCCATCGCCAAGCCGGTGATGGCCGAGGCGGCGATCGGCGTGATCGACCTGCACGCCTGGTGCCTGCAGCGGGGCGAGTCCGCCGAGCTGCTCCACGACGGCCGACACTTCCACGAAGCCATCCAGGCCCAGCAGGGCCGGTGGATCGCCGAGCAGCTGCTGGCGTTGCCCCTGTCGCCGTGACCCGGTCGGGCTTACGCTGAGCCGATGAGCGACATCCCCCACCTGCGGGAGCCGGCCCGCGAGTTGCCGATCAAGCAGCACGCCCAGGTCCTGATCGCCGGCGGCGGCCCGGCCGGCGTCGCGGCGGCCCTCGGAGCGGCGCGGGCCCAGCGGCTGGCCGGCCGTGAACCGTCCGTGACGCTCATCGAGCTGCACGGCCAGCTCGGCGGCGTGTGGACCAGTGGCATGCTCTCTTGGGTGCTGGACTGGGGCAACAAGGACGGCGTGATGCAGGAGATCCGCCGGCGGCTGGACGATGAGCGGTTCAGCCGGTTCAGCGGCGAGACCCGCGGCCTGGCTTACGACCCGGAGCGGATGAAGGTCGTGCTCGAACGGGCGTGCGCCGAGGCCGGGGTCACGATCCGGCTGTACACCCGCGTCTCGGCGGTCGCCCGCGACGGCGAGCGGATCGCCGGCATCTTCACCGAGAGCAAGTCCGGCCGCGAGGCCTGGACCGCCGACGTGTTCATCGACGCCACCGGCGACGGCGACCTCGCCGCCCAGGCCGGCTGCGGCTTCGAAGTCGGCCGGCCCGCCGAGGGCCCCGGGTCCGCCGGGCCCGACCGCGCCGGCGAGACGCAGCCGATGACGCTGATGGCCCTGATCACCGGCATCGACCGCGACGCGACCGCCGACGTCCACGAGCGGGAGGGTCGGGCGTGGTCCGCGCCCAAGGACGCCCTGCTGGCCGAGTTCCAGCGGGCGGGCGTCACCCCCTCCTACGGCAAACCCACCATCTTCGAGATCGCCCCGGACCTCTACACGTGGATGATCAACCACGAGTACGGCCCGTCCGCCCTCTCCGCAGACGACCTCACCGCCGCCACCCTCCACGCCCGCGACGAACTGCACAACCACATCGACGCCCTCCGCGGCCTGGGCGGCGTGTGGGCCGACATCCGCCTGGTCACCACCTCCCCCGCCATCGGCGTCCGCGAAGGCCGACGCGTCCGTGGCCTCTACACCGTCGACACCCAAGACCTCCGCGTCGGCCGCGACCACGACGACGCCGTCTGCCGCGTGACCTTCGGCGTCGATGTGCACTCGACCAGCAAGTCGGCCGGTACCGGCATCGACCACGCGCACGGCTTCAAGTCCAAGCCCTACGACGTGCCGTACCGCGCCCTGGTCGCCGCCGACGTCGATAACCTGCTGCTCGCCGGCCGGTGCATCTCCGGCGACTTCCTCGCCCACTCCAGCTACCGCGTCACCGGCAACGCCGTCGCCATGGGCGAAGCCGCCGGCATCGCCGCCGCGGTCTGCCACGATCAGCAGATCAGCCCGCAGCAGCTGGACTGGGTCACCCACGCCAAACCGGTCCAGCAACAACTCTGGGACGCGGCCCGACCCGCGGTAACGCAGACAGCATCGTGACACCCGCCGAGGTCGCAACCCGCCTTCGGCAACTGGCCCCGCTGCTGGAGCCGAGGCCCGAAACCGTCGTGCCCCACCCGCCCGCCGGGGCGTGGATGACTTGCGACCCGCAGCGGGTCACGCCCTTCCCTTCAAGCAACGGCAATCGGGTCCGCTTCCTGGGCATCGACAGCGAGCTCACCGCCGCCTTCATCGACCAGATCGTGCAGCACTATCGCGACGCCGGGGTCGACCGCTGGTTCGTGCAGCTCGATTCGGTGCCGGACATTGACCGCATCGCCACGCTGCTCGTCGACGCAGGGCTCAAGTCGTTCACGGGCACGACTTACCCGACGTTGGTGAGGTCCGTTGATGCGACACCACCGCAGGCCCCGACCGACCTGCAGGTCCGCCGACTCACCCCCATCGAGACCGCTGCACACGCCGAGCAACTCACCACCATCCTCGGCGGCAAGCCATACCTGCAGCTCGCCCGCCGCGACGGCGTCGATTGCTTCGCCGCCTTCGACGGACCCACACCGGTCAGCGCCGCCCTGCTGGCCACCCTCGACAAGACCGCCTACCTCGGCTTCGCCGCCACGCTCAAGCCCCACCGCAACCGCGGCGGCCAGTCGGCGTTGATCGCCGCCCGGCTCGCCCGGGCCGCAGAGCTCAACGCCACCGTCGCCGTCGCCGAAACGCTCGGCATGCTCCGCACCTCACTGGGCAACCTACGGCGGATGGGCTTCGACCACCTCTACGACAAATCGACGTGGTGCTGGAAGGCCTGACCCGCCGCCGGGGAACCTCGGGTCTGCTCGGACGTCCAACGCTGCGACCCGCCGCCGGAGCCCGCTCATGCCCCAGCCCACGACCCGCCGCACCATCTCGCTGGACCAGGTCGCGATCGCCAGCCCCTGCAGCGCCGATTGGAACGCCATGCCCGGCGACGATGTCCGCCGATACTGCGACCAGTGCGACCTGCACGTGACCAACCTCTCGGCCATGCCCCGCGACGAGGCCCGGTCCCTCGTGCAACATTCGGTCGACGCCGGGCAACGCCTGTGCGTGCAGTTCCGCAGGGACCGGCGGGGCCGGATGGTCACGCGCCCGCCGCGATGGCCGCGGCAACGTTGGGCCCGCACCGCGCTGGCGATCGCGACGCTGGGGCTCACGGTGCCGCTGCAGGCCCAGGCGACGTCCGGCGACGGCGGCTGGTTCGGCGACGTGTTCACGATGGCCCGCCAGGCGATGCGGTTCGCGACGCAGTGGATGATGCCCGGCGTCCGCGTCCAGCAGCCGCCGGGGGCGGTGGGTCCGGCGGCGCCCGGGCAGATGATGATCATGGGCGACATCGCCGTGCCCGACAAGCTCGACGAGCGGGTGCACTCGGTGCCACCGCCGGACGCGGCGCTTTTGGGTCAGGTCACGGTTGAGCCCGCAGCGATCCGCGGCCGAGTGGTCGTCCAGCCCGAGCCGCCCACCCCCCAGCCCGCGCCCGCCGAGTAGCGCCGCGACCCGCCGCGTTACATTCCGGGCATGGCCCGCGACCTCAAGGACAAAGTCATCGTCATCACCGGCGGCAGCTCCGGCATCGGCCGCGCCACCGCCCTGGCCTGCCACGACGCCGGTATGAAGGTCGTCGTCTGCGGCCGCGATCAGACGGCGCTCGACGAGGTGGCCCGGCAAACCGACGGGCTCGCGATCGTCTGCGACGTCAACCACGACGACCAGGTCGCCGCGCTGTTCGACCAGGCCTGGCAGCACCACGGCCGACTCGACGCCGCGTTCGCCAACGCGGGCTTCGGCCTCAGCGACACCGTCCTCGACACCGACGACGACGCCCACCGCGCGATGTTCGAGACCAACTACTGGGGCACCATCCGCACCATCAAGCAGGCCGTGCCCCGCCTCCGCGACACGCCCGGCGGCCTGCGGCACATGCTCATCTGCTCCTCGGCCGCCAGCGAGATCGGCCTGCCCACCGCCGGGCCCTACGCCGCCACCAAGGCCGCCCAGGACAGCATCGCCGGCGCCCTCCGCGGCGAGCTCGCCGACGAGGGCATCGCCGTCACCAGCGTCCACCCGATCGGCACCCGCACCCAGTTTTTCGAGCGGGCTGGGATGAACCAGGGCGGCGGCGGCACCCCCGAGTCGATGCACCAGTCCGTCGAACACGTGGCCAACCGCATCGTCTCGGCCATCCGCAGCCCCAAGGCCGAGGTCTGGCCCAGCCGCCCGGCCCGCTTCGCCCTGGCGACGGCCACCGCCCTGCCCGGCTTCGCCGCGTTCATGATGAAACGCAAGTACGCCAAGCACCAAAGCACCGACTAAAGCCCACGGCTTCAGCCGTGGGCAGACCCCGCCTCACCCTCGAACAGCGACGGCCCACCCGAGCCCCCCTTCCGCTTCCGCCGCCGACGCGCCTTCGCCGCACCCACCGCGCTGACCACCTGCCCATCCGCGAAGTGCGTCGTCAACGTCGCCTGCTGCTTGGCATCCTCGGCCGACCGCAGCAGCTTGCCCCGACCACCGGTCGTATACGTGAACCCCCGCTCCAGCACCGCCCGCGGGCTCAGCGCCTCCAGCCGCCCCGCCGCCGCGGCCAGCTCGACCCGCCGGGCCTGCACCCGACGCCGCACCGCCACCGGCAGCCGGCAGGCCGCGTCATCC
>CAZVBW010000098.1:0-11814 GCA_964625505.1 uncultured Phycisphaeraceae bacterium
GGGCGGGGCGGGGGAAGTCGGCGGTGGTGCAGGGTTGGACGTCGCAGGTGTGGCCGCACTGGCGGTTGATCTCGGCGGTGAAGCCGTGCCAGGTGGTTTCGCCGGCGTCGGTGACGTGGTACGTGCCGCGGGCGTGGTGGTCGTCGAGCAGGGCGAGGCTGGCGGCGGCGAGGTGCTGGCAGCTGGTGGGACGGCCGCGCTGGTCGGCGACGACGCGAAGCTGGTCCTTCTCGGCGGTGAGGCGCTTCATGGTGAGCACGAAGTTGGTGCCCCACGGGGCGTAGAGCCAGCTGGTGCGGATGATGAGGTGATCGTCGGGCAGGGCGTCGCGGATGGCCTGTTCGCCGGCGGCTTTGGTTCGGCCGTAGGCGTTGACGGGGTCGATGGGGGCGTCGGTGGGGTAGGGGGAGGTCGCGTGGCCGTTGAAGACGTAGTCGGTGGAGTAGTGGACGAGGGGGATGCCGAGGGCGGCGCAGCGCTGGGCGAGGTGGGCGGGGCCGGTGGCATTGAGGTCCTGGGCCTGGTCTTCGTGGGTTTCGGCACCGTCGACGTCAGTCCAGGCGGCGCAGTTGATCACTGCCCGGGGGAGTACCAGACGCGTTCCGCCTAAGGCGGACGCCTCAGCGTCGGCTTCGGTGGGGAGGGCGGCGTCGATGGAGGCGGGGTCGGTGAGGTCGAGGGAGACCAAACCGACGCTTCGGCCTGCGGCCTCAGCTGTCGGCTTCCCGGAGCGAGAGGTGGCGATCCAGGGGAGGTTGCGGGCTTCGAGCAGTTCGCGCCAGGCGCGGCCGAGCATGCCGGTGGGGGCGATGAGGAGGTAGGGGGGTGGGGTGGGCATGGGGATACCAGACGCTTCGGCTGCGCCTCAGCGTCGGCTTCCGATCAGACGGTGAAGGGGGTGTCGAGGTCGGCGAGGGTGGGGTGTTGGGTGTCCTTCTTCGAGAGGACGGCGTCGGACGCGGTGACGCTCCAGTCGATGGCGAGGGCGGGGTCATCCCACGCGAGGCCG
Source organism: uncultured Phycisphaeraceae bacterium (assembly GCA_964625505.1). GTDB lineage: Bacteria > Planctomycetota > Phycisphaerae > Phycisphaerales > Phycisphaeraceae > CAZVBW01. The sequence goes on from CAZVBW010000098.1 coordinate 1,010, forward strand.
GCGTCGGCGTCGGGGGCGTAGAGGTTGTCGCACTTGTAGAGGACTTCGGTGTCGGGGGTGAGGGTCACGAAACCGTGGGCGAAGCCGCGGGGGACGAGGACCTGCTGCCAGTTCTCGGCGGACAGTTCGACGCTGACGTGCTGGCCGAAGGTGGGCGAGCCCCGGCGGATGTCGACGGCGATGTCGCGGATCGCGCCGCGGACGACGCGGATGAGCTTGGCCTGGGCGTGGGGCGGGCGCTGAAAGTGCAGGCCGCGGACGGTGCCGACGTCGGCGGAGAGCGAGTGGTTGTCCTGGACGAAGTCCTGCGTGACGCCGGCGGCATGGAAGGCGTCGCGGTTGTAGACCTCGGAGAAGAAGCCGCGGTGGTCGCCGAAGCGTTTGGGCTCGATGAGGAGGACATCGGGGATGGATTGAGGGGTGACGGTCATGGGGGCGGCCGTGTGGGCGTTCGCCGCTGCGCGGCGACGACGGGCGGGACGCCCGTCCTACGAGAAGATGGTCAGACCCAGGGTTCGATGTGGGTGTCCTGCAGGAGGCGCAGGAGGTACTCGCCGTAGTCGTTCTTGCTCAGGGTGTCGCCGAGTTGCTCAAGGGCGGCGGCGTCGATCCAGCCCTTGCGGTAGGCGATCTCTTCGAGGCAGGCGATCATCATGCCCTGCCGCTTCTCGATGGCTTCGACGAACGTGCCGGCTTCGAGCAGCGACTCATGCGTCCCGGCGTCGAGCCAGGCAATGCCGCGGCCCCAGACCTGCACCTGCAGCTCGCCGCGATCAAGGTAGACGCGGTTGAGGTCGGTGATCTCCAGCTCGCCGCGGGGCGAGGGCTTGAGGTCCTGGGCGATGTCGGTGACTTGGCTGTCATAGAAGTACAGCCCGGGGACGGCAAAGTGGCTCTTGGGCTCGTCGGGCTTCTCTTCGAGCGAAACGGCCTGGTGCTGGTCGTTGAATTCGACCACGCCGTAGCGCTCGGGGTCGCGGACGGGGTAGCCGAAGACGGTGGCGCCGCCGGCGGTGTTGCACTGGGTGGCGGCGTCGAGGACGGTTTGCTGGAGGCCGTGGCCGTGGAAGATGTTGTCGCCGAGGATGAGGCAGCCGCCCTGGCCGGCGAGGAAGTCGGGCTTGAGCAGGAAGGCCTGGGCGAGGCCCTTGGGCTCGGGCTGCTGGACGTAGTCAAAGCTCATGCCCCAGTCGCTGCCGTCGCCCAGCAGGCCCTGGAACAGGGGCAGGTCGCGTGGCGTGCTGATGATGAGAACCTCGCGGATGCCGGCGAGCATGAGCACCGACAGCGGGTAGTAGATCATCGGCTTGTTGTAGACCGGCAGCAGCTGCTTGCTGACCGCGAGGGTCAGCGGGTGCAGTCGGGTGCCGTGGCCGCCGGCGAGGATGATGCCTTTCATGGAGAGCGTCCGGGATCGGGTGTCGGGGAACGGGGGTTGGGGGGATGGCACCCCCGGCTCATCGGGCGCGGACGGCCGTAGGGAGGTTATCGACCGCGGGGGGGGTAGGGCTTAGGCGGGATGTGGTTCAGCGGATGGGCGGGGCGGCGTCGGCCGGCTATTAGGATGAGGGCACTTCATGCCTGACCGCCCCTCCTCATCGAACCGTCGCTGGCCGCTCATCCAGACCGCAAGCCTCTGCGGCACATTTCTGCCCCGCCGCTGCGGCATCGGCACATTCACCGCCGACCTGTCCGAGGCCCTGGCCAAGGCCGCGCCCAACGTCGAGGTCAAGACGGTCGCCATGAACGACCGGCCCGAGGGCTACCGCTACCCGCCGCGGGTGTGGTTCGAGATCAACCAGAACCGCGTCGCCGAGTACCGCCTCGCCGCGGATTTTCTGAACATGGCCAACGTCGATGTCTGCTGCCTGCAGCACGAGTTTGGCATCTACGGCGGCACCGAAGGTCGGCACATCGGCGAGATGCTCCGTCGGCTGCGGATGCCGGTCGTGACGACGCTGCACACGATCCTCAAGGACCCGACCGACGCCCAGCGGGAGTCGATGCGACACATCGTCGAGATGTCGGATCGCCTGGTCGTGATGGCCGAGCGGGCCCACGAGTTCCTGACCGACATCTACGACGTGCCGCGGTCGAAGATTCAGATCATTCAGCACGGCATTCCCGACGTGCCGTTTGTCGATCCGAACTTCTATAAGGACCAGTTCGACGTCGAGGGCAAGCGGGTCATCCTGACCTTCGGCCTGCTGAGCCCGAACAAGGGCATCGAGAACATGGTCGAGGCGCTGCCGCGGGTGGTCGAGAAGTTCCCGGACGTGGTGTACATCGTGCTGGGGGCAACGCACCCGGGGGTCATCGCTCACGCCGGCGAGGAATACCGCATCGGGCTGAAGAAGCGTGCCGAAGAGCTTGGCGTGGCCGACCATATTGACTGGTACGACAAGTTCGTCGAGCTCGAAGAGCTGGTGGAGTTTTTGGGTGCGGCTGATGTCTATGTCACGCCCTATTTGAACGAGGCGCAAATCACGTCCGGCACGCTGGCGTATGCCGCGGGTGCCGGCAAGGCAATCGTGTCCACGCCGTACTGGCACGCTCAGGAATTGCTGGCTGAGGGCCGGGGCAAGCTGGTGCCGTTTAAGGACCCCGGGGCGTTGGCGGACGCGATTGTCGACCTGTTCGAGAATGAGGTGCAGCGGCACGCGATGCGTAAGCGTGCGTACCAGTACACGCGGCAGTCGGCCTGGCAGCGGGCGGCCGAGCAGTACCTGGATGTGTTCCAGGAAGTCCGCGAGGAGCGGAACCGCTCGCCCAAGCCGATCGCCTCGGCGGCGGGGAGCACGGGCAAGCAGGAACTGGCCGAGATCAAGCTGGACCACCTGCTGACGCTCACCGACTCGTGCGGCTGCATCACCAACGCCCACGCGACGGTGCCCGACCGCCGCAGCGGGTACCTCGTGGACGACAACGCCCGGGCCCTGATTACGGTGCTGCTGGCGCAGGACCATCTGCTGTCGACCGAGACGTCGCAGCTGGACGCGCTGGTCGTCCGGTTCCTCTCGCTGCTGGACCACGCGCTGGACCCGGAGTCCGGCCGGTTCCGATCGCTGATGCTCTACGACCGCACGTGGGACGACCGGCGGTTCAGCGAGGATTCGCATGCCCGGGGCCTCCGCGGGCTGGGCGAATGCGTGGCCCGGACGCACGTGCAGGGGCACCTGACGCTGGCTACTTCGCTGTTCCATCGGGCGCTGCCGGCCGTGGAGGGCTTTGAGCACGTCCACGGCATGGCGTATTCGCTGATCGGGATCCACGCGTACCTGCGGCGGTTCAGCGGCGACTCGAACGCCCGGCGGGTCCGCGAGATGCTGGCCGAGCGGCTGTTCGAGCGGTTCAAGGACAACGCGACGGACGACTGGCCCTGGCCGGTCAACCGCGTGACGTACACCTCGGCCCGCCTGCCGCACGCGCTGCTGATGTCCGGGCGGTGGATGTTCCGCAACGACATGATCGAGCAGGCGCTGCGGAGCCTGGAGTGGTTGCATGGCGTGCAGACCGCCGAGGACGGGCGGTTCGCCCCGGTCGGGTCCGAGGGCTGGTACCCGCGGGGCGGTGACAAGGCCAGGTTCAACCAGATGCCCACCGAGGCGGCGGGGACGATCGACGCGTGCATCGAGGCCTACCGCGTGACCAAGGAGCAGAAGTGGATCGACCGGGCCCACCGTTGCCTGGGCTGGTTCCGCGGCGACAACGACCTGGGCGTGCCGATGTACGACAACACCACAGGCGGCTGCTGCGATGCGCTGATGCCCCATGGTGTGAGCGAGAATCAAGGGGCGGAGGCGACGCTGGCGTGGCTGATGTCGCTGCTGGCGATGTACGACCACGCCCTGATCGAGGAGTCGGGCGACGACCACACCGCCGAGCCGCCGCCCGACGCGGCGGATGGGGAAGCGGCAAGCCCGCGGTCGCGGAAGCAGGCGGCGATGGCGTGAAGTGGTTCATGAAGCCGCGGGTGTGAACCCGTCGGGTCGAGTGGGGACATTGCGGACCGAGCCGACGGATTGACATCGGCGGCTTCGGCTGAGGGAGGCGGTTGGCCGATGTAATGCCGGTGCATGGCCCGGACTACATCCTGCAACTGGGCGACGGCCCCCCGGAAGTGCCCCCGGAAGCTTGGGGCTCTTCGTCGGCAAACCTTCCGGGGCCGGGGGTGGGTCGGCCGTGGATCGCCGTGCGGTGGCAGTGCTGCAGCGCGTACAGCCGCGTGTATCGCAACCGATCGGGCACGGCATACGAGGGACGCTGCCCGCGTTGTGGCAAGCCGGTGAAGGCGACCATCGGCGAGGGCGGGACCGACGCTCGGTTCTTCGACGCCTCGTGAGCCGCTTGCGGCTTAGCATTCCCTGCGATGCAGGCGAGCTACGACGTCATCGTGATCGGCGGCGGCCACGCCGGGGCCGAGGCGGCCTGGGCGGCGACGAACGTGCTGCGGCCACGCTGGGACGACGCATCGCCCGATCAGCGGCGGGGCGGTACCGGGCGTGTGGCGATGGTCACGATGGACCCGGCGAAGGTTGGGGTCATGTCGTGCAACCCCGCGATCGGCGGGCTGGCCAAGGGGCAGATGGTCCGGGAGATCGACGCGATGGGCGGGCTGATGGCCCGGGCCGCCGACGCGACGGGCATCCAGTTCCGGGTGCTCAACCAGTCCAAGGGCCCCGCCGTCCGCGGCCCGCGGTGCCAGAGCGATAAAGACGCCTACGCCGCCGAGGTCCGGCGGCTGCTGGCGACCCGACCCAACCTCACGATCGAGCCGGGCCAGGTGCTCGACTTCGTCCTCGACCACGGGGCGGTCGTCGGCGTCCACACCCGGCAGTGCCACTTCAGTGGCACTGGTCCGGACACCCGCACCCTCCACGCCCCTGCCATCGTCCTCACCACCGGCACCTTCGCCCGCGCCCTGATGCACACCGGGCCCACCCAGACCCCCGGCGGCCGCGTCGGCGAGGCCTCGGCCGATGGCGTCAGCGGCGCCCTGCAGCGCCTGGGCCTTGAGCTGGGCCGGCTCAAGACCGGCACGCCCCCACGCCTCGCCGCAGACACGCTCGACCTCGCATCGCTCGAGCAGCAGCCCGGCGACGAAAACCCGCTGCCGTTCAGCGACCACACCGACCCGGCGAGATTCCCGCTGTTGTCTCAGCGGTGCTGCTGGATCACCCATACCAACGCCCAGGCCCACGAGTTCATCCGGGCCCACCTGCACCAGGCCCCGATGTACAACGGCCAGATCCAGACCGCCGGCCCGCGGTACTGCCCGTCGATCGAGGACAAGGTTGTCCGTTTCGCTGACCGGACCAGCCACCACGTGTTCCTCGAGCCCGAAACGCTCGCCGGTGAGACGATCTACTGCAACGGCATCAGCACGTCGCTGCCCGCCGGCGTGCAGCAGCGGCTGGTCCACATGCTCCCCGGCTGCGAGCGGGCCCGGATCACCCAAGCCGGCTACGCCGTCGAGTACGACATGGTCCTGCCCCACCAGATCGACAGCACCTGCGCCGTCAAGAGGGCCCCGGGCCTGCTGCTCGCCGGCCAGATCAACGGCACCTCCGGCTACGAAGAGGCCGCCGGCCAAGGCCTGATCGCCGGGCTCAACGCCGCCCGCCGCGCCCTTGGCGAAGACGAGCCTGTCCGGCTGGCCCGCGATCAGGCGTACATCGGCGTCATGCTCGACGACCTGGTCACCAAGACCCCGACCGAGCCGTACCGCATGTTCACCAGCCGGGCCGAGCACCGCCTGTCCCTCCGCGCCGACAACGCCGCCCCCCGCCTGACACCCCTCGCCCGATCCTGGGGCCTCGTCGACGACGCCCACTGGTCGCGCTACGAACGACAAGATTCCGTCTACCGGCAGTGCCACTTGAGTGGCAATGCACCCCCGCCGCAGTCCAACCCCTGGCTCTTCATCCGGCTGGACGCGGAAGCCAAGTACGCCGGCTACATCCGTCGCCACCAGCGCCAGACGCAACAGCTTGCCGACCAGGAGCACACACCGCTTCCGCTTGAGCTCGACTATGGCCGGGTGCCGAGCCTCCGTGCCGAAGCCGCGGCTGTCTTGAACCACCATCGCCCGGCCACCCTCGGCCAAGCCGCCCGCCTCGCCGGCGTGAACCCGCCCGACTTGATGCTCATCATGCTCGCCGCCCGCCGGACTGGCTCGTCCCAGGGCCCGTCAGCGCCCCCGGCGGCCCCGGCTCCCGCCGCGTCATCCGGTAGTGCAGCGTGAGCATCGGCCGGCGCCAGAGGCTCAGCCGGTGGTCGGCCCGCAGGACCTGCTCGTCGTCGACGTAGACCGTGATCCGCTCGCGGAGGCTGCGGATGTACTGGCTGAAGTGTCGGCCCCTGCGATCCCGCAGCAGAAAGTAGAACCCCGCGTCACCAAACCGCCTGCCGCTGGACACCAGCTCCAGCCCGCCGTCCGGCGTGACGCTCGCCGCGAGCATCACCGTCGCACTTCCACGCGGCAGCGGGAAGACGACTTTCACGCAAGGCCGGCCGTCGGGCAGCTGCGTCGACGCGTAAACCCCCGAGTAGATCACTTCGCCCGTCGCTTTGAGCGTGCGGTACCAAACGGTGTACTGCGGATGTCCGCTGGCCGGATCGGTCAGCGTGACGATCTCGCTGGTGATGCCCCGGGAGGTGTCCAGCGGGTCCAGCGGCAGATTCAGCTGCGCGAGCCGCCGGCTGTAGAGCCTGCGAATCAGCGACGCCCCGGGCCGGAACAGCGGGTTCCACCGGGACCACACATCCAGCTCGTAGTCCGCGGTGTGCTCGTAGAAGTCCACCACCTGCGGCGCCAGCCGCTGCCGCTGCTCGGCGGGTAGCGCCAGCGTGTCGAAGTCCGGCGTCAGCCCGGCGCCGGCGGTGTGCCGCTGGAGCGTCAGGCCCTGATCGTCGGCCAGCCGCTGCAGGTACGTGTCGGCGATCACGTCGACCTCGCCGTACGGGCCCATCAGCCACGGCACATCCGCCGGCTCGATCCGACGGCTGCACGCCATGACCCACCTCTGGCTGAGGTAGTCCTGGAGCCGCTGGGAGTCGTACTGCAACCGCACCGCCGCGACAACCTAGGCGATCGCCAATCGCCCGGTCTCGACGCGTCCCGAGTGAACCGTCAAGTCCCCTCGAACGCCTTGGCGTACTCCAGCCGACCGCCGGCCGGCGGCGGGTCGCTCAGCGGCAGGACCTGCAGCGCGTCGCCCGCGGCGTCGAACGGGCTGGTGTAGCCCGCGGCGTGGGCCGGCTCGAAGCCGAACCGCCGGTAGTACGGGGGGTCGCCCAGCACGACCACCGCCGGGCAGCGCGTCCGCTGGGCCTGCCGGATCGCCGCTCGCGTGAGCGCCTCGCCGATGCCCATCCGCTGCCACGCCGGCCGCACCGCCAGCGGCGCGAGCGCCAGCATGCCCCGGTCCACGTGCCCGTCCTCTGCCACGCAGCCCAGCGGCGACAGCAGCACGTGTCCGATCACCCGCTGGTCCCGCTCGGCCACCAGCTCGATCGCCGCATCGCCCGCCTTCCGCAGCCGACGCACCAGCTTCGCTTCGTCGTCCCCGCCAAACGCCTCGACCAGCACCTCGTCGATTGAGACGGCGTCGGCCCGTTCCGCCGTGCGGATCACCAGCGGCGTCGCTTGCCCCTCACCGGCCCCGGCCGCGTCGCCCATGAGTTCCGGCCGACGCTCCCGCGTCAGCCGCTCGGCCTGGGCCCGACGCCACGCCGCGATCCGCACATGATCCCCGCCGCTCAAGACGGCCGGCACCTCACGCCCCTCCCACACCGCCGGCCGCGTGTAGTGCGGATGATCCAACAACCCGCCCGCCGCCTCGGCGAACGAATCCTCCGCGTGCGATCGCTCATCACCCAACACCCCCGGCAGCAGCCGAACCACCGCATCAATCAACACCATCGCCGGCAGCTCTCCGCCCGACAGCACGTAATCCCCCAGGCTCACCTCCAGCAGCCCGTCGTCCCCTTCACCATGTTCGTCCGACGGCGGAGTCGGCAACTCATGCAGCCGGTCGATCACCCGCTGATCCAGCCCCTCATAATGCCCGGCGATCAACAACAACCGCGGCCGCTGGGACAGCCGCTGAGCCAGTGCCTGGGTGAGCGGCACCCCCTTGGGCGTCAGCAGCACCCGCGTGGCCGGCCGATCATCCATCGCCTCGACCGCGACCGCCGCGTCCCACACCGGCCCGCACTGCATCACCATCCCCGGCCCGCCCCCGTACGGCGGCTGGTCGACCTTGCCGTGCTTGTCCCGCGACCACTGTCGGATGTTGTGCACGTGATACGACACCACCGCCCGCCGCACCCGCTGCGCGTCGTCCGGCGCCGCCGGGTCCGGCACGTCGGTTGCCGCCCGGCCGAGGATGCTCTGCCCGAGCCCCGGCTCGAACATCGCCGGGAACAGCGTCAGGACATCGATTCGGTGCGCAGTCATAATGGCCGCAGATTACGCAGATACCACGGATCAGATGCTGTGCGACCGCCGCATCAGATGACTCCCACCATCTGCGTCATCTGCAAAATCTGCGGTTCAGACTCAGCTGACCGGCGTACCCGGCTTCGGATCGATGCCCGACTTCTTCAGCAGCGCCGCGACCGTCTCGGTCGGCTGGGCACCGACGGACAGCCAGTACTTCACACGCTCGCCGTGGCACTCAAACTGCTTGGACTCGTCGCTCAGCAGCGGGTCGAAATGCCCCAACTCTTCGATGACCCGGCCGTCGCGGGGCGACCGCTGGTCCATCGCGGTGAGGCGGTAGTACGGCCGATGTCGCCGGCCAAAACGCTTGAGACGTAAACGCACCATAAGTGTCGCTCCGGGGGCCGCAGCCGCATCAATCGGCGGCATCACGGCAGTGACGGGGACTTGTTTGCCGAGGCGGACGATCCGCCGGGGCGAGCCGCACACCATAACAGCTTTTCCCACCCCGTTTAGCGGCTGCGGCGAAGCCGCGCCGCCGCCCGGTGCCCCTTACCAGTTCGCCCACCTCGCCGTCCCCGTGATCCGCCACAAAAGCACGAACAGCAACACCGGGAGCCCCAGGAAGTAAATCGCCCCAAGGCTCAGCCCGATGGCGATCAGCATCACTTCATTATTCGGGGTGTCCCATTGCTCGGCGATGAGCATAAAGCCGCCGATCCCCACGATGCTTAACATCTGCCACAACAGCATGACCGGCCAAAGCAGCCCCGCCGCCGCCGAAGCCGCCGCGAGGCAGCGCACGCCGCCGGTCCAACCCCGCACCAGCCCGACCCACAGCGGCATGGACACCCACCAGAAGGCGAAGTACAGGCCGATCGATGCCTGGCTGAGCATGACCCACCCGATCGCTTCCGCGGCATACTCCCCCGCGAACGCATCGCCGTCAGTCCCGATGCCCATCAGCAGCATCCACAACCCCGTCATCACCGCCCCCATCCCCAGCAGCCACAGCACCTGCCGCCACACCCGCGGCCGACGCTGCCACACCCACAACGACCGCCCCAGTTCGGCCGGCCGCCAGAACCGCCACCGCTCCTGCCCCCGCACCCCAGGCCGGCTCGCCGGGTCCGTCGCCGCCGCCACCGGCTCGCCGCATTCCGGGCAATCGTCGACGTGCTCGGGCAACGCTGTCAGGTTGTACCCGCACCGCTGACAAGCCGCGGGCCACCGGCCGTGCGGCAGCGCCCGCCCCGCGGTCACCGCCCACAACATGATCGCCGCCCCCGCCACCCCCACGCCGATGGCCGTCAGCGTTTGCGTCAACACCGCCAGCGGGTGCGGCCGGGTCCAGGTCCCGGACCCGTAGTCGTCCACCACCTCCCAATCGGCAACCGCCAAGTCCACCAGCACCAGCAACAGCGCGAGCGCAGCCCCCCAAGGTGCGACGACCAGCAGGTGCTGCAGCGACCGCACGAGCGTCCTGCCGAACGGCTCATCCCGTGCCCCCCATGGGCTCAGCAACAGCCCGGCGATCAGCCAGGTGACGATGACCGAGAACAGCGACGCGGTGACCGCCAGCAGCTCCTCGGGATCCCCCGCGGACAGCGACGCGAAGTGCAAGCCGAGGTCATCGACCGCGACAGTGAGACCCACGATCACGCAGGCCCAGAGCACCGCCCAAAGCCCCGGCCGCCACCCGATGTCATATCGCTCCAAGTCCCGCCAAGGCCACAGCGATAACCGCCAACGCCGACCCGCCGGAAGCATGGGCTTGCCCGTCACGCCCACAAACTAACGCGATGCGATGGGGCCGACGGATGCACATCCGCGGCTTCGTGTCACTCCACGTCTTCGCCGGCGCTGCTGTCCTCTTCCTGCAGGATCCCCTCCAGCCCGATCCGCAGCGTCACGTCGTCAGCCAACATGCCGTTGGCGACGCCCTGCGTGAAACCCCACTCGCTCCGCTGGATCGTGAACTGCGTGGTGTACCCCGCCCGGTAGTTGCCCCACGGGTCTTCGGTCTCGCCGCCCTTGACCAGCGTCAGCTCGATCGGCCGGGTCTGCCCCATCATCGTCAGCTCGGCCGTGGCCTGCCAACCCTCGTCGGTCGGCTCGAGCTCGGTGCTGGTCAGCGTGATGGTCGGGTACTCGTCGACGTTGAAGTAGTCGGCACTCCGCAGGTGCCGGTCCCGCTCGTCCTGATTGGTGTTGACGCTGTCGGTCTGCAGCTGGAAGTCGAAGCCCGGCTGCTCGCCCTGGGTGAAGCTGCCGGAGAATTCGTCGAACCGGCCGTAGACGATGGCGATGCCCATGTGTTCGATGCCGAACGTGATCGACGTGTGGGCCGGGTCAATCT
>CAZVBW010000099.1:0-1753 GCA_964625505.1 uncultured Phycisphaeraceae bacterium
GGCTCCGCTCCCGCTCGGCGGCCAGCAGCGGCACACCCGCCAGCCGACACCCGGGCACGACCCGGTCATAGAACCGCTTGACCCGGCCCTGCGAATGGTTCGCCCACCCCGCCCACCCCGCGCGGATCGGCAACCCCGCCCGCCGACGCGACCGCTCCGGGTCGGCGAACCGCTCGACATCCGCCCCGTTGTGCGTCACCACCACCCGGTCGTTGAGACCCAGCTCCAGGCAGCGCCGCCGGAGGTTGTCGTTCACCACGCCCAGCGCCGCGAATCGCGACTGCAACTCGGGCGTCATCTGCGGGGCGTACTGCTCGAGGTTCAGGTCGCCGTGGATCCCCGCCACGATCGGCCGGACGCTCAGCAGGTCGTACACCGCCGGCGGCATCACGTTGCTGAAGCAGTAGACCACGTCGCAGCCCAGGGCCATCTCGCGGATCCCCCACGCCCCGAGCTGCCCCAACCGGTCGGCGGGAAACCGCTTGAACTCGTACCGCTCGCCCAGCGTCTGCTCCAGCTCGTCGGTGATCAGGTCGTACGCCCAGCCCTGCGTGTCGGTGATGCACAGCACCCGCGGCCGGTCCGGCCGAACCGCGAGCGTGCTGCCCACCCCCGCGGTCACCGTCGCCTGCCCCCCGTGCCGCCTGGCCTCGTGCGGCCAACGCCGCAGCGACTCGTAGGCCGTGCCCTCCGCCGCCAGCGACGCGTGCACGATCAACCCCGGGCAGCCCAGGTTGCTCGGGCCCATCCGCCCCGCCGGCTCCGAGCCGTAGTGGTACCCGCGCAGCAGGTCCACGTGGTACCCGTGCTTGTTCAGCAGCGTCTGGATCGTCGTCGGGCTGTACCAGTAGTTGTGGTCCGGGTGCACCCACTCGATCCCCGCCTGCGCGTACGGCGTGTGGCCGAACCACAGCCCGTTGGGCACCGTGATCAGCAGCGTCGACGCCGGGCCCATCACCGTCTTGACCGCGTCCAGGAACAGCCCCGGGTTGTTCAGGTGCTCCATGATCTCGCCGGCCACGACCAGCTCGATGTCCGCATCCGCGAGCGGGGCAAACGTGTCCGCGTCCTCGACGTTGCCGAAGCACAGCCGGTAATGCTCGTCGTCGGGCTTGAACAGATGCCGACAGTCCGCGTCCCCGTCGACCCCGGCGTGGAACGACGCGACCTTGTGGATCTCATGGTGCAGCAGCGCCCCATCGCGGATCCGCTGCTCGGTCACCGGCCAATCCGAAAAGCCCAGGTCGCACACCCGCTTGCCCCGGCACTGCTCGAGCACGTACGGCTCACGCCGCGACAGCTCGAGCGGCGGGTAATCCTGCTGCAAATTCATCGCCATAGTTCAGTCCTCTTCCCAAAGCCCACGCCTTCAGGCGTGGGCGGGCCCCCGCGACTTACGCCGCCACCTGCTGCTCACCCCGCACCCACCCCGCCAGCTCCCCCATCCCCACACATCCGATCCCCCGGAACGACAGCGCCGGGCACCAGGCCTTCGCCGCCTCGTCCGTCGGCACCACCACCGCGTCGACCTGCGGCAACACCGCCGGCTCGTACGGCGTCACCAACACCTGCCGCGCCGCCGGCCGCTGCCACAGCGCCCCCAACACCACCGGCGTCCGCAACGACCCCACCGCAATGAGCACATCCGCCTCCGCCTCCCGCACCGCCTCCGCCGCCAGGTACGCCGCCGCGAACAACCCCCCCCCGGAAAGTACCTCCTCAAGCCGAAGCCGACGCTGAGCCGCCAACGGCG
>CAZVBW010000099.1:1763-11781 GCA_964625505.1 uncultured Phycisphaeraceae bacterium
CCTCCGCCGTCCACAACTGCTGCGCCACCTCCCGCTCCCCCGTCACCAGCACCTGCCCCCCCACGGCCTCCAGGACTCGATCCACGCACGTCCCCCAGGCACCATCCGCCCCCGGCGTTAATACCACCACCCCCTCAGAAGCCGACCGACCCGGGGTGCCACGGCCGCGTGCGGCCGTGCCCCCGAGCATCGGCGGCGCACCCCCACTGCCGCTCGCGGCAGTGCCACCCGCCGCCGCGTCCAGCCCCGCCCCCAGCGCCGCCGCGAAGCAGTCGCTCGTGTACGCCGCCAGCTCGATCTCCGCCACCGGCCCGGGCGTCGGGTACGCCTGCTCGGTCAGCATGCACAGCGCCTGCAACGCCAGGTCCGGCTGGCCCTGCTCCAGCAGCTCGTCCACCTGCCGCAGCAGGCTCACCACCACCGGCCCCACCGCCGGGTACGGCGGCAGGTGACGCAGCAGATTCCACTCCGGCCCGGGCGCAGCCTGACTCATGACCTCGTTATCGGCCTGTCCGGGGCCGCCACGCCAAAGCCCACGCGACGCGTTCTGCACCGTGGCGTAAGCGTCCGTGGCCGGACCGGCAGCTGCATCGCCGCCGGGCGCAGGCAGAAGGACTGGCCGATGTGGATTCAGGTGGTAGGCTTGGGTCAGACCCGCCGCCGGCGGAGGTGGCGGGAACTTTTTCCTGGGATGCCATGAACGTCAAGAAGTTGTCCATCCTGGCCGCCGCGGAGCTGTTGGCGGGTCTGGGGCTGTTGGCGCTGGTGTGGGGGCTGGTGTCGGGGTCGGGGGCACCGTCGGACCCGGCGCGGCTGACGGCGGTGGTCCTGGGGGCCCTGCTGCTGCTGGGCGGGCTGGGGACGCTGGTGTTCGTGCTGTTCCGCGCCGAGTAGCGGCGGCAAGAAATCCGGCGGCTGCTGCCGCAGCTGTCGATGGGAACCTATAATGGGGCCCCGCGGGCAAGCTGGCCCGTGGCAAACGACCTTTCGGAGCCTTGAACCGATGCCGATCAACCTGACCCCGACCGCCGCACGCGAGATCAAGACGATCATCGACCAGCAGGAGCTGGACAAGCAGGCGGTGCGCCTGCGGGTCGGCGTCAAGGGCGGCGGCTGCTCGGGCTTTTCGTACATCCTGGACCTGACCGAGCAGCAGCGGGACAACGACGAGATGTTCGAAGAGCAGGGCATCCATGTCGTGTGCGACCCGAAAAGCTATCTTTACCTCAACGGCACGAGCATCGATTTCAAGGACGAGATCATGGGCCGGGGCTTTGTGTTCAATAATCCGAATGCCACCAGTACCTGCGGTTGCGGCAGCTCCTTCAACGCCTAGTTGAGGTCGATGCGCCGCACCGCAGGTCGCCCGAAGCCCGCGAGCCCGCCACTCGCGGGCTTCTTTATGCGCCTCCCGACCTAGGGGCCCCGGCGAAGCGAATGTCGCCAAGCTTTGGGCATGGAGCGGATGCATGCGGTGCCGACCCCTCGCACGAGCGTGAGGTTCTGGGGCTTGGGCGGTCCGAGCGGCGGCGCGGGCAGGGCTCTGCGCTTTACCGCACCGAGCGGATGGGCATGATTATCTTCGCAGGGCTCGCCCGGCGTGCGCGCGGAAGGGTTGCGGCGAGATCGCTACCCTCGGCACCATGCCTGAGCGACCCAATGTGCTGGTGTTTTTCACCGATCAGCAGCGTCACGACTCGACCGGGGTGCACCACAACCCGCTGGACCTGACACCCAACTTCGACGAACTGGCCCGCCGCGGCACCGATGTGCACTACAGCTTCACCTGCGCCCCGGTCTGCGGCCCGGCCCGGGCGTGCCTGCAGACCGGCACGTACATCACCCGCAACGGCGTGACCCGCAACGGCCCGGGCCTGCCCGACGAGCTGCCGACGCTGGCCGAGCGGTTCAACGACGCGGGGTACCGCTCGTCGTACTTCGGCAAGTGGCACCTGTCCCAGGAGAAGGGCATGGGCCGGGGCAAGGTCCCGCCCGAAAACCGCGGGGGGTACCGTGACTGGCTGGCGGCCAACGCGTTGGAGGGCACGTCCGACGCCTACCGCACCCGGCTGTGGAACACCGACAGCGAACCGGTCGACCTGCCGGGGTATCGAGTGGATGCCTTGGCGGATCGGATGATCGACTACCTGGACCGACACTTCCGAGAGGGCTCGGCGGGCGAGTCTTCCGGGGGGCCTTTCTTCATGTTCAGCTCGTTCATCGAGCCGCACCATCAAAACCACGTCGACGACTACCCGCCGCCGCTGGGCTACCGGCCGCGGTACCGCGGGCAGTGGGTCCCGCCGGACCTGGCCGCCCTGCCCGCCTGGCCGTACTCGGGCCACGACCTGAGCCTCCGCAACCGGCTGTCCGGCGGCACGGCCCACCACCACCTCGCGGGCTACTGGGGCATGGTCAAGCGGCTGGACGAGGCCCTGGGCCGAATCGTCGATGCGCTGCACTCGCTGGGCCAACTGGAGAACACGATCATCCTGTTCACCTCCGACCACGCCTGCCACTTCCGCACCCGCAACAGCGAGTACAAGCGGTCGGGCCACGACAGCTCGATCCGCGTGCCGACGATGCTCCACGGCGGGCCATTCACCGGCGGCGGCCGGCTGCAGCAGATGGTGTCGCTGGTGGACCTGCCACCGACGCTGCTGGACGCCTGCGGGATCGACGTGCCCGAGACGATGCAGGGCCGGTCGCTGCTGCAGCTGCTGCGGGGCGGCGGCGAGGCGGCCGCCCAGTGGCCCGACTCGGCGCTGGTGCACGTGTGCGACGGGCACATGGGCCTGGCCCTGCGGACGCGCCGGTGGAAGTACATCCTCGCCGACGCCCACCCGGATGACGGCCAGGCCAAGGAGACCGGCATCGCCACCGCGTACCGCGAGACCGAACTCTACGACCTGCAGCACGACCCGTACGAGCTGCACAACCTCATCGAGAAGGACTCGCACACCAAGGTGCGGGAGGTCATGCGGGACCGGCTCCGCCAGCGGCTCGAAGCGATCGGCGACCACTTGCCCCAGGTGCACGAGCCGCAGATCAAGGGCGGCGGGCAGCGGGTGGTGACGGACGCCGAAGCGCGGATGTAGGTGGGGTGCGAGCCAAGCCCGGGGTTGGCCATCCCCGGGCTTGGGGTCAGCGGGTGGGGATGCCGAAGAAGGTGGGCGGGTCGGACGCGGGCTCGGGATCGGGCCGGCGTTGCGGCTCGGGGGCGGGGGCTGGGGGCTGTGGTGGAGCCGCGGCCTGGCGGTTCGGCTCGGGCTGCGGGGGTTGGGCTGCGGGCTCGGTGGTGGAGGCTGGCGGTTCGGGTCTCGCAGGCTCGGGTGCTGGTGCCTCGGCCCGGCGGGGCAGGGGCTCGAGCCAAGGCGCGAGTTGGGTCTGCGGGTCCACGGCGCTGCGGCTGGTCATCTGCGGCACCTCAGGTCCCGCGGTCGGCTGCGCGGCGGCGACCGGTTCGGGGCCGGGGCCTGCGCCGACGAGGATCACGGTCAGCAGCAGGCACGCATTGACCGCCAGGCATGTGATGAGCAGTTTCTGTAGCAACACCGCCTCCAGCTTCGGCATCCTAGGGCAGCCGCTGCAGCTGTTGAACGGCCCAGCCCCGGGATTGTTGCCGACCTTGCGGGTCGCGCCGGTTCTAAGATGGCCGCCGTGGCCGGCAGCGGACCCAATCTGGATACCCCGGCGATGCGGCAGTACCGCCGGTTCAAGGACCTGCACCCCGGGTGCATCCTGCTGTTCCGGATGGGCGACTTTTACGAGATGTTTTTCGAGGACGCGGTGCTGGCCCACCGCGAGCTGGGCGTCACGCTGACCCAGCGGACCGAGGGTGTGCCGATGGCCGGCGTGCCCTACCACGCGGTCGAGTCGTACCTCCGCAAGCTCATCGTGGCGGGCCACCGCGTCGCGGTCTGCGACCAGGTCGAGGACGCCGCCCAGGCCAAGGGCGTGGTCAAGCGGGACGTCACGCGGGTGGTCACCCCGGGCACGCTGACCGACGAGGCGCTGCTGGACGAGCAGGCGGACAGCCCGCTGGCCGCCGTGGCGTGGGGCGCCGCCAAGAAGAAAGGCAACGGCGACGGCGATGCCCCGGCGGCGGTCGCGTGGGTGGACCTCTCGGCGGGCGGGTTCTGGGTGATGGACGTGCCGGCCGACCAGCTCGAGGACGAGCTGGAACGCATCGGGCCCAGCGAGCTGCTGTTCTGCCAGACCGCCGACGGCCAAACGCCGCCGCGGGTGCGGACGCTCGCCGATCAACTGGGCTGCCCGACCACCGGCCGGCCGGCGTGGCAGTACCGCCTGGACGAGGCGGCCCGCGGGCTGCGGGAGCACTTCGGCGTGGCTCGGCTGGACGGGTTCGGGATGGCCGATGACGACGCGGTGGTGCAGCCGGCCGGGGCGGTGCTGGCGTACCTGCTTGAGACGCAGGGTGGGGGGAAGCGGGAAGCCGGAAGCGAGAAGCCGGAGGCCGGAGATGCGGATGAACCCACCTCCGGGGGGGGCGTGTTGCCGCATCTGCGGCCGCCGCGGCGGTTTGGGCGGGATGAGCATCTGGTGGTGGACCGGGTGTCGCTGCGGGCGTTGGAGGTCACGCGGACGCTGCGGGATGATGGGCCCGACGGCTCGCTGTTAGGGCTGCTGCAGAAGTCGCAAGGGCCGGTCACGGCGATGGGCAAGCGGCGGCTGCGGCAGTGGCTGTGCTACCCGCTGCGGGACGGCGCGGCGATCCGGGCCCGGCAGGACGTGGTGCAGGCGCTGGTCGATGACAGCCGATTCGAGCGGGAGCTGCGGGGGGCGTTGGACAAGGTGCACGACGTGCCGCGGGTGGTGGCCCGGCTGTCGGTCAACCGGGCGGCCCCGCGGGACCTGGTCGCGGTGGGCCGAAGTGCACGGGTGGCCCAGACGCTCGCGGGGCTGCTGGACCAGCGGCCCTCGTGTGCGGGCTATCAGCAGCGGTTGGCCGAGCACATCGAGCCACTGACGAAGCTCGCCGATCGCCTGGAGTCGGCGTGCGTCGCGTCGCCCCCGGCCCATATGCGCGAGGGCGGGCTGATCGCCGACGGCTTCGACAAGCAACTGGACGAGGCCCGGACGCTGCAGCGGGACAGCCATCAGTGGCTCGCCCGATACCAGCAGCACCTCGCGGAGCAGGCGGATATCCCGTCGCTGAAGGTGGGCTACAACAAGGTGTTCGGCTACTACATCGAGCTGACCGCCACGCACCGCGACAAGGCCCCGGACGCCTGGACGCGGAAGCAGACGCTCAAGAACGCCGAGCGATTCATCACGCCCGAGCTGAAGGAGTTCGAGGGCCGGGTACTCACCGCGGACCAGCGGGCGATCGAGCGGGAGCAGCTGCTGTTCGGCCGGCTGTGCGGCGAGGCGTGCGGGTGCCTGGAGCCGCTGCACGAGCTGGGCGAAGTCATCGCCGAGCTCGACGTGCTCGGCGGCTTCGCGCGGCGGGCGATCCGCCAGCGGCACGTTCGGCCCGAGCTGATCGACGGCCCGACGCTGCAACTCACCGCCGCGCGGCACCCGGTGCTCGACGAGCTGCTCGGCGAGTCGTATGTACCTAATGATGTCCACCTTGGTCGCACGGCCGAAGAAGCCGACGCTGAGCAAAGCGAAGCGTCTGGTCCCAGCGGCGACAAGTCGCTGGGCCTCATCACCGGCCCCAACATGGCGGGCAAGAGCACCTACATCCGCACCGCCGCCCTGCTGACGCTGCTGGCCCACACCGGCAGCTTCGTCCCCGCCGACGCCGCGGTCGTCGGGCTGACCGACCGCATCTTCACCCGCGTCGGCGCGGCCGACGAACTGCACAGCGGCCAGAGCACGTTCATGGTCGAGATGGTCGAGACAGCCAACATCTGCCACCACGCCACCGACCGCTCGCTGGTCATCCTCGACGAGATCGGCCGGGGCACCTCGACCCTCGACGGCCTGTCGCTGGCCTGGGCGATTGCCGAGCACCTGGCCGGCCGGGGCTGCCGGACGCTCTTCGCGACCCACTACCACGAGCTGACGCAGCTGGCCGATCGGCTGCCGGCGGTGGGCAACCTGCACGTGACCGTCCGCGAGTGGCAGGACCAGGTGGTGTTCCTCCACCGCGTCGAACCCGGGGCGACCGACCGGTCCTACGGCGTCCACGTCGCGCGGCTGGCCGGGCTGCCCGACGCGGTGGTCCAGCGGGCGGATCAGCTGCTCGGTGAGCTGGCCGTCACACAGGGGCCCGCCCCCGGAACTCAGGCGGGCGCTGCGCCGACCGCCCCATCGCCGAGCCCGCAGATGTCGCTGTTCACCGAGTATCTGGACCACCCGGTCGTCCAGCAACTGCGGGACACCCCGCTGGACACGCTCAGCCCGATGCAGGCGTTCGACCTGCTGCGGCAGCTGCAGCAGGAGGCGGGCGACCCCGCGAAGCCCGTTTAGCGGGTGCAGCGCAGCTGCCCCCATCGGTCGCCCACGTGCATCGCGCTATGGCGGGCGCGGCTTCGCCGCAGCCGCTAAACAGGCTCATCACGCATCGCCCCGCCGCAGCTTCGCCCGCACCCACAGCCCGATCAGCAGCAGCACGTTCGCCGCCAGCAGTTGCAGCACGAACAAGACCACCGCGTTGCCCAGCGGCGACCAGAGGAACCCCGTCAGCGGGTCGCCGCTGTGCAGCTGCTCGTCGGCGTTCTCCTGCGGCAGGTCCAGGTGGTAACACCCCCGGAAGTAAGACAGGGACACGAGCGCGAGGACGATCAGCGTGATGCCGATCCAATACTGCCGGCGGGTCAGGTCGCCGAAGATCGGCTGCGAGGCGCGGGACGTGCGGCGGGCCATGAGCGAAATCTACGTCAGCGGTGGCCGGTGCCCCGCCCGGCTATGCTCGCCGCTGCGATGGATGAAGGCCCGCTCCGACAGATGGTGGCACAGGCAGCCCAACAGCTCTGGTTGCGGGGCGCGATCGCTGGCGACGGCGGGCTGATCACCGGCGAGCTGACCCGCCGGCGGTACATCGTAACCCCCGCCCGCCGCCGCCGGGCCGACCTGCCCGCCGAACAGCTGCAGTGCGTGGACCTGGGTGGCGTCGACATCGCCCGGGAGCGGGACGTGCCCAAGGGGCTGTGGTGGCCGCACCGCGTGGCATATCAGGTGGCGATGGGGGTGACGGCGGACGGCAGTTCGTCGTCGGCGTCGAGCCCGCCGGTGATCCGCAGCACCATCGCCGCGACGCCGCCGTACACCGTGGTCCTGGCCAACCTGCACGGCGGCCACGACGCGATCCGCTTCCCGTCGCACCCTGACGTGCCGATCCTCCCCCCCGCCGGCGAGGACCAGCTGCGGGTAGTGCTGCAGGACGCGTCGATCGCCTTCATCAAAGGCATCGGCGTCTTCGTCACCGCCCCCGCCCTGCCGACCGCCCTGAACAAACTCGAACAGCTCGAACTCGCCTGTCAGATCGCCCTGATCACCCGGCAATACCGCAAGGCGGGACTGGCGGAGGGTTAGCATTCGGGGTCTGCTTTTGACAGGATGACGGGATGGGTGGGATGGACAGGATCAAGCCTGTGGATTTGCATCAAGTCAATCCGCGATCCATCTCGTCATCCTGTCAGAAAATTAGACCCACCTAAGCTCCAATCATGCCCAAGGACATCCCCGACCTGCCGACCGTGGACGCGAGTGAGAAGCGGCGGGCCAAGCGGGTGCTGGACAAGTTGGAGGCGGCGTATCCAGATGCGGGGTGTGCGTTGCACTTCAATAGCGCCTGGGAGTTGGTGGTGGCGACGATCCTCTCGGCCCAGTGCACCGATGAGCGGGTGAATCAGGTCACGCCCAAGCTGTTCAAGGCGTTCCCGACGCCGGACGTGACGGCGAAGGCGACGCCGGTGAAGATCGAGCCTTACGTCAAGTCCTGCGGGTTCTTTCGCAACAAGGCCAAGTCGATCCACGGGGCGGCGGTCACGGTGATGGACGATCATGGCGGCGAAGTGCCCGGCACGATGCCGCAGCTGCTGACGCTGCCGGGGGTGGCGCGGAAGACGGCCAACGTCGTGCTGGGCGATGCGTTTGGCAAGAACTTTGGCATCGCGGTGGACACGCACGTCCAGCGGCTCAGCCAGCGGCTCGGGCTGAGCGAGCACACCGACCCCAAGAAGATCGAGCTGGACCTGATGGCCAGGGTCCCGCGCAAACGGTGGACGATGACGGCCCACTTGCTGATCGCCCACGGCCGGCGCTGCTGCAAGGCCCGCAAGCCGCAGTGCGAGAGCTGCCCGCTGCAGCCGCGGATGTGTTGCAATCTGTGCGATTGACCGGCGGCTCCCGTTAGCCCCCGGCTCTGCCGGGGGTGGCCCGCGGTCCGACCCCGGGCGGAGCCCGGGGCTAAAGGCGCTTGACCCCGGCGGCCCGGCCGCCCATGATGCCCCGCTTGCGGTCGAGATACCGACGCTGCGCGGTGGTCGCGGCGTCCGGCGCGGGTCGGCCGCAGTTCACCACCTCTTGCCCCACCACCCCTTGCCCACAAGCGAGCTTTCCCCATGGCCGACGCCCCCGCTGTCGATACCGATCAACCCCAGGCCCAGCAGACCGTCAACCTTGAGGACACCAGCCCGACGCTCAAGACGCTGAGCATCGAGCTGCCCGAGTCGCGGATCAGCGAGAAGATCGAGACGCTCTACGGCAACCTGCGGCAGGACGCGGTGCTGCCGGGCTTCCGCCGCGGCCGGGCCCCGAGGCGGCTGCTCGAACGGCGGTTTTCCAAGACCATCCGCGACGACGTCAAGGCCCAGCTGCTCAGCGAGTCGTACGGCCAGGCGGTCGAGGACCACGACCTGCAGGTGATCGGCCAGCCGGACATTCAAGACGCCGAGGCCATCGAGCTGCCCGAATCGGGCCCGATGACGTACACGGTGCAAGTCGAGGTCGCCCCGACTGTGGAGCTGCCGGACTTCGCGAGCCTGGAGGTCGACCGTCCCACCGCCGAGGTCGGCGACGAGCAGGTGGACCAGGAGCTGGAGCGGCTGCGCGAACGGCTGGGTCAGCTGGCCGCCACCGAGGACGCCCAGATCGAGTCCGGCGACTACGCCCAGGCCAACGTGACCATCACCGCCGGCCACGGCGACGAGCAGACCCCCGCCGAGCCGCTGCTGCAGCGGGACGGGGTGTACGTGCTGGTCCACGGCGAGGAGGCTGACCACAAGGGCCACGTGCTGGGCATCGTCGTCGACGACCTGGGCAAGCGGCTCATCGGCAAGCCCGTCGGTCACGAGGAGACGGTCGAGATGACCGGTCCGTCGGGTCACGAGTTGGAGGAGATCCGTGACCAGCCGATCACGATCAAGCTGACCGTGACGCAGGTGCAGCGGCTGGAGCCGGCATCGACGGCGCAGGTCGCCGAGGCGATGGGCGCTGCCGACGACGCGGCGCTGCGGGAGCAGCTCAAGGCGATGCTCGAACAGCGGGCCCAGCAGACCCAGCGGCAGGAAGTGCACCGTCAGCTGCGCGAGAAGCTGGTGGACGCGGTGGAGCTGGACCTGCCTGAGAAGCTGACCGGCCGACAGATCGAGCGGATGCTGCACCGTCAGCGGCTGGAGCTGATGTACCAGGGCAAGGACGGCGACGAGCTGGAGCAGGCGCTGGCTGAGGCCCGAGGGCAGGCCGAAGACCGGGCCCAGCGTGGCTTGAAGGAGTTCTTCGTGCTCGACCAGGCGGCGCGGACGCTGGAGGTCGAGGTGCAGGAGGCCGAGATCAACGGCCAGCTGCACATGATGGCGATGCAGCAGAACCGCCGACCCGAGAAGCTGCGGCAGGAGCTGCAGCAGCGGGGCGAGCTGGAGCAGCTGTACCTGCAGATCCGCGAGCACAAGACGCTGGACGCGATTACCGAGCAGGCGACGGTCAAGGACGTCGACGGCGGCGGGGACGACGCGGCGGAGTCGGACGATGAGTCTGGCAGTGCCACTTAAGGCCACCTCTATCTATACGGATCGGGGCAACGGTCGGCGAGGTGATGGGGCGG
>CAZVBW010000100.1:0-11471 GCA_964625505.1 uncultured Phycisphaeraceae bacterium
GGTCCGGGGGGTCCGGGGGGTCCGGGGGGTCCGGGGGGTCCGGGGGGTCCGGGGGGTCCGGGGGCGCGGGGCTGAAGGTCGTGGTGATCGAGAAGCCCATTGCGCTGGAGCTGGCCGAAGCCCAGCGGCTGGCCGACGCCGCCGACGCCGCGGGCGTGCACCTGATCGTCTGTCACGAGCTGCGGTACGCCGACGAGATGGTCCAGCTTCGTGAGCTGCTGCACGCCGGCGGGCTGGGCCGGCTCGACCGGCTGCAGGCGACGTGCCGGCTGAACATGCTCGACCAGGGCACGCACGTGCTGGACCTGCTGAACATGCTCGCCGGCGACCGCCCGCCCGACTGGGTCCTCGCGCAGGTCGACGGTGTCGACGAGTTCGTCACCGGCGGCCACGCGGGCCACGCCGCGCCCGCCCACGCCCTGGTGCAGCTGGGCTACGGCGAACTCATGGCCACCGCCACCATCGGCCAGGCAGGCACCCGCCTCGCCCAGCACCCGGACGCCCCTTACCTGCAGCTGCAGCTGCTGGCGATCGGCGAGCACGGCATGGCCCGCGCCACGCTCGGCCATGGCTGCGAGCTTTGGGCCGGCGACGGCCGCACGTTCTTCGAGGCCCGAACCTTCGAGCAGGACGACTACATGAGCCGGGCGCTGTACCGGGACGTCGCCGCGCTCGCGGCCGGCAACGCCCCGTCCCACCCCTGCCACATCCGCCAGGCGATCCGGGCCCAGCAGGTGATCGAGGCCGCCTACGCGTCGTCGCTGCGGCGGCGGCGCGTCCCCCTGCCCCAGGCCGGACCGGCCGACGCCACCGGCCGGCTGCGGTCGCAGATGCTGGTGCATCGGCCCATCGTCGCCTCGACGCTGCTCTACGCCGCACACCCCCGACGCGACGTCTTCGCTTCCATCGCCCAGGCCGGCTTCGAGCAGGTCGACCTCTGGATGTACCCCGAGATCGCCCAGCACGCCAACCCGCACCAGCCCGCCGACCAGGTCGGTCGCGACCTGGCAGACTTCGGGCTCACCGCACCGGTCGCCTCGTTCTACGGCGGCCGGCCCTACGAGCCGCGCTTCAAACTGGCCGCCGAATTGGGGGCCCGGATGATCGTCCGCGGCGGCATCAACCCCCAAACCCAGCGCGAGAAGTTTGACGAGCTCAAGGCCCAGGCCGACCTGTGCCACGAACTGGGCCTGCAGCTGACGCTGGAGAACCACATCCACCAGATGGAGACGATCGAACACATGCAGACCCTCGTCGCTGAGCTGGACCACCCGGCGGTCCGCCTGTGCCTCGCGCCCAGCCACCTCGCCCTGGCGGGCCAGCGGATGCTCGACGCGCTGGCCCAGCTGGGCCCGGACGTGTCGCTGGTGTACCTCTGGGACATGCAGTACGACCTGCCGCGGTCCCAGCAGGAGGCGTTCTGGCACGACGGCGACGCGCAGGTGCCCGGCAGCGGCGACGTGGACTTTGGCGCCCTGATGGCCGCCGCCGCCCGCCACGCGCCCCAGGCCCTGTGGTCCATGACCTGGCACGGCACCGAGACCTGGCCGATCGACCGCGTCGGCTCGGCGCTGCGGCGGGCACGGCGTCACATCGACGCGGTCCGCCCGACCGACGCCCAACTGCGGGACCTGCCCCTCCAACCCCGCCGCACCAACTAACCCCGGGGGGGAAAAGGTGGCAGAAACCTTGTTCCCTCTGGCGACACAAGCTCCACGTGAAGAGATAAGGGTCCTGGAACCTTTTCTGGCCCGATTGGCTGAGACCCCACGCCAGGGCCCGGCAGCGATCCATCTTCGGTCGCCAGCCGAGGCTCAGCGGCTGGAAGGAGGGGTCGATCAGCGGACTGATCACCCGGGTGATGGCCCGCCCCACGATCCGGTCGTCGATCTGCGGGACGGTGATCTTCCGGTAACCGCGGCCGGCGCCCTTCGGGATCAGAATGGGCTTCGCGGCGGCGTTGCGATGCACGCACTGGCGTATATTTCGGCCCATGTCCGACATGCGTCGCCAGCGGCTCGTCGATTTCGTGGACTGGGCCAACGATCACATCACCGGCGACGAGAAGGGTGAATCGCAAACCTTCCTCGACCATCTGTTCCGCGCGTTCGGCCACCGCGGGGTTCTCGACGTCGGCGCGACCTACGAAGAGCGCATCAAAAAGCGACAAGGCGCCACCGCCTTCGCCGACCTCGTGTGGAAGCCCCACTGCCTCATCGAGATGAAGAAGCGCGGGACCGACCTCGCCACCGCCTACCAGCAGGCCTTCGACTACTGGACCCGCCTGGTCCCGGGCCGACCCCACTACGTCGTGCTGTGCAACTTCGACGAGTTCTGGGTCTACGACTTCGACACCCAGGTCGATGAGCCGGTCGATAAGGTTCCGCTGGCCGAGCTGCCCGACCGCTACGGGCCGTTCATGTGGCTGTTCCCCACGCGGGAAGAGCCGATCTTCGGCAACCACAACGAGCAAGTCACCCGCGACGCCGCCGCGCTGCTGGGCACGCTGTTCCGCAAGCTCGCCGGACGGCAGGACGTCGGCCGCGAGCAGGCGCAGCTGTTCGTGCTCCAGCTGCTCGTGGCCCTGTTCGCCGAAGACATCGGGCTGCTCGACCAGGACACCATCCCCAAGCTCGTCCGCGACGCCGACAGCCCCGAACGGGCCCACGACCTGTTCCTGGACCTGTTCCGGGCCATGAACGAGCCCGAACCCCGCACCGCCGGACGCTTCAAAGGCATCCGCTACTTCAACGGCGGCCTCTACGCCCAGCCGGTCTCGGTCGAACTGCACCCGGACGAACTCAACCTCATCTTCAATCCCAAGGACCCCGACCGCGCCGGAGCCGCCGGACAGAACTGGTCCAAGGTCCGCCCCGAGGTCTTCGGCACGATCTTCGAACAGACCGCCGACCAGGACGAGCGACACGCCTACGGCGCCCACTTCACCGCCGGCGTCGATATCCACAAGATCCTCCGGCCCACCCTCATCGACCCCTGGCAGGCCGCCATCGACCAGGCCGACACCCTCAAGACCCTCCGCGGCCTGCACCAGCGGATGCAGCACTACACCGTGCTCGACCCCGCCTGCGGCAGCGGCAACTTCCTCTACCTGGCCTACCGCGAACTCAAGCGACTCGAACGCACGCTGCTGGACAAGATGGCCGACGTCTCCAAACGCCAGGCCGGCGGCCAGATGCACCTGTCCTTCGTCACCGCCCGCCAGTTCTTCGGCATGGACATCAACCCCTTCGCCGTCGAACTGGCCAAGGTCACCATGATGATCGCCCGCAAGCTCGCCATCGACGAGCTGCACATGGACGAGCCCGCCCTGCCGCTGGACAACCTCGACGACAACTTCCGCGTTTGCGACGCCCTGATCGTCCCCACCGATTCCCCCTGGGCCCCGCCCCCGCTGCACGACCCGCCCGAGCACCGCGGGCACGTCCCCACCCTCTGGCCCGATGCCGACGTCATCATCGGCAACCCGCCGTTCCTCGGCGCCAAACGCCTCAAGCCCGAGCGCGGGTCCCCCTATGTCGACACCGTCCGAAAGCTATATCCGGATGTGCCCGGCATGGCGGACTACTGCGTGTACTGGTTCCGCCGGGCCCACGACCACCTGCCCGCCTGCACCCCCGACGACCCGCTCCGGGGACGGGCCGGGCTGGTCGGCACGCAGAACATCCGCAACAACAAGTCCCGCGAAGGCGGCCTGGACCACATCGTCCAACACGGCGGCGTCATCCTCGACGCGGTCGACAACCAGCCCTGGTCCGGCGAGGCCAACGTCCACGTCTCGATCGTCAACTGGATCAAGACCGACCCGTCCCACCCCGACCCACCCCTCGTCCCCGAGTCAAAGGCGCTGCGGTTCAAGCTCGACGACAAACCCAACCGGCCCCGCCGCCACCGCGGCGAAGGCCCCGCGACCAAACGCTACGAACTGGGCCACCGCGACGTCCCCCACATCAACGCCGCCCTCTCGGACCAGGCGATGGTCAGCGAGGCGAAGGCGCTCGAGTGCGTGAAGGACCCGCAGGTCTGTTCATCAGGCGTGATCCTTGGTTACAAGGGCTACGCCGTCACGCTGCAGAAGCGAGCCGACTTGATCAGTGCGGATGAGAGGAACGCTGAGGTAGTGAAGCCGTGGATCATCGGGCGAGACCTGCTGACGGGCGACGGCCGTCCAACCCGCGCTTTGATCGATTTTGCAGCCAAGGATCAGTTCGAGGCGCGATCCTACGAAGCACCCTTTGCACTCGTGCAGAAGGACGCCTTACCAGATGTCCGGGCGAAGGTTGAAACTGCGAAGGGCACTGGTATGGAGGGTGCTCGGGCAGAGCATCTTGAGCGATGGTGGCAGCTATGGAATGTTCGTCACGATTTGCGTGAAAAGCTGGAGCAGGTCTCGCGATACATCGCGTGCTCCCGTGTTACAAAACGCCCGATCTTTGTCTTCGTTCATCCCTCGGTCATCCCGGATGCTCAATGTCAGGTCTGGACCCTCGACGACGACTACAGCTACGGCGTGATCCAGTCGGGGGCGCACTGGGCGTGGTTCTTCGCCAAGTGTTCGAAGCTCAAGAGCGATTACCGCTACACCCGCCGCAGTGTGTGGGACACGTTCCCCTGGCCACAGGGGCCCGAGTTCCGAGGGCCGGCGGATGGGCAGGTCGAGGCCGTCGCGGCGGCGGGGCGTGAGGTTCGGCGGGTGCGGGACGAGGCGCTGCGGTCGATCAAGGGCGGGTTGCGGGCGGTCTACCGGACGCTGGAACTGCCGGGCAAGAACCCGCTCAAGGACGCCCACGCCCAGCTCGACGCGGCCGTGCTGGACGCCTACGGCTTCGGCCCGCCCCGCGACGCCGGGGGGTCCGGGGATGCCGGGGGCGGCGCATGGCTGGGGCCGTTGCTCGAGCTCAACCTCGCCGTGGCCGGGCGGGAAGACCGCGGCGAGCCGGTGGTCGGCCCGGGCGTGCCGAGCCGCTACGCCGGCGATCCCGCCGGGCTCGTCACCGACGACTGCATCCACCCCTGAGCCGGGGTGCGACCGACCGCGCCGAACGAGGGCGCCATCGAGGGCTGCGGTCGCCCACGCCGACCCGCGGATTGAACGTGGGCCTTGAATGGAGCGTGCCGGGCTCGAACCGGCAACCCCTAGCTTGCAAATCCACCATCAACTCGATCGTCAAAACGCTGGAAACCCTGCAAATTGCGGGGCTTGACGGCATCAAGATACCTCTCGCAATCGGTAGCAGCAAATGGCGTTTGCGGGCAGTTAGAGGCGGTAGGAGCGGCAATAAGTGGTAGTCGTTGGTAGTCGCGTCGGCTATCGAAGCGACCTTAGCTCGCTCCACAATCTGCCGGGGAGATTGCGCGATGAAGCCCCCCAAGCCGTCGTCGGCGACCCTGCTGCATCCGGTGTAAACCCGGTCCGTCGTGGCACCGCTGCTCGCGATTGCGACGCAGGGATGCCCGGTCGTCACCGGCGGAAGGACTCTTCCCCCCGCGCAACGAGCATCACCCACGCCAGCTCTTCAAGCTCGAGGCTCCGCCCGGCAACCGGTACCCCGGCTGATCCCCGGACAGCGGACCGCGACACTTACCCCAAGCTGTGGGTGACGGCCCTTCGAGGCGAAGTCTTCCGCTAGCATGCCATTCGGGCTGAATCTTGCTCCACTCGTTCTGGCAGCTTCCGCAGG
Organism: uncultured Phycisphaeraceae bacterium; assembly: GCA_964625505.1. GTDB lineage: Bacteria > Planctomycetota > Phycisphaerae > Phycisphaerales > Phycisphaeraceae > CAZVBW01. Next base: position 5,700 of record CAZVBW010000100.1, read on the forward strand.
GGCGGCTTGTGGCACACGACTTCTTCACCCAACCCATTCTCAACTCGCCGTACGACTACCCGTCGATGCACTGGGAGCTCGACGCCGGCGGCCAACCCACCTCGAACGTCATCGAGGCTCGCCGCCGGGCCGATTTCGTCACGCCCATCCCGGCGCCTAAGCGTCAGGGCAAGAAGAAGTCCAAGCAGGAACAGATCGTTTACGACGAGGCCGGTGACGTCTCCAGCGATGACCAGCGGTACGAACGCACTGCCCAGACAATCAACGCTATCCGCCAACGAGTCGATGGGTGGCGCCGAGAGCCCAACCCCGACAACTGGGGCGTCACGCCCGAGACGGCCCGCCTGCTGCAGCACTGGCGGTCACACCCGTTCAGCGACATCCGCCCGTTCTTCTGCCAGATCGAAGCCGTCGAGACCGCCATTTGGCTCTCCGAGGTTGCCCCGCAGCGGGCAGCCGATCGCCGCACCTTCATCGACTACCTCGACGACGCCAACGAGGACGCCAACCCCGGCCTGCCCCGCCTGGCCCTCAAACTCGCCACCGGGGCCGGCAAGACCACCGTCATGGCGATGCTCATCGCCTGGCAGACCATCAACGCCGTCCGCCGGCCCAACCGGAAGAACTTCACACGCGGCTTCCTCATCGTCGCCCCCGGCATCACCATCAAGGACCGACTCCGCGTCCTCCAGCCCAACGACCCCGACAGCTACTACAAGAGCCGCGAGCTGGTGCCCTCCGACATGCTCGGCGACCTCCACAAGGCCGCCATCGTCATCACCAATTACCACGCGTTCAAGCTCCGCGAAACCCTGGAGATCGCCAAAGGCAACCGCGCCCTGCTCGAAGGCCGCAGCGGGGACGCCATCGAGTCGATGGAATCCGAGGGCCAGATGCTCCAGCGGGTCATGCCCGAGCTGCTGGGCATGAAGCACATCGTGGTGCTCAACGACGAGGCCCACCACTGCTACCGCGAGAAGCCCGGCGAGAGCGACGAGGACAAGCTCAAAGGCGACGACAAGGCTGAAGCCGACACCAACACCAAAGCGGCCCGCCTCTGGATCAACGGCCTTGAAGCCGTCGAGCGGAAGATCGGCATCCGCCGCATCTTCGACCTCTCCGCCACGCCGTTCTTCCTCCGCGGCTCGGGCTACGCCGAGGGCACCCTGTTCCCCTGGACGATGAGCGACTTCTCGCTGATGGACGCCATCGAGTGCGGCATCGTCAAGCTCCCCCGTGTCCCCGTCGCCGACAACAACGTCATCAAGCGCGACGACATGCCGATGTTCCGTGTCCTGTGGGACCACATCGGCAAGGACATGCCTAAGGGCAACCGCAAATCCACCAAAAACCTCGACCCCAATGACCTGCCCACCCCGCTGTTCACCGCCCTCGAAGCCCTGTACGGCCACTACCAGAAAACCTTCGACGCCTGGAAGGCCGCCGGCAGCGACGTGCCGCCCTGCTTCATCGTCGTCTGCAACAACACCGCCACCTCAAAACTCGTCTACGACTACATCGCGGGCTACGAGCAGGACAACGACGACGGCTCCACCCGCCACATCCCCGGCCAGTTCGACCTGTTCCAGAACCACGACGAGCACGGCAACCCGCTCGCCAAGCCTCATACCCTGCTGATCGACAGCGAGCAGCTCGAATCAGGCGACGCCCTGGACGCCAACTTCCGGCAGATGGCCGCCGACGAGATCGAGCAGTTCCGCAAAGAGATCATCGAACGCAGCGGCAACCAGGCCGAGGCCGAGAAGATCGTCGCCGACGACGCCGCCGTGCTCCGCGAGGTCATGAACACCGTCGGCAAGCCCGGCAAGCTCGGCAGCGACATCCGCTGCGTCGTCTCCGTCTCCATGCTCACCGAAGGCTGGGACGCCAACACGGTCACCCACGTCCTGGGCGTTCGCGCCTTCGGAACCCAGCTGCTCTGTGAGCAGGTCATCGGGCGGGCCTTGCGGCGCCAGTCTTACCAGCTCAACGACGATGGGCTTTTCGACGTCGAGTACGCCGACGTGCTGGGCATCCCCTTCGACTTCACCGCCAAGCCCGTCCCAGCCCCTGTCAAGCCGCCGCCGCCCACCATCCGCGTCGAAGCCGTTCGGCCCCAGCGGGACCACCTCGAGATCACCTTCCCCCGCGTCCAGGGCTACCGCACCGAGCTGCCCAACGAACGGCTCGACGCCACCTTCAACGACGATTCGACCTTCATCCTCACCCCCGAGCACATCGGCCCCGCCCGCACGGAGAACCAGGGCATCGTCGGCGAAGCCGCCGACCTCACCCTCGAACACACCGGCTCCAACCGCTACTCCGCCCTGGTCATGAAGCTGGCCGTGATGGTCGCCGAGTCCAAGTTCAAGGACGGTGACGGCCGCATCAAGGCCCACCTCGTGATGCAGCTCAAGCCCATCGTCCGACGCTGGCTCGACCACCACCTGATCTGCAAAGGCGGCACGCACCCGGCCCAGATGATCTTCCCGCAGATGGCCGAGATCGCCGCCAACCGCATCGACGACGCCATCACCCGACGCTTCGAAGGCGACAACCGCCTGCTCGCCGTTCTCGACCCCTACAACCCGACCGGCAGCACCGCGACGGTCAGCTTTAACACCTCCAAGACCGACCGCTGGGACACCAAGGGCTCCGGCGGAACCTTCGGCGGCGGTTCCGGGGGGCCCAAGTGTCACATCAACTGGGTCATCCTCGACAGCGACTGGGAAGCCGAGTTCTGCCGCGTCGCCGAGGCCCACCCCCGCGTCCTCGCCTACGTCAAGAACCACAACCTGGGCCTCGAAGTCCCCTACCGCTACGGCCCCGAGTCCCGCCACTACCGCCCCGACTTCATCGTCCAGGTCGATGACGGCCACGGACCAGACGACTTGCTCAACTTGGTGGTTGAAATCAAAGGTTACCGCGGCGAAGACGCCAAGGAAAAAGCCAACACCATGACCACCCGCTGGGTCCCCGGCGTCAACAACCTCGGGACCTTCGGCCGCTGGGCCTTCGCCGAGTTCTGCGACCCGTGGTCCATGCAAGCCGACTTCGCCCAGAAGATCGAGGCCGAGTTCGACAAGATGCTGTCGGCTGTAGTACCGCGAGGTCTGCAATGACACGGACAGTCTCCCACGGCGTTCCGGACCTGATCGCTGGGCTGCTCAACGCGACCGAGGACGAGGCGATCGAGTTCAAGTCTGCCCGCAGCTCCTTCAACAACGACCGCCTCAGCCGGATTGCGTCCGCCCTCTCCAATGGCCACGGCGGAATGATCATCCTGGGGATCACCGACGATCGGCCGCGGCGGGTTGTCGGGTCCGCCGCCTACACCCCGGAGCGGGCGCGTGACTTGCTTCAGCACGCCTGCAACGTCCCCGTGCGGGCCAGACAGATCCACCACCCAGACGGCTCGGTGCTGATGATCGAGGTGGGCGAGCACCGGCGAGGCCTCCCGACGCAAGACGGCGCAGGCAACGCCTGGATGCGGCTCGGCGATCAAACGATCCCGCTGTCGGAGCAGCGTCGCCGTGAGATCTACGCTGAAGCTGCTGACGACTTCAGTGCAGGTGTGTGCGAGACCGCCACAGTGGCCGACCTGTCCGCCAATGCCATCGAGACGTTCCGCCAACGCTGGCTGACGAAGCTGGAAGCCAGTACCCGAGATGAGGATCGACAGGCCGCAGCCCGCATCCGCCGTCAACCCATAGGCGAGCTGCTCCGCGATGCCGAACTGATCGTCGAGGATCGTCTAACGTGGGCGGCACTGATCCTCTTCGGGAACCGTGACGCACTGGGTCGATACCTCGCCCAGTCTGAAATCGTCTTCGAGTATCACGCCACGGTATCGCCCGGCCCACCGCAGGAACGCGAAAATCTACGGGAAGGCTTCTTCGGGGTAGAGGCCGACCTCTGGGCCCTCATCAACAAGCGCAACGACAAGCAGGATTACCAGAGCGGGCTCTACGTCCACGCAATCCCAACCTTCGCCGAGCGGCCCGTCCGGGAGGCAATCCTCAACGCGGTTGCTCACCGCGACTACCAGCACCCCGGCAGCGTCTTCATCCGGCAGTACCCCAGGAAGCTCGTCTGCGAGAGTCCCGGCGGTCTGCCACCAGGGGTGACACCTCAAAACATCCTTGACCGGCAGTTGCCACGAAACCGCCGGATTGCCGAAGTATTCGAGCGGTGCGGCCTGGTCGAACGCTCCGGCCAAGGCATGGACCTGATGGTGACCACCGCCGTCCGGCAATCCAAACTCCCCCCCAGCCTCGAAGGCACTGACGACCACCAGGTCCGCATCACGCTCGACGGCGAGGTGCAGCATCCAGCATTCGTCCAGGCGCTCGAATCCATCGGCCAAGAGACGCTTGAACTCTTCGACGCCCGCGACTTCCTCGTCCTCAATCACGTGCGACGCGAGGATCGTGTGCCCGCCGAGCTCGTCGAGAGGGCGCACCGACTCCGAAAGCTTGGCATCCTGGAATCGACCGGCCGAGGCCGCGGCGCCCGGCTCATCCTCAGCCGCCGGCTTCAAAAAGACCTGGGCACAACCGCTCAGCACACCCGTCAACGCGGCCTGGACCGGGAGCACAACCTCGAATTGCTGCTCCAGCACCTCCGCCTCGCAGCAACCGACGGAGCCCCCTTCCACGAGCTCTGCCAAGTGCTGCCCAATCTCTCGGCTGACCAGATCCGCTATCGGCTGCGGCTGCTACGCGATGCGGGCAAGGTGCGGTCCGAAGGCAGGGGCCGTGCCGCCAGGTGGTACCTGACGAGCCCATAAGGTAAACCCTCCTGCCAATCCACATTCTTCACCCTTCAACCCACTACCCAATCCCCTTCAAATTCTCACAAGCCGTGAATCCACAGCAGCTTAAGAATAGAGGGAAAACCATGCCAAAGCGGCCGCATTCCCGTATTCGCCCCTAATGCACCCCCTTAATCGACCATGGCACGCAAGAAGAAAAAGCCCGCCAAGAAGCAGGTCCAGACGCTGACCCACGACGAGGCGACGCGGACCAATATCCCCACCGCCGAGCTCGAGTCGGTCATGCGCAAGGGCGATCAGCAGCCCGCCGCCGTCAGCCTCGAACGCCCCGGCGTGGCCGCTTCAGCGGCCATGTCCGACGAGTTCCGGGATCGCAACCCCGACCTGGACCCGCAGCTGGTCTGGCGGGGTAAGGACACGCAGGGCTGGTCGGACCTGGTCACCGCCGCCCCGCCGCTGTTCATTCAGGAGAAGGTGCACCCCAAGGCGCTGATCGACGACCTCCGCCGGCAGACCGAGGCCGCCGATCTCGCCAAGAAGCTCGCGGAGGGCGGGGCGCCGCCCGGCGAGCAGATCGACCTCTTCGCCGACTTCAACGGGATCCCCGACCACAGCGACGCCAAGACCGAGTTCTACCAGCACGACCAGCACTGGTCCAACCGGATGATCCTGGGCGACTCACTCGCCGTCATGGCGTCGCTGGCCGAGCGAGAGGGACTCCGGGGGAAGGTCCAGTGCATCTACCTCGACCCGCCCTACGGCATCAAGTTCAACTCCAACTTCCAGTGGAGCACGACCAGCAGGGACGTCAAAGACGGAAACCGGGGGCACATCACCCGCGAACCCGAACAGGTCAAAGCCTTCCGTGACACCTGGCGCGACGGCATCCACTCTTATCTGACCTACCTCCGCGACCGCCTCACCGTCGCCCGCGACCTGCTCCACGACACCGGCTCCATCTTCGTCCAGATCGGCGACGAAAACGTCCACCGCGTCCG
>CAZVBW010000101.1:0-8275 GCA_964625505.1 uncultured Phycisphaeraceae bacterium
CGGCTCGGGGACCAGCGGGTTGTCGGCGGCGGCCTGCCTGGGGCTTTGGCCGGGCTCGGGCACCGGCGGGGCGGTGGTCCGGCCCAGGGCGATGGCGGACAGCTCGGCCCGCAGCGACTCGGGGCACTCGGGCTGGTCGGCGAGCATGACCCGGCCGACCGCCGACCGCAGCCGCTGGGCGTCGCGGGCGCGCTGGGCGAACCGCGGGTCGTCGGCGATGGCCTGCAGCACCGCCTCGACCCGCTCGGGCGGCAGCTCGCCGTCGGCCAGCAGTACGGCGTCATCGGGTGCGGGTGGTGCGGGGGGGGCGGGGTCGGGATGGGAAGACGGCGAAGTCACAGGTCAGAAGTCAAAAGTGAGAAGTTCAAAGTGGAATGTGGTGTCGGGAGTTGGAGGTTTGTGTGTGTGGGTTAACTACCGGGCTCTGCGGTGTGTTCCAGCGGTGGGGGTGGGGGGTCAGCTTTCAGGTGTTGGCCCGGGCATGCGTTGTTCTTTGGCGAAGTCGGCCAGCTGCTCGTGGAGGGTGGCCCGGGCGCGGTGCAGGCGGGACATGACGGTGCCCAAGGCGACATCGAGCACATCGGCGATCTCGCGGTACTTGAGGCCTTCGACGGCCCAGAGCAGCAGGACGGTGCGGTAGTGCTCGGGCAGCTGTTCGATGGCGTGCTTGAGCCGGTCGTCGACGTGTTCCCAGTCCAGGTGCTCCAGGTCCCAGGCGACGCCGGGCTGGTCGGGGGCGGCGGACGCGGGGCCTTGCGGGTCGCGGTCGCCGAAGGCTTTTTGGCGTTTGGCCCGGCCGACGCGGGTGTAGAACGTGTTGTGCAGGATCTTGAGCAGCCACGGCCGCACGCCTTGGGCCCGCAGTTCGAACCGTCGCTCGGCGGCGAGGGCCTTGAGGTACGTCTCCTGGACCAGGTCGTTGGCCTCGTGGGGGTCACGCGACAGGTGCATCGCCATCCGCCAGACGGCGTCGATCTCTTCGAGCGCGAGTTCGCGGAACCGCTGCGGGTCCATAGGTGCGATGGTACGGCCCCCCCGGAAGTTGGTTCGAATCGCGCGGCGTCCGGGGCGGGATGGTTACCGTTGATGCATGCCCGAGCACCCCGATTGGCCGGCCCTGGCGTTGGAGGCGTGGGAGCCGACGTACAAGACGCTGCACCGCTGGCTGCAGGTGGTGGGCAAGGTGCGGCTGGCGTGCGCGGTGCCGAGCAACCACTGGTGGCACATCCCGCTGTACGTGACGCCGACGGGGTTGACCACGTCGAGCATGCCGCACCCGTCGGGGAAGCACTTTCAGATCGACCTGGACCTGGTGCACCACCGGCTGCAGGTGGTCATCAGCGACGGCCGGGCGGAGGGCCTGGACCTGGAGCCGATGTCGGTCGCGGCGTTTTACGACCGGCTGATGGACACGCTGCGGGCGCTGGGCGTGCCGGTGTCGATCTGGCCGATGCCGGTGGAGGTGCCGGGCCCGGTGCGGTTCACCGAGGACACCGCCAACGCGAGCTATGACCCGGAGCAGGTCCGGAAGCTGCACCGGGCGCTGCGGAGCATCGACGGGGTCTTCCGCCAGTTCCGGGGGGAGTTTTTGGGCAAGTGTTCGCCGGTGCACCTGTTCTGGGGGGCGTTCGACCTGGCGGTCACGCGGTTTAGCGGCGCGGCGAACCCGAGCCCGCCGCCCCCGGACACGGACCCGGTGATGCACGAGGCGTACAGCCACGAGGTGATCAGCCACGGCTGGTGGCCCGGCGGGGACTGGCCGACCGGCGGGCGGGTCGATGAGGCGATGTTCTACGCCTACCACCTGCCCGAGCCCGACGGCTTCCGCCCCCGCCCCCGCCCCCGGAAGCCGGCTGCAGAGCCATCAGGGCTCCCGGGCGGGGCCTATTACGACGAGACGTTTGGCGAGTACCTGTTGCCGTACGAGGCGGTGCGGACGGCGGCGGACCCGTCGGCGACGCTGTTGCGGTTCCTTGAGGCAACCTACGCCGCCGGGGCCGACGCCGCGGGGTGGGACCGGGCGAAGCTGGAGCGGTGAGGATTTCGTTGACCCCGCGCCGCCGGACCCGCTACCGTGCGACGGCATGTGCGGCATCGTTGGCGCGGTGGGTAAACGTGACGTGAACCAGGCGCTGTATGACGCGCTGCTGGTGTTGCAGCACCGCGGCCAGGACGCCGCGGGGATCATGTGCAGCGACCACCGAGGCCGTCTGTCGCTTCGCAAGTCCAACGGGCTGGTCAACGAGGTGTTTACCCAGCGGGACATGTCCGGCTTGGTCGGGTCGATGGGCCTGGGGCATTGCCGGTACCCCACCGCGGGCTGCGCGTCGTCCAGCGAGGCCCAGCCGTTCTACGTCAACAGCCCGTACGGCATCAGCCTGGCGCACAACGGTAATCTGACCAACTCCCGCGACCTGGCCCGCGACCTGTTCGAGTCGGACCTGCGGCACATCAACACCAGCTCGGACAGCGAGGTGCTGCTCAACGTCTTCGCCCACGAGCTGCAGGCCCTGGGCAAGTACCGGCCCAGCCCGGACGACATCTTCGACGCGGTCCGCGGCGTCCACCAGCGCTGCCGCGGGGCCTACGCCTTCGTCGCCATGATCACCGGCCATGGCCTGGTGGGCGTCCGCGACCCGCACGGCATCCGCCCGCTGTGCATCGGCCAGCGGGCCAGCCACCTCTACGGCACCGAGTACATGATCGCCAGCGAGTCGGTCGCCCTGGCCACCCAGGGCTACAAGCTGCTCCGCGACGTCGGCCCGGGCGAGGCGGTCTTCGTCGACGCCACCGGCGTGCTGCACAGCCGGCGGTGCACCGAGGCCCGGCACACGCCGTGCATCTTCGAGTACGTCTACCTCGCCCGGCCCGACTCGGTGATCGACGGCGTGAGCGTCTACAACGCCCGGCTGCGCATGGGCGAAAAGCTGGCGGGCAAGATCCAGCGGCAGCGACCGGATCACGGCATCGACGTGGTGATCCCGATCCCGGACTCGGGCCGGACCGCGGCCCTGCAGCTGGCCAACACGCTGGGCGTGCCATACCGCGAGGGGTTTATCAAGAACCGCTACATCGGCCGGACCTTCATCATGCCCGGCCAGGCCCAGCGGGCCGACAGCGTCCGCAAGAAGCTCAACCCGATCGACAGCGAGTTCGTCGGCAAGACGGTCTGCCTGGTCGACGACTCGCTGGTCCGCGGGACGACCAGCCGGCAGATCATCCAGATGGCCCGCGATGCCGGGGCCGCCCGCGTGTACTTCGCCTCGGCGGCGCCCAAGGTGACCTACCCCAACGTCTACGGCATCGACATGCCCGCCGCCACCGAGCTGATCGGCCACGGCCGGACCGACCAGCAGGTCGCCCAGCAGATCGGCGCCGACTGGCTGATCTACCAGGACCTGCCGGACCTGATCGAGGCCTGCCGCCCGCCGGATGACCCGACCCGGATGTTCGACACGTCGATTTTCGATGGCCAGTACATCACCGGCGACGTGGATGCGAGCTACCTCACCCAGCTCGAAGCCGCCCGCGCCGACGCCGCCCGCCGCGACGACGTGCCGGTCCTGGACGACCCGGTGTTGTCCCGCGGGGGGTGAGGCTTCTGGGACCACGTAGGACGGGCGTCTCGCCCGTCATGGCGTACGGCTGACGAGGGGGTGGATCAAGCTTCGCTTGATTGACGGGCGAGACGCCCGTCCTACGGGTCGGCTTGGGGTCGCTACCGATGGGGTGCGTCTGGTCTCACACCGCACCCTCGCTTAACGCGTCGGGCTCGGACAAGGGCCGGGGCCCACTGAGGTTTTGCAGGAAAGCGGGTGCCACGGCTTGACCGCATCCGCGGCAAGCTGTGCCGGGGCCGCGGGACTTCACAGCTTGCCCTGCGGGTCAAGCCGTGGCACCCCCCCCGCGCACCACCCGCCGATCCATGAGCTTCCACAGAGCAGTGGGCCCGCCGCGACAAGCTCGTGACGCACGGCAGCGCCGGGGCGGGCCGACGTTCAGCTTGGAGTCGCCTTAATCCTCGTCGCGCTCGAAGCCGACCTGGGCGAAGATGACGTCTTCGCTCAGGGGGTCGATGGGTTGCTGGTCGGCGAGGATGGCGGTCTGGAGTTGCGGGCCGGCGTAGGGGTTCTGGGCGGTGGCGGCGAACTGGCTGCGGGTGATGAGCCGCTGGCTGTCGACGCGCATCAGGGCGAGCGACAGGGCCTCGCCCAGCGGCTGGGTCACCAGGCGGTCGGCGACCGGGGCGTCGGCGGGGTCCAGGCCCTGGAGCCGGAGATGTTCGCCGGTGTCGAACGCCTTGGCCAGCAGGGCCCGGCGGTGTTCGCTGTCGGCGATGCCCTGGATCTCCGGGACCGACGCCCCGAACATCGACGGCTGCATCCGGCGGGTCGGCGGCACGTCGGCGTAGGTCGCGCCCAGCTGATCGCTGACCGTCTCCAGGCCCTGATCGGCGACGCGTTGCCGGAGCTGGTCCACGTCGGCGGTCAGCTGGCGGTAGGCGGCGATGCGCGTCGCGTCGGCGACAACCTGCTCGCGGACGTCGTCCAGCGAGTCCGGCGGCACCGCGGGCTGCACCTGCGTGAGCCGGAGCACGTAGGCGTTGCCGTCCGGGTCCCGCATCGGCTCGCTGGGCAGCAGCGGCTGGAGCGGCCGAAGGCCCCGCATCCGGGCGTCGGGGTCCTCGCTGGCGTCGCGGAGCCCGGCGGTCTGCTGGACGTACCGCGTCACCGGCAGGTCGGTCGGCGACACGCGGGCCTCGCCCAGCCCCGGGACCTCGGCCAGCTGATCCACCCCGATGCCCTGCTCGGTCCGGCGGACCTGCGGGCGGATGCCGGTCCGCTCGGCGACGGTCTGGGCCACGGTGTCCAGGCTCGGCGGCTCGTAGCCGGTGGTGTCGCGAAGCTCGCCGTCGGTCGGCAGGCCGCGGGCGTCGTCCAGCAGCACCTGCTGGGCCTCACGGACCACGTCCAGCGCCAGGCGGTCGACCCGCTCGGTGAGCAGCACGTCGCGGATCTCGGTCTCGACCTCCGGGCTCATGTCGCTGGCGCCGGTGGCCTCGGCGGCCTCGGCGGTGGGGGCGTACTGCCGGCGGTGCCGCTCGTAGTAGTCAGCGACCTGGCTGAAGCGGACCGGGTCATTGTCCTGCACGTAAGCCAGCACGTCCTCGCGGGGCACGACGAGGTACTCCGCGGTGATGCGGTCGGGCAGGCGGTACCCGATGCCGTAGGGCTCGCCCTGGCCGGCGGGCACGTCGCCGTAGGTCTCGAACAGCTCCTGGACCAGGGCCTCGTCGGGCTGGACCTGCGGAGCCCAGGCGGAGGCGGGCACGACCATGACCGCGCCGCCGACCTGGGCCATCTGTTCCTGAAGGATGCGTTGGATGAGCGGCGAGCTGAGCCGGCCCGAGCCCTGGGCCTGAATGAGGAACTGCTCGCTGCGCTGCTGGGTCATCATCAGCTCGCGGAGGTCCGAGGTCATCTGGCCGCGGACCATGGCCTCGTACTGGCGCATCTGCTGCAGGGCCTCCATCCGCAGGGCGTAGCGGCGCAGGGCCGGGTGGCCGTAGTCCGCGTCGGTCGGGCTGGTGGCCACGCCGGCGGCCAGCGTGCGGTACTGCTGGGCCATCAGCCAGTGGCGGACGGCCTGTCGGACCAGGGCCTGGGTGCCGTTGGTGATGCCGGCCAGGGCGCGGGCGGTGTCTTCGGGGGTGATGCCGCGAGACTGGAGCATCGCGCTGACCTCGGCCTCGCCGGCGTTGAGGCCCACGGCCTGAGCTTGGCGGGTCACGGCGAGCCAGCGCTCGGCGTCGTCACCGACCACGTCATCGCCAAAAAAGCCCCCGAGGCCCAGACGCTGGAGCACCTGCAACTCGGCGGCGGCGGAGCCGACCTGGCCAATCGTCACCTCTTCGCCGTGCATGGTGCCGACGACGCGGTCGGCACCGTCGGGCAGGAAGATGGTGATCACCGGCTGGATCAGAAACGCGATCATCAGGATCGACGCGCCGACCGCGAGGATGGCCTTGTTGTAACGGCGGAAGAACTTGAGCATGGCGGGTCAGGATAGCCTGAAGCCCGAAGCTGGAAGTGTGAAGCCAGAGTGCCCAGAGACCATCGGGGTGGTCGGCACGATCAGGCAGCGCGTGAGTCTGCCACAGCCAGCCAGTGGCCGTGCCACCGCGTGGCTCTGCTCCGGCTTCTCGCTTCCAGCTTGAAGCTTCCCGCTCACAGGATGGGCGAGAGCAGGGCGAGGGTGTCTTCGGCGAAGCGTTGCCAGGTGGGTCGGCGTTGCCAGTCGTCGGGGTCCAGGCGGGTGGTGTCGGCGAGGTACTGCTCTTGGACGCGGTGGACGTCTCGGGTCGCCGACGGGCCGTAGAGCAGGATGGACAGCTCGAAGTTGAGCGTAAAGGAGCGGATGTCGATGTTGGCCGAGCCGAAGACGGCGAAGGTGTCGTCGACGGTGATGCTCTTGGTGTGCATCAAGCCGGGCTGGTAGAGGTGGATCTGGACGCCGGCGTTCATGAGCGGGGCGTAGTAGTGGCGGGACGCGACGCCGACGATGAGCTGGTCGCTGACGGCGGGGATGACGATCTTGACCGCCACGCCGCGGTCGACGGCCATGGCCAGGGCGAGCATGGTCGGCTCGTCGGGGATGAGGTAGGGCGTGGTGAGGGTGACCTGCTGGTGGGCGGTGCCGATGGCCTGGAGCAGGATGCGGCGGAACGCCTCGGTCTCATTGCTGGGGCCGGTGGGGACGATCTGGGCGGGCACGCCCTGCACATCGGCGTCGGCGGGGGGGTAGAGGTGGTCCTCGTCGGGCAGCTCGCCGGTCTCGAACGCCCAGTCGTCGATGAACGCGGACTGCAGCTGGGCGACGACGGGCCCGGTGCATCGGCCGGTGAGGTCGACCCAGTCGCCGCAGCCCTTGCGGGCCTGGCCGCCGTAGGACGGGTGGACCAGGTTGTGGCTGCCGACGTAGCAGGTGTGGCCGTCGATGACGGCGGCCTTGCGGTGGTTGCGCAGGTCGAAGCGTTCGATGGTCTGCCGCCAGATCCGCACCGGCAGGGCGGGGACCAGCTGCACACCGCCGCGTCGCAGCTGCGCGATCCGGTTGTCATCGCGCAGCAGCTTGGCCGAGCCGACGGCGTCGACGAGCACCCGGGTCAGCACGCCCCGCTGGGCGGCCCGCAGCACGGCGTCCAGGACCCGGCCGCCGTGGCTGTCGTCGACGCAGATGTACGTCAGCAGGTGCACGTGGTGCCGGGCGGCGTCGATGTCGGCCACGAGGGCGTCGACCAACCCGTCGGCGGTGTCGAGCAGGGTGATGGTGTTTCGGCCCACGACGGGGTTGTCGCTGACGGCCTCGGCCTGACGGACCATGGCCCGCTGCTCGTCGCTGACCGGCGGGTCCATCGCGTGGGCGCGGCGGGCGACGTGGGCCTCGGACTGCTCGTGGTGGCCCCACTGGACGACTTCCTGATGCCGATCGAGCCGGCGTCGGCTGAGCTTGTTGCGGCCGATGGTCAGGTAGAGGGCGGCCCCGAGTTCGGGCACGAGGTAGGTGATGGTCAGCCACAGCAGCTTGGCCGAGGGCTGCCAGGGCTTGCGGAGCACGACGATGGTGATCCAGACCCGCAGCGTCCAGCGGACGATGCCGTACGCGATGACCAACCACGCCGCGTCGCGTCCCAGACCCAGCCAGTCCCACATGCGGCCATGGTGACAGGTTTAGCGGCTTGTGGGTGAAACTTGCTTACAATCCGCAACTGATGCAAGCGGACTTCAATGTCGTGGTCGAGCGTGATGCGGAGGGCTTCTATGTGGCCAGCGTGCCCGCGTTGCCGGGCTGTCACACACAGGCGAAATCGCTCGACGAGCTGCAGGATCGTGTGCGGGAGGCCATTGCGTTGTGCCTCGAGGTTCGGCGAGCTGATGGGCAGTCGCTGCATGCTGACGAATTTGTGGCGGTGCAGCGGGTGACGGTTGAAACATGAGCCGGCTGCCACGGCTGAGCGGGCGTGAGGTCTTGAGGTGTTTAGAACGACACGGGTTTGACGTGATTCGGGTGCGTGGCAGCCACCATTTCATGCGTCACGTCGACGGGCGGTCCACTGTGGTTCCGGTGCACGGCAAAGAAATTCTGGGGCCTGGGCTGATGCGAAAGATTCTGAGGGACGCGGACCTGCCATCCGACGCGTGTTCTTGAGGCGAGCTCATTACTCAAAGATCGCGGCGACCGGCGAGCTGAAGCCCGGCAGGACCTCGCCGCCGTC
>CAZVBW010000101.1:8375-11374 GCA_964625505.1 uncultured Phycisphaeraceae bacterium
ACGGTGACGCTGCGGGTCGGCGGGTCGACGTACCAGACCAGGCGGACGCCGGCGGCGAAGTAGTCGCCGAGCTTTCGGGTCATCTCCGCGTCGGTGTTGGAGGGGCTGAGCACCTCGACGGCGAGGTCGGGGACCAGGTCGGGGATGGCTGGCATTGGTCGCTCGCGGCCCGCCAATCGCTCATGCGAGATGAACGAGACGTCCGGAATCCGGACCAGCTCCGGCAACAGACGCATCATGCCATCCGGGGCGGTGACGACGCCCAGGTCATGCTCATCGACAAAACCCCCGAGCAGCCGAATGATCCGACTGGCCAACAGCGATTCTTCCAGTCCCACGGTCTTCTCCATCAGCGTCCCGCCCACCAGTTCGCACAGCCGGTCCTCGTGGTCTTCCAGCCGGATCACATCCGCGACGGTGGCCGTGCCCGGCGGGGGGTTGAAGACGATGCGTTCCAGCGGGACCCGGCCCAGCGATTCCCACCATTCGGCGGCGGTGCGGTGGCCACGGGTTGGCGGCGGTGCGGCGGCGGTCATGGTTGCATTTTACTCGCCGGTGGCCCGCCGGACGTGAAACCGCGAATCGATCACTCAAAGATCGCGGCGACCGGCGAGCTGAAGCCCGGCAGGACCTCGCCGCCGTCGAGGGTGTCGGTGTCGTCGAGGTTGCGGGACGCGTCGGGGCCGGTGTACACGGTGACGCTGCGGGTCGGCGGGTCGACGTACCAGACCAGGCGGACGCCGGCGGTGAAGTAGTCGCGGCGCTTGCGGTTCATCTCGTCGTCAGTGTTGGATCGGCTGAGCACCTCGACGGCCAGGTCGGGGGCCACCTCGGGTGCGGCGGCGGGCGGCAGCGGGCCACGGGGCAGGCGGTCGTAAGAAATGAACGCCACGTCCGGGATGCGGACGTGTTTGGGCAGGATCGTGAGCATCCCCGACTCGCCGCTGACCCGGCCGAGGTCGTGTCTGTCCACAAAGTCCCCAAGCAAACGCACCAGGCGGACGGCGATCAACGACTCGTGATACCCCACGGGCTTCTCCAGCAGCGTCCCATCGATCAACTCGCACAGCCGGTCCTCGTGATCGTCCAGCCGGATCACGTCGGTCACCGTCGCGGTGCCCGGCGGCGGGTTGAACACGATCCGCTCCAGCGGGACCCGGCCCAGCGACTCCCACCAGTCGGCGGCGGTGCGGTGCGTGGTTCGCTCGGGGGCGGCGGGGGCGGGCATGCCTCGATTCTATACAGGTGACCCGCCGACCAGCCGAACAAGCCGGGCGGCTAACCTCTGGCATGCGAAGCCTGATCTGTGCACTGATGCTCACCGCGCTGCTGCTGCCCGCGTGCAACCGGGCCCCGGATCGGCCGGCCGCCGACACACCCATCCGGTACACCTCGCCGGTGCCCAACGACCGCGACCCGCAGCGGATGAGCTGGTCGCATGATGTGCGGGCCACCCGGCTGATCTTCGAGACGCTCCTCACCGTCGACTGGTCGGACCTGTCAATCCTGCCCGGCGTCGCCGAGTCCTGGGAGCTCAGCGACGACGGGCTGATCTACACCTTCCACCTCCGCGACGACGCACGCTGGTCCAACGGCGACCCGGTCACCGCCCACGACTTCGTCTACGCCTGGCGCCGGGCCCTGATGCCCGACACCGGTGCCCAGTACGTCAAGCTCTTTGACGGCATCGCGGGCGCGACCGCGTTCAGCGAGATGCGGACGGCGCAGCTCGAGCAGCTCGCCGGCGGCACTTCCGGGGGCGGCGATGCCGAGGCGCTCTACGAACAGGCCATCGAAAACTTCGAGCAGACCGTCGGCGTCCGCGCTCGGGATGACCGGACGCTGGTCGTGACGCTGGACCGCCCGGTGCCGTACTTCCGGCACCTGGTCGCGTTCGTGACCTTCGCGCCCAACCACGTCGGCTCGATGCAGGCCGCCAGCGGGTTCAACGATGCGGGCCAGTACGGCGTGGACGGCACCTATTGGAACGACCCGGCCCGGCTGATCGCCAACGGCCCGTACACGCTCGCCTCGGCGACCGGGCAGCAGCGACGCGCTTACGAGCCCAACCCCCACTACTGGAACGCGCCCGGCGTCCGCAACCACGGGCTGGTCGAGATCTTCAACAGCGACTCGGCCAACAGCTACCAGTCCTACGAGGCCGGCGATGTCGATTTCGTGCCCGATCTGGCCGGCAGCGGCCAGCTGGTGGTGGGCCTGGTCCAGTCCGGCCGGGACGACGTGCACAGCCAGCACATGGCCGGGACGTACTTCTACAACTTCAACTGCCTGCCCCAGCTGCCCGACGGCCGGGACAACCCGTTCGCCGACCCGCGGGTCCGGCGGGCCTTCGCGATGGCCGTGGACCGGCAGCTGCTGGTGGACCAGGTCAACCGCCTGGGCCAGCCGGTGGCCCGCAGCTACATCCCGCCCGCCGCGTTGCCGGACTACCAGCCGCCGGTGGACCAGGGCATCCGCTTCGACCCCGACGCCGCGCGGGCCCTGCTGGCGGAGGCGGGCTACCCCGGCGGCGAGGGGCTGGACGGGCTGTCGATCCTGTTCAACACCGGCGCGGGCCACGGCGACCAGGCCCAGGCCATCGCCCGCATGTGGCAGCAGCACCTGGGCGTGGACGTGTCGCTCGAGGGCGTGGCCCAGGGCTTCGGCCAGCGGCTGCGGAACCACGAGTTCAGCATCGCCCGGGCCAGCTGGTTCGGCGACTACCCCGACCCCACCACGTGGCTGGACAAGATGTCCACCGGCGACGGCAACAACGACTGCGGCTGGTCCAACAGCGCGTTCGATGCCCTGCTGGTCCGAGCGGCTCGGACGACCGACGCCGACCAGCGGATGCAGCTGCTCAGTCAGGCCGAGGCGATCATCCTCCGCGAGTCGCCGATGCTGCTGCTGTACCACTACGTGAACGTCTACCTGTGGGACCCGGACCGGCTGGACGGGCTGGAGCCCAACGCGTGGGGCCGGTTCCGCATGGAGGACGT
>CAZVBW010000102.1:0-11116 GCA_964625505.1 uncultured Phycisphaeraceae bacterium
TGGGCTGCAGCGTGTGGGATTGGCGGCGGGCGTGGTCGAGCAGGGCGGGGGCGTTCTGGTCACGCAGGGTCTGGGCGGCCTGTTTGACGGCCCGGTGCAGGTCGCCGGCGGGGGCGGTGAGGTCGGCCCAGGCCCGGCGGTCGCCGCGGGCGCTCCAGATGCCAGCCCGCAGGCGCAGTGCGTGGTCGCGGGGGCCGGGGGCGGCGTCGGGCACGGGTTGCACAAGCACGGCGATCGGCGAGTGGCAGTCGGCGCCCAGCTGGGCGACCAACTGCCGCTCGGCGGCGACGGCGGCGGCGGTGGTGGGGTCGTTCAGCGGCAGGCAGCGGGTGAGCGTGACGTGGTCGCCGGTGCGGCACTGGATGGCCAGGGCCCCCTGGCCCGGCGCGGGGAGCATGACGTCGACGGGCAGCGCCCGCTTGAGCAGCCCCCGGAAGCCGAGGCGTCGCAGCCCGGCGGCGGCGAGCAGGGCGGCGTCAAAGCGGCGCGAGCCCTCCGGGTCCATCACCAGACGCAGGCGGGTGTCGACGTTGCCGCGCATCATCGCGACGCGGACGGTGGGGCGGGCGGCGAGCAGCTGGGCGGTGCGGCGGGGACTGCTGGTGCCGACGGTGGCGTGGTCGTCAAGGCGGTCCAGGTGCTCGGCGTCGGCGAGCGGCGTGTGGCCGTTGGGGCTGGCCGAGCCTGCCTTGAGCAGGTCGGCGTCAGCGGGGGTGATGAGGGCATCCCGGACGTCGCTTCGGACGGGGACTGCGGCGACGGTGAGGCCCGCCGTGGCCTCCGTGGGGTCACAGGGCAGGTCCTTCATCGAGTGGACGGCGATGTCGGCCCGGCCGTCGAGCAGCGCGGCCTCGACGGCCTTGCAGAACAGGCCCTTGCCGCCCACGGCGCTGAGCGGGCGGTCGGTGATCTGGTCGCCGCGGGAGGTAATCCACTCATACCGGACCGTCAGCGTCGGGTGCAGCTTGGCGAGGGCCCGGCCCACGAGGTTCGCCTGGGTTTGAGCCAGCTGGCTCGGCCGGGAGGCAATCACGATGGGTTTACGACTGCGACGCACGGGCGCTCGGGAGGGAGGAGGGTGGGACCGGCACTATATGACGCACCCCCGGCTTGCTCCGGTCGCCGCCGTGCGGTCGGCGAGTCCTCCCCGAACGATCCACGTCGCGTCGCGGCGGGGTGGGTCGGCGGGTGGTTTTATGCTACGGCTCAAGTGGATGCACCTGTGACCGATACCGCCACGTCCGATCACGTCCATCCCCGCCGAGCGGGGGGCCCGCTGCCTTGGCGGTGGCCGCTGCACTGGCAGATCCTGCTGGGCCTGATCGTCGGGGCGATTTTGGGCGGCATCAGCGCGGCGACGGCGCTGTCGGCCGCCGAGGCCGCGGGCGCCGCCGATGGGGCCGAGGCGCTGGTGCTCGGGCGGTGGGACTTCCTGCTGTACGACCTGATCGGCGACCTGTTCATCAGCGGGCTGAAGCTGATCATCGTGCCCATCGTGGTCAGCTCGATCGTGCTGGCCATCGGGCAGATCGGGGCGACCGGCGGGTTCGGCCGGCTCGGCCTCAAGACGCTGGGCTACTACCTGGCGACCTCGACGATCGCGATCCTGATCGGGCTGACGCTGGTCAACCTCGTGGGCCCGGGCTTCAACAACGACGGCAGCGGCATCCTCGTCGGGCGCGACCTCTCGGCATTTGCCGCCGAGCAGGCGCAGGTCGATGCCCGGGCGGAAGGCCGGCAGGCGACGGACTTTCTGGACGTCTTCCGGGCGATGGTGCCGACCAACATCATCGGTGCGGCGTCGGACAACGGCCAGCTGCTGGGCCTGATCGTCGTGTCGCTGCTGGTGGGCTACTTCCTGTCGCGGCTGGTCGGCGATCCGCATCGCGTGCTGATGGCGGGGGTCAAGGGGGTCTACGAGATCACGCTGAAGGTCACGGACCTGGTGCTGATGCTCGCCCCGATCGGGGTGGCGGCACTGATCGCGGCGACGGTCGCGCAGTACGCGGCGCGGCTGATCCCGACCGACGATTTTCAGGGCCTGGCGGTCGGCGTGGTCAAGTTTGCCCTGACGGCATTGGCGGCGCTGGGGATCCACTTCGGCGTGACGATGCCGCTGCTGCTGGTGCTCGTGGCCCGGGTCAACCCGCTGCGGCACTACCGGGCGATGGCGCCGGCCCTGCTGACCGCGTTTAGCACGGCGAGCAGCTCGGCGACGCTGCCGGTGACGCTGGAGTGCGTCGAGGACCGGGCGGGCGTGTCGAACAAGACTGCGAGCTTCGTCCTGCCGTTGGGGGCGACGGTGAACATGGACGGCACCGCGCTGTACGAGTGCGTCGCCGCGGTCTTTCTGGCCCAGGCGTTCGGCATCGAGCTGAGCTTTGCGCAGCAGGCGTTCGTGGTGGTCGTGGCCCTGCTGACCAGCATCGGCGTGGCGGGCGTGCCCTCGGCATCGATCGTGGCGATCGTGCTGATCCTCACCGCGATCACCGAACAGCTGCAGGCCACGGGCGAACTCGCCGCGGGGGCCAGCCTGGTGCTCGGGCTGGGGCTGATCTGGGTGTTTGACCGCCCGCTGGACATGTGCCGGACCGCGACGAACGTGTTCAGCGACAGCGTCGGGGCGGTGGTGATTGCCCGCAGCGAGGGGGAGACGCCGTTGGCGGGGGATGCCGTGGAATGACCGGTTGATGTTTAGCCGGTGCAGCGCAGCTGCCCCCGGCGGCGACCGGGTGGGTGCGTCGCGCCGGCGGGCGCGGCTTCGCCGCAGCCGCTGAACGCCGTGTGGCGATGATGTGCGCCGGTTCTCGATCAGCGCTTGGAGAACTGGAAGCGTCGGCGGGCGCCGCGTTGACCGTACTTCTTGCGTTCGACCTTGCGGGGGTCGCGGGACATGAAGCCTTCGTCGCGGAGGGTCTGCTCGAGCTTGGGGTCGTAGCCCTTGAGGGCCCGGGCGACGCCGAGGGTGATGGCCTCGGCCTGGCCGGTCATGCCGCCGCCGAAGACGTTGACAAAGACCTCGAGGCCCTTGCGGGTGTCGGTCGCTTCCAGCGGGGCGACGCAGGCGTTGCGGTGCTGCGGCTCGCTGAAGTAGTCGTCGATTTCGCGGCCGGTATTGCCGTTGCCCTTGACCAGGAACGAGCCGTTGGTGCCGTCCTTGGCCGGGCGGATCCGCACGCGGGCCACGGAGGTCTTGCGTCGGCCGGTGCCCCAGACCCAGCCGCCGGCGTCGGGCGTCGCGGGGTCCGACAGCGGCCGGGGCTCGGCGGCGGGGGAGTCCGCATCGACCGGATCGATGCCGGTGGACAGGTCCACGTCATCGCTCGTCGACGCCTGCTCGGGGGCGGGGGCGTCAGACGCTTCGGAGGCGTCCGAAGATTCCGGGGTGTCCGGCGACTCGGAGGTCTCCGGGGCTTCGGGAGCTTCCGGGGCATCCGGGGCGTCTTGGGTCGGCGTGTCGGCCACGGCGGTCGAGGTGTCTTCAGCCATCAGCGAGGGTTCGGGAACGGGTCGGGGAAGCAATTCGGGAACGGGAAATAACTAGACAATTCAAGCGGTTTGCAGCTGCAGCGGCTCGGGCTGCTGGGCCTGGTGCGGGTGCTCGTCGCCGGCGTAGACTTTCAGCTTGCTGAGCATCTGCCGGCCGAGCTTGGTCTTGGGGAGCATCCGGCGGACGGAGGCCTCGATCAGCCGCTCGGGGGTGTCTTCGAGCACGTTGCGGTAGGTCTTGGTCTTGCGGCCCGAGGGGTGGCCGGTGAAGTGCTCGAGGACCTTGTGGTCGAGCTTCTTGCCGGTCATCCGGACCTTCGCTGCGTTGAGGACCACGACGAAGTCGCCGGTGTCCTGGTGCGGGGTGTAGGTGGGCTTGTGCTTGCCCATCAGGACGGTGGCGATCTGGGTGCACAGCCGGCCGAGCACCTGGTCGGCGGCGTCGACGACGTGCCACTGGGGCGAGAGGTCGGCGGGCTTGGCGTGATAAGTCTGGCGGTTCATCAGAAAAGTCCCGCGGGCGGTCCGGCTGCAATGTTAGAACACCCGCCGATCCGTCCGGCCGGGCGAACCGGGCATGATAAGGCCGGTGCGGGGGGTGTCAAACCGGGCGGGACGTCAAGTGCCCGGTCGCTGATGACCTTCGGGAGCAGACTCCGTCGCGTCAACCGGCTCGATGCGGGTGACGTGCTTGGCATCGATCCACGCGGTCCGCGTCGGCCAGCCATCAGAGTTGAAGTCCGTGCCCACGTACAGCTCGGTCATCGCGACAGAGGCAAACGCTGGATCGCGCACTTCATACGCGGACCCGTCGCTCACGTAGACCATCAATGGGCGAAAAGGTTGTTGACGAAGCTTTGCAGCAATGTCGTTCGGGGCCATATGCACATGATACAGCCCACGACCCCCCTCACCCCTGGGCCTTGGGCAGCGGCGACCACGTCTCGGGCTTGTCCAGCACCGACAACGCCGGCTCACTTTCACCCTCCCCGTCCAGGACCCGCGGCGCCCGACCCAGCAGCAGCCGAAGCAGCGAGCCCATCAGCACCACCCCCACCAGCCCGAACCCCCAGATCACCGCCGCCACCTTCAGCCGGTCGTCCTGCACCGGCTCGCCGTGCAACGCCGCCGGCCGATCGATCCGCACCGACGGGGCCTGCCCCGCCCGTCGATCCTGCGCCATCTGGTACCCCATCAGCGACCGCGCGATCGCCTCGACCACCGGCTCGGCCTGCGCCTGATCGGTTGTCCGGTACGTGATCGACACCGCCCCCGGTGCCCCGCCCAGCTGCACCGCAGGCTCCAACACCGCCCGCAGCCCCGCCGCGTCCGACGCCAGCCGCACGTCACGCTGGTCCAGCTGATTCATCAACTCCGTCAGCACCGGCCCGCTCCACAGCAGCTCGCCCAGCCCCGTCGGCGACACCACCGGCGCCGCCTCCACGTCCGCCGCTTCGCCACCTTCGGCCACGCTCACGGCAGTGCTGCCAGGAGCCGCCAGCACCGCGCTGGCCTGCCACACCGGCGAGACCGCCCGGCTGCTGACCATCAGCCCCAGCACGCCCAGCCCACACACCGCCACCACGACCCACGCCATCACCGACACCGCCCGCTGCGTCGCCCACTTGCGGACCATCTGCTGCTCGCTGGCCTCCAGAAACCGCTTGACCTCCGCCAGCATTTGCCGTTCCTTGTCCAGCCCGGCGTACTTCGCCCCGCTGGACTCGACCTTCTGCTTCGCATCGCGGATGCCCCGGCTCTTGCCCCGCAGCACCTTGATATAGCCGCGGATCTTCTCCCGACGACGGGCCAACACATGGTCCGCCTCGATCAGCCGCGCCTTTTTCGCAGCCATCTTGTCCTTCTGTTGCTCGATCGCCTCTGCCCGCTCGTCGACCGCCGCCTCCTTCTGACGCAGGTGCTCCCGCTCGGCCAGAATCTGGCTCTTGCTCTGCTCCAGCGTTTCCCGAAACGCCGCACGCTTCTGCTCCAGCTGCGCCTGCTTGTGCTCCGCCTGCTCGCTCAACTCCCGTAGCGCCTTCTCACGCTCGGCCAGCTCGCTCTTCGCCGCCTCCAGGTCCCCGGACTGACCCGTCGCCTCCGCCGCCTGCCGCGCCTCGGCGACCGCCTGCTCGACCTGCTGCTGCAGCTGGTCTCGCTCCCGCTGCAGCGCCTCGGTCTGCTCCCGGGCCCGCCGGGCCTGTTCGTCCAGGTGCGCCTCACGCTCGGACAGCTTGCCCTCCCGCTCCCGAAGCGAGGCCCGCGTGTCCTCCAGCTGCTGACGCTGGTCCGCCAACTGCTCGCGGAACTTCGCCGCCGCCTCTTCGGCCTCGGCCGTGCCGGCACCCGCCAGCGCCGCCTGCTCGGCCAGCTCCTGCCGGGCGCTGTCCAGCTGCGTCTGCTGGGCCACCAACGCATCGCCCCGCAGCCGCAGGTCGATCCGCTCCTTCTCCAGCCCACGCCGCTGCTCGTCCAGCTGGGCCTGGCCCTGGCGGGCCTCCTGCTGGGCCGCCTCCAACGTCTGCTGGGCCTGCGCTTCGAGTCGATCGCACTCGGCCTGGACCCGCGACCGCTGCTCGCCCAGCTCGGCCACGTCCAGCTCGACCTGCCGCCGCTGCTCGGCCAGCTCGTCGCGCTGCTCACCCAGCCGGGCCTGCTGCTTCTCCAGCTGCTCCTGCTGCTCGACCAGCCGCAGGTCCCGCTCGTCCAGCTGCTGCCGAAGCGACTCCAGATGGTCCGCCTGCTCCTTCAGCGAGTCGCCCTCGGCCCGGACCGCCTCCCGAGCACTGGCCACGTCCTCCAGCTGACGGTCCAGCAGGTGTTCCTTCTCCCGGAACTCGCCCCACGAGCCGTCCAGCGACTCGCTCTGCTGTGCCAGCTGGCCCCGCGTGTGGTCCAGCTGCTCCTGCTCCCGGCCAAGCTGCTGCTGCTGCCCGGCGATCTGATCCCGCCGCTCGTCCAGCTCCTGCCGATGGCCGTCCAGCTCGTCCCGCTGCTGCTGCAGCAGCTGCTGTTGTTCACTCAGCTCCCGCCACGCCGCGTCCACCTGCGCCTGACGGTCCGCCGCCGCCTGGGCCAGCTCCTGGGCGTCGTCGTGCTGCCGCTGCACCGCCTCGGACCGCCGTTTGATCTCCCCCAGCTGCTGGTCCGACTGCTCCTGCCAGTCGCGAAGCCGGCCAAGCCGGCTCTCCAGGTCCGCCAGCAGGTCCATCGGATCACTCAGCCCCCCAGAAGCGTCCGGCGCCTGCGAGGTGTCCGGGGTGTCCGGGGCGGCCGGGGTCGTGGATTCAACAGCGTCAGCGGCGGGGGTGTCGGCCATGGCGGTACAACAAGGGGTGCGGAAAGCCTCACACCCATCATCGACCGGCCACGAACCTCACCTAAACCGCACAGCCGGAGATTCCCGCACCACCCCCGCATCCGCCGCAATCCGGGCAGTGTGACACCTCGTCCGGCATTACCGGACCTGCCCGCACGCGAAGCGTCGGGTATCGCACTCAAACCCCTCACCAGCCGCCCCGTATCCTGCCGGCGTGCCCAGCCCCGTCCAGATGCCCGGCCGAACCCCCCATCGTGTCCGCGTCGCCGCCGTGCAGTACCTCATCCGGCCGGTCGACGCGATGGACCAGTTCGCCGAGCAGGTCAGCGGCGTGGTCCGAACCGCCGCCGACTACGGCTGCGAACTCGTCGTCCTGCCCGAGTACTTCACCATTCAGCTCATGACCCGCGAAGACCTGGATGGCCCGGTGCCCCAGCAGGTCCGCCGGCTCGCGCGGCGCGTCCCCGAGTACGTCCAGTTGATGAGCTCCTTAGCGCGGGAGTACGGCCTGTACATCGTCGCCGGCAGCATCCCCGTCGCCGACGAGGCCGACGATCAGGTCATCTACAACGACTCGTTCCTCTTCGGCCCCAGCGGCGAACACGCCGTGCAGGGCAAGGTCCACATGACGCGGTGGGAACGCGAAGATTGGGAAATGAGCCCCCGCCGAAAGTATCACGTGTTCGATACTTCGCTGGGGAAGATTGCTATCGCCATCTGCTACGACGTCGAGTTCCCGGAGGTGATCCGAGCCGCCGCCCGCGAGGGCGTGTACCTCGTGGTCGTGCCCTCATGCACCGACGATCGGCAGGGCTTCCTCCGCGTCCGCTACTGCGCCCAGGCCCGGTGCGTCGAGAACACCCTCTACTGCGTGCACGCCTGCACGGTCGGGTCCCTGCCCATGGTCCCCGCTGTCTCGATGAACTATGGCCAGGCGTCGATCCTGACCCCCAGTGACTTCCCTTTTGCTCGCGACGGCATCGTCGCCCAGGGCAACGTCAACCAGGAACAAATCGTCATCGGCGAGCTGAACTTCGACACCATCCGCGAAGCCCGCGCCGACGGCACCGTCCTGCCCCTGACCGACTCACAGACCACCGCCGAGGTTCTCCAGCAGCTGGATGTGGTCCAGGTGGTCTGACCGCTGCCCGCTGCGGGATGATGTAGAGCATGCCCAGACGCCGCCTGCCCCTGCTGGTGCGACCCACCCGGCCCGACGACTTCGACGCCATCATCGGCCTGTCCCGCCGGATCTACCCCGATGACCAGCCGTGGGACCACGCGATGCTGGGCTCGCACCTCCGTCTGTTTCCGCAGGGCCAGCTCGTCGCCGTTGACCCGATGACCAATCGACTGCTGGGCTCGGCGTCCAGCCTCATCGTCGCCTGGGACGACTACCGCTTTGACGAGGATTGGAACGCGTTCACCGCGACCGGTTGGTTCACCAACCACGACCCGGCCGGCCGCACGCTCTACGGCGCTGACCTGATGGTCGACCCCGCCAGCCAGGGCCGTGGCGTAGGCAAGGCCATCTACACCGCCCGCTGGAACCTCGTCCTGAGCCTGAGCCTGCTCCGCGTCCGGGCCGGTGCCCGCCTCGCCGGCTACCACCACGTCGCCCACCGCCTCACGCCTCGCCGATACGTCTTGGACGTCATCGCCGGGCGCCTCACCGACCCCACCCTCAGCTTCCAGCTCAAACGCGGCTTCCGCGTCATCGCCGTTGCCGAGAACTACCTCCGCCATGACCCCAAGAGTCACGGCCACGCCGCGGTCATTGAACGCATCAACCACACCGTCGCCAAACCCCCCGACTACCGCCGCCGCGACCCGTCCTTCGCCAAACCCCGAAACAAAAACCCGCCAATCGGCGGGTCCAAAGAATCGCTGCAATAGCGGGGGTAGGATTCGAACCTACGACCTCCGGGTTATGAGAGCAAAAAGGGCCGTTTTTCCAAGCCCTTGCCTCTGCCGGATTTGCGCCGCAAGCCCTATGCACACAGGGGTTTATGTTCGTCCGCCGAGATCGGCTATATCGGCCATTTCGGCATCATCGGCGGCCGATTTGCTGCAGTTTGCTGCAGCCTAACACATCGCCCGGTCCGCCGCGACCATGAGGTCGCGATCCCATTAAATCATCTTGTATGATGATTTATTGGGCCGTTTCTCACACAACTCATCAATTGTGATGCCGACGAATTTTGACGGCGACCGCAGTGGACCTTGACCCTGGACGCAGAAAAGGCGTATTATTCTTCACATGTGATGGCAAAGGAGCCGATGATCACACCTGTTCGTCACATGTGAGGACAAGCCATGCCTCGTAATACTGCTGCTGACGATGTCGTACTCGCTGATCTGGGCAACCGCGTTGAACGACGCAGACTCCACGTCAACTGGACGCAGGAAGACTTGGCCCGTGAGGCCGGCCTCGGCAAGGCGACGATCGAGCGTCTCGAAGCGGGCAACGCTGTCCGGACCAACAGCCTGGTCCGAGTCTTGCGGGCACTGGGAATGCTCGACAACATCGAACGGCTGATCCCCGATCCCTTGCCGAGCCCCGTTGAGCAACTCAAGCTTCAAGGAGAACAGAGAAAGCGGGCATCGTCGCCGCGGAAGTCTGCGGCAAAGGAGCGCGACGAGTCCAACGGCGCGTGGACATGGGGTGACCAACGATGACCATCGCCGCCGTGAAGCTCTGGGGGACGCCGATCGGCGCTGTCGCCCTCGACGCCCCCGACGAGACTGCCCGCTTCGAGTACGACCCGGCCTTCCGCGACAGCGGCGTCGAGCTGTCGCCCATCGTGATGCCGCTGGCCGACACGGTGTACGCCTTCCCGAGCCTGCCGCGTGAGTCTTTCCATGGCCTGCCGGGGATGCTCGCCGATTCGCTGCCCGATCGTTTCGGCAACGCCCTGATCGACGCCTGGCTGGCGACTCAGGGACGCACGCCATCGAGTTTCGACGCCGTTGAGCGGCTGTGCTACACCGGGACCCGAGGCATGGGCGCTCTGGAGTTCGAGCCGGCCATCGGCCCGTCACGATCCACATCTCGTGAGGTTCACGTCGACAAGCTCGTAGAGCTGGCGTCTGAAGTCTTGGGTCACCGCGACGACCTTCAAGCCTCGTTCGCCGACGAATCGAAAGAAGAAGCACTCCGCGACATCCTGCGTGTGGGCACGTCCGCTGGCGGCGCTCGGGCTAAAGCCGTGATCGCTTGGAACCCGAAAACCAACGAGGTCCGATCGGGGCAGGTCAATGCCGGCGACGACTTCGAGCATTGGCTCTTGAAGTTCGACGGCGTCTCCGGCAACCGCGACAAGGAGATGAACGATCCCCAAGGCTACGGCAACATCGAGTATGCCTACTACCTCATGGCGAAAGCCGCCGGCGTCACGATGTCCGAATGCCGGATCCTCGAAGAGGGCGGCCGACGGCACTTCATGACCAAGCGGTTCGACCGCCTGCCCGACGGCGACAAGCTGCACATGCAGTCGCTCTGCGGGCTCGCCCACTACGATTTCAACACCGCCGGTGCCTACTCCTACGAGCAGGCCCTGCTCGTCATCCGGCAGCTCGGGCTGCCGATGGAGGCAATCGAGCAGCAGTTCCGGCGGATGGTGTTCAACATCGTCGCTCGCAACCAAGACGACCACACCAAGAACATCGCCTTTCTGATGGACCGCTCGGGTGCCTGGTCACTCGCACCGGCGTACGACGTCATGTACAGCTACAACCCGTCAGGCCGGTGGACCTCGCAACACCAGATGACATGCAACGGCAAACGCGACGACTTCACCCGCGACGATCTCCGCGCCTGCGCCCAGGCAGCGTCCATGAAGCGAGGTCGGTCAGATTCGATCTTGTCCGAGGTAGTGGACGCCGTGTCTCGCTGGGAAACCTACGCCGAAGAAGCGAAGGTCGATGAGCGGTTGATCCCGAGCATCAAGGATGCCCATCGCCTTGAGTTCGGCCGGAAATCATGAGCCCACCCGCCACCTCCAATCCCTGCCGTTGATGTGCCCGCCCCAATCGTTGCCGATCAGCACAAATCTGCGATCATCTCCCCCATGCGACTCTGCATCCACCGCGGCAGCCGGGAGATCGGCAGCACCTGCGTCCGAGTCGAGGATCAGCGGGAGCAGATCGAGCAGATGTCACGCCCGCAGAAAGCGTTAATCTGCGAACTGACAATGCCGCATCAACGAAGGTGCTTGACGTGATCCGCTTCGTCCATACCGCCGACCTTCACTTAGGAATGCCCTTCGCGTGGGTCAAAGGCGACGACGGCGCAGAGCTTCGCAGCCT
>CAZVBW010000103.1:0-10928 GCA_964625505.1 uncultured Phycisphaeraceae bacterium
TTGAGGTCCAGCTCCAGCAGCTTCCGCACGGGGCGGGCCCGCTGCACCGCGTTGACGAGGCCCGCGAGCGGCCCGGCGAAGCGGCGGGCGGTGTCGGGGCTGGCGCCGATGAGCTTGGCGCTGCGGGGGGTGCCGTGCTGGCGGTGGTACAGCCGGAGGAAGTCGGCCTTGAGCTTGGCCATGTCTACCGCGTTGGGGCACTCGGTGCGGCAGGCCTTGCAGGACAGGCACAAGTCGAGGACCTCTTTCACGCCCGGGTCGGTGAAGGCGGCGAGGGTGGGGTCCGGGTTGCTGGACCGCTCGCCAGGGTCGCGTCGCGACCCGACTACTGCATTGGCGTCGGCGATGCCCGGCAGTTGGCCGGACATGGCGAGGCGCAGGGCGTTGGCGCGGCCGCGGGTGGAGTGGGCCTCGTCGCGGGTGGCCATGTAGGAGGGGCACATCACCCCGGCGTCGAGCTTGCGGCAAGCCCCCACGCCGTTGCACTGCTCGACCGCCAGGCCGAAGCCCCCCTGCTGCTCGTAGCGGAACGCGGTCTGGCTCTGCACCTCAGCGACCCGCAGGCTGTAGCCGGGCTGGTCGTAGCGCAGGTGGCTGGTCATCTCCGGCGGGTCCACCAGCTTGCCGGGGTTCATTAAGCCCGCCGGGTCGAACAGGCCCTTGAGCTCACGGAACGCGTTATAGATTTCGTCGCCGAAATAATCGTTGAGGAAGCCGCCGCGGACGATGCCGTCGCCGTGTTCGCCGGACCAGGCGCCGCCGTAATGGACGCAGCGGTCGTAGCAGGCCCGAGCAATGGCCTCCATCCGCTGGCGGTCCTCGGGCAGGTGCAGGTCGACCGCGGGACGGAAGTGCAGCACGCCGACCGAGGCGTGGGCGTAGGTGGTCAGATCCGCGCCGTGTTCGGTGCAGATCGAGAACACGTCGCGGGTGTAGGCCGGGAGGTGCTCGATGGGGATGCAGGCGTCTTCGATGAACGCCTGACCCTTGCGGGGCCCGGGCACGTTGGAGATCAGGCCCAGCCCGAGCCGGCGGACGTCCCAGACGCGCTGCTGCGCCGCGGGGTCGGTGAAGATCGGGCACGCCCCGCGGATGCCTTCGGCCCGCATCGCGTCGGCGAACCCGGCCGCCTTCGCGGCCATCTCTTCCGGGGGGCCGGTCAGTTCGGTGATCAGCACGGCACCGGGTCGGCCGTTGATGAAGCCCGCGAGGTGCTTCGTGGCGGGGTTGACGCGGGCCTCGTCGAGGACCTGCCGGTCCAGCAGCTCGACGGCCGACGGGTCGTGCTCGAGGATCGGGGCAACCGACTCGACCGCCTGCATCACCGTGTCGAAGTGCACCACACAGACCGCGGTCGCCGCGGGCAGCGGCGTCAGCCGGACGGTCGCCTCCAGCAGCGTCGCGAGCGTGCCCTCGCTGCCGACGATGAGGTGGGCGAGGTTCCACTTCCCGTCGGGCTCGCCGCCCCCAGGGCCTCTTCTTCCGGGGGGCAGCAGGGCGTCGAGGTTGTAGCCCGCGACGCGGCGCATGACCTTGGGGAATCGCTGGGCGACTTGATCCTCGTGCCGTTCGAACAACGCCCGCACCCCGCGGTACAGCCCGGCTTCACGCTCGTTGGCCGAGCCTTCCACCGCCCGCCACTGCTCGGCGTCCGTGGCCGACAGGTCCAGCACCGCCCCGTCCGCCAGCGCGACGCGGCAGCTGACCACGTGGTCGATCGTTCGGCCGTAGCGGATCGAGCGGGTTCCCGAGGCGTTGTTGCCGATCATGCCGCCGAGGGTGGCCCGGCTGGTCGTGGCGGGGTCCGGGGCGAAGTGCAGGCCGTGGGCGGCGGCAAGCTTGTTCAGCGAGTCTCGGATCACCCCGGGTTGGACGCGTGCCGTGTGGGTCTTGGGGTCCAGCTCCAGCACCCGGTCCATGTGTCGCGACAGGTCCAGCACCATGCCCGGGCCGTGGGTCTGGCCCGAGAGCGACGTGCCGGCACCACGCGGGGTGATGGGTGCCCCGTGCTCTCCGGCGAGGCGAACCGCCGTGACCGCATCATCCTCGTCGAGCGGGCAGACCACGACCGCCGGGACGATCTGGTAGTGCGACGCGTCGGTGGCCCAGATGCCCCGCCGCACGGGCTCGTCGAAGACCTCGCCGCGGACTCGGTCTCGCAAGGCGTGGATGAAGTCGCTGGGGGGGGCCGACACGCTCGCATGCTAAGCCGCCGGCGGCTGCATCCGGGGGGGCATCCGGGGCGGCTAACGTGCGGGCATGACGAAGTGGCTTGCGGGCGTGGTGTCGCTGGTGTGCGTGGTGGGCTGCAGCGGGCCCGGCGGGTCGGGGGGCTTCGACGGGCCGCGGTTCGATCTGCAGGAGCCGCCGGCGCTCGAGTCGGTGATCGCGCTACCGGGGCAGCAGGTCACGGGCGTGACGGTCAGCGGCGATGGCCGGGTCTTCGTGTGCTTCCCGTATTGGTCGCAGGATCACGGCGTGGCGGTCGCCGAGGTTGGCTCGGATGGGTACATGCAGCCGTACCCGAACCCGCGATGGAACCAGTGGCGCGTCGACGGCGATCGGCCCGCGGAGTCGCACTTTGTGTGTGCCCAGAGCGTGGTCGCCGACGGCCGCGGCTCGCTCTGGGTGCTGGACCCGGCCTCGCCATTCCTCGAGAACACGGTGCCCGGCGGGCCCAAGCTGGTGCAGATCGACCTGGGCAGCGATGAGGTCACGCGGGTTTACCGCTTTGATGAGCAGGCCGCGCCGCAGAACTCGTACCTCAACGACGTGCGGATCGACCACGACCGCCGCCGGGCATATATCACCGACTCCGGGTCGCCCGCCCTGGTGGTGCTGGACCTGGACAGCGGCCGGGCGGTGCGGGTCCTGGAAGACCACATGAGCACCCGGGCCGAAGACATTCAGCTGACCATCGGCGGCGAGGCGTGGGTCGGGCCCGGTGGGCAGACGCCCGCGGTCCACGCCGACGGCATTGCCCTGTCGCCCGACGGGCAGTGGGTCTACTACAAGGCGCTGACCGGCCGGACGCTTTACCGCGTCCCAGCAGCGATGCTTGCCGGGGTGTTGGACAACGATGCCGCCGAGGGGCTGGCCGACGCGGTTGAGGACCTCGGCCAGACGGTCGCCTGCGACGGCATGGTGATGGACGGCAACGGCTGGCTATACCTCACGGCCCTGGAGCAGGACGCCATCCTCGCCCTGCAGCCCGGGACCGGCGGCCCGCTGCGTACGCTGGTGGCCGACCCCCGCCTGCAGTGGCCCGACACCCTCGCTATCGGCCCGGGCGGCGGGCTCTACATCACGACGGCACAGATCCACCTCCAGCCGCGGTTCAACGACGGCATGGACATGGTCACCGCCCCCTACCGCGTGTGGTTCGTCGACGCGAGACTCGAACCCAACTGGTAAGGGGAAGGACGAAGGCAGAAGGACGAAGGCAGAAGGTCAAGGCCGGTGCCGTCTCCGCCTCTTGCTTCCCGCTTCCGGCTTCAAGCTTCTGGCTCAACGCTAACGGCTAACCGCTAATCGCTCCCCGCCTGGCTCCACGCCGCCACCCCCGCGCGGGCGTCGGCGTCCTCCGGGTCGATCACCAGCCGCGCGTGGTAGTACGCCAGCGCCAGCGGGGCGACGTGGTCGTGACCATGCCGCGGGACCAGCTCCGCAAACGCCGACTCCGCCGCCGGGCCCAGCCGGGGGTCGAACTGCATCGGCGGGCCCAGGCCCATCATCGTGTGATACGCGTCGCCCGGCCGGTCCCGCCGCAGGTGCAGGTCCATGAGCCGCCGGGCCAGCTCCACCCGCCGATCCGCCTGCTCGTACGGCGTGAACCGCAGCGCCGCGGTCGCGTGCCGCACCGCGTCCTCCAGCTCGGCCTCGCCGTCCAGCAGCATCGCCATCATCCCGTGAGCCTCCGGCGACGCCGCGTTGATCCGCAGCGCCGCCTCCAGCTGCGGCCGGGCCTGCTCGGGCTGGGCATTCGCCAAATACGCGTTAGCCAGCCGCACGTGATGCCGGGCCGAGCCCGCCTCGTGCTCGACCGCCGCGGCGTAGTGCTCGATCGCCGCCTCGTGATCGCTCAGCCGCATCGCCACGCTGCCCACCAGCGACTGCATCGGGGCGTCAGTCGGCCGCATCGCCGCCGCCGCCGCGAGCGGCCCATACGCCGCCGCCCAGTCCCGCCGCTGCAGGTGCAACTGACCTAGCAGCCGCTGGGCATCGTACAGCTGGGGGTGCGCCTCGGCGATCGCCGAGACCTCCTGAATCAGCGCCCCGGACTCCTGCTCCGCCTGCTGCAGCGCCATGAACTGCTCCTGCAGCTCCTCGACCCGCACCTGCGCCGCCGCGGGCTCGGCGGGCACATCAATGCCGCCGCTCGAGATCGTCCCGTCGTCGCTGCGGAGAACTAAAAACACGATCAACACCGTCGCCAGCGCCGCCAGCACCAGCAGCCAGACCACGCGCGATCCGCCGACACGGTGCCGGCTGGGAGGGCGAGGCTCCTGCCGAGCCGCGGCCCGCGGAGGTCTGCCGCTCGCCGGGAGGCTCGCCCTCCCGCGTCGGGCCCGGCATCGAGTGTCTCGCATCGCCCCAGCCTACCGGCGCTATAGTCGCCGACGATGCTGGAGCTGTGCCGCACCGTCCGCCTGGGCGTCAGCCCCTGGGGCCCGCCGCCCCCACTCGGGGACGCGGGGCCCACTTCCGGGGGGCCGATCGATAACGCCCACAGCGCCTGGCCGCCGCTCACCGGCCTGTCCCGGTACTTCGAGCTGCACGCCTGCTGCCGTGGCCACGCCGACGCCGTCACCGGCTACTTCATCGACATCCGCACCATTGATCGGGCCGTCCGCACCACCTGCCTGCCCCTGCTGCACGCCGCCGTCACTCGCGAAGCCCGCGAGCAGCGCCCCGCCCCGCTGGGCCCGCTCATGCGCGACATGCTCGACGCCCTGCACCCGGCCCTGGATCGCACCCTCCACCGCCTCACCCTTGACCTGTCCCCCAGGCTCAGCACCGCCATGACCACCCAAGCCCCCGACCGCGTCCTGCTCCGCCAGCAGTATGAGTTTGCCGCCGCCCACCGCCTCCACGCCGCGGGCCTGAGCGACGAGCAGAACCGCGACACCTTCGGCAAGTGCAACAACCCCTCGGGCCACGGCCACAACTACCTCGTCGACGTCACCGTCAGTCTCCCCGCCGACGGCGACACGCCCGTGTCCCCCGCCGAACTCGACGCCGTCGTTGACCACCACGCCCTGCAGCACCTGGACCACAAGCACCTCAACCGCGACGTGCCCCAGTTCGCCGACCGCAACCCCTCGGTCGAGCACATCGTCCAGGTCGTCTGGCAGATGCTCGAACCGCCCGTGCAGCAACTCGCCGCGGGCCACGCCCGCCTTGACGAGGTCACCGTCTGGGAGACCGGCAAGACCGCCTGCACCTACCGCGGCGGTTGACCGCACCACCCATCCCAAGAAGCCGACGCTGAGGCGCAGCCGAAGCGTCTGGTACACAACTCAACCCGAATCCGCAGGCTCCTCGTCCGGCTCCGCCAGCCCCGTCGGATCGTCCGGCACCGCGAACACGCTGGGCTGGATCACCGCCCCCGACTCGATCGTGACCGACATCGCGTGCAACTCGCCCTTGAACTTCGCGTGCGGCCCGATTCTCACCTTGCCCCCCGCGATGATGTGCTTGGCCTCGAGCGTCCCCTGCACTTCGATCCCGCCGTGGGCCGTGATCCGGTCCACGATCAGCCGGGCCTTCTTGGGCACGACGATCTTGCCGCAGGTCCGCTCCTCCCGCTTGGGCCCCTTGAGCTCGCGGCTTTTGAGGATCAGATCCGCGACCATCAACGCCTTGTTGCACTTGGGGCACGACGTGGACTGGGCCCGGCCGCTCACCTCAAAGCGGTGGCCGCAGTGATAGCACTGCACCGTGCGTGGGGGGGCGGGGCTGCGGGCCATGCGGGGCCAGGGTTCGGGTCACCGAGCGTGGGGCGCGGACGGACGTTGGCGTCGCGGCGTCCCACGGGTCGAAGCACGATCAGCGGCGGGCCACGGCCGCCGCGCAACGGGCGCGCGGCATCGTGACCGGCCGCCGGCGGGTTTCAGCTCGCCGACGGGGCGGGCGTGTTTGGCCTTACTTCTTGGGCGGCTGCGACTGGGCCGACTGGTCGCCGCTGGGCGGCGTGCTGCCCCCGCCCCCGGAACCACCCGAGCTGCCACCGCGTGGCGAGCCGCCGCTGCGGCCAGCCTGCTCGCCCGCATCGGGCCCGACCGCGCACTGCCCGTAAAAACTCGCGCCCTCGGCCATCACCATCTTCGCCGCCGTGATGTCGCCGCGGACCACCCCGCTGCCGTTAAGCCGGACCGTCTCCTTGGCCGTGACGTTGCCCTGGACTCGGCCGTCGATGACGGTCGTGCCCGCTTCGACCGAGGCCTCGCACTGGGCGGACTGCGCGACCTGCAGCTCGCCGTCGCCCTTGATCTCGCCGTCGAATCGGCCGTGGATGCGTGCGGTCTTCTGGAATTGCAGCTCGCCCTTGAAGTGGCTGTCGCTGCCGATGACGGTCATCTCGCCGTTGTTCTCGGCCATGGTGTGGCTCCTGCCCAATGCGGGCGTGAGGGGTTACAGACACCGCCGACCACCCGGCCGACGGAAGCGGCGAGTGTAGACCCGCCGGCCGCGCCACCGCGCTTCAACCCATCACGACCCCCACCCCCCGTTTAGCGGGTGCAGCGCAGCTGCCCCTGCTCCCCCCGCCGTCCGTCGTCCTACGCCGCCGCCCGCTGGCTCACAAACGCCCCCGCCAACGCCCGGTAATCCGCCGCCCCGTGACTCTCCGGCGCGTACGCCAGCACCGACTGCCCGAAGCTCGGCGCCTCCGCCAGCTTGATGTTCCGACGCACCGGCGGCTCGTACACCACCGCGTCCGACCACGGCAGCCCCTGCCCCCGCGCCTGCTCCATGAACCCACGCACCTCGCCGACCACCTCCCCGGCCAGCAGCGTCTGCTGCTCGTGCATGCACAGGACCACACCCGCCACCCGCAACTCCGGGTTGATCCCCATCGACACCATCCGCACCGTCTCCAGCAACTTGCCCAGCCCCTGCAACGCCAGGAAGTGGGCCTGCATCGGCACCACCACCTCCCGCGCCGCCGCCAACGCCCCCACCGTCAGCAGCCCCAGGCTCGGCGGGCAATCCATCAACACCACGTCGTACGAGCCCAGCACCGGCTCAAGCTTGCGACGCAGCAGCGTCTGGGCCAGCCCCG
Organism: uncultured Phycisphaeraceae bacterium; assembly: GCA_964625505.1. Classification (GTDB taxonomy): domain Bacteria; phylum Planctomycetota; class Phycisphaerae; order Phycisphaerales; family Phycisphaeraceae; genus CAZVBW01. The sequence goes on from CAZVBW010000103.1 coordinate 7,283, forward strand.
TCGCGACCATGTCCGCCAGCTCCGCCTCGACCCCCGCGAGGTTCGTCTCGGCGGGCAGCACGTGCAGCCGATCGTGCTCCGGGTGTTCGACGGCAAGTGCCGCCGCCTCGGCATCCGGGCCGCTGCCGGTCAGCAGGTCGTACACCGACCCGCTCAGCTGCTCCGGGTCCAGCCCCAGCGACAGCGTCAGGTGTGCCTGCGGGTCCAGATCGATTGCCAGCACCCGGTGCCCCCGCTCGGCGAGCGCGGCGGCGAGGTTCACCGCCGTGGTCGTCTTGCCCACCCCGCCCTTCTGATTCATCAGCGCCACCACCCGCGTCGGCCCCCGGCCCTGCGGGTCCAGCTCCCGCGGGGTCAGGTCCGGCGTCGCCGGGTTCTCGTGCGGCTCCGGCGGCGGGGCCGTCTCCGCCGGCTGGGCCCCAGGCTGGTCGTAGCCCTCCCGCGGATCGGGCTCGCCTTGATCATCCGGAGCCGGTGGCTGCGGCGGGTCGTCCCCTTCGACCTGATCCACGGCGACCCGATCGGCTTCCGGGCCGTCGCCAGGCGGCGTGTCCGTGTCCACGTCCTCCCGCGGCTGGTCGGCGTGCCCCGGCGGCGGCGGACGGTCCGGGCCCTCGTCCCGGTACGGCTGGTCGAAGCTCGGCGGGTCATCGCCGACCGCCGAATCGTCGTCGCCCTCCGCCCGCGACGCCGGCTGCACCGCCACCGGCCGCCGCACCAGGGCCCCGGGCCGACCAGCCCCACCCTCACCAGTCCGGGTCAACAGCATGTCCTTGGGCACGGTCGCCTCCTTGCGTCCTGCGGATCGGGTCCGCTACAGGTTATCGGCCAACCCGCCGTCAGTTGTCCCCCACCGGGTCCAGCTCCACCTGCACCTCATACTCACCCTGCCCGCTGACGTTGTTCTGCGGGTTGCTGATCCACGCCAGCTCCACCAGCCCCTCCCGCTCCACCGTCAACGACGACTCGTCGCCCACCTCGATCCAAGGCCCGCCATCGAACCGGATCACCAGCGTCCCCACGTTCATCCCATCCATCTGACCAAACTGCCGGTTGCCCTCCGGGCCGCTTTGGCGGTTCCACGGCCGCACGGTCATCTGCCCCTCGGCTTCCAGCGTCAGCCGGTCCCCCACCCGCGTCTGCAGGCCCAGCTCCAGCGGTCGGCCCGTGCTCATGTGTCGGCCCTCCACCTCCACCGTCAGCTGCTGCGGACCGCGGGTGTTCGCCGAAGGCCGCTCCAGCACCCAGACCCGCGCAATCGGCACCACCAGCTCGCCATAGTCGGTCTGAAGCCGGACCGCGCGCGGCTGCACCATCCCCGCCGCCGTGAACTCCGCCGTCTCAAGCTGATCGATCTGCGGCACCGGCGGCCGCTCGCGATCCGCACCCGCCCGGGCCCGCCGATCCCAGCGCTGCAAAACCTCACGCGCCCGCGCCGCCCGCTCGGCATCCCGGGAACCGGCCAGGTCCTCCACCGTCCGCCTTGCCAGCGGGCCCAGCTCGGTGAGCTCCCGCTGCGCCTCATCCCGTTGCTGCGTCTGCGCCGAACCCAGCTGATCGACCAGCTGCTCGAGCTGCTGACGCAGCTCTTCCAGACTGTTCAACCCCGGCCGCAGCCGCTGCACTTGATGCACCGGAATCTCCAACTCGCCAAAGCTCGTCTCCACCCGCACCTCGTCCTGCAGCCACACGCCGTAGATCACGCTGCCATCGTGCAGCCGAAGCCGCACCTGCCGCTGCAGCCGCTGCTGGCCCCGTACCGCCGCCTCCGTCGCGTCCGGCAGCGCCGCGCCATCCGACGCGGCCTCGGCCGGGGCCTGCTCCTGAGCCGCGGCCTCCGCCTCCACCAGCAGCTGCCCCGCCGCAGCCCCGCCGCTGATCGCCGTGCCCAACAGCACCAGACCCAACACCCACACTCGACAACCGATCGCCTTCATGTTCTGCATCATGGCTTTGCCTCCCACTCGCCCCGCCGCACCGCGTAGACCGCGACATCATCCGGACTGGCCAACACAACCACATCCCCGTCAGTCACCACCGTCGAGCCGGGCAGGGGCCGGACCGCAGCGTGCCGCCGAATCAGCCGGCCCCCTTCGCCGTCCATGAGCCACAGCCCGTCGCCCGCCCAGGCCACCACCGACCCGCCCACCCTCGCCGCCGACTCCACCGGGCCCAGCAGCCGGCTCCACCAGCCCAAACCGCCCGGCTCAAACGCCCGGATGCCCCGCCGCCCCACCGTCAGTACCCGTTGCCCACCCGCATCGACCACCCGCTCCCGGCCCCAGGCCCGGACCTGCCAGACCTGCCGCCCCGCCTCCACGTCCAGCCCCAGCACCTGCCCCTGCCCGGGCACACAGAGCACCAACACCCCGCCCGCCAGTCCCGATGACGCCGACGACGATCCGATCAGCAGGTCGGTGCGACCCGCCACCCACGGCCGGGTCTGCGGGTGTTCGTACATCCACCGCAGCCGCCCCGACGAGCGGTCGACCGCCACCACCGTCCCCGTCGGCAGCACCGCCAGCCCCGTGTGCCCACGCACGTGCACCTGCACCCAACCCGCCCCGCCACCCTGGACAAGCGTCCCCAGCCGCACCCGCGAACCCACCTCCCACGCCCCCCCGGACCCCTCCACCAGCTCCACCCAGTCCAGAAATTGCCCGTCCTGCACCACCGTCGCCCAGCCCCCGCCGGGCGTCGCACGACCCGCCGCCAGCCAATCGCCCCGCCAGATCGGCGGCAACTCGACCGCCGCGTGGCCCGTGTCCACGCCCGGCCCCCGCCACAGGCTGACGCCCCAGCCCGGCTGCTGCGCCGCGAGCTGCGACCAGTTGGCCGGCCCATGAAGCCGACGCAGCCGCAGCAGCCCCACCCCACCCTCACCACTCGGCCCGCTCGACCCGCCGAGCCAACGCATCCGCGTATGCTCGAACATCGCAAGACGTGCCCCAAGCCGCACCACATCCGCGTCCGCCTGCTGCTCCGCCCGGCTCATCACCAGCCGCGGCAACGACTTGCCCCCCACCGTCCAACGCCGAACCCCACCGGGCGTATTCACGAAAACCTCCCCCGCAGCAACCAGCATCGACGCCCGCCGCTGCAGCACCTGCCCCCCATGATTCGCGTACCGCGCATCCACCGCAGAGAGCCCCTCCACCAGCTCCCGCCACACCGGCCCCTCCAGCCGCACCCCACCACCCGCGTCGTCACCGCGCGGCACCCCCCGCGCCCCCCCGTCGGCCAACCCGGCACCACCCACGTGCTCCAGCCAGCCCGGCCCCTCCCACGACCGACCCGCCGACGCCCAACGCCCTCCCATCCCCATCAGCCGATCCGCCGCCGCTTCCGCCTCACCGTCGCGACCCAACCACACCAGACCCGCCACCCGCCTCGCCTCCAGCCCCGACAGCACGTCCCGACCCGCCCCCCAGGCCCGCGCCGACGCCGATGCCAGCCCCCACGCCCGCAACGCCTCAGCCGCCCGCCCCCGCTCCATCGCCGCATCGCCCCACGCCCTCGCCAGCCGATGACCCGCCCGCGTGCCCACCAGCCGCGACGCCTCGGACCGCAACCGCTCCAGCCGACGACCCGGCGACAACCCCTCCGCCTCGGCCAGCGACGCCTCCACCTGCCCGCCCTAAAACCG
>CAZVBW010000104.1:0-10528 GCA_964625505.1 uncultured Phycisphaeraceae bacterium
CTGGACCCGCAGCCGCGGCCGTGGCTCGACGCCGTAGAACCGCAGCGCCCCGTCGGCGTCGCCGGCGTCGATCGCCCCGCAGAGCACGGTCACCCGCACACCGCGGTCGGCCAGCGCCGCCGCCGTCCGCAGGACCTGCAGCGGAGCCGCGAGTCGTGCCGGCAGGTCGACGTCGTAGTAGTACACGACGTGCAGCGGATCGGGATGCACGGGCCCACTCACCGGACCATCATCGGCAGTTGCGCCCATTTGGCCATTTCGTCGGCGAGCCGTTGGCCCGGCTCAGCCCACTTCGATCACGCTGCCGTCGCGGCCGCCGTCGATGACGTTGACGCTGACCGACAGCAGCCGCTGCACCAGGTCGATGTGCGTCCGGGTGTGGCGGGTGATGCCCTGGGCGCGGTACCGGCCGCCGCCGGCGATGGCGATGGGCAGCAGCAGCTGGTCGGCGAGGTACGGCCCGACCGCCGCGCCGCTGCGGAGGTACCGCTGGCACTGCTGCGTCGCGTCATTGGCGACCGCTCGGGCGCCGCGGTTCCGCTCGCCAAAGCCGGTGAACACCTCGGTCACGTGCTCGCAGCGGACCGTGAGGCTCAGCGTGTTGCCCGGGCCGTGGCTGTCGATCACGCGGTCGATGTGGCACTGGTCTTCCGTCCAGCCGAGCTTCTTCCGGACCGTCCGCAGCTCCCGCTCGCCGATGTCGTCGGGCAGCTGCGCCAGCACCGCGGTCGCCCGGCGGTCCAGCACCTCGCCACGCTCGATCAGGTCCAGCGGGACGAGCTGTCGGGCGGGCTCGATCTGCACCACCAGTCGGCCGCCCCCAGCGGGGTAGAAGCCGGCACGCTCCAGCCGGGCCTCGACCCGCGGACCCATCCGCCCCAGCAGCGGCAGGTACGCCGACTGCAGGAAATCGAACGGCGGGGCGTACGGGTTGTGCGTCCCGCCCTCGAGCCGGACCGTTGACGAACCCTCGGCCAGCATCAGTGCCGGCAACACGGTTTGCAGCACCAGCGTGGTGCTGCCCGCCGTGCCGATGCGGAACGTGTACTCGCCGGGCTGCACCGCGCCGGGCCGCAGCTCCACGGCATCCGAGCCGATCGCGTCGCCAACCAGTTCGCCGCCGCAGACCTCGGCCGCCGCCCGAACCGCAGTGAGGTGCTGCCGCATCAGGCCCGGCTTGGACCGACCCGCCCGCACATGCTCGACCCGCACCGGCGTGCCGGTCAGCGCCGACAGCGCGATCGACGTGCGGACGATCTGCCCGCCGCCCTCGCCTTGGGATCCATCGATGGTGAACATGATGTGCATCCTTCTATAGAGGGTGGCTCAAAGGGCGGTCTCAATCATCCGCCTTGCTGGCGTCCTTGATGACGAAGCGGGCCTGGAGGCGGGCGACTTCTTCGGCCAGGCCGGCGGCCTTGACGCTGCGGAGCACTTCGTCGAAGTCCTTGTACGCGGCCGGGGCTTCGTCGCGGGGGTACTTGCGGCAGTTGGTGAGGATGTCCTTCTCGTCGAAGCTGGCGTCGATCTGCTGCTGGTCCAGCGCGCGGATCGCGGCCTTGCGGCCCAGGCATCGGCCCGCGCCGTGGTTCACGCTGTAGAGCGACTGCTCGGCCCCGGGCAGGGCGACCATGACCGCCGAGCCGCGCTGCGGGTCGCCCGGCAGCAGGATCGGGTGGCCTGTGTTTTCGAACGGCGTTTGCTTCAGTGCGTAATGCCCGGCGGGGAAGGCGCGGGTCGCGCCCTTGCGCATGACCCATTTGGGCGTCGACTCGCCGGGGGCGATTTCCTTGCGGGCGATGTTGTGACTGATGAAGTAGACCAGCTCGCCGGCAGTGCCGGGGATGACCTCCTGGAAGGCTTCGAGGACCAGAGCGTTGATCAGCAGGTGGTTGATTGTCGCGAAGTTGGCCCCGAGCGACATATCGTCGATGTACGCGTCGGCCTCGGGGGTGCCCAGGGGGGCGTAGCACAGCTCGCGGTCGTTGCCGGGGTACGGGGTCTGCCACGCCTGGAACTTGTCCTGCAGGCTGCGGAACTGGCCCATCGCCAGATCGTGGCCGAAGCCGCGGGACCCGCAGTGCGAGAGGAAGGCCACGTGGCCGTCGCGCAGGCCGAAGGCGTCGGCGATGTCGCGTCGGTCGTCGCGGACGTGCACGATCTCGCACTCGCCGAAGTGGTTGCCGCCGCCGTAGGACCCGAACTGGCTGACCTTGTTGGCGAAGCTCTTGAACCGGCCGGTATCGATGAGTTCGTCGAGCCGGTTGTATAGCGCGTCGGTGGTGTCGTCGTGCCCGGCGTGGGCGGCGTCTTCGCAGCGGTGCCGCCACTGCCGGGGGATACCCAGCAGCTCGAGGTTCTGCTTGGTCGCGCCCTCGGCGGCGAGGACCCGGCCGATCTGCGGGTGGACCGGTCGGGACTTGGGGGCCTGCCGCTGGCCCTTGCCGGCCCCGGTGGGAACCCGCTCGCAGATCGCCTCGATCAGGGCCCGGCGGGTCCGGCGGTCGGCGACGGCGTCGGCGGGCAGGTCCAGCTGCAGCAGGGACATGGAGCACTTGATGTCGACCCCGACCGGGCCGGGGTAGATGTGCGTGGCCGACGCCATGGCGCAGCCGACGGGGGCGCCGTAGCCGCGGTGGGCGTCGGGGTTGAGCACCAGGTCGCTGACGCCCGGGGCCAGGCGGGAGTTGAGCGCCTGCTGCAGGCAGACGTCGTCGAAGCCGGCGCGGATCGCCTCGGTCCCGATGACGGTGATGGGCTTGCCGCCGTTGGGCGCGTGCTTGGGCAGCGGCAGGATGGCGGTGGCCTCGCCGGTGGGGATCATGCGGGCGGCGACCGAGTCGGCCGGGGGCTCGGCGGCGGGGCGGTCGGTCGGTTTGGGGAGGGAGTTGGTCATGGTGGTGTGTGACTGCGGCTTGTTCCGGGGGGAGCCCGGAGCGACGCGACGACAAAGATTGATGAAACGTCCTGCTCTTCCGTTGAGCTACGGCCCCTTGGGATTGGGAATGGAGCCGGCGGGACTCGAACCCGCAACCTGGTCTTCTTTAAAGATGTAGTTCCATCGGCATTCGTCGCGTCGCTTCGGGCTCCGGTGCGGGTAAGGGGGGCGGGTGGGGGGGTACGCGGGAGTTTCGAGGCCCCGGCGGCAAATGGGTGGCAAGACGAACTCGGCAGGGAGATAGCTCCGCACCGAGGCGGGATTCGAACCCGCGTTCACCGAGATGTAGTCCTGCCGGCATCCGCCGGGGCGTTGTTCTTTCAACCGCACCCGCCGCCGGTCAGCGGCGGGTGCGGTTCTGGATGTCATCCAAGCTCGGTGGCCTGGATCTGTCGGACCCAGTGGTCCCGGGTGGCGTCGCCGTGGGCCACGGCGGCGATGAGCCCGAAGACCGCGTCGGAGAAGCCGGCGACGTTGATCACGTCGTCCCGCTCCTTCGCCTGAGTCGTGGCGTAGGGCTGCACGTCGATGCAGATCATCTTCGCCCGCGGGCTGCGCTGCTTGAACGCGGCCCACTGCGCGAGCGTCTGCGTCGGCCCGCCGCCCCAGTGGCCGTGGATCGGCGAGTCGACCCACGACTCGTTGTCCGACACGTAGACCACCAGATCACCGGTCGCCCGCCGCTGGTTGAGCAGCTGGAGGGCCGCCGAGCAGTTGGTCCCGCCGCAGGGCAGCCGGGCCAGCTTGTCGGCGTTGGTCATCACCGAGTCCCGCGGGTTGAGCCCGACGGACTCGGGAGCGATGGCCTTGCTCTCGAACGGCACGACGACGGTCTGCGGGTTGGTCCGCAGCAGCGCCGCGGCGACCAGGGCCGCCACGTCGATGCACCGCACGGCCGTGGTGGCCCCCCGGCGGTACCCGGTGACCGGCGAGTGCATCGAGCCGCTGATGTCCACGCAGACGTAGACCTGGCCGGTGATCGCCGGGACGTTCTGCAGGGACACGTCCAGGGCGTCCTGCAGCGCGGAGCGGATCGGGCCGGGCATCGCCTCGGCCGCGTGGCGGTAGGCCACGAGCAGCTGGTACGGCAGCACCCGGGACCGGCGGATCAGCTCGGCCTTCCGCAGCCGGCGGGTCAGCAGGCGGACCATCTTGTCGTCCTGCAGCACGCCGTGCCGCAGAAACGCGTTCAGGTTCATCCGCGTCTGCTGCCAGCTCGCCTGCCGGGCGATCTGCGACCACTGGCGACGATGCAGCCCCAGCGCGGTGAGCATCTGCAGCGGCACGTCCGGGACCTCGAGCTTCGACCGGTCGGCCGCGGCCTTGTACGCCTCGAACTGCTTCACCAGCTCGGGCAGCCGGTCCCGGTCCACATCGTCCTGCCCGATCAGGTAGCCCATCAGAGCCTCCCGCCGGGGCGTGGCCGGCTTGGGCCGAACCATCCGGATGAGGTCCGCGATCGACGGGTCGTTGCCGACCGACGCGTGGAACAGCTGCTCATCGCTCATGGCCTCGAGCTTCTGCCGGACCAGCCGCTTGGGCAGCGAGCCCAGCGACTTCCGCCCGACGACGCCGCTCCGCATGATCTGCACGAAGGTCCGCAGCATCCGCGGCGAGTCGATGACCCGCTCGAACACCGGGCCCAGCAGCTCGGGCGAGCGGACCGACAGCACCGCGGTCAGCAGGGCGGGCAGGTCCTTCATGTGGCTCTGGGTCCGGGCGTGCACCGCGGTCCGGGCGACGAAGGCCGGCTCGACCCGCTGGGCCAGCCGCAGGACCTGATCCAGCTGCGCCTGGGCCGAGGCGTAGAACGTCCCGTGCAGGCAGCCGGTCACCGCGTAGGTCGCCAGCGCCGCCTCCGGGCTCAACCGGTACGCCCGGCCGCCGGCCTCGTTGACCGCATCGGCCGGGGGCATTGACTTGCCACGGGTGCTCTTGAACAGGGTCTTGCTGGCCATCACGTGCTCCTTCCGTCTCGCGTTCGTTGGGGTGCGAGACGAGGGAGGGAATGCGAAGGGCGTGCCAACGTGCTCAAGACATCTGCATAAAAGTGATAAGTCACTGGCTGCAAGATGTTTAGGAGATTCTTTCTCGGTCGATCGATCAAGTTTGGCCGCTTCCGCTCCATTTGAACCATAGAATCGGGTATCGTGAGCTAGCATGTCAGCTAGTCGCAAGACCGTGGTGATCGGGCTGCTGGGGCCGACGCTGGACCGCGGGCAGGGTCACGACCGGTGGGACCGCTGGCGGCCGACGGTGTCGCTGTGTCAGCACGAGGATCGGGTGATCGATCGGCTGGAGCTGCTGATGCAGCCGAAGTACGAGAAGCTCGCGGAGGTGGTGTGCGAGGACGTGGCGCGGGTCTCGCCCGAGACGCGGGTGCGTCGCCACGCGCTGCAGCTGGATCGGCCGTGGGACTTCGAGCCGGTGTTCGCCGAGCTGTATGACTTTGCCGCCGGCTACGACTTCGACACCGACGCCGAGGACTACCTGGTCCACATCACCACCGGCACCCACGTCGCCCAGATCTGCCTGTTCCTGCTGACCGAGTCGCGACACTTCCCCGCCCGGCTGGTCCAGACCTCGCCGCCCCGTCGGCGGGAGTCGCACGCCCCCGGGACGTTCCAGACCATCGACCTGGACCTGTCGCGGTATGACCAGCTGGCCCAGCGGTTTGCCGCGCAGCAGCGGGAGGGGCTGGACTTTCTCAAGAGCGGCATCGCGACGCGCGACCCGGCGTTCAACCGGCTGATCGAACAGATCGAACACGTCGCCATCCACAGCCGCGAGCCGATCCTGCTTACCGGGCCCACCGGCGCGGGCAAGAGCCAGCTGGCCCGTCGGATCTACGAACTCAAGCAACAACGCCGGCAGATCGACGGCCCGATCGTCGAGGTCAACTGCGCCACGCTCCGCGGCGACACCGCGATGTCCACCCTCTTCGGCCACCGCAAGGGGGCGTTCACCGGCGCGACGACCGATCGCGAGGGCCTGCTGTGCCGGGCCGACGGCGGGCTGCTGTTCCTCGACGAGGTCGGCGAGCTCGGACCCGACGAGCAGACGATGCTCCTGCGGGCGATCGAGGACAAGCGGTTTCTGCCCGTCGGCGGCGACGCGGAGGTCGGCAGCGACTTCGTGCTCATCTGCGGCACCAACCGCGACCTGCAGGCCGCCGCCCGAACCGGCGGCTTTCGCGAAGACCTGCTGGCCCGGATCGACCTCTGGAGCTTTCAATTGCCGGGCCTGGCCCAGCGTCGCAGCGACATCGAACCCAACATCGGCTACGAGCTGCAGCAGGTCGCCAGCCGCACCGGCAGCAGCGTCCGCTTCAATAAGGAAGCGATGCGGGACTATCTTGAGTTTGCCCACCGGCCCGACGCCGCGTGGTCGGCGAACTTCCGCGACCTCTCGGCGTCGATCCGCCGGATGGCCGTGATGGCCCCCGCCGGCCGGATCACCGTCGACGTCGTGCGGCAGGAGACCCAGCGGCTAGCCCACGCCTGGCAGGCCGCCGCGCCCGCAGCCGATCACGAGCAGCTGCTGCGGCAGGTCGTCGGCGGTGATGCGCTCCAGCGGATGGACGCCTTTGACGCGATCCAGCTCGCCGGCGTCATCGGGGTATGCCGGCAGTCGACCACGCTCTCGGACGCCGGCCGACGGCTGTTCGCGGTCTCGCGGGCGCAGCGGGCCAAGGTCAACGACGCCGATCGATTGCGGAAGTACCTGCTGCGCTTCGGCCTCAGCTGGGACGCCGTGGCACGCGAGCCGCAGGAACCCGTCGGCGGCGGGGGGCTCGGCCCAGCGGTACGGTGAACCGCCGGTCCATCTCGGGCGACACGGCCGCACGCTTTGGCGGCTCTTGCAAGCGGAGGCACCGCGTTCGGCCCGCGGCAAGTCCGCGCTGGGTCGCTGACGATCTCGGGCGGGGGCGCGCTGATCCGTAAGGTCCCGCACGCCGCAGGCGGTGGTCGGCGGCCCGACAACCGCGCCGCGGGCGTCACGACGGGTCGCGGACGACCGGGACGCCGACCTCGGTCGAGAGGATGCGGTTGGCGTAGGTGCCGTCCGGGGTGGCGTAGATGACGACCATCACCCGCTCCAGGCCCTCGCGGGGGTGGACGGTGAGCACCGAGCTGTAGGGCGTGGTGACCCCCGGCGTGACGTTGACCGGGCTGGCCCGGCCGATGCCGGGGCGTCGGTTGCCGTGGATGACAACGTGCAGGTCGATGTGCAGCCGCATCGGGCGTGGGATGGTCTCGGTGCCGAAGGCGACGTGAACGTCCAGCTCGCCGCCGGGCGCGACGCTCTCGGGGACCGACACCGCGCCCCAGTCCAGGGTGCGGACGGTGCGGCCCTCACCGGTGCGGAACGTATCGGGCTCGGCGCTGGGGTCGGGCTGGGCGTCGCCCGCGGCGGCGGTGCGGGGCTGGTAGCGGATGGGTTGCTGCCCGTGGGCGGTGGTGTGCTCGATGGCGCCGATGTCGCGGGCCTCGCCGGAGGCCGGGCGGCCGGCGATGTCGTGCTGGGCCGGGCCGTTGAACTGCCAGGCCATCAGTTCGTCGATGTCGGTCCGGGCCTGGGCGAGCGTGCCGCGGCTGACGCGGAGGTAGTCGATCGCCCCGCGGAAGCCCGCGCCCACGACGAAGTCGGCGTCACTGTGGAGCGAGACACCGGCGGGCAAGGCCCCGGTGCGCGAGCCCAGATTACGTTGGCCGTTGATATAGAACGTGATGGAACCCGAGTCGCGATCAACTTCGGCCAACACGTGGTGCCATCGGCCGTCGTGGATCGTGGAATCGCTGAGCTGCACCAACTCATCGCCCTCGCCGCGCAGCCGCATCATGAGCCGGCCGTCGGGATCGATGGCCAGCTCGTAGCCCGCGTCGTCGCCGATCAGGCCCGCGACCGTGCCGCCGCTGGCGGCGGGCTCGACGCGGAGCACGGCCTCGACGAGGAAGTTGTTCGTGCTCATCCGCACGGTGTGGCGGGACTCGCTGTCGACGGTGTAGGCCTCGCCGCGGCGCTGGAGCTGGAAGCTCTGCGTCAGCTGGTCGTGGGGGAGCACGAGGGTGCGTTCACCGTCGAAGGTGGCCGCCGAGGCCGTCCAGTCCTCGGTGGGCCCGGCGGCATAGTGATTCAGCGCGAAGGCATCGCCGACCAGCTCGTTCTGGGGCACGCCGGCGCCCAGTCGCATGTGCTCGTGGCCCCGGTGGAACGGCTGGACGTAGGCGTCATAGGCGAGGATGCGGGTGGGGTCGGCCGGCAGCGGCCGGAAGTGCCACTCGCCGACGGTCCCGGCCAGGGCCCAGGGCACGAAGACGCGGAGGCCGCGGTCGATGGCGGCCGAGTCGTCGGTGAGGCGGAAGTCGTGGGCGGCCGGGTCCTGGACGGGCATGGCGTCGGTGGCCCAGCCGAATTGAGCGTTGAGCAGGTTGCCCAGCGGCGCGGCGGCTCGGCGGAAGGCGTCGGGGCTGAGGAACTGGTCGCCGCGTGAGCGGCTGTAGACGAACTCGAAATCGCCGGCGATGAGGTTGGCGGCCCAGGCGATGCCCGTGGCCTCGGCCAGTCGCCAGTGGCTGGTCGAGCCGATGCGGCAGTTGATGAACAGGTTGGCCAGGTAGTGCTGCTGGTCGCCGTGGCGGCTGGCGTGGGACTGGCCGCCGTGGAAGTTATACGCGGTGTTATGGAATGCGACGTTCCAGCGGTTTCGGATTTCTTTGAAGAAATACTGGCCCAAGATGCCGTGCCAGGCGTCGTCGCGGCTGTCGGACCAGCCGATGTTGTTGAACAGGTAGCCGCGTGCGCCGTGGTCGAAGTAGTAGACCTGGTTCTTGTGGTAGACGTTGCGGTGGGCGACCCAGCCGACGGCGTTGGAGGAGATGTTGTTGAAGACGTAGGCGGGCCCGACGCCCCAGAACTCGATGCCGCCGAAGTCGGTCTTGTAGATCAGGCTGTCGTTGACGCGGTTGCGGTGGATGAGGATGCGGATCAGCGGCTGGTCGACGCCGAAGCGGCCGCCGATGACGTTGATGCCCTGGGCCGCGGTGCGTTGGATGACGTTGCCGGCGATCTCGCCGACGAGCAGGCCGCTGATGTCGATGGCCTGGCCGCCCTGGTTGACGGCGCAGCGGAAGCCGATGTCGTTGAAGCGGTTGCGCAGCACGTCGATGCCGGTGATGGTCCCCGCAGGCAGGCGGATCGGGCTGGCGGCGGGTTCGAAGGCGATGGCCGAGGCGTCGATGTCGGCGAACTGGCTGTCGGCGATGCGGATATCGCGGGTGGTCTGGCCTTCGCGGGTGTAGTAGTTGGTGATGCCCACGCCGGCGGTGTCGCGGATGACCAGGTGGTGCAGGTCGATGTGCTGGGCGCTGTCGGTGAGGCGGACGGCGGCCATCTGGGTGAAGTTGCCCGGCCGGTCGTAGTCCCCGGCGCGGGTCAGGTCGGTGCTGTTGCCGGCGGTGAAGGTCAGGCCGCTGACGGCCAGGTGCTGCTGGCTGGGGATGTCCAGCAGGACGTGGTGGCGGGCGGCCTCGACCTGACGGGCGTTGGGGTCGGCGTCGCCGGGCAGGCGGAGGTACAGCGTGGCGCCATCGGCGTCGGCGTCGGGGACCATGCACCACTCGCCGGGCTGGTCGAGGAACCGGGGCAGGTTTTCGAGGTAGAACGGGGCGTTGGGCTGGGGGTGGCGGCGGGGGTGGTTCAGCGAGGGCTGGAGCCGGCCGGTCTCGGGGTCGTATCGGCCCACGCCCGAGGGGAACGGGCCGATGATGGAGAACTCGCCGGAGGTGTTGGCGTGGTCGATCCAGAGCGTTGCGCCGTCGTAGGCGTCCGGGTCGGTGGCGGGCAGGGCGTCGGGGGCGTAGATGCTCGTGCGGGGGAAGCCTTGGTCGATGCGGTCCACGCGCAGCCACTGGGTGAAGTGGTTGTACTCGTGCTCGATCTGCCAGTTGGGGAAGCGGGCGGGCGTGAGCCGCTGCCGCTGGTCGGCGTCCACCAGCCACATCGCCCAGGGCACGTAGCCCTCGACGCGGGCGGCCCACACCCGGCCGCGGGCGGCGTCGGGCACGGCCAGCTCGGCCGCCTGCGCGTCATCGACCCGTCGCCAATCGGTCACCGGGACCGACCCGGCGATGATCGCCTCGCCCTGGCCCCAGTCCGGGTCGCTGGTGAGCTGGATCGGCCGCTGGGCGGTCCCGGACTCCCGTGCCACCAGGGCCCCGCGGTACGTCACGCCGCGGCGGAACACGTACGTGTCCACGCCCTGCGCCTCGGCGGCATTGCCCCGGGCAGCGGGGTCCCACGGGTGATGCTTCCACGCCTGGTCGGGCGACCGGCCGCTGTGGGTGTCCTCGCCGTGGTCGTAGTCGATGTACCGCAGCTCGTCGCCGGGCTCGAAGACGAACGGCTCGGGCATCCAGCGGATGTCGGCGGGGCCTTCGAGCACGACGGCCTCGGCCGGGACCGGCGAGGTCCAACGCGGCAGCCGGGCGTCGGTCCACGCGGCGTCGTGCGCGGTGGTGTAGCGCGGCTGGGTCGGCGACGGGTGGGCCGGCGGGCCGGCCGGGGCCGGGGCCTGGGCGGCGGGCTGGG
>CAZVBW010000105.1:0-2365 GCA_964625505.1 uncultured Phycisphaeraceae bacterium
CGGCCCCTCCCTGAAAGGGAGGGGGGGCAGATGTTCATGCAAACCGCGCTAGAACCGGATCGGCACGCCCTCTTGCTCGAACTTTCGCAGCAGCAGGCGGGCCTGATCCATCAGGGCGGCGAGCCGCTGCGAAGCGTCGTCGAGGTTCTGGTACAGCGACGGGTCGGCCACGAGCCGACCCAGCGTGCCCTCGCCTTCCCGGGCGTCGTCGGCCAGGGCCTGCACCGACGCGACGGTGCCGCTCATGTCGTCGGCCAGGGCCACGTAGCGCCGGCGCAGCTGGGTGAGGTCCTGCTGCACGCCGGTGGACAGTGCGTCGATCCGGCCGGTGATCTGGTCGGTCGCGACGCGGGCCGACTCGGTGACTTCACGGGCATTGGACGCGGACGTCCGGATGTCGTCCTGCAGCTGCGGGTCGCCCGCGAGCGACTCGATCGCGTCCAGCGTCCGGCCGACCTGCGCCAGCCGATCGTCCACGCGGGCCAGGATCGTCGGCAGGTTGCCCACCGCGTCGCCGGCCTCGACGTCGGCGACCCGCCGGGGCTCGACCATCGCGTTGACCTGCTCGCCGACCAGCCGCCACTCCTCGGCCAGGCCGCCGATCTGCTGGGACAGCTGGTTGAAGCGTTCGATGGGTTCCTCCGCGAGGGCTTCCAGACCGCTGGACAGGGCTTCGCCCGGGCCGACCACCCGGCCCGCGAGGCGGGCGCTGCCGTCCTTGGCGAGCGTGTCGGTGGTGATCTGCCCGTCGGGGACCTCGAAGGCGAGCGTCGACCCGCCGCCGACCAGCTGCTGCACCACCCGGGCCTGCACGTTGGTCGGCAGGTCCACGCCCTCCTGCACCGACGCGGTGACCAGCACGCCGTGGTCCGGCAGCGGGATGAGCTCGATGTCCGTCACCTCGCCGACCTCGATGCCCGCGAGCGTGACCCGGCTGGACTCATACAGCCCGGCGGCCCGGGGCAGCTGGACCTGCACGTCGTAAGACGGCTTGAGCAGCTTGGGCACGTAGCCGAACAGCAGCAGCAGGGCGACCAGCCCCACGATGCCCACAAGGGTCGTCAGGCCCACGGCAAGATTGCGTTGGGTATCGGTCATGGCGGGTATCGGGTTGCGGGGTGCGGGGTGCGGGTATTGGTTCGAGCCATCCGACGCTTCGCTTCGCTCAGCACCTCGGCTTCTGGGTTCTGGCTAACCGCTAATCGCTAACGGCTAACCGCTAACTTCACGCTAAGCCGCAAGCGGCTGCGGCTGCGGCGTCTCGGGTCCGCGGGTCTCCGGGGCGAAGGACTTGCGGATGCTGGCCAAGTCCTCTTCGTCGGCCTGGCCGTGGATGAACCGCTGGACCACCTCGTTGGGCGACGCGCGGAACTGCTCGGGCGTGCCGTCGCACAGGATCTTGCCGTCGCTGAGCAGGACCATCCGGTCGGCGACCTTGTTGGCCGATTGCATGTCGTGCGTCACCACGATGCTGCTGATGCCCATCCGCCGGGTCAGCGACAGGATCAGCTCGTTGATCACGTCGCTGCGGATCGGGTCCAGCCCCGTCGTCGGCTCGTCGTACAGCACCAGGCACGGCTGGAGCACGATCGCCCGCGCCAGCGCGACCCGCTTGCGCTGACCGCCCGACAGCTGGCCGGGCATCTGCTTCTGGATGCCCGGCAGCCCCACCAGCGAGAGCACCCGCTCCACACACGCGTCCCGCTGCTCGCGGTCCAGCCGGGTGTGCTCCACCAGCGGAAACGCCACGTTGTCTCCCACCGGCATCGAGTCGAACAACGCCCCCATCTGGAACAGGTAACCCGCCCGCCGACGCAGCTCCACCAGCTGCCGCTCGGGCAACGTGTCCACCCGCTTGCCGTCGAACCACACCCGACCCGCGTCCGGCCGAAGCAGCCCCACAATGTGCTTGAGCATCACGCTCTTGCCGGTCCCCGACGGCCCGAGCACCACCGTGCACTGGCCCCGCCGAAACGACAGGCTCAAATCGTCCAGGACCACGAGCGGCCCAAACGCTTTGGACACACCCTCCAGCTTCACAATCGGCCCGCCGCCCCCGGAAGCCGCCTCATCCAGCCCCCCCGCCGCCGCCGCCTCGCTCGCCGCCCGCTCGGCCAGCGCCGACTCGCCGCAGTCGCTCTCCAGCAGCCCGTTGAGCCGCGCCCGCGCCGCCTCGTCCAACACCCCGGCGTACAAGTCCGGCGTGTCCGGCCGACCCGGTGGCTGCACCACATTGTCATCCACATCCGCCACACCCGCATCGTACGCCGAGCCCGTCTTGTCCGGTGTGGCACGGGTGCTCGCCACCCGTGGCAGAGCCCCAGCACCGTCGCCCCGCCACGGGCACAAGTGCCCGTGCCACACC
>CAZVBW010000105.1:2465-10116 GCA_964625505.1 uncultured Phycisphaeraceae bacterium
GCCACGGGCACAAGTGCCCGTGCCACACCCGATGGCTTGCGCGTGGCACGGGTGCTCGTCACCCGTGGCAGAACCCAGGTGGGCCCACAGCCTGCCACGGGCACAAGTGCCCGTGCCACACCCGATGGCTTGCGCGTGGCACGGGTGCTCGTCACCCGTGGCAGAACCCAGGTCGACCCGCAGCCTGCCACGGGCACAAGTGCCCGTGCCACACCCGATGGCTTGCGCATGGCACGGGTGCTCGTCACCCGTGGCAGAGCCCCAGCACCGTCGCCCCGCCACGGGCACAAGTGCCCGTGCCACACCAGAAGGCAGGCGCATCACGTGGGCAGCGGGTCCATCGGCAGCACGTCGTCCCGCTGACCCGCGTACCACCTTGCGCTGGACCAACACCACCGGGTGGGCCGCTCCACAAGCTGCCGCCGCACCGGGTTGTGATGCAGGTAATCCACCGCTGCGTGCAGCGCACCGCCCGTGTACACGTTCCGGTCGTGCCCGCCCCCCGCTTGCCAGAACCGATGGTGCCCGTCGCGAAGCGTCAGTTGCCGCAGGATCGGCGCGTCGAGCTCCCGCCATCGCTGCAGTACCCGATGGGCGAACCCGCCTTTGAGGTGCTTGAGCAGACCCGGGATCTCATCATCCGTTGCCGGTTGCAGCAACAGATGCACATGCTCGGGCATCACAACATAAGCAAACAGCTTGCACTCCCGCTGCTGACGCACATCCCGCAGCTGATTGACAAAGGCCTGCTTGATCGCGTTGTCGCCCAGCAGCGGCAGGCGGTGATAGCAGGTGCAGGTAATCATCCGCACATCGCGTGGACGCTCGAGGCGCCGAAGTCGCTTCTTGGGTTTGCCGTCGCGGGTGTACCCCATCAGCACCTTCCGGTGGCTAGAACTGCTGTGGCCTTGCGGTCCGACCACGGGTGACGAGCACCCGTGCCACACCTCACCCGCCCGCTCAATCCCCCTCAAAACACTGACGCACCGTGGCGACGACCTCGTCGTGCTGCGCGTCGGTCATCTCCGGAAACATCGGCAGGCTCAGGACCTCCTCGCACGCCGACTCGGCCTCGGGCAGCGAGCCCTCGGCGTAGCCCAGGTGCTCGAACACCGGCTGGCGGTGCAGCGGCACGGGGTAGTACACGCGGCAGCCGATGCCCTTGGCCTCCAGGTGCGCGGCCAGCGCGTCGCGTCCGCCGCCGCGGACGCGGACGGTGTACTGGTTGAACGAGTGCTTGCGGCCCGGCGGGACGGTGGGGGGGCTCACGGGCATGTCCTCCAGCGCCCGGTCGTACCGCCGGGCGAGCCGCCGGCGGGCGTCGATCCACGTGCCCAGGTGCGGCAGCTTGTGGTTGAGGATGGCGGCCTGCAGGGCGTCGGGGCGGAAGTTGCCGCCGATCTGCTCGATGCGGTAGTCCTCGTCCAGGCCGTGCATCCGCAGCCGGCGGAACCGGGCCGCCAGCTCGCCGTCGCGGGTGAGCACCGCCCCGAAGTCGCCCATCGCCGGCAGGTTCTTGGTGGGGAAAAAGCTCACGAGCCCGACGTCGCCCAGCCCACCCGCCGGCCGGTCGTGGTAGGCGGCACCCAGGGCCTGATCGGCGTCTTCGATGACGGTGATGCCGCGGGAGGCGACCGCGTCGCGGATCGCGTCCATGTCCGCGGGCAGGCCGTACAGGTGCGTGGGCAACACCGCCTTGGTCGCGGGGGATACCGCCCCGGCGACCGCGTCCGGGTCCAGGTTGAACGTCAGCGGATGGATGTCGGCGAACACCGGCGTGGCCCCGACCCGGGCGATCGAACCGGCGGTGTGCGGGTAGCTCAGCGGCGTGGTCACCACCTCGTCCCCGGGCCCGATCCCCAACGCCATCAACGTCACCATCAACGCGTCGGTCCCGCTGCCCATCGCCACGCAATGCCCCGCGTCGCACAGCTCGGCCAGCGACTGCTCGAGCTCGCGCACCCGCTTGCCCAGGATGAACCGCCCCGACGCGGCCACCTCCCGAAACACCTCCACCAACTCCGGCAACATCGCCTCGTGCTGGGCGGACAGATCGATCAGGGGCACGGCCATGCGCGGAGGGTACCGCGGAGCGGTCGCAAGTCACAGGTCACGAGCCAGTGGCCGGTGGCCGGTGGCCAGAAGCCGGAAGCGGGTATGACTTGTCACTTGTCACTTGTCACTTGCCACTTGTGACCCGCGACCCGCGACCCGCCACCGCTACCTTGCCGCGATGCCCGACACCCCGCCCGCCCCGGACCGCTCGCGCCTCGCGATTCACACGATGACGCACAAGCCGTGGTCGCTGCGCGATTGCTGCGAGCAGTTCGAGCAAGCGGGGGTTCCGGGGGTGAGCGTGTGGCGGAATGTGATCGACCCGGCCGAGGGTGGGTGCGGGTTGGAAGAGGCGGTGCGGCTGGTCAAGGCTCACGGGCTGACGGTCCCGGCCCTGGTCCGCGGCGGATTTTTTGTTTCGGCCGACCCCCGGAAGCGGGACGAGGCGCTCGACGTGAATCGGCAGTGCATCGACGAGGCGCAGGCGCTGGGGGCGGCGATGGTCGTGCTGGTCGTCGGCGCCGAGCCGGGCGTGCCGCTGGACGCGGCCCGGCAGCAGGTGGCCGACGGCATCGGGCAGCTGCTGGATCATGCCCGGCAGGCGGACGTGGTCCTGGCGATCGAGCCGCTGCACCCGATGTACGCGGGGGATAAATCGTGCATCAACCGCATGGCCGAGGCCCGGCAGGTCTGCGAGCAGCTGGGTCACGACCCGCACGTGGGCATCGCGGTCGACGTGTACCACGTCTGGTGGGACCCAGACTTGCCGCGCGAGATCCAGCTGGCCGGCCAGCAGGGCAACCTCACCGCCTTCCACGTCTGCGACTGGCGGCTGCCCACCCGCGACCTGCTGACCGACCGCGCTTTGATGGGGGACGGCTGCATCGACATCCCCGGCATCCGGGCGATGGTGGAGTCGGCAGGCTTCGACGGACCCATCGAGGTGGAGATCTTCAGCGAGCAGCACTGGACCGAGGATCAGGCCGACTACCTGCGACGGATCATCGAGCGGTACGACACGGCGGTGTGAAGCGGGGCAGCGTGCGGCCTTAATTGAAGGTTCGTCGCTCAAACCTAAATTGCAGGCACGTTGATTGCAGGATAACCTCCCAAACCTACAATCAAGCCCATGTGGATTGCAGCTAAGTCCGATCAACAAAGCGGAACCTTGGCCCCGACGACCGACGGCGCGATGGCGTTTGTCCCAGACCCGCTGCCACGACAAGTTCCGCTTACAGGAGAGGTTGCGAAAGCTTTGGCATTTGCCGAGCGGCGGATCGGCTGGCTTCAGGGGGCGTGGACGGATGTGGTTCATCCCGAGCAACTGGCGAGGCCGTTTCGCCGGCAGGAAGCGGTCATGAGTAGTCGGATTGAGGGGACACAAGCCGACCTGGAAGACGCGGCCCTTTACGAAGCCGCCCCACGCCACGAGGCGGACGATGCCCGGGAGGTCAACAACTACGAGCAAGCACTTGGCTTGGGGCTGGAACTGGTCCAGCAGCGACCGGTCGGGCAGGTGCTCTACCAGAAGCTGCACGAGCGACTGATGCAGGGTGGCGATAGCCGCAGCGATCCGGGCAACTTTCGCCGGATTCAGAACTGGATCGGCCCCGAGGGATTGACCATCGCGGAGGCCCGGTACATCCCGCCACCCGTACCCCAAATGCATCAGCGTCTCGATGACCTCGACAACTTCATCAACCAACCGTCCGAGATCCCCGACCTGATGCGGCTGGCGATGGTTCACTACCAGTTCGAGGCGATCCACCCCTTCATCGACGGCAACGGTCGGATTGGCCGGCTGCTGATCACGCTGCTCATGGCGCAATGGGGCATCTTGACCGACCCGCCGCTATACCTCAGTCGATACCTCGAGCGGCATCGACAGGACTACTACGACCACCTGCTGGCGGTAAGCCGGAACAGTGCCTGGGCGCCCTGGCTCTGCTTTATTCTGACCGGCCTGGGCGAGCAGGCCGAAGACATGTATCGCAAAGCGCGGAAGCTCGTGGAACTGCGCTACCATTACGAACAGGACTTGAAAGACCACCGCAACGCGGGACCGACACTCCAACTGCTCGATCAGTTATTCGCTCGTCAGGCGATCACGGTGTCAATTGCCGCCGACCTGCTCGAGGTCACTTTCAATACCGCCTCAAATCATGTGCAACGGCTGGTTGATATCGGGGCCCTGAAGGAAGTCCCGGTACGTGGTCGCTCACGGGTGTTTCTAGCCACCGAGGTCTTCCGGGTGATTCGCGGATGACAGCGAAATCAGACAACGTGCAGGAGCCCGTGGGCCTCATCGCCGGGGGCGGGCAGCTGCCGCTGCTGGAGGCGCGGGGGATCCGGGCGGCGGGGCGGCCGGTGGTGGGGCTGGGGCTCAGCGGGCAGTACGACCCGGAGTTGCCGGCTTTGTGCGACCGGTTCGACACCTGCGCGGTGCTTCGGCTGGGCGGGTGGGTGCGTCGGCTGCGGCGGATGGGGGCGGTCGAGGCGGTGATGGTCGGGCGGGTGGGCAAGACGCTGATGTACAGCCCGCGGCAGATCGCGCTGAACCTGCCGGACCTGACGGTGGCGAAGATGTGGTTTCGCACCCTGCGGAATGACCGGCGGAGTCAGCGGCTGCTGGACGTGCTGGCCGAGACGTTGGAAGATCGCGGCGTGACGCTGATCGACACGACGCGGTACATCCCGGACCACCTCGCGACCGCCGGGCCGATGACCCAGCACCGGCCGGGCGACGCGGCGAAAGCGGACATCCAGTTCGGGCTGCCGGTGCTGCGGCAGATGCACGACCTGGACCTGGGCCAGGCGATCGCGGTCAAGGGCCGGGACGTCGTGGCGGTCGAGGCGATCGAGGGGACCAACGCGATGATCCGCCGGGCCGGCCGACTCGCCCGCCGCAGCGGCTGGACCCTGCTCAAGGGCGCGACGCCCGGCAAGGACCTGCGGTTCGATGTGCCGACCGTGGGGCTGGAGACGATCGAGACGCTGCGTCAGGCCGGCGCGGTCTGCATGGCCCTGGCGGCGGGGCGGGTGATCATGGTGGACAAGCCGCAGGTCATCGCCGCCGCGGACGCGGCGCGGATTGCGGTGGTGGGGGTGAAGGTTTGATTCAGTTTGCGGGCCATCGGAAATTCGTCAAAGGCTTGAGCAAGCGACTGACTTCGAGCTGCCGGTGGCGATGCCCGTATAAGCCAACGGGGTCCGGGTGGCACGGCCACTTGCTGGCCGTGGCGGGCTGCGGGTCGGTTGGGGTTTGCCACGGGTGACGAGCACTCGTGCCAGACGGAGCGGTCAGGCTGCGTGGAAGAGTGATTCGGCGACCCGCACGGCCAACAAGTGGCCGTGCCACCAAGTTTGCCGCGGCCGTACAAAAAGCCCCGCACAGGTAGGCGGGGCTCTGTAAACACTGGCTTCTAACTTCCGGGGCGCTCAGAACGCGAAGTGCGCGAACGCCTTGTTGGCCTCGGCCATGCGGTGGGTCTGGTCGCGGGTGGTGACGGCCTTGCCTTCGTTGTTGTAGGCGTCCATCAGCTCCCGGCCGAGGCGCATGTGCATCGGCTTGCCGCGCTCGGAGCGGGCGGCGTTGATGATCCAGCGGAACGCCAGCGACTGCTGCCGCTTGCGGTTGACCTGCATCGGCACCTGATAGTTCGCACCGCCCACGCGGCGGGAACGGACCTCGACGTTGGGCCGAACATTCTCGATCGCGCCGAGGAACACATCGATGGCCGGCGGCTCACCGTTGGTCCGCTTCTCGATTTCATCCAGGGCTTGGTAGACGACGCGCTGGGCGACCGACTTCTTCCCGTCCTTCATCACGCAGTTGATGAACCGGCTGAGGGTCTTGTCGTGGAAGCGGGGGTCGGGCTTGAGCTGCTGCTCGGCGGCGGTGAACTTGGGCATGGCGGTTCCTGTTCTGACGGCTGTTCGGGCGGCGGTGGCCGGCCTGATTCACCAGCCCCGCGACGCTGCGGGGCGATTACTTGCCGTGAGAGAAAAGCGAATGTGGGAAGTGAGATGTTAAATGTGAGATGTGGATTGGAACATCAAACATTCGACTTTTGACATTTAACTTGCGACTCAGCCCTTGGCCTTCTTGGTGCCGTACTTGCTGCGGCCCTGCTGGCGTTCGTTGACGCCTAGGCTGTCCAGGGCGCCGCGGACCACGTGGTAGCGGACGCCGGGCAGGTCGCGGACGCGGCCGCCGCGGACCAGCACGATGCTGTGCTCCTGGAGGTTGTGGCCTTCGCCGCCGATGTAGGCGGTGACTTCCTTGCCGTTGGACAGGCGGACACGGGCGACCTTCCGCAGCGCGGAGTTGGGCTTCTTGGGGGTGACGGTCTTGACCTGCAGACACACGCCGCGCTTCTGCGGGCACTGGTCCAGGTCGCGGACCTTGGACTTGTACACGGGCGTCTTGCGGGGGTTGCGGACCAGCTGGTTGATCGTCGGCATGCGAAGGCTCGGGGAAAGCGGGAGCGGGGAGGTCGGGCGACGCATCGGCCCGCGGGGCACGCGGAGGTTTGCGTCGAGCCGCACAGTGTAGCAACCCCCGGCGGCGGGCGCAGGGGTGGACTTTTCAACGGGTCTCACCGCCGATACACTGCCCGGCTCGACCCGCCGTCCCCCGGGCGCCCCGGGACCCCCGGAACTCCCCGGAACCACCCGGAACCACCCGGACTCCCATCCAGGCACGACCGGCGGCCTGCGGATGGGTGACCCGGCACCGGCACGAGGCTGTAAGCGTTGGCCAAGAAAGCTAGCACAGCGAAGACGACCCGCTCGCGTTCCGCCAAAAAGGCGGCGTCGCCCGGTTCGCCCGCGGTCAAGAAGAAGGCCCCGGCGAAGAAGGCCGGGCAGAAAAAGGTCACCCAAAAGGCTTCGGCTTCCAAGAAAGCCGCCAAGACGCAGGTCCGCAAGGCCGCCAAGAAGACTGCCGGGGACAAGAAGGCGGCGACAAAGCCGCCGTCGAAAAAGAAGCAGGCCGCCCGCTCCACCGCGGTCAAGAAGCAGGCGGCCAAGAAGCAGGTGCGCAAGAAACCCGCCGCCGCGGTGTCCGACCCCACCCCGCCCCCGCAGGCCCCGCCGACCCCGCCCGCCGACGCGTCGGTCGAGCCGTATGTCCCGCCGCGTCGTCCGGACGACCCGCTGCCCGACGAGCAGCTGCGGAAGGTCAAGACCGGGCTGACCAAGAAGGACCTGGCCAAGTTCTGGAACATGCTGCTGGAGCACCGGGCCGAGCTGGTCGGCGACGTGCAGGGCATGGAGCGGGCCCGGGTCGAGTCCGACGGGACGATCTCGCACATGCCGTTGCACCCGGCGGACGCGGGGTCCGACGCGTTCGAGATCGAGTTCAACCTCGGGCTGATCCAGTCCGAGCGTCGGATGCTCGCCGAGATCGACGAGGCCCTGTACCGCATCCAGAACCAGACCTACGGCGTGTGTGTCATCTCCGGCGAGCCGATCGGCAAGGCCCGCCTGGAGGCCCGGCCGTGGAGCAAGTACAGCATCGACACCGCCCGGGACCGCGAGCGGCGCGGCCTTGACTGACGCCCCGCCCCGGACAACCCGCCCGCCGGTGAAGCCC
>CAZVBW010000106.1:0-7564 GCA_964625505.1 uncultured Phycisphaeraceae bacterium
CAGGCGGTGCTCATGACCTATCCTATGGGTCGCCAGGCCGGGTTTCTACAGGGCAAGTCAGCAACGGTTGAGCCCACAGGTCAGCTTGTCGTTCGCTTCGAGGATGAACGGATCCTGGAGGTCGACCCGGATGATCAGTACGAAGCGTGGCAGGTCACGAACGAATCTCCCAGATTGATGCTCTTCTGCACGCCTGGCGGCAAGGTTGCCGCATGGGCCTGAAAGATGCGGCCGAGAAAACGTGCCTGGAACCTTTTCTGAGCTGACGTGAGCCCCGGGCGATTCGCCCGGGGCTAGCGGGGAGGGGATTGCCAGGTCCGGAGCGGGTGGCGCGGATCACCCGCCTGCGGCGGGACACGCGGGGCCAGCCCCGCGGCTAAATGCTGCGAGACGTGGTGGGGCTCGTTGTCTTGCCCGAGCCCGACGCGTGAGCGAGGGACGCGGCGCGAGCCGCGCGCAAGGTTGCGTGATGATCCGGCCCTTCGGCTGCGCCTTAGGGCTCGGCTTCTGATGCGGGGGGCGTGCAGCCGCGGGTGTGAACCCGTCGGCTTGTCTCGAGCGCGTGGCGGGTTGAGCCGACGGGTTTACACCCGCGGCTTCGTTCATGCGTCGAGGGGTTGGCTAGCGCGGTGGAGGCGGTCGTTGATGGCGCGGCCGAGGCCGGTGTGGGGGCCGGGGGCGGTGAAGAGGTGGTCGGCTTGGCTGGCGTCGAGATGGCGGAGGGTGGCGAAGAGGGTGGTGGCGGCCGTAAGGAGGTTGGGGTCGGCGTCGGAGGCGAGGGTGTGGATGGGGAAGGGGTGGGATGGTGCGGGGGTGATCCGGCCCTTCCCTTCGCTCAGGACTCGGCTTCCAGAGAAGGGGGTGACGAGGAGGACGGCGGGGTGGTGGCCGGCGGCGTGGTGGTGTTGTGCGGCGGCGAGGGCGGCGTGGGGGGTGTCGCACATGGTCAGGGGTGTGCGGGGGGCGTAGTGGCGGTCGAGCATGCCGGGGGAGGCGACGGGCGTCTGATCGGCTGGGTCTGGCAAGGCGATGGGGCCGATGAGGCCTTGGAGTTGTTCGAGGGGGATGCCGCCGGGGCGGAGGAGGGTGGGGGTGTCGTTGGCAAGCGACAGGACGGTGGATTCGACGCCGAGGGAGCAGGGGCCCGCGTCGAGGACGCCGGCGAGGGCGGGCTGGTCGGCGAGTTCGGCGAGGACGTGCTGGGCGGTGGTGGGGCTGACGCTGCCGAAGCGGTTGGCGCTGGGTGCGGCGAGCGGGACGCCGGCGGCGGTGATGAGGGCGCGGGCGACGGGGTGGTCGGGGCAGCGGAGGGCGAGGGTGGGCAGGCCGGCGGTGACGAGGTCGGCGACGCCGCGAGATACCAGACGCTTCTCCGCCTGAGGCGGATCAGCGTCGGCTTCGGGAGTCGCGCGTTGAAGGACGAGGGTGAGGGGGCCGGGCCAGAGGGCGTTGGCGAGGGTGTGGGCGGCGGGCGGGATGTGGGTGGCGAGGGGCCAGGCCTGGTCGGGGTGGGCGACGTGGGTGATGAGCGGGTCGAAGTGGGGGCGGGCCTTGGCGTCAAAGATGCGAGCGACGGCGGCGGGGTGGGTGGCGTCGCCGGCGAGGCCGTAGACGGTTTCGGTGGGCATGCCGATGAGCTGGCCGGCGCGGAGGGCGTCGGCGGCGCGGGCGATGGCGGCGTCGGACGCGGGCCAGAGTTTGGGGGGCATCGCGGGGATTGACGACCCGCCGATCTGCCTGCGGGTCATCGGCGGCGTGGCGTCGGGGGTCATCGGGCTTGGGTGGCGGCCACGGCGTCGAGTGGGGGGAACGGCTGATCGTGTCGGACGCTGAGGATGGTCTGGATGCGGCGGGCGTCTTGGGCGAGTCGGCCGCCGAGCTCGTGGGCCTCCTGCAGGGCGTCGCGTGCGGCGAGGATGCGGGATCGGCCGGCCTGCCGCTGGGCGTCGTTGGCGTCGGCGGGCAGGGCGAGCACTTGCTCCAGTGACCGGGCGTACTGGTCCAGGGCGCTGCCGGAGCGCTCGAGGTAGACCGCGGACTGGACGCCGACGGTGAGGGCATCGGGGTCGACGATCCGGCCATCGAGCGTGCGAACAGCGGCCGCGGCGTCGGCGTAGACGGCGGCGGCATCGCTGGCAAAGCGGGCGGATTCGGCAAGGGTCGTGCCGGGCTCCAGGGCGGCGCGCTGCTGGACGTGTTGGAACACGTCGGCGAGCGCCTGCCAGTAGGCGAGCGTGGCGGCGGCGCGGTCGGCGGGGGTGGGATCGAGCGGCGGGTCGCTGGGCGTGTCCGACGCGACGCCGTTCGCGGTGGCGGAGGCGGCGGGTTGTGTGGCGGGCGGATTGTCGGGCCCGGCGGGGGGCGACATCTCGCAGGCGGACAGCAGCAGCGCGGCGAGGCCCAGGGCACTGGCCGCGGCGGTGACCGGGCGCGGCGGGCGGCATTGGCGGTGCGGGGCGGCCGGCATGGGGGGATGGGGTGCGGGGTGGGTGGGGTGGTGCGGGATGTGCCCAGTGGGCCGGGGCGTTGATCCGACGCTTCGCCAGCGCGTTCGCATCACGCCTCGGCGTCGGAGGACGGCCCGGCTCAGAAGTTCGCCGGGGCCTGCGTCGGCGGGTAGGTCACGCGGACGTTCTGGCCCTGAGCGGTGCCGAGGTTGAGCACGGCCGGCGGATCGATCACGTCCAGCCCGAACCGCAGCTCCCGGATCACCATCGCCTCCGCCTCGTCGCCGCCCGCGTCGTGCAGCAGGCGAAGCGGCATCTGCGGCGGCAGCGACATCGCAGCGATGCCGGTCCACACCACGCCAAACGCGTGCGCGGCGTCTTCGGACCCGGCGTACGACACGTCGATCACCAACTGGTCGTCCTCCACCCGCGCCCCGCGGATCGCGACCGGGTCGGCGGGCAGGCTCTCAAGGTCCACATCCGAGTCCGGCGGCAGGCGGACGACTTGGTCGCCGCCCATGATCCCGTGGTCGGCAGCCCCGTCCGCTTCGCCGGCGGACCCGCCGCCGCGGGGCGTGGCGCAGCCGACCGTGGCGGTAAACGTGACGAGCAGCGACAGCAGCAGCAGGCGAGTGGTCATCCGTGCATTGTCCGCCAGTCCGCCGGGCCGTCAACCGTGGTGCAACAGATCCCGGCGGCTTGCCGCCTTGCCAGCACCTCGCCGCAGCACCCGCCGTGGCATGATGTGGCGATGCTCCCGCCGGCTCACACTCCGGACGCAGAGCCCCGCTGCATCGCCTGCGATTACGGCCTCACCGGCTTGCCCGCCGGGACATGCCCCGAGTGCGGCCGGCCGTTCGACCCGATCGACCCGAGCACCTTCACCACCCCGGGCGACCGCCCCACCGCCCTGCCCCAGCTCATCGGCTCGCTGCTGACCTTCGTCGCCTTCACCGCCGTCATCGTCAACGCCTACGACCTGCGGGACACCGTTGCACTGAGCGTGCTGGCGGTCGGCGGGCTCGGGCTCGCCATCGCCGCGGTCCGTCACCCGCCGCGGCCGGGCATGCGCCTGCTTGCTTGGCTGTTGACCACGCTCTGGCTCGTGATGCTGAGCCTGTGCCTGCTCGCCATGGTGTGACTCACGCTTTGAGCCACTGGGGCCACCCCCTCGCCGCATTCACCGGCTCGACGTCTCACCACGATCAAGCCCCAACTTCCCCATCGCCTGCTGCAGGTCATGCCACACCTTTTCCCGGTTTGCCCGCGTGTAGCTCCGCAGCAGGTACGCCGGGTGGAACGTCGGCATCACCGCGACCCGCATCGGCCCGTCCACATACTCGTGCCACTGCCCGCGGATCGCCGTGATCCCCCGGTCCACCTGCAACACCCGCCGTGCCGCCGGGGCACCTAGCGTGATGATTACCTCTGGCCGAACGATCGCGATCTGCTTCCGCAGGTACCCGAAGCACTGCGCCGCCTCCGCCGGGGACGGGTTGCGATTGCCCGTCGGCCGACACTTCACCACGTTCGCGATGTACACCTGCTCCCGCGTCAGACCCGTCGCCGCGATCTGTTTGTCCAACAACTGACCCGCCCGACCCACGAACGGCCGACCCGTCAGGTCCTCCTGCTCGCCGGGCCCCTCCCCGATAAACATCAGCCGGGCATCCGCGTCCCCCTCCCCAAAGACCGTCTGGCTCCGGCCCTTGCACAGCTCGCACTTGGTGCACCCGGTCACCTGCCCCGCATCCAGCGCCGCGAGCAACTCCGCTTTTTGCCCCGCGCCCGGCTCGGCCCGCAGCCATGCCGCCAACTGCTCGTCCGCGTCATCAAACGATCCGACCGCTGGGCGGAGCGACGCGTCGGACCCGCTGCGCTTGGCCGGGGGTGTCCGCCCACGCTCCGCGGCCGCCGGATCGGTGCCGGACTCCACCCGCCCAGCACCCTCAACAACCGCCGCCCGACTCGCCTCGCGGATCGGCACCCACCCCACCCCCAGCAGCGAATCGGTCTGCACGTGCTGACGCAACACCCGCCGCAAACGCCTGGCATCCACATCCGACATCCCCCCCACCGTACCGCCCCCGCAAGCCGGGCCACCCCACAAAACACCCGCAAGCCCACAGCCGGCGTGAACGAATCAGCCCCCCTCGCCCCAGGCCACAGCACCAAACCGCCTAACTCACGCCCGGTCCCAAGGACCGCCTTGGTACATTGCCCTCGACCTGGTGGCTGATCCGCCTCATGCGGAACACCGCCGCACCCGACCCCCGGAGCCCCCCGTGATCGTGCTCGGCGAAGACTGTGAAATCAGCGGCGACCTGTCGCTCCAAGGCCCGGTCCAACTGGGCGGTCGGTTCAAGGGCACCCTCCGTGTCACCGGCAAGCTCGATCTGCTGCCCACCGCCCGCGTGCAAGGCACCGTCATCACCGACACCCTCGACAACGCTGGCCACATCCGCGGCGACGTCCTCGCAACGGCCGGCTGCACCCTCGCCGACACCGCCAAGCTCCAGGGCCGACTGTTCACCCGCCAGCTCACCGTCGCCGACGGTGCCCGGCAGGAAGGCCACATCAGCATCGGCGAAGACCCGCAGCACCTCGCCGGCGACCTGCCCGCCTCCGACGATGCCACCCGCGACCTCGCCCCCGACCCCGACCACACCTTCGCCCGCAGCACGTCCCCAAGCGACACCGACGAACCCGCCACCGTCGCCGCCGCCCTCCAACGCCGCAGCAAGTAGCGCCCGTGGAAGCCCACTGCCGGCATCCACACCGCGCTCTTCAATAGCCGGGCCGCTACGCGGCCCTGGCGGACCGTTCGGGATCAGGTGACATGTGATGCCGGCGCGGACCGCAAGTTGCGCCAGGGCCGCGTAGCGGCCCGGCTACTACCCCAACTCACCGACGTCCGTGGACCGCCTGCCTGCCCCTCCCTCACTGCCGCTCCACCACCACGTGCCCCCGCCAGCGCTCCAGCGTCCGCGGCCCCACACCCGACACCTCCCCCACCGACTCCAGCGTCTCGAAACCCCCCACCGCCCTCCCCGCCTCATTGAGCACCACCGGCCGGCCCACCCCCACCGCCTCTCGCCCCCCACGCTCCACCGGCCGCGCCCACGCCACCACACCCAGCATCACCACCACCCCCGCCAACCCCACCCACAACACACGCCCCGCATCACCCATCACCGCAACCTACCGCGCCACCCCCGACCCCCACGTTAGCCCCGGCGAGTCGCCGGGGGCCGGCCCGCCAACGCTCGGGTTCTGCAGCGACGCACGAACCCCGCACCCCTGCGACCGCACACCCCCGGCCTCCGGCCCCGGGCGACTCGCCCGGGGCGAACGTTGATGCCCCTGCCGTTTAGCGGGTGCAGCGCAGCTGCCCCCGTCCGCGGCAACGCCGCGTCCCCCGCTACCACGCCCATCGCCCGTTCGACCTGAATCCCGCCAAACCATATATAGTGCCGAAGCAAAACCATGCCTCAAAAACCCCCCGATATCCTCGCCAGCATCGGCCCCCAGCAGCCACCGATGACCGATGAGCAGGCGGCGGCCCACGTGTACGCAATGTCCTGCGACGTCACCTGGGAGCCGCAGCGTTCGCCCTACCACGACCGCCTGGACGACAAGCAGTGGCGACGCTTTGAACGAGCCCTGAATCGTTATTATGACGCGGACTATCAAACCGCCTTGCCATGGTTTGAATCTTTGGTCCGCGACCTGCCGTGGTTCGCCCCGGCGTACACGTACCTCTGCAGCATCTACGACATCTTCGACCGGACCGACGAGGCCCGGCAACTGGCCCGGCAAAGCTACGAACGCTTCCCGGACTACATCTTCGCCATCGCGACGTACGTCCAGATTTGCGTGAGCCAGGGCGACCTGGCCCAGGCCTACCGGGTGGTCGGCCACAACTGGTCGGTGATGCAGCTCCAGCCCGACCGTCAGACGTTTCACGTCACCGAGGTGCGGGCGTACCAGACGGCGATGATGGAGCTGCTGCTGGCCGACGGACGGATCCAGGACGCTGCGCCGCACGCGGACATGCTGATCGAGATCGCGGACGATGAGGAGCAGGCCGACCAGATCGACCAGCGGATGATGCTGGCGACCGCCCAGGCGATGACCAGCCGGTTGACGTCCGGCGAGTTCGAGCCGTGGGGCGAGGGGCCCGACGACCCGGCCCAGCTGGCCAGGCGGATCGACGACCCGGCGAGGCGGGAGCGGTTGCACGGCATCGCCGGCTTGTGCGACACGGTGTGCGAAACACACCTCAACGACGCGTACCGGGCGAGCGCCCGCCGCATGGCCGCCGACGTCTGCGGCCACCGCGACCTACAACCTGCGCGGGGCAAGGCTCAGGGCTGGACGGCGGGTGTGCTCTACCTGCTCGGGCAGCTCAACGACCTGACGAGCCGCGACGCTCAGCCGCACCTGCGCACCGAAGACCTCGCCGAGGCCTGCGGCGTGTCCACCGCCACGATGTACAACCGGGCCCGCGAGATCCGCGAAGCCTTGGGCATCCAGATCACCCGGCAGTGGCTGCCCACGCGGGCCCGGTAGATGCGACGGTGCACCGAACAGAAGCGATCCGCTGACGAATGCTGGATCACTGTTCGGACACGGCCTCATCGGAGCCCGAAGCGTCAGCGAGTGCACGAATCACCCGCTGCCCGTGCACTTGCTCACGCTGCGTGCTCAGACAACCCCGCCGCTTTGGCTACTTAGCCGCGGATGCATATCCGCGGCCGCCGAAGATCGCCGCGAACCCGAACCGCCCGCCGCTCTCAGGCGACCGCGGGTATCCACCCGCGGCTCAGGCACCCGGCAAGCCCTTGGCGCTCTTGGCGTCTTGGCGGTTCACTTCTTCCGCCAAGCGCCCGCGCGCGGGCGGTCTCAGGGCGGGTCGAAGCTGCCTGCCGCACTCGGGCTGACCTCCCGGGCCCGACGATCACGTCGCCCCCATAGCCGGGCCGCTACGCGGCCCTGGCGAACGTCTCATACGCATCCCGGTAGCGGTTGACGCGGTATGCAACAGGTAGCGGCCGCAACGCGCGGGAGGGCGAGGCTCCCGGCGAGCCGCGGACACCGACTGCTCGCGGCTCGGC
>CAZVBW010000106.1:7574-10060 GCA_964625505.1 uncultured Phycisphaeraceae bacterium
GAGCCTCGCCCTCCCGGGCTCCGCTGAGCAACGAATCCCGCGACAATGCGTCGCAACTTTCTGCATCGTGTCACGGCGACCGGCAACCTCAGATCAAGCTGTCGCGCTTGCTCAATCCGTGGGCCTCACGCGTGTCCAGCTGCACCAGCTGCTCCTGCACCGCCTTCGCCTCGTCATCGTCGACGTAGTCGCTGTGGCACACCGCTTTCCCTGAATCGTCGGCGGCGACAAGCTTGCCCTTGGCCTTCGCGGCGAGCTTGTGAACCTCTTCGGGGCTCAGGTGGCCACGCTGGTTCAGGATCTCCTGCTGCTCGGCAGACAGGCCCGGTGATTTCACCGTTCGGCCGCGCTCGAACCCGTCCGCATTACCTGACGCCCAGTCCTGGATCTCCTTGCTGATCCGCACGCTGCACCAGTCGTGGCCGCACATCGCGCAGAAATCTGTATCCACATCCAGGTCCTCGTCGTGGTACGCCCGGGCGGTGTCGGTGTCGAAGGCGAGCTCGAAGTGCTTCTGCCAGTTGAGGGCGGCGCGGGCTTGGGTCAGTTCGTCGTCGCGGGTCCGGCTGCCGGGGATGCCCAGGGCGACGTCGGCGGCGTGGGCGGCGATCTTGTACGCGATGCACCCCTGCTTGACGTCGTCCTTCTTGGGCAGGCCCAGGTGCTCCTTGGGCGTGACGTAGCAGAGCATCGAGGCGCCGTGGTACGCCGCACTGGTCGCACCGATGCACGAGGTGATGTGGTCGTAGCCGGGGAAGATGTCGGTCACTAGAGGGCCGAGCACGTAAAACGGGGCGCCGTGGCATAGATAGCGCTCTAGTTTCATGTTGTACTCGATCTGGTCCAGCGGCACGTGGCCGGGGCCCTCGACCATGACTTGGACGCCCTTTCGCCAGGCACGCTCGGTGAGCTTGCCGATCTCGACCAGCTCGGCCAGCTGCAGCGCGTCGGACGCGTCGGCCAGGCCGCCCGGCCGGCAGCCGTCGCCGATGGAGAAGGTCACGTCGTACTCGCGGAGCACGTCGCAGATGTCTTCCCACGCGGTGTTGAAGGGATTTTCGTGGCTGTGGTGGAGCATCCACTTGGCCAGCAGCGACCCGCCGCGGGAGACCAGGCCGATGAGCCGGTCCTTGGCCAGCCGCAGGTGTTCGCGGAGCACGCCGGCGTGGATGGTCATGTAGTCGACGCCCTGCTGCGCCTGGTGGGTGACCGTCCCGAGGATCAAGTCACGGTCGAGGTCTTCGATCTTTCGGCCGATGATCATCGAGTAAATCGGAACCGTGCCGATGGGGACGGTGCTCGCTTCTAGGATGGCTTGTCGGGTGGCGTCCAGGTCGCCGCCGGTGGACAGGTCCATCACGGTGTCGGCCTCCCATCGCTCGGCCCAGCGGAGCTTTTCGACCTCTTCGGAGGTGTCGCTGGCGACGGGCGAGGCGCCCATGTTGGCGTTGATCTTGGTCTTGCTGGCCCGGCCGATGGCCATCGGGTCCAGCTGGTGGGTGAGGTGGACCTTATTGGCGGGGATGACCATGCGGCCGGCGGCGACCTCGTCGCGGACCTGCTCGGGCGTCAGGTGGCCTTCGCGCTCGGCAACCCGCTGCATCTGCGGCGTGATCCGGCCCAGGCGGGCGTGCTCCAGCTGCGTCGAGGGCTCGAAGCTGCAAGGGCATGTCACTTCGCGGTGCGAGCCGTCGGCCTGGGCGAACGTGATGACCTGCTCGGGGCCGCCGTTGCGGGTGCCGACCTGGGCGGAGTCGTCGTGCGGGTCCAGGGCGCGGGTGGACCAGCCGTCGGGCAGGAAGTCCCACGCGGTCCGGGTCGGCAGCGGCGGCATGCCGGGCGTATCGGGCGAGCTGAAGGTCGCTGCGCCGGCGGGGCCGGGGGCGAGGCGGGGGGCGTTGGCGAAGCTGCCGGGCGTGGTGACGCCGGGGATGCCGGGGTTGCCGTGGTGTGGCGGGAGGGTGTAGGCGGGGGCGGTCGAATCCGCGGACGTATCAGCGGCTTCGGGGGTGGGGGAGGGGGTGGGCATGCGTGGCCTCGCTTCTGGGGCGCGGGGCGACACGCGGCGGCGGTGGGCGTCGGCGTGTTCGCAATCCCTACGCCGGTGCTAACCGGATCAGGTTCCACGGGTGCGTCTCAGGCCGGCATCAGGCCGACCGCCCCGAGCGAACGATCCCATCATACGCCGCCGATCCACCGGGCGGTACCCTGCGGCCTATGGCTGGTCCCGGCTATGCGAACAACGGCACTTCCGCACCGCCCCGGCTCGCGCCGATGCTCAACCTGGGCACGATCGACGACCTGCCAGACTGGAGCGGCGTACCCGACGCACTGCGAGGCGGCCTGGACGACCCCGCGGCGATGCAGGCGGTCCGCGACGCCGGGCTCGTTGGCGTGCAGGGCGGCGACCCGGCCAGGGTCCGCGACGCCGGGCTGATGCACGCCGGCGGCGGCCGGGTCGACACGCCCGGCGACGCCCAGCGGGT
>CAZVBW010000107.1:0-10044 GCA_964625505.1 uncultured Phycisphaeraceae bacterium
TGGTGGTTTCTCGTAGCGGCGATCATGCCAATGCCGCTCATCTTCATGAACCTGACTTGTCTTTCAATGGTATTTGCCGAGAGTGGGGTAGTTGAATGGGCGTATATCCGGAGCATCGCTGCCGTAATGGGTGTGTGCATCATTGGCAGTCTGATCGGCTACGTTCTCCACAGGGGTACTCACCGTCAGGGGCCTAACCAGCGGCTGCAGTTGACCGGCGACGCCCGCGATGTTCTATAATCCCGGTTCAGCGCCGTCTCCCGCGGGCGGCCGGCAACTGAGCCGTTCTTCGTTAGGCGAACTAAGGTGCATAGCGGCCACCAAGCGTTGAAGTTGTCCCCGCGAGAGCGGTTGGGAGCCGGCATATGGGGGTTGTTCTACATTCTGTTTGGCCTTCTTTGGGCTCTTGCTACACTTCTTCTCCTTTTTGTCGCGTTTAGCATTTTTGTAGAAGTTGACCAGGCTGCTAACTTATTCGACCATGCTGAAGACATGCTTTTGATCCTTCTTACGCTGGTCTTCGCTGCCGGAAGTGCTGCCGGAACCCTCTTTGGTTTCTGGAACTCAACACTGTTTTTCATGACGAGCTACCGAGGGAACCGCCTAACCAGCGGCTGCAGTTGACCGGCGACGCCCGAGGGTAAAATGTCGTTGTCGGTTTGTAGCCTGCTTTCCGCGGGCGGCCGGCAACTGAGCCGTTCTCCGTTAGGCCCACCCATGCTCCGATTATTTGCGTTAACGCTGGTTGCTACAGCGATGGGCGGATGCAGCGGCATCGGATGGCACTTCGATGAATCCGGCTACAAGGGCATGTACACATATACCGAATCGGGGAGTGTCTATTCGGGGTCACTCAGCGACACTGAGCAACGTCGGATCGAGAACCGGCTTCGTGATAGGTACCAACGCGAGGAGTACTGGGATGATATCTACGAGCGAAATGGCATCAAGAGGTAGCGGGGCCTAACCACCGGCTGCAGTTGACCGGCGACGCCCGCGTTGAGGTACACTGCAACTCGAAGGTCACCCACCGCGGGCGGCCGGCAACTGAGCCGATTTACGTTAGGCACTATGCAGATGAAGCGCATCGAGTACCGGGGCGGGATCGCTTCGTTCGAGCTGCCGTCGCATTGGCGTGAGGAACATGCAGTCGAGGGTGGAGCTACGTTCTACGACGAACGTCCCGACTCTGGCACTCTGGGAACAGAAAAGGTGTCAGGAACCTTTTTTGACGGGTTGACGGGCTTGCGGTAGCTTCTTCGGCATGGAAGCAGAAAAGGTGTCAGGAACCTTTTTTGACGGGTTGACGGGCTTGCGGTAGCTTCTTCGGCATGGGACGGCCTAAGCGGGTGGATGTGGGCGGACTGGTGTATCACGTGCTCAACCGGGGCAACGGGCGGATGGACGTGTTTGAGGATGACGGGGATTATGAGGCGTTTGAGCGGGTGTTGGCCGAGGCGGTGGGGCGGGTGGACATGCGGCTGCTGGGCTACTGCCTGATGCCGAATCACTGGCACCTGGTGCTGTGGCCGCGGCGGGACGGGGACCTGCGGCGGTTCGTGGGCTGGGCGACGCTGACCCACACGCAGCGGTGGCACGCTCATCGGCACAGCACGGGGGGCGGGCATGTGTATCAGGGGCGGTACAAATCGTTTGTGGTGCAGGAGGACGGGCACCTGCTGTCGGTGCTGCGGTACGTCGAGGCGAACCCGCTGCGGGCGGGGCTGGTGGAGTCGGCGGAGGATTGGCGGTGGGGGTCGTTGTCGCGGTGGTTGGAGGCGGATGCGGGGATGGAGCGGCCGGCGTTGGCGGATTGGCCGGTGGCTCGGCCGCGGGACTGGCGGGCGCGGGTGAACCGGCGGCAGGACGAGGCGCAGGTGCGGGCGATCCGGGAGGCGGCCCGGCGGGGTCGGCCGGTGGGTGACGAGCGGTATGTGAAGCGGATGGTGGCGCGGTTTGATCTGGGAGAGACGCTGCGGCCGCGGGGCAGACCGCGCAAGGGGGCGGGAAAAGGTTCCTGACACCTTTTTTGCGTGACACCTTTTTCGCGTTAGAGGGAGGGGTGGCAGAAGTTGACGCCCGTCGTGCTACGTCCGAGCGACGTTGAGTAGGGCGGCGGCGAGGGGGAGGATGAGGGCGACGGGGAGCCAGGCGGCGACGGCGGGGTGCAGCCAGGGGGCGTCGAGTTGGAGCAGGACCAGGGAGCCGCCCCAGATGCCGATGCTGACGGCGGCGGCCTGGAGGGATTGGCCCAGGACGTTGCCGGGCAGGGGGCGGAGGAAGAACGGGACGGTGCTGACCAGGGTGAGCACGCCGATGACGAGCATGCTCAGGCGGGACCAGATGATCTTGGTGATGGCGCGGCGTTGGGCGGGTTCGACGGCGGGGTTGTCGGCGAGTTGGCGGAGGGTGGGTTGGCCGTCGGCTTGGGGCTGACTGATGGACAGCAGGCGGAGGTAGGTCGCGGCGCGTCGGGCCAGGAGGACGGCGGGGGACAGGCCGGTGGTGTAAGTGGCGGCGGGCTCGGGGTCGGGGCGGATGCCGCCGAGGGCGGCGTCGGCGGTGTCGAGGCCCGGGCGGAGGGCGTAGCCGCCGATGAGCTGCCAGGCCTGGGCGTCGGGGTCCCACCAGGCGGAGTCGGCGACGATGCGGCCGGTCTGGACGCCGGCGTCGTCGCGTTGGAGCACGAGCATGCGACGGAGGGACTGGCTGGTGGGTGAGGGGTCAAACTCGGCGGCGGCGAGGAGGTCGCCCTGGCCGCTGGGGGTCAGGTGGACGGGGAAGCTATTGACCACGTCGAAGCGGACTTGGTTTTTGGGCCGCTCGATCTTGAGGGCGTAGCGGGGGATGAGGTATTCCTGGATCGGCAGGGCGAGGGCGGCCAGGGCGGCGCCGACGATGAGGACCGGGGCGGCGACGCGGTAGAGCGAGACGCCGCCGGCGACGACGGCGACGAGTTCGCGGCGTCGCTGGAGGCTGACGAGGGTGAACGCGGCGGCCCCGCCGACGAGCAGGCCGCTGAAGAAGCTGTAGATGAGCAGGGTGCGGGGGCCGTAGTAGTCACCGATGACCCAGAGGGTGGCCCGGAGGTTGGACCAGCCCCACTGCTGGGCGCGGACGTCGCCGGCCTGGAGGAACTCGTCGAGGTCGATGATGAGGTCCACGAGGATGAACAGCAGCATCATGACGGCGGTGAGGATCACGTAGTGGATCAGCATCAGCCGGATGATGTAGCGGTCGAGGGTGTTCATCGGTGCCCGGGGGACGACGATAACGGTCCCGGGGGTGGGACGCTGGCGGGGGCGGGGTAGTGGGGGGCCGGGAGCAGTGCCACTGAAGTGGCACTGCCGGGGGGAGGCGGGGGCCCGGGGGAGTCCGGGAGGAGCTTCCGGGGGGGAACTGGCCCTCAGGGATTTGAACCCCGACTAACTGGACCAGAACCAGCCGTGCTACCGTTACACCAAGGGCCAAGGTGTGGATTGGATCGTACGCGGGCGGCGCGGTAGCGTCAACGTGTCGGGGACGCTTGCGGAGCCTGCCGTGTCCAATGAATCATCGGACGAACTGCCCGTTGCCCGCCGCATTCTGATCGTGGGGGGCGTGGCCGCCGGGGCGACCGCCGCGGCCCGGGCCCGGCGAATCGACGAACGCGCCCACATCGTCGTGCTGGAGAAGGACCCGCACACGAGCTTTGCCAACTGCGGGTTGCCGTACTACCTGGGCGGCGAGATCGCGGAGCGCGACGCGTTGTTGGTCGCCCCGGTGTCGAAGCTGCGGGGCCGGCTGAACCTGGACGTGCGGACGCGGCACGAGGTGCTGAGCATCGACCGGCAGGCCCGGCGGGTCCGGGTGCGGGACCGCGACGACGAGCGGGATTACGAGCTGGACTACGACGCGCTGATCCTGGCGACGGGCGCGTCGCCGATCGTGCCGGACATCCCCGGCGCCGATGCGGGGGGCTGTTTCAGTCTGCGGAACCTGGAGGACACCGACGCGATCGACGCGTGGCGGCGGGATCATGACGTGCAGCGGGCGGTGGTGGTGGGTGGCGGGTACATCGGGCTGGAGATGGCCGAGCAGCTGCACCGCCGCGGGGTGCGGGTGGAGCTGATCGAGCGGGGGCCGCAGGTGCTGAGCCTGATGGACCCGGAGATGGTCGTGTTGCTGGAGCAGCAGCTGACGGACCACGGCGTGGGGCTGCGCCTGCGGTCGGAGCTGACGGGGGTGGACGTTGATGACGACGGGAAGGTCCGCGGCGTCCGCTTGGACGACGGCGGGCACGAGTTGCCGGCCCAGCTGGTGATCTTCGGCATCGGCGTGCGCCCGATGACCCGGCTGGCCGAGGACGCGGGGCTGGAGCTGGGCGACCACCGCGGCATCCGAATCGACGAGCACGCCCGGACCAGCGACCCCGCGATCTGGGCGGCGGGCGACGCGGTGGAGTACCCGTACGCCCCGCTGGGCAAGCTGATGCGGGTGCCGCTGGCGGGCCCGGCGAACCGGGCGGGGCGGGTCGCGGGGCATTACGCGGCGGGGGGTGCTGAAGGCGGGACGGTTCCTGAAGCCGCTGATGATTCTGAAGCGCATTCCGGGCAAACTTCCGGGGGGGGCGAGCTGCGGGTGCCGCCGGTGATGGGCACGGCGGTGCTGCGGGTGTTCGACCTGACCGCGGCGACGACGGGGCTGTCGCTCGGGGCGGCCAAGCGGCAGGGGCTGGACGCGACGGCGGTGCACGTGATCGCCAAGCACCACGTGGGCTACTTCCCCGGGGCCAAACCGATCACGCTCAAGCTGGTCTACGAGCGCCGGACCGGGCGGGTGCTCGGGGCCCAGGCGGTCGGCGAGGCGGGCGCGGACAAGCGGATCGACGTCATCGCGACGGCGATGCGGTTCGGGGCCACGGCGGCGGACCTGATCGAGCTGGACCTGTGCTACGCCCCGCCTTACGGCGCGGCGAAGGACCCGGTGCACATGGCGGCGTTCGCGGCGTGCAACGAGCTGGACGGGCTGGTGCGGGTGGTCCAGCCGGACGCGGACCTGTCGGGGATGCAGGTGGTGGATGTGCGGTCGGCGAAGGAGCTGGCGGATGATCCGCTGCCGGGCGTGGAGGATTCGCATTACGTGCACATCCCGCTGGAGCAGCTGCGGGAGCGGGCCGGCGAGGTGGACCCGGACCTGCCGACGGTGACCAGCTGCGCCTCGGGGCTGCGGAGCTACAACGCGGCGCGGATTCTGAAGCAGGTCGGCGTCGGGGAGGTCTACAACTTGAGCGGGGCGGCCACGCTGCGTCGGCGGGCCGCGGCGAAGGGGCTGCTGGGCGGGGATGACCAAGGGAGCACGTGATGCGGAAGGCGACGGTGCGGGAACTGGGCGAGGCGATGCAGGGCGGGTCGCCGGTGGACCTGCTGGACGTGCGGACGCCGGGGGAGTATCGGCAGGTGCATGTGCGGGGGGCGCGGCTGGTGCCGCTGGGCGGGCTGGACGCCGAGGCGGTGCGGCGGGGTCGGCCTGAGGGTGCGGCGGGGCCGACGTACGTGCTGTGCA
This sequence comes from uncultured Phycisphaeraceae bacterium, assembly GCA_964625505.1. Classification (GTDB taxonomy): domain Bacteria; phylum Planctomycetota; class Phycisphaerae; order Phycisphaerales; family Phycisphaeraceae; genus CAZVBW01. Next base: position 5,545 of record CAZVBW010000107.1, read on the forward strand.
AGTCCGGCCAGCGGGCGGCCAAGGCGGCGGCGAAGCTCGAAGGTGTTGAGGGGGTTGAGCCGGTGGTGGTGGAGGGCGGAACCGAGGCGTGTGTGTCGGCGGGGCTGCCGGTGGAGCGGGCGGCGGGTGCTGGGGGGGCGTCCGGGGGGGCTTCCGGGGGGGCTTCCGGGGGCGACACGATTTCGTTGGAGCGTCAGGTGCGGATCGCGGCGGGGTCGCTGGTGGTGCTGGGGGTGGGGCTGTCGGTGGTGAGCCCGTGGTTCGTGCTGCTCGCGGGGTTTGTCGGGGCCGGGCTGGTGTTCGCGGGGATCACGAACACGTGCGGGATGGGGATGCTGCTGGCGAAGATGCCGTGGAATCGGTGAGGCTGACACGCCTGGACCTGGTGCGGCAGCGAGGGTGCCTGTGGTGGAGCAAAGCGACCCTACAGCTCTTGCGCTGCGAGCCTGGGGGCTCGCTGCGCTCGACCCCAGCCCGAGCCTGACCGTCACCAGCCGCGGATGCATATCCGCGGCCGTCGAAGCGTGCGGCGGGCTTCAAATCGCCGCGACGCCCACCGACCGCGGGTATCCACCCGCGGCTCGCGTCGCGCACGGCCGGCCCCATCGGCGACCTGTCATCCGGCTCACGCCGCATCCCTTGCTCACGCGGCGGGCCACCGCTCAAGCCTCCGCCTCGTCCACCACGATCCGGTTGCCCAGCGCCTCGACCACCCGCACCTGGGCGTTCCGCTCGATCCACCCGCCGGTCGAGACCACGTCCACGATCAGCCCGCTGTCCAGCTCGACCCGCCCGCCGGGCCGCAGCCCGCCGCCGAGCACGCGGCCGCCGTCGCCGACCTGGACCTTGCCCGACCCGACCGACTCGTCGCCCTGCAGCGGGTGGTACGGCCCGGCCGGCGTGCCGTCGGCTGCAAACGCCCCGCCCGCCGGCGCATCGTCGGCGAGCACCAGCTTGTTAAGCACCGGGATCTTCCCGAAGTACATCGTCAGCAGCACAAACCCGCCCACGCTGCCCAGCAGCCCGAGCACCAGCCACACCGCCGACTGCAGCATCCGGTCCATCGTCCCGGGCGCGGGCATCGGCATCGGCCCGCTGCCCACCGTCGGCACCACCGCCAGCACCAGCCCCACCAGCATCATCAGCAGCCCGCAGATCCCCATGATCCCGAACGTCGGCGTGAACAGCAGCTCCAGCACCAGCATCGCGAACCCGATGATGAACACCACCACGTGCCACACCTCGGCCAGCCCCACCACAAACGGCGCCGCGATCAGCGCCGCCAGCGCCGCCAGCGCGATGCCCCCGCCCAGCCCGAACCCCGGCGCCTGCAGCTCGAAGTAGCCCCCGACCAGGACGAGCATCACCAGCACGCCCCGCACGATCGGGCTGGTCAAAAAGCCCGCGATCTGTTCGGACCACGTCTGCTCGATCCGCGTCAGGCTCGCCGGGCCCAGCGTCTGACGGATGTCCGCCTCGCTGTCGACGATCCCCGCCGACAGGCCCAGCGTCTGCGCGGTCGTCTGGTCGACGGTCAGCAGCGACCGGCCATTGTGCACCTGCCGCACCAGCGTCCACTGACCCCGCTCAGCGGGTTGCAGCGACGGGTCCAGCGACACGCCCGCCCCGGTCGGCTGGGTCGCCGCGCCGCTGCCGGCGCCGCCGCCGTAGCCAAAGCGGGTCATCACCTGGTTCATCGTCTCGCCGTCGACCATGAACGCGACGTCCGCCTGGTTGACGAAGCGGACCTCGCCGGTCGTGTCGTGGCGGACCTCGTAGACCTCGACGCCCAGCTCGGCCATCGCGTGCAGCAGCGCCGGGTCGTACCCGTTTTGCAGGGCGTTGTCGCGGAACTCGGCCAGCAGCGGCGAGAGCGCCTTGGCCCGCTCGGTCGGCGAAAGCTCCTGGCCCGGGACGATCGGGGCGGCGTCGCCGATCGATGAGCTGGAGGTCATCACGATCGCGTCCGCCGCGCTGGCGATCAGGATCCCCGCCGAGTACGCCTTGTTGTTGATCCACGCGACCGTCGGCTCGGGCAGGCTCTTGAGGTACTTCGCGATCTCCAGCGCCGCGCCCAGCTCGCCGCCGTTGGTGTCCAGCTCGATCACGAACACGGTCGCGCCGTTGTCCCGGGCCCGGTCGATGCGCCGCTCCATCGACTCGAGCGTGAAGCCGTAGATCATGCCGCTGACCGGGATGATCGCCACGTCGTGGCCGGTGGCGATGGCGGCCAGGCCCTGGCTCTGGGAGCTGATCGGGGTCGCGGTGGTCGGCTGCGTCGCCGCGGGTTGGGTGGCCGGCGTGGTCGGCGAAGTCGGCGGCACGGCTTGCGGCACGTCGGCACCGTCCTGCGCCACGCTCGGCGCAATGAGCAGCCCCACCAACACCAGCCACAAACCCCAGCGGATCGATTGCATCACGTCATAATGATAGAACCGCGGACCTCGCCGCACCGCGACCCGCCCCTGCTCCTGTGCCCCGCTCCCGAGCCGCGGGTGCATACCCGCGGTCGTTGAAGCCCGCCGCGACTCTCAACCCCGCCGCACCGCCCACCGACCGCGGATATTCATCCGCGGCTCGCAGACTCCGCAAACCCACCGGCTCCCTAGCCGCGAATGCATACCCGCGGCCGCTGAAGCACGCCGCGACTCCCACCCGGCCGCACCGCCCAGCGCTCGCGGATATCCATCCGCGGCTCGCAGACCCCGCAACCCACCCATTCCCGAGCCGCGGGTGCATACCCGCGGCCGCTGAAGCACGCCGCGACTCCCACCCGGCCGCATCGCCCAGCGCCCGCGGATATTCATCCGCGGCTCGCAGAGCAACCCACACCACGGCCCGCGCCCCCATTCCCGAGCCGCGGGTGCATACCCGCGGTCGCCGAAAGCACGCCGCGACTCTCAAACCCGCCGCATCCCTCATCGACCGTGGATATCCATCCACGGCTCGCAGACCCCCGCAAACCCACCCATTCCCGAGCCGCGGGTGCATACCCGCGGTCGCCGAAGCACGCCGCGACTCTCAGACCCGCCGCACCGCCCAGCGCCCGCGGATATTCATCCGCGGCTCGAACGGCGGATCACGTTGCCGGCCTGCTCGACGTGGGCCACGGGCCCGAACCCGCCCAAACGCCCGCTGTGCAACAATGCCCCGCCTGCCATGACCTTCCTGTTCGAGACGCTGCGGCTGGGGCTGGCCAACCTCCGCCTGCACAAGCTGCGGTCGCTGCTGACGGCGCTGGGCATCATCATCGGCGTCGCCGCGGTCGTCGCCATCGCCGCGTACGGCGAGGGGGCGAAGCAGGCCGCGCTGCAGGACATCCTCCAACTCGGGGCGACCAACATCATCGTCCGCAGCCAGCGGCCCCCCGAGCCCGAGGAACTCGGCGAGGGCAGCGATCGCACGCTTCAGTACGGCCTGCTCCGCAGCGAGCTGCGGGCCATCGAGGCGCTGGTCCGGCCGGTGGACCAGATCGTGCCGCTCAAACGCGTGGGCTCGAGCATCTACCGCGGCCGGCTCTCGGCGCCGGCGGAGGTGTACGGCACCACGCCCGGGGCGCTGCGGGCGATGGGCCTGACGCTCTACCGCGGCCGGTACCTCACCGACCAGGACATGGCCCGCCGGGCCCCGGTGGCCGTGCTCGGCGCCGGGGTGGCCGATCGGCTGTTCCCGCTGACCGACCCGCTGGGCCAGACGCTGCAGGTCGACGATCAGACGTTTGTGGTGGTCGGGCTGCTTCGGCCCGTGGGCCTGGCCGGCGGGGCGGGGGCGACGCTGGTCGGGCGCGACCTGAACCTGGACGTGCACGTGCCGATCGCGACGGCCCGGGCCCTGTTCAGCGACCTGACCATCCGCCGGCGCGGCGGCGTCGAGGAGCGGGAGGTCGTTGAGCTGTCGGAGCTGATCATCGAGGCGCCCGAGCAGGACGCGGTGATGCCGGTCGCCGCACAGGTCCAGCGGCTGCTCGAGGCCGAGCACGCCGAGGATCAGGACGTGAATGTGATCGTGCCGCTGGAGCTGCTGCACCAGGCCGAGCGGACCCAGCTGCTGTTCAGCGTGCTGATGATCATCATCGCCGGCTTGTCGCTGCTGGTCGGCGGCATCGGCATCATGAACATCATGCTCGCCAGCGTGACCGAACGCACCCGCGAGATCGGGATCCGCCGGGCCCTGGGTGCCACCCGCAAGCACATCATCGCCCAGTTCCTCGTCGAGACGACGGTGCTCTCGGCCCTCGGCGGGCTCATCGGCGTGGCCCTGGGGATCGCCAGCGCCGCCGCCGTCGCCCTGGCCGCCCGCGTCTTCGACGCGTTGGAGCCGCCGGTCGTCACCGCCACACCGACCCTGGTCGCCTTCGTCGTGGCCACCACCGTCGGCATCGCCTTTGGCCTGTACCCCGCGATCAAGGCCGCCCAGCAGGACCCGATCGTGGCGCTGCGGCACGATTAGCAGGACGCTGCAAAAGTCTTGGCGTTGCGCTACGCTGGCGGCTCCTACATG
>CAZVBW010000108.1:0-9651 GCA_964625505.1 uncultured Phycisphaeraceae bacterium
CCCCGTCGATGGCCAACAACCCGGTGAGGGTTGACAATCTTCTACATAGCTGAAGCCGAACGATCGGGGGCGAGTCTGGATCATGGTGAAACACCGGGACAGGCGGCGGCAGGAGACGTGGGCTGGGTGACGCTCTATAGTGGCGTCGTTTGGTTCGCATGCCACCCCCCTTTTTGGTCAATCGTGCGGTCAATATGGACACGGATTCGACACCTTCGGGCGACCGCCGCAGGGCATCCACCACGCGGGGCTATCGACGCGTCGCGGTGATCGGGCTGTCCGGCGGCGGGCTGGATGCGCAGGTGATGAAGGGGTTCAACGTGTACCGGCGGGGTCGCCAACCGTGGACACTCAGCGATGCGGGGCATCAGGGCGAGTGGATCGAGCGGGTCCTGGGGCGGGTGCATCAGGTCAATGGGGTGCTGGCGAACGTGACGGAGCCGGCGATGGCCGAGCGGCTGATCGAGGCGGGGGTACCGGTGGTGGACCTGTCGGGCTTTGTGCCGGACGTGCCATTCGCGCGGGTCGGTTTCGACGGGCTGGCGGCGGGCGATCTGGCGGCGGATTACTTCAACGAGCGGGCGTTTCGCCGGCTGGTGTTCGTCAGCCCGTCGCGCCGGCCGTTTGAGCAGCAGCGGTACGAGGGCTTCGCCCGGACCGCCCAACGGCTGGAACTGCCACGGCCGATGTGGTTCCAGCTGGAGCAGTCGGTGTGGCTCGAGCCGCCGGACGATTCAGCTGACCCGCCGACGCTGATGAGGTGGCTGGCGCAGTCCGAACAGCCGGTCGGTGTGCTTTCGGCGTACGACCGGCCGGGCCTGGCGATCTGCGACGAGTGCCGCGTGACCGGCGTGGCGGTGCCCGAGCGGGTCGCCGTGCTGGGCTGTGACAACAACACGTACCTCTGCGAATCCTGCGAGCCGCCGCTGAGTTCGATCATCTTGCCGGGTGAGAAGGTGGGGCACGAAGCGGCTCGGCTGCTCGAGACGTTGATGGACGGCCAAGCCCCGCCCACGGAGCCGATCCTGCTGCCGCCGGTCGGCGTGTTCACCCGCGAAAGCACCGACGTGGCCGCTATCGACGACCGGCCGATCGCCGAGGCGGTCAGCCTGATGCGACGCCAGGCGACCGGATCGATCAACGTCAGCGAATTGGGCCGGCAGGTCCACCTGGACCGCCGAACGTTTTACCGGCGGTTCAAAAAGGCGATCGGCCGGACCCCGCTGCAGGAGCTGTACCGCCTCCGCGTCGAGGCCGCCCGCCAGCGGCTGGTGAGCACCAACGCCAGCATCTACACCATCGCGATCGAGTCCGGCTTCCCGGATGCGGATGTGTTCACGCAGCGATTCCGCGAGCACACCGGCATGACGCCCAGCGCGTTCCGGGCCGCCCACGCGGTGTGATCAAGCGCCGTGAGCGGCCGGCGATCTTCGATCACGTTCATCCCCGGCGTCGCCGACCACCAGCCATCAGCAGCGAGCCGAGCCCCAGCAGCGCGAAGCTCGCGGGCTCGGGGATGACCTCGCCGTTGATCACCAGGTCGCCCATCTGCTGGTCGCCCCAGGTTTGGCCGTTGTTCCAGTACACCCGCAACTCGATCTCGTTTGCAACCGTGAAGCCGGTGATTGAACCCGAGTTGAAGTTGACCTCACCGTCATCGGACGTGCCAAGCGTTTGCGTCACAGCGGTGCCCCCGGGGTCCGAGATCACATCGACGGTGTAGCCGTCGGCATCCCGATTACCACTGATGTAGTCAGCATTGAAGGTGACCGAGCCACCGTTCAAGTCGATCTGGAAGCCGGAGTCGGCGGTCAAGGTGACGGTCGCGTAGTCGGTCTTAGCTGGGGAGTCCGGCAGACCATCAAACTCCCAGCCGATGCCGTCGAACCCAAGCGAATTAATGCCGACGTCGGTCAAATCGCTCGCGGTCTGGATGTCGCCATCGACGTTGCTCGCAGCGAAGTCGCTGTTGAGATCCCACTGGGCGATGACCGCTCCCTGAGCAGTCGCGGACACGGCGAGACACAGGAACGCAGAAAAGAACTGAAAACGGCACGACATGGTCGAACTCCTGAAGAAGTGGTGAACACCTCTAACGATACGGTTTCAGGGTGCCAGGTCTACCCCATTCCGCAAAGTGTTTTTCCCGATTCTCGCCACTACACTACGCCCGTGGCCACACGCCAACCGCTGCGAATCGCCGTCCTGGCCAACATGACCCGCTACTACGGCCGGGCCGTGTTCCGCGGCGTGGTGGACCACGCGAAAGTCAACCCGCGGTGGCGACTGTCGGCCGACCCGGGCTCGGTGTCGCTAGACGACCTCGTGGGCTGCGACGGGGCGGTGGTCCAGGTGCAAAGTTCCGAGTTGCGACACACATTGAGCCGGCTGGGCATCCCGGTGGTCAACGTCTCGGGCTCCCGATGGGACGACCCGTTGCCGCAGGTGGCGGTGGACGACCGGGCGGTCGGCCGGCTGGCGGCGGAACACTTGCTGGAGCGGGGCTTTCGACGCTTTGCGTTTGTCAGCACCGGGCCGCTGATCGGCTACGCGCAGCGGCGGTTCGACGGCTTCCGCGAGACGCTTGCGGCACGCGGGGTCGACTGCGACCTGCATGTCAGCTCATCCGAGGAGCTGCGTGATGGCGAACGGGGCGCGGCGGTGCTGGCCGCCATCGGGCAATGGATGCGGGGCCGATCCCGGCCGCTGGGGGTCTTCGCACCCGCCGATTCGGTCGCCCGGACCTGTATCGAAGCCGCGACTCAGGCCGGGCTGGCGGTGCCCGAGGAAGTCGCCATCGTCGGCGTGGACGATGACCTGATGATCTGCGAGACCTCCGACCCGCCACTGACCAGCGTGGCCATCCCCGCCCAGCGGATCGGTCGCGAGGCGGCCCGCCGGCTGGATTGGCTGCTCCAAGGCCAGGCGGTGCCGCCGCAACTGCTGCTGCCGCCGATCGGGGTCGTGGTGCGACGTTCGACCGACACGTTCGCCGTTGAGGACCCCGCGGTCCGGCGAGCCCTGCTGTATCTGGCCGAGCACGCCGCCGCACCGATTGCGCTGGACGATGCGGCACGAGCCGCACGGGTGCCCCGCCGCACCCTGGAGCGACGTTTCCGAAAACACGTCGGCTGCTCACTGCACCAGAAGCTCATCCAGCTCCGTGTCGACCGAGCCCGGCGGCTGCTCGTGCAGACCGATGAGCCAATGTCCGTGGTGGCGGCCGCCGCGGGCTTCAGCGACCAGAAGAAGCTGGCCACGCACTTCAAGGCCCAGACCGGCAGCACACCAACCCAACATCGCCGCGACCACCGGGAGCGGTAGCTACCGCCGCTCGATCGCCGCGGGCGCCTGCTGCACCTCACGCAGCTTCGCGAGGTCGAACTTCGGCGAGCGGTCCATATGCAATAGCCCGTTCTCTTCTTGGAACACGTCCGTCAACTGGGTATAGCAGTAGCCGAACATCCGCGGGTCCTCCAGCAGCACCCGGCACTGGCCGGCAAAGCGCTCGAGCCACTCGTCTTCGGTCCGCGGACGCTTGCCGTAGCCCCAGCTCTCGCTGCGGTCGCTGCCGGCCGACTCGGCGGCCTTGGCCGCGTTCCACCAGATGCCGCCGAACTCGCTGATCCAGTACGGCTGGCCCGCGTAGGGCACGCTCTGCCGCCGATGCGGCTCATCGTTGAAGTGCGGGGCATGCTCGAAATCTTCGTGATTCTGCCGCAGCTTCTCCGGGTCCTGCTCGTAGTCGTGCACGTCGTAAACATCGGTATCCGCCACGCGATGGCTGTACCCGCTGGCGTCGAGTACCAGCCGGGTGGGATCCGCCAGCCGCGTGGCGAGTGCGAGCGACTGCATCAACTCGTCGTGGCCCCACTGCGCCTCGCTGCGGCGGTCCTTCATCTCGCTGTGCGTCTCGTTCATCGGGCACCAGCCGACAAGGCACGGGTGGGACCGGTCCCGCTGCACCGCCTCAAGCCACTGATGGACCACCTCCGCCTGGTTGGTCCGCGGGTCGTAGCCCCAGTCGCCGAACTCGCCCCAGCACAGATAGCCCAGCCGGTCGGCGTGATATAGAAACCGCTCCTCAAACACCTTCTGATGCAGCCGCGCCCCGTTGAAACCGCACTGCATCGACAACTCGATATCGCGTACTAAATCTTCGTCGCTCGGCGCTGTCATCAACGTGTCCGGCCAGTACCCCTGGTCCAACACCGTCCGTTGGAACACCGGCTCGCCGTTGATCAGCACCTTCAGCCCGTCGATGCTCACCCCCCGCAATCCGGCGTAGGACTCGACGTCGTCGAGCACCTTGCCGTCCTCGTCCACAAGGTGCAGCGTCAGCTTGTAGAGAAACGGATCGTCCAGCGACCACAACCGGCGCCGCTCGGGCGGCAGCTGCAGCACCAGCCGCGGCGTCCGGTCGGTGCCCAGGTCCGCCTGCTCGGCGATCACCGGCCCCTTCGCATCCGCCAGCTCCGCCTGCACCCTGAGACCCACCGACCGGCCGCCCGGCGAGATGACCGGCAGCGTCACCACCAACCGCCCAGCCGCCACGTCCGGCTCGACCACCGGACGGCCCAGGTACGCCCGCCGCGGCACCGACTCCAGCCACACCGTCTGCCAGATGCCCGTCGTGCGGAAGTATCGGCAGCCGTGGTTGCCGAACGAACTGCTCTGCTTGCCCTGCGGCTGCGGGCGGCGGTGGTCGTCCCGCGCCCGGACGGACACCACCGCCGACCCGCCGGGCTCGACGTGGTCGGTCAGGTCGACCGTGAACGGCGTGGACCCGCCGACGTGCCGAGCGAGCTCCTGACCGTCGATGAAGACGGTCGCCTCGTAGTCGACCGCCTGGAAGTGCAGCAGCGTCCGCCGGCCTTCCCAGTCCGCGGGGACCTCGACGACCCGGCGGTACCACACCGCGGGCATGAAGTCCACGTGGTGCACCCCGCTGGCCTCGGACTCCGGGCAAAACGGCACGGTGATCTGCCCGTCCAGCTCGGCGTCCTGCAGCCCCCGCTCCCGGCCGCTGTCGCCGGGGTCGATCTGGAACCCCCACGTGCCATTGAGGCAACGCCAATGGGACGCGTCACGCTGAACGCTGGGGCGGGGGTGTTCGGGGCGGGGCGCATCGGCCATGGCGGGCTCCGGCGAAAGCCGCCAGCTTAGGAACGCCCGGCCGCCCGCGTTTTCGCTTAAGCGCGGAACTGCTTGCGGAACTGCGTCGGCGTACGGCCGGTCGCCTCTCGGATCGCTCGGGTCAACTGCGACGGCGAGCCGTAGCCCGAGTCGATCGCGACGACCCTCAGCGGCCGGTCGGTGGTCATGAGCAGCCGCTTGGCCGTCTCCAGCCGGCTGCGGCGGATCTCATCGGACGGGCTTCGACCCAGCTCGCGCTTAAATCGCAGCAGCAGCGACGACCGGGCCACCGGGAACGCCTCGAGCAGGTCGTTGACCGACAGCCCCTCGCCGACATGTTGCCAGATGTACGAGACGATCCGGGACAGCTCCGGGTCCTCGATCGCCCGCACGTCCGTGGATGCCCGCGGCAACACCCCGATCGGCGGGACCAGCACGCGCGGCGGCGCGAGCTCGCCGGCCATAAGCTTCGCCAGAACCCGCGCCGCCTCGTACCCGACCCGCTCGGAGTCTTCGCAGATCCCCGACAGCGGCGGCCGGGTGTATGGCAGCATCGCGTCGTCGTCGCCGGCGCAGATGATCGCCACGTCTTCCGGGACCCGCAGGCCCGCTTCCTGACACGCGACCAGCGCCCGCCAAGCGTGGTCCGGCGGGCTGGTCATCAGGCCCAGCGGCCCCGGCTGGTCCGCGAGCCAGTCGCGGAGGTCCAGCAGCTGCTCGTCCAGACGCCAGCGTTTGCGGCGTCGGGTCCGCTTGCCTTCCACAAAGCGTGTCGGCTCGATCCCGTGCCGACGAGCCGCCTCCTGAAACCCCAGCCACTTCAACTGCGACGCCGGCAGCCGCATGTCCGCGGTCGTGAACGCCCCGAGTCGGCGGAAGCCACGCCGCAACAGCTCGTCGGCCGCCTCGGTGCCGAGCGCCCGCTGATCGGTCGATACGACCGGATCATCCACCGTGACGCCCGGTCGCGGCTCGCCGAGCATCACGCGGGCCGCCTTCGGAAACGCCAAGCGGTGGACCTGATCGTTGACCGCCATCAACAGCCCGGCGACCTGGATGCCGCCCCACCGCCGGGCCCGCTCCGCGTCGCCGGCTCCCCTGATCCCCGCGAACCAGATCGGCAGCAGCGTCCAGCCCGGCCGGTGGTCGTTGCAGTACCGCGTGACGCCGCGGATCGTCGTCCGCAGCCAGCTCTGCGACGGCTCGAAGGCAATCCCGATATGCATCCGTTCTGACACGAAACCAGCTTAACCCGTCATAGGCGCAATGCGAAAAGAACTGCGCAGTACGTCAAGCCGCTCCCGCCGGTGGTGCTTAACTTCAGGTGCATCGTGTTTGACGTGCTTCGCTTCCCCGTTTGATGAACAGGAGCCCCCCCATGATTCGCCTCACCTGCCTCACCGCCGCCGGCCTGCTGCTGCCGCTGGGCGCCGCTCACGCCGCCGTCGTCGCCCCGAGCAACGCCGATTTCGAAACCGGCTCCGGACCGTTCGGCAGCGCTCCAAATCAAGCCCAGGTCACCGACTGGTTCGAGGAGAACGACGACGGGACCGACGCAGGCGACGACGCCTTCGCTGAGGTGCTCCAGAACGAGGACGCCAACAGCAACATCCCCGCCGACGCCGACGGGACCTATTGGCTCAACCTGGCGGTCAAAGACAGCATTTCGATCCCCGCGGTGTACCAGCAGATCGGGACCTTCAACACCGGCGACCTGACGACGCTCCGCCTCTCAGCCGATCTGGGCGATCGCTCGAACCAGCCGTTCGGCGATGTCACCTTCACCATCGCCAGCACCACCTCGGACTCCGGCGCCGCCGATGGGACCCTCCTGAGCACGCTCCCGGTTTACGAACTGCTCGGCGCCGCGAGCTTTGACTTCACCGAGAGCGGCAGCCCATCCACGGCGTCGACCGGCGACTTCGACATCAACATCGGCGGTGCCGACGACGGCGACCTGCTGTGGCTCCGCATCTCCGCCGCCGACGACGAGAGCGGCTCCGAAAGCCAGAACCTCGTCGACGATATCACCGTCACCGCCGTCCCCGAGCCCGCGTCGCTGGCGCTGCTGGGCCTGGGCGGCCTGTGCTTGATCGGCCGGCGTCGCCGCTGATCGGCTCGACTCGCTTCGTCCGCGGCTTCGCCGCCGCGGACGGACTTCCCGTTGTTCGCTGATTGCATCAAACGCCCTGCGGCGCGCCAGCCCGTGGCGGCGAGAAAGTTGTCGCATGCCCTTCACCACCCGATGCCTGACCCTCGCCACGCTGTGTGGCTTCGTCCTCACTAGCCCCGCGTCCGCTGATGAGCAGCCGTGGACCTTTGTCCAAGTCCCCGACTTCCTCAACCTCGACGTGGGGGACCTCACGCAGTACGACCCGGCCTACACCGGGCCCAACTCGTGGAACGCCTCGTACGCCACAGCCCTGAGCGACATCACCACCGCCATCGCCGCGGAGAACCCCGCGTACGTCATGGTCGCCGGCGACCTGGTGATGGCCCGGTGGATCAACGACGGGCACAGCAACGGCGGGCCGGGGATCTTCGGCCCCACCCGCGCCAGCGAGGCGATGCTCGACAACCCGTCGCACCCCGACTACGCCGCGACCCTCGCCGCCGAGCGGCAGCGTGTGAACAACGCCGCCGACTTCTACTACCCGGTCTGGCAGGGCCTGTTCGATGACGCCGGGCTGACCGTCTACGGCGCCCTGGGCGACCACGAGATCGGCGACGATCCGACGTTCAACCCCGGCAAGGGCGGGACCACCCTCGGCCGCGAGACCATCAGCACGTATCGCGAGGCGTTCGCCCGGCACGTTACCGATCCGATCGTCGGTGACCCGAACGTGCAGGTCTTCCGCGAGGCGGGCAATCAGCACAACGGCACGGTGTATTCGGTGCGGCACGAGAACGTGCTGATGATTGCGGTCGATGCCTTCCGCCAGGACAGCCCGCAGGCCCTGGTGGAAGACACAATCCGGGCCGGGGACGGCCAGCTGGCGTGGATCGAACAGCAGTTGCAGGCGGCCCGCGATGACGACACGATCGACCACGTCATCGTGCAGGGCCACTCGCCGGTCATTTACCCGGTCAACTCCCGCGCGTCCGGTGGCCACCACTTCGTCAACGGAACCGATGGTGACTTCTGGCAGGCGATGCTCGCCGGTGGGGCCGATCTCTATATGGCCGGCGAGGTTCACGACGTCGATGTGAAGCAGGACGAGCACCTCATGCAGGTCAGCAGCGGCTCGCTGATTGGCCGGTCCGACATGCCCGACCAGAACTGGCTGACCGGCACGGTCTACGAAGATCGCATCGAGCTGGAGGTCCGCTACCTCAAGCTTGAGACGCAGGGCAGCACGGGCTCGTTCTATCAGCCCGGGATGCGCGGCCCGGGTCAGCAGAACCTCGCGGGCAGCCCGAACGAGATCCGCGAGACGCTCATCGTGGACCCGAACGACCGCGGCGTTCTCTCGCAGGGCGGCATCGTGCTGGACAAATCATCGGGCCGCCCGATCTATAGAAATGGGACCGGCGTCTTCGCCGGTTTCGATACACCTGTGAATGGGCTGCAGCGGAACCGATCGTTCGAAGACAACAACACCAGCGGCGGCACGACCTTCACCGAGGCCGTCGCCGGGTGGTACGAGGAGCCCGAAGACCTGACCAACGCGATCGGCTCGACCATTGATGGCGAACGGTTCCGCGACTCAATCCCCGACACGCCGCACGGCGACAACTGGCTCAACCTCAAGGGCGCCGGCGCCGCGGTCTACCAGGAACTGGGCGGCTGGTCCGACGGCCAGGTGTACGGCACGGCGTCGAGATGCTGCTGGGCGACCGCAGCCAGCGCGAGTGGGACGGCCTGTCGGTGCAGGTCTGGCGCGGCGATGGCTCGGCGGGCGACGGCGTCGAGCTCAGCAGCTTCGGCAGCCTCATCATCGAGACGACCATCACCGCCGCCGACTGGCTCGCCGCGGGCAGCAACACCACCGACGGCCAGACGCACACACTCGACCTCGCGACGCTGATGGACACGGGCTCGGCCGGGGTCGAGGGACAGCAACTGTGGCTGCGTCTGGTCGTCGTCGATTCGGCCCGCGATGGGCGGGATGCCCAGCACTTGATCGACAACGTCCTGGTCAACCTCGCGGGTGACACCGACCGCGATGGCTTGGTCGGCCTCGACGACTTAGAAATGCTCGCCGCAAACTGGCGGGCGACCGGCGTCGGCTGGGCCGGCGGCGACGTGAACTACGACGGCGTCGTCGACGAGGGCGATCTGGACCTGGTCGAGGCGCAGTGGGGGGCCCTTGGGGACGGCGTGGGCCTGAGCTTTGACGATGCGATGCAGCAGGTGCAATTCGTGCCCGAACCGGGCCTCGCGTCGCTGCTGCTGCCAGCGGCCGGATGGCTCCTGATGCGGAGATGACCTCATGCCCAGACACCCTTCACGAGCAGGCGGGTTCAGCTATGTAGAAGATTGTCAACCCTCACCGGGTTGTTGGCCATCGACGG
>CAZVBW010000109.1:0-9508 GCA_964625505.1 uncultured Phycisphaeraceae bacterium
GGGGGTTGCCCGCAGCTTCGGCTGGGCCTCACCGGCGGCGTGGGCGTGGGCGTGGTGTGGGGTGCGGGTGGCCATCCACGCCCCGGCGCCCGCGGCGGCGAGGCCCGCGATCAGCAGGGCGGTGCCGCGGTGTCGCTGGGCGGCGGTGTAGAGGCTGGTGCTGCGGGTCCAGCCGCGGTATGGCCCCTGCTCGGTGCCGCCGCCGCTGGCGGTGTGCAGGCCGTGGTCGCCGCGATCGGTGTCGGGGCGCCCGGCGTGCTGCTGGGCGAACATGGTCAGCTGCATCACCTTGTCCATCACGCGCGGCATCAGGTTGCCCGCGGCACCGATCATCCGCCCGCCGCCGCCGACGGTCAGGTCCCGGCGGGGGTGCTCGGCGGCGTGCAGGATCGCCTTGGCCACCAGCCGGGGGTCGTAGACCGGCGGGGGGTTCTTCGGCTGGTCGTGCAGGTAGTTCTTCGCGTGGTCCACATAGGGCGTGTCGATCGCCGAAGGCTTGATCAGCGTGACGCTCACCGGCAGCCCGTCGTGCTCAAGCTCCATCCGCAGGGCGTCGGTGAACCCCTTGACCGCGTGCTTGGAGGCGCAGTACATGCCCTGCAGCGGGATCGCCCGCTCGGACAGGACGCTGCCGAGGTTGATCAGCGCCGCCGGCGTCTGCTGTCGACGAAAGCGATCGACCGCGGCCAGAGAGCCGTGCACCAAGCCCCAGAAGTTGGTCTCGAACAACTGGCGATGGTCCTCGAGGCTGACCTCTTCGATGGTGCCGTAGACCGAAACGCCGGCGTTGTTGACCCACGTGTCAATTTCGCCAAAGTGTTCCACGGCGGTCTCGGCTACACGCTGAACCTGATCGGGATCGGTCACATCACAGACGCACGACGCGACCCGGCCCGGGGCGTCGTGCTCGAGGTGCTCGCGGGTCTGATGCAGGGCGTCGATGCTCCGGCCGGCGATGACCACGCGAGCCCCATGCTCGATGGCGAGCCGGGCAGTGGCCAGGCCGATGCCGCTGGTGGCGCCGGTGATGACGAGGGTCTGCTGGTCGAGCGGTTGGAGTGTCGGGGCCATGGGCGGCTTCCTGCAAGAGGGGGTGTCTTACTCATATCGCCGCGGGATGAAACCCGCTTCAAAGGCAGGGGATTGCTCGGTACGTCCCGCCGTGGGATCAAGCCGCGATTGTCGCCTGCCGCCGACCGACGGCCTGAGCCACGCCGGCAGCGACGCGCCCAGCAGCCACGCCAACGACACCGCCAGCCCCCAATGCGCAAGCACCGGCAGATCAACGCCCACCCGCCACACCGCCATCAACGCTGCGGCCAGCGCCACCACCGCCACCCACCCCCGGACATCCCCCCGGACGCCGCCGCGTCCGCCGCGGCGAAACGGGGTCGGAGCCCATCGCGCCAACTGAGGCACGGCCAGCAGCAGGAAGATCAGCCGGTAGTCAAAGCTCATGCCGACCAGGAACGTGCCGACGTACACGCCCGCTCCGACGCGCATTGCATCGAGCGCTTGAGCGTCGGCGCGTGGCGGGTCATCCTCGGCGGGTGACTGCCACCAACCGCCGACCGCTGCGGCCAAGACCAACGCACCCGCGGCCGCCGCGGCCCAGGACGCCGCCGCTGGCCCGATGTACTCGGCCGTCAACAGCCGCACCACCGCCAGGCCGTACGCGAGCGTCGGGTCCTGCTGGGTGCCCGCGGCAATGAGCCCCAGGTCGTGACGGATCCACCAGGCGTAGCCGACCACTGCGATCGACCCGCCGATCAGCCAGCCTGCCGCCACCCTCGGCCGGGCCCGCAGCGCCAGCAGCAGCCCGCAGGCCGGGTACAGCTTGAGCACCACCGCCAGGCTCAGCGCTGCCGCCCCGGTCAGCCGCCACGCCGGCCACGCGCGGTTCACCAGCGCCACCGCCGCCGCCGTCAGCGCGAAAACCGCCAGATCGCTGTTGCCTCGCTCAACGCACAGCAGCACCGCCGGAGAGAACAGCAGCCCGAGCATCAGCCCCATCTCGATAGGCCCGATGTCGCGCGGCACGACCCATACCAGCCCGCCGAGCATCAAGCCGATCATGACCGCCGCGAGCCATACCGTGTCGCCGGGTTCGAGCCAACGGCTCAGCAGCAGCCAGGCCCGCGGGTAGTTCATCGGCCGGTCCCACGCTTCGCCGGGGTTGTGCACCAGCGGGTCGTGCCCGGCCCGTAGCGATTCACCGGCCCCCGTCACGGTTCGCAGGTCTCCAAAAGGCAACGGCATCGTCGCCACACCCCACCGCTCCCAGACCATGCGATAGTCGGTCAAAGCGAACTGCACTGAGAACAGCCCGACCGCCGCGAGCAGAACGACCAGCCAGGCCCGCCGCCCCCTCAGCCGAGTTTCAAGGACCGAGCCCACACGCACGGCCCGCAGCGTACGCCGCGGCCGCCGCGGGCCGGGACCGCCACGCCGGCCGTCGCTCGACGGGTCTCATCCTGCCCCAAAGCAAAAACCCACGCCCGGGAGGGCGTGGGCTTTCGTGTGTTGTGGATGAATCGCGATTTAGCGGTAGTACTCGACGATCAGGTTCATGTTCACGTCGAACGGGACCTGGTCGGGCGTCGGGACCGAGACGATCGTCGCGGTGAGGCTCGAGGGATCGAAGCTAAGCCAGTCCGGGACATCGTGGCTGGGCGCGGTCTCCATGTTCTCGCGGATGAGCTTGTGGGTCTTTTCCTTGATCGTGATGGTGTCGCCGACCTTGACCTGGGCCGAGGGGATGTCGGTCTTTCGGCCGTTGAGCATGACGTGGCCGTGGCCGACGATCTGGCGTGCGGCCCAGATGGTGCGGCCCCAGCCCAGGCGGCGGATCACATTGTCCAGGCGCTGCTCGAGCAGGCGGACCAGCACGTCGCCGGTGTTGCCCTTGGTGCGGGAGGCCTCGTCCATGTACCGGCGGAACTGCTTCTCGAGCACGTTGTAGTGGTACCGGAGCTTCTGCTTTTCGTTGAGGCGGACGCCGTAGTCGCGCAGGCGTCGGCCGCGGAAGCCATGGACGCCCGGCGGGTTGAGCTGGCGCTTGGTGGTGTGCTTGGGGATGTCGGCGATGGGCACGCCGACGCGTCGGGAGAGCTTGACCTTCGGGCCGGTGTAGTTGGCCATGATGTGCAACCCACCCGGTGGGGCGGGTCTCCTGCAAGGGCTCGGCCGTGGCTACGGCGTCGCGGGCTTGGAGAATGCTGCAGCGACAGCCGCTGCGGCGAGCCGGGCAGTGTAGCAGCAGTTGGCCGCCGCGGCTGCCGACCGCTCAGGGCATGATCGAGAACAGCGTGACGGCGGGTTCGAACTCGTGGGGGCTGCCCACGTCGTCCAACTCGTCCAGCCCGACGAAGCGGACACTGACGTCGTAGTTCGCGACGTTGGTGCCTTCGACGTCCGAGGCCGAGCCGACACGGAAGACCGCCGAGGGGTTGGTCGCCTGGGGCTGCAGTTCCTGTCCGTCGCCGTGGAGGAACACATATTGGCTCGTGTCCGTCCACCAGGTCTGCATGCGGTCCTGCATCATGGGCAGCGACGGGCCGGCCTGGTCGATGCGGGTCGGGTGCAACTCGCCCGCGGCCCGGCCGAAGCTCGGCTCGGTGTTGCCCGGGAAGTAGAAGTACGTGCCGTATCGAAATCGGCGAGTGTTGGCCGGGTCGTCGATCGGCGGGGCGTTGACGGCGGGGCAGGACGTCGATGACGCGGCGAACCGCCAGTTTCAAGTCTACTTCGGCTCGGACAACACCGGTACCAGCGGCGCAGCAGTTGGGACATGATCCCGCTGATCGAGGACTACACCGGCGGCTTCGACGCCTGGAAGTGGGTGATGGGTCATCTGGACGCGGTACTGCTGGCCGTTGGTGAGCCCGGAGATCGTCACCGTCCCGTTAGCGCTAAGGTTGGTGGCGTTGTGGGAGTCCATCAGCTGCTGCATAGCGGCGGTGCTGTAGTGCGGCAGGTTCTCGACGTTCGGACTTCTGATGCTCTGTGAGTCGGCGACGCCCAGCATCTCGTCGGTCGACCCCGGGACCGAGCAGGTGGGGCCGGACCGCGGCGCGGTGGGTGGACCTGCTGCTCCGCGGCGAGCCGCTGCCGAGCCAGCAGCTGAACCTGCCGCCGGCGGGCGTGGTGATGCGACAGTCCACCGACGTCATCGCCACCGAGGACGCCCTGGTGGCCCGGGCCCTGCACCTGATCCGCGACGGGGCCACCGCCGGCCTGACCGCCGAGGCCCTGGCCCGGCAGGTGCCGCTGTCGCGCAGCGGCTTTGAACGGCAGTTCCGCGCCGCGGTGGGGCGATCGCCGATGCAGGAGATTCAGCGTGTCCGGGTCGAGGCGGTCAAGGCCCGGTTGCTGGAGACCAGCCACACCCTGGACGTCATCGCCGCTCAGGGCGGCTTCCCCTCGGTCAAGCAGATGCACGCCATCTTCAAGCGGTTCACCGGCATGACCCCCGACGCCTTCCGCCGCCGCGAGCGATAGCCGGCGGCTTATCCCGCCAGCCGCTTGTCCAGCGCGTCCAGTGCCGCCGTCCAGTCGGTCGGGGTCAGGTCGTGCTTGCCGGGCCGGATGTGGTACGCCGCCCCGGTCAGCTCGGCGGCCCGCCGCTCGGCCTCGGGCTGGGCCCAGTGGTCGTCCTGGCCGGAGAGGACCACCACCGGCCGTGGCGCGATCAGCCGCAGCAGCGCGTCCTGGTCGTAGGGCAGCTCTTCATCACGCCCCGCCCACTCGGCCAGTGGCGGGATGAACCAGTGGCCGAATCTCAGCAGGTCCTGCAGCTTCTCGCCACCGCTGTCCGCCGGTCGCCCGCCAAACATCGCCGCGCCGCCTGCGCCGCTGCCGTTGCTCACCGCGGCCGCGAAGCGCTGGTCCCGCGCCGCCGCGACCAGCGCCGCCTTGCCCATCCGGCTGTGGCCCAGCACCGCCACCCGCCGGGGTGCGAACCAGTCCGGCCGGCTCTGCACCCAGTCCATCACCCGCGACAGCGCCCAGGCCCACGCCGCGATCGTGCCCAGCGGCGCGGTCGCACCGCTGACGCGGGCGACCTGATCGCGGAACGTCGCCTCGCCGCTGCCGTCGCCGCAGCAGCAGGTCACCACCGCCCAGCCCCGGCGGTTGACCGCGTCGTACGGCCAGCGGTGGGCCCGCTTGCCGCCGCCGAGCGTCTGGTCGTTGCCCAGGAAATTGAGCCCGATCATGCACGGCACCGGCTCCCGATCGGGCCGACGCACCAGCAGGTCGATCGCCATCGAGCCGCCCGGGCCCGTGATCGTCAGCGTCGGACCGTCGCCCGTCGCCGCGACCTCCAGCGGCGGCGGCGGTGGTGGGCCGTAGACGTGCCAGTCAAACCATTCGCGGGGTGACATCGCCCCCAACCTACCGCCGCGGCGGCCGCGCCGTGCGGATTCACACGTGATGCTTGGCCCGGTACTGAGCCGGCGTGACGCCAGTGGCGCGCTTGAAGTCCCGCCCGAACTGCGACGGCAACCCCATCCCGCACGTCGATGCGATGTCCGCCAGTTCCCGGTCCGTCTGGGCCAACAGCCGCTCGGCGAAACGCACCCGCGCCCGGCGGATCACGGACCCGGGTGTCCGCCCCAGCGCCGCGGCGAACTTGCGGTGCAACGTCCGCGGCGACACCAGCACCGCCTCGGCCACATCCTCGATCCGGATCGGGTCCTCCAGCCGTTCGTCGATGAACCGCAGCGCCGCTGTCACGTCCGGGTCGTCCACCGCCGCCAACCCCGACGACGCCCGCTCGACGACCCGCCCCGGCGGAACATGTATGCGCAACTCCGGCGGTTCGCCGCGAAGCATGCCGTCCAACACCCGTGCCGCCGCGTAACCCACGGCGTCGTGATCGATCGGCACCGTCGTCAACGCCGGCTCAGTCAACTCGGCGATCTGCGAGTCCATCCCCAGCGACACCACGCCCACCTCGTCAGGCACCCGCCACCCCGCCGCCGACGCCGTGCGGATCGTCCGCCAGGCGTGCTCCTCGTCGCTCGTCACCACGCCGCAGGGCAGGCCGACCTCCCGCATCACGTCGGTGAGGTCCTCGATCTGGTCTTCGTAGGTCCATCGGCCGCGGGCCCGGGTTCGGGGGCCGGTGGTGAAGATGCGGGCGCCGGGCCCAGCCGCTTCACGGAACCCGGCTTGGAACCGGGCCACCTGCGTCTGCTGCGGGTCACCGTGGGTGAAGGCCAGCAGATTCGACCAGCCGTGGTCTCGTAGATGGTCCACCGCGGCCACGGCTGCCGCCGCGTGGTCCACGCCGACCCACGGATGGCGGACCCCCGTGGCTCCATCACCCACGACCACGACCGGCAGGTTCAGGTCTTCAATCGACTCCCGACTGTCGCGCGTCACACCGGTGATCATCGCGTCGAAGTCGCGAGGCCGCCGCCTCGCGGCCGGTCCGGGACGGTCGGGCGCTGACGATGGAGCCGGGCCACCGCTCATGCCGTGCATCAGAAACAGGCCCCAGTCGGTGTGCCGCCGGGCGTACCGCTGGATGCCGCCGAGCACCTGCCGCAGGTGCGGCCGCGGGTGGAGGCTGAAGCCGATGGCAACGCTCGGCCCCCGCCCTGACACACCCGTGGGCCCGTTTCGATTCAAGATGGCAGTTATTGCACATCAAAAGGCAGATCATGTCAAGCATTGGGCGTGGCATGTTGAAGAATCGATTCAACACCCGCCCGGCCATGTCGGCCGGCGCACATCGCGTTTCGCACCTGTCTCGGAGAACCATCATGTCCAGCCATCGACGACCCCTGCTCATCGCTGCGTTTGCACTGGCCGCGGGCCCCGCCGCGTCCGCCGCCGTCATCGCCCAGACCGCCGACGACAACGACAGCGGCGCGGGCAATTGGGGGCAGGAGCTGCGCCTCGATTCCTCGCTGGATGAGTTCGATGACGCCCCGGCCTACACGCTCGACGCGTTCACCGTCTACCGCGGCAACGCCGACGGGGGCGGCGCTGCGATTTATGCGGATGTGTACATCGCCGACACCAGCGCGGAGGCCGACAACGACTTTTCCAGCTCGACCGCCGGGCTGACGTACCTGGGCTCATCCACGAACACCGTCAACCACGACACCGCCAGTCAAGGCGACAGCCTCAGCTTCGCCTTTTTAGGCATCAACATCGCCGTCGACCGCGACTTCTTCGTGGTGCTTTCCGACACCGCGACCGAGGGATCGTTCATCGGGGCGTCGCTGCGGATCGAAGGCGCTGATAGCGGTCAGATCTACACCAACATCACCGATGCCGGCTCGGACCCGATCTTCAACAACGGTGACGGCGGGTCGTTCGACAACGACAACACGTACGACGTCGCCCTGACCGCGGTCCCCGAGCCCGCCTCGCTCGCTCTGCTCGCCGCCGGGTCGCTGTTGATGGTCGGCCGCCGCCGCCGCCGCTGACCGCGAACACCATCTCAACCCTCGGCCGGGTGGCTTGGCCGCTGCCCACACCGATTCCGCGCCCATCCCCAGTCCCGTCATGAACCACCGACCCGCCCAACTCGCCGCGGCTATCGCAGCCAGCGTGATCGGCCTCCACGCGACGGCACAGACCACGTTTGTCTCGATCCCCGACTTCCTCAACATCGACGTCGGCGACCTCCGCGACCTGGACGCCAACACCACCGGCAGCGATGACACCGGGCCCAACTCCTGGACCCCCGGCTACCAGGCCACCATCGACCACGTGCTCGACAGCGTCGCCGACGAGCGGCCCGACTTCGTGCTCTCGGCCGGCGACCTGGTCATGGGCCACTGGCACCGCGATGTCAACAACCGCGCCATCTTCGGCGACACCTCGACCTTGGCCGGTCAGCGAAACGCCATCGACGCCGCCGGCGACTTCTACTACGGCTTGTGGACTCAGCGCTTCGCCGACCGCGGCCTGACGCGGGTCTACGCCGCCGTCGGTGACCACGAGATCGGCGACGATACCGGCGGCAACTGGTCCGGCAACGCCGCCGCCGTCATCCCCGACTACAAGGCCGAGTTCGCCGACCACTTCACCGGCTCGTTCACCCACCGGCCCACCGGCCCCGCGTCCGGCACCGCCTACGCCGTCCAGCGGGGCAACATCCTGATCGTCACCGTCGACCCGTTCGACCACGACGACACCCGGACCAGCAACACCGTGACCCGCCGGCTCGATGCCCAGCAGCAGCAGTGGCTGGACACCACGCTCGCCGCCGCCGACAGTGACGCCTCCATCGAGCACATCATCGTCCAGGGCCACCTGCCCGTCGACGACTCCCCGACCGTCCCGCAGCGCAACTCCAGCGGCTTGCGGTATCAGGACGGCGGGACCAGCTCCGCCTTCTGGCAGAGCATGAACACCCACGGCGTGGACCTCTACCTCGCGGGCGAAGTCCACGATGACTCGGCCCGACACAAACCGGGCGAGTCGGTCCTGCAGGTCATCACCGGCGGCATCGTCGGCGAGTCCACCACCACGCAGTACCTCGTCGGCACGATCGACGGCGACATCACCACGTTGGCCGTCCGCGACATCGACCTGACCAACGTCGGCTCGTCCTCCAGCACCGGCGGCCTGTGGCAGACCGGCCCCAACCGCCCGCACGCCGACGTCGCGGTGACCAACCCCACCGCCTTGCTGAGAACCAGCGGCGGCGTCGTGATCGACCGATCGGCCGCTGCGCCGAGCTTCTCCGATGCGTGGGGCGCCTTCGATGAGCTCGGCGACCGGCCGGAAGTGCCCTCCGCAAGCGAGGGCAACCTGCTGCAGAACGCCGGCTTTGAGGCCAATGCCCTCGCGGACAACACACAGGAGAAGGACTTCGGTGAGGTCCCCGAATGGTCATCCAGTGATGTCGATCCGGCGAGTCGACGAACCGGCGTCCGGAACGGGTCCGGCGACGGCGACGACGCCTCCACCGGCGACAACCGCCTGTATCTCCACAACGACGACGGCGTCGTGTTTCAGACCATCGACCACCTGATCACGGCGGGCGAGTCGTACGAACTGACCTTCTTTGCTCGCGATGTCTCACCCGCCGAGGCCCGCGTCGGCGCGTCGATCTACTACCTCGACACCGCGAGTGGCGACCGCATCGATATGGCCTTTGGCGAGGGTGAGCTGCTCGGCGATTGGGGCCGTTTCACATTGGCACTCGTTGCGGACGACGTGGCCGCCGCCGCCTTGGGCTCGCCACTGGGTGTGGCCTTCGACAACACCGCCCCGGCCAGTGCCGGGAGCGAGTCGTTCGTGCAGGTCGACCACGTCAGCCTCACGGCCGTCCCCGAGCCGGCCGGCGGTCTGGTCCTTGGGCTGATCTCGCTGCTGTTGTCCCGCCGCCATTGACACCGCAATGCCCGGGAGTCCCCCGATGGTTTTCACCCACGCCCGCGTCGCCTTCAGCTATGTAGAAGATTGTCAACCCTCACCGGGTTGTTCGCCATCGACGGGGCCGGGCAGCGGTCAATCAGCTATCGGCGCTCGGTTCCCTTGC
>CAZVBW010000110.1:0-9239 GCA_964625505.1 uncultured Phycisphaeraceae bacterium
CGCAGCGGCCGATCCGTGGCGGCGTCGGCAGCGGCCATCCGCCGCTCGGCCCGCCGCACCAGCGGGTCGGCCGGCGCCGACGCCACCGAGTCCAGCCGGTCCACCTCCAGCCGCACCGGGCCGGTCGTGGTCACCGTCACCAGCAGGCGGTCGGCTTGGGCGTCGATCCCCGCGGCCGCATCGCCGGAGGCCGCGCCCGGCCGGGCGTCATCGAGGTAGGCCGTGATCCGATTGACCTCCCGGACCCCCTGCTGCATGGTGTCGATCCGCACCAGCGCCCGGTCGGCCGCGAACCGGTACGCCCCGCTGGCCAGGCCCGCCCGCTCGTCCAGCAAGACCCACCGCCGGGTTCCGCCGCCGGGCCGCGGCGCCGACCAAGCTGTGGCCCGCGTCGCAGTCAGTTCGACCGGGGTATCGATGATCGGGTCGTCCAGCGGATGCGGCGACGAGTGGGTGATGCCGGGCAACGCCGCGGGTGTGGCCTGCGTGGCCGGTTGTGCCTCGTGCACGGGACCGCCGACGCCGATCAGCAGCCCCGCCACCAGCCCATGAACCGCCACCCGCCGCACCATGGCTCGCACCATACCCCGGACCCCCGGAAGACCCCCCGGAAGACCTTCCGGCAGCACCCCGACATCCCCCGAAGCCGACGCTGAGCCAACGGCGAAGCGTCTGGTATCCCCCCCGCCCGACCCCCGCGACCTGCCACCCATACGATGCCCACCCATGCCCGCCGCCGACAACATCCGCAACTTCTGCATCATTGCCCACATCGACCACGGCAAGTCGACCCTGGCCGACCGCATGCTCATGGGCACCGGCGCGATGACCGAGCGGACCCGCCGGGAGCAGACGCTCGACGACATGGACCTCGAACGCGAGCGCGGCATCACCATCAAGGCCTCCGCCGTCTCGGTCGAGCACGTGGTCACCGGCAACGACGACGACCCCGCCGCCGGCGAGCACGCGGGCAAGTCTTTCGAGCTCAACTTCATCGACACGCCCGGCCACGTGGACTTTCACTATGAGGTCAGCCGGGCCCTGGCCGCGTGTGAAGGCGCGATCCTCGTCGTCGACGCGACCCAGGGCGTCGAGGCCCAGACGGTCGCGAATCTATACAAGGCCGTCGACGCCGACCTCGAGCTGATCCCGGTCATCAACAAGATCGACCTGCCCGCCGCCCAGCCGGAATTGGTCGCCCAGCAGGTGGAAGACGTGCTCGGCCTGCCCGCCGAGGACTGCATCCTCACCAGCGCCAAGACCGGCCAGGGCGTCGCCGAGCTGCTGGACGCGATCTGCCGTCGCTTCCCCGCGCCCGGCGGCGAACCCGACGCCCCGCTGCAGGCCCTGATCTTCGACGCCAAGTACGACGACTACCGCGGCGTGGTCGTGTACTTCCGCGTCATGGCCGGCCGGCTCAAGAAGGGCGACCGCGTCCGCATGATGCGGGCCGGCCGAACCTACCCCGCGACCGAACTGGGCAAGTTCCGCCCGTCGATGACCGCCACCGATGAACCCTTCGAGGCCGGCGACGTCGGCTACATGGTCGCGTCGATCAAAACCCTCGAAGACGTCAACATCGGCGACACCCTCACGATCGACGCCCACCCCGCCGATCAACCCCTGCCCGGATATGAAGAACCGCAGGCCATGGTGTTCTGCGACTTCTATCCCTCGGGCGACACGCAATTCGACGACCTCCGCGAGGCGATCGGCAAGCTCCACGTCAACGACGCCAGCTTCGTCTACGAGCCGACCTCCAGCGACGCGCTGGGCAGCGGCTTCCGCTGCGGCTTCCTCGGGATGCTCCACATGGACATCATCCAGGAGCGCCTCGAACGCGAGGGCAACGTCACGATCGTCCAGACCGCCCCGACCGTGACCTACGAAGTCGTCGCCACCGGCAAGCAGGACACCATCGAGACCCTGCACATCACCAACCCCGCCGACCTGCCCGACCCGTCCAAGGTCCGCCAGATCCGCGAGCCCATCGTCTCGGCCGAGATCATCACCCCGACCGACTCCATCGGCGACATCATGAAGCTCTGCGAGCAGCGCCGCGGTATCTACAAAAACCAGAAGTTCCTCGCCGCCGATCGCCAGATCCTCGAGTACGAATTGCCCCTGGCAGAAATTATCTACGACTTCTTCGACAAGCTCAAGAGCATCACCAGCGGCTACGGCACGATGGACTACCACGTCATCGGCTTCCGCGCCGACGCCCTGGTCAAGATGGACATCCTGGTCAACGGCGATCGCGTCGACGCCCTGAGCCTCATCGTCCACCGCGACAAGGCCGAGTTCCGCGGCCGACACCTGCTCAAACGCCTCAAAGACCAGATCGACCGCCACCTGTTCGAGATCCCGCTCCAGGCCGCCCTGGGCGGCAAGATCATCGCCCGCGAAACCATCAAGTCCGTCGGCAAAAACGTCACCGCCAAGTGCTACGGCGGCGACGTGACCCGCAAACGCAAGCTGCTCGAAAAGCAGAAAAAAGGCAAAGAACGGTTGAAGCGCATCGGCACTGTGGACATCCCGCAGGAGGCCTTCATGGCCGTGCTGGATACCGGGGAGTAGAATCAGGCCTATGGTCAAGGCCCTCAAGTTCATCGTGGAGAAGCACAGCGATGGCTACATCGCCTACCCGCTGGGCCTCGCTGGCGTGGTCGTGGGGCAAGGCGGGGACTACCAGTCCGCGCTCGCCGACGCCCGCTCCGCTGCCGCCTTCCACCTTGAGACATTCGGCGAAGAAGCGCTGCGGGATCAGGACGAGGTTCTCGAAGCTTTCGTCGCCGAAGCGACCATGGGATGAGCGATAAGTTCCCTGTCGACGCGCCCAAGCAGAAGGTGATCAAAGCGTTAGTCGCACTCGGGTTCGAGATGGTCCGCGAGGCGGAACATATTGCCATGCGGCGACACAACGCCGACGGCACTCACACGCCCCTTACGCTCCCGAATCATCGACGGCTCAAGGGTTCGACCTTGCGGACGATCTGCCGCCAATCGCGGATCCCTCGGGCCGACTTCCTGAGTGCCTACCGCAAGGCCTAACCCGCTACCGCACGAACAAACGAGTCGGCCCAATACACTTGAGGATGATGACCCAGGCCGCCGCCGTCACCGGGATGACCATCGCCGAGTACCTCGCGTTTGAGGAAACGTCCGAGGTGCCGCACGAGTTTCACGACGGGGAGATTGTCGCGATGAGCGGCGGGACGTATGACCACGCGCGGGTGGCGACGAACCTCACCGGCTCGTTACACGCCAAGCTCAAGGGCTCGCCCTGCGAGGTCCTGGATAGCCACATGCGCGTCGCCACCCAGCAGGCCCCGCGGTTCGTCTACCCCGACGCGAGCATCCTCTGCGGGCCGCCCGAGTTCCACCCCGAAGACCCCAAGCGGACCACCATCATCAACCCCCGTGTCATCTTCGAGGTCCTCAGCGACTCGACCGAGGGCTACGACCGCGGCGAGAAGTTCAACCGCTACCGCCTCATCCCCACGCTCGAGGAGTACATCCTCCTGGCCCAGGGTCGGCCGCTGGTCGAGGGGTTCCACCGGCAGGACGATGACACGTGGAGCATGGCCACCTGGGAAGGCATCGACGCCACCGCGACCGTCCGTTGCCTCGGCCTGACGCTGCCCCTCGCCGAGCTGTACCCCGGGACCGACCCCGCCGCCCATTAGTGCGTCTCCCCGTGCCCCTGCCCCTGTCGGCAACCTTGCTCACACCCTGTGGAAAAGCGCGCCGCCAGCGCCGGCCACACCCCGCCAACCGCCACCTCTAGCCGACCGGTTTGACCGTTACACCCCGCGAGCCGAGGGCCCTGACGGCGGCGCGGCGGGTCAGCACCGCGCCCCCGGCGCTGAACCGACAGGAATGCCACGTGCCGCGCCGCCGCTGTAGCTCCCGCTCAAGACACGACTTCCGCGGGCCCGGGGGCCGGCTGTCCCCCAACCGTCAAGACTGACGACGGTGATGATGAGTCAAATCTATTCCTTCTCCGGGATCCATCGCATCCGCGATCGGTCCATCCGCTGACACGCCGGGCACCACACCGTCGCCCGCCCCGCAAGCCGGCCCATCCGCAGGCGGGCCCCGCAGGTCAGGCACGGCAGGCCCGACCGGCCGTACACCCGGTGCTCGTGCTGGAAGCCCCCAGCGTCGCCTGTGGCGTCCACATAGTCCCGCAGCGTCGAGCCCCCCGCCTGGACCGCCCGGCTCAGCACAGCCACCGAAGACCCCGCCAGCCGCTCCAGGCTCGGCCTGCGAAGCGTCCGGGCGTCCCGGCCGGGGTGGATCCGGGCCCGGTGCAGCGCCTCGTCCGCGTAAATGTTGCCCACCCCCGCCACCGCCGACTGATCCAGCAGCACCGCCTTGATCGCCCGCCGCGTTCGCCGCGTCGCCGCCCGCAACGCCTCGCCCGTCACGGTCAACCCGTCGGGCCCCAACGCCTGCCACCGAGCCTCCAGCTCCGCCACATCCGGCAACACCCACAACCCCCCAAACCGCCGCGGGTCCCGAAACACGATCTGCCCGCCGTCGTCCAGATGCCACACCACATGCACGTGTGCCCCCGGAAGTCCCCCCGCAAGTTGTCGCGGCACTTCATCCCAGCGAGCCGGGCTCTGTGAGCCCGGACCCGGATTCACAGAATCCGGCTCGCTTCTCGCGCCATACCGCAACGTCCCCGTCATCCCCAGATGCACCACCACCACCCCGCCCGGACCCCCGGAATCGCCCACCAGCGCCAGCTGCTTGCCGTGGCGCCGCAGCTCGCCGATCCGCTGCCCCTGCAACAGCCCCCCGGAAGCTGCTTGCTCCACCGGCCGCACCACCGGGTGACGTCCCCGCACGACCCGGATCACCCGCCGCCCCACCACCCGCGGCCCGAGCGTCCGCCGCACCACCTCAACCTCCGGCAACTCCGGCATCGCCCCAGCCTAGGACTGCGTGCAGCTGATCTGTGACCACCACTCGTGGCATCATGCCCTCCGCTTTCGCCCCGAGCCGCGGATGCATGTCCACGGCCGCCGAAGCTCGCACCCGGCCGAAGAAGTGAACCGCCAAGACGCCTAGAGCGCCAAGGGCTGCCGCCTGCCCGATCCGCGGGTGGATACCCGCGGTCGCCGGAGAGCGGCGGGCGGGTAGGAAGATATGCCCGGGGTGGAGCGAAGCGACCCCACAGCTCGGTCGCCCAGACCCTGGGAATCAACCTTCCAGAACAGTTGCAACGTTCCACGAGACCCGCCCGACTCCCCAAAGGCGACGCCCGACCCATGCCCGACCGGACCCGCGCCCCCACCCGGGAGGCTCGCATGCCCTTGCCTCCCCCCAGGATTTTCGTTTCTGCCTTCGTCACCGCCAATATGTCCCGCGCCCCCCCGGCTCGACCCTGCCCCGGGCATTGACACCCGCCCCCACCCCACCCGACAATGCCACCGACCCCGGGGGCCGTTCCCCCGAATCCGTTCTGTCACATAACTGTTAGGGGGCAACGGGAACCAAGAGTTTTCAGCCGCAGATGAACGCGGATGGACGCAGATAGAATCCATCGGTCCGGCCTTCAATCTGCGTGTATCTGCGTCCATCTGCGGCTAAACTTGTCTTGGCTTGCTCCGCCGGGTTGCCCCCTAACCAGCGGCTGCAGTTGACCGGCGACGCCCGCGATGTTCTATAATCCAGGCTCAGCGCCGTCTCCCGCGGGCGGCCGGCAACTGAGCCGTTCTTCGTTAGGCCGCCGGGCATGTTCGACATTTGCCTACTGCCATCTGATCAACTTGGCCCCGACGGGCAGCGGCTTGGCCGTATCACCATTAGTGACTTCACCGAGCGATTCGCATGCCATCCTGCGATCGCCTCGGTCGATGAATATCCTCGCATCTGGAAGGAGCGACTGCGACTACTCATAGGCGGAGAGTTGTCTGTCCCGCTCATCCATGATCCCCACTTTGCTTGGATCATTTACCGGGATGGGCAGCGTTGCCACGTTCAGCAACGTCTCGCGCTCGACGGTCGTTTCGAGCCGATTCCACCTCGCGAAGTTATCAGCGAAGATGGCGACAGGATCAGTGAATGGCATACGAGCCTTGAGTCCGTTGCCCGGTTCGTGGCCGCCTAACCCGCGGCTGTCCGCCTGAGGCGGAAGCCGATTTACGTTAGGTGCTTCGTATTTTGTGGTGCGGGATGATCCGCGAGGTAGACTCACGCGAACCTTGGCCCCCAGGAGGATGTCGTATGTCTCATCGCTTTTTGGACTGTGCCGCACTTATCGCTGCGGTTGTTGGCCTTGCCCAACCCGCGGACGCGGCGATCGTGATCGTCGGCGAGGAGGTCGGCAGCAACGTTGAGTTTCAGCTCACCGGGTCGCTGAATCTGGCGAGTTTCGAAAGCTTCAGCAGCGGTGTGGGAGGCGCCATCGTCGATCCCGAAGACGCAGGTATCTCGTTCGGTGGTTCGGGAACGGTGGGCGTCGCTCCCGTGGTCGGGCCTTCCAGCTACGGCACCGGAACCACGACAGGCGCCAACACCAGCCCGGGTGACGTCTTCGCGTTCTTTATCTTTGACGACGTGCTCGTTCGATACCCCGATGGCTACCAGTCCGGCGACCCGCTCACCGCCTCGGCGACCTACGCGAACACGACCTTCGCCGGGCTGGGCATCACGCCCGGTGCCTACACCTGGACGTGGAACAACGGGGCCGTCTCCGACTCGATGACCCTGATCGTCCCCGAGCCGACCAGCCTCGCCCTGCTGGGCCTGGGCGGGCTGGCGCTGTGGCATCGTCGCAGGCGAGCCGGCAGCTGACCCGCGGCTGTCCGCCTGAGGCGGAACCGGGGGTGGCTGGGGTGGAGCGCAGCGAGCGGAGAAAACAGAAAACGAAACAGAAAACGAACAGAAAACGGGACAGGTACGTTTTCTCTACCAGCAGGCGGCTGTCTCTGGTGGTTCAGGAACTGGAAATCCAGTTCCAAGCGCTGGCATAATCATTATTCGAGATGGTGTCTCTCTACATGCCGCGAAATCCGACTACACATTTCGGACTACTTCGCTCCCAGTTTTCCAGCCTGGTGATCGCATCCTCAGCTACGAGATACTTACAAATTCCAGGATTCGGATTGTTCAGGAAACAGTAGGTACTCAGGGCGTGATCTCTACAAGACGGGAGTGGACGCAGAAAGTTGGAGGCGTTGATGGAACGCTTGAAATACAGGAATCCACTCCGAATGCTACACCATGGGTCGAATTCAGCGAATGAGAATATCTGTTTGGCTTAAGGCTGGGTATTACGTATGCTTTGCTCTCTTCTTCCTTCCGATGATATTAGTCTCGAGTGACTGGACTCAACCCATTCTTCATAAAATTTCATCGATTTTTGAGAACATCCCCCCGTTTCCGAGACCTGTAGTTATAATTTTCGCTTCTGTTTATACGTTTTCAATCTTTCTGGCCATTGGAGTCCATCTCTTTTGCAAGATTCTCAGAGGTGTTTTTCGCGGTTTCACCAAAGACCAGGATGTGTCTACGGCGCCCACGGCTGGCAGACCGGCAAAACCCTCCTGTTCGGTCAGGCCGCGACGATGACCCACTTCACCGCGGATAACCTGGCGAACGGTGAGTATTGGGGCATGCTGGCCGCCGAGTCGGATGCGGCCGGCCGCACGACGACGTACACCTACGACGACTTCGGCCGACTCGCCTCCAAGGTGATGACGGACAGCGCGTCCACGCGGACCGTCGCCTACACCCTCGACGCCCTCGGCCGGAGGGTCCGGGTTGTCGACTCGATTGATGGCATGACCCGGTACGTCTACGACGCCGAGGGCCGCATGGTCCAGGTCGATTGCTCCGCCGCCACCGACGGCTCGATCCTCAACCACAGCTACGATGACCTGGGCCGCATGATCCGCACGTGGACCAGCAAGACCGCCGCGGAAACAGAAAACGAAACAGAAAACGGGACAGGTACGTTTTCTCTACGGCTCACCTGCAGGAGAAGGCTGCGAAAACGTACCTGTCCCGTTTTTACCGCGTGAGCGCGGGTGCGGCGGGAGCCGTAAGGGGGGGGGGGCGCTGGGGTCGAGCGCAGCGAGCCCCCGGATAGACCTCGGATATTGGTGTGCCCGAGCTGTGGGGTCGCGACGGTGTTGGTGGTGCAGGACGGCTTCGCTTCACCACAGGCGCCGCGATATCGAGCCGCGGGTGGATACCCGCGGCCGCTTCAGAGCGGCGGGCGGTGGAGAGATGTGGCGAGCTTCGGCGGCCGCGGATATGCATCCGCGGCTGGGGCGGAAGCGGTGGATGCGAAAGCGGCGGGCTCGGACAGCCCGGGCGCGGCGGCTGACGCCGCCGGCTAAACGGGGGATGCGGGGATGGCGGTGGGGTGGCGCGGGTCAGACGGCGGGGGTGGTGATGGCAGTGGCGGCGTCCTGGACGTGTTGGGGGTGATCGCCCATGAGGTAGTACATGAGCGGGCCGTCGGTCCAGAGGAGCATGGGGTGGGCGGTATCGGGGTCGGCGGCCTGGTAGAGCCGGCCGGGGGTGAGGGCGAGGGTGGGGTCGGTGGGGCGGATCCAGAGGCTGAGCGTCGCGGGTACCCCCCCCGCCCCCGCCCCCGGAAGTGCCGCTTCGGCGTCGTCCTGGTCTGCGACGGCCTGGCTGCTCGGGGTGGCGTTGTCGCTCTGGTAGATGATGTGGACGGCGTCGGCACCGGGGATGGGGCAGATGCCGGCGACGAGGTATTGGAAGCCCGGGCCGATGCGGGTCAGGTCGAGGGTGCCGGCGGGGGTGTGGTCAAAGCGGTCTTCGAGGGTGCCGGGCAGTTGGGTGATCTGGTCGGGGAATTGGTCGTGTTCGTAGAGCAGGTCGGGCTGTCGGGTGCAGCGGACGTGTCGGGTTTCGAAGCGTTCAACGAGGGCGGCGGGGATCAGGCGGTCGCCCGCCGCGGCGTCGGCGGCGTCGTCGGCCAGGCGGTTGATCGCGTTGAGGGCAACCAGAGCGGTGATCAACAGCACGGCGGCGGCGGCCAGCGGGGCCCATCGGCCCCAGCGGACCCAGCGGCTCACGCCCGCGTCGGTGTCGGGCAGCGTCGCGGCGACCTGCGAGGCGGTGTGCGGCTCACCCCCCCCGGCCATGCCCCCGGCCATGCCCTCGCCCCGGGAAGGCTCGCCGGAACCGGCGGCACGGTCGGCCGGGGATGCCGCGTCGATCCGGCGGCTCGGGTCCGGCTCGGGGACCAG
>CAZVBW010000111.1:0-9165 GCA_964625505.1 uncultured Phycisphaeraceae bacterium
GCTCGCCATCCCATTCCACGACCACCAGGTCCTCTTCAAACCCCGCCGCCTCGCAAAGCTGCCGGCCTGCCGCATCAAACGCACACGACCGGCCGTCGAAGACCAGCTCGTCGTTGCCGCCGACCTGGTTGCAG
This sequence comes from uncultured Phycisphaeraceae bacterium, assembly GCA_964625505.1. Taxonomy (GTDB): domain Bacteria; phylum Planctomycetota; class Phycisphaerae; order Phycisphaerales; family Phycisphaeraceae; genus CAZVBW01. Next base: position 135 of record CAZVBW010000111.1, read on the forward strand.
TACAGCAGCCCGATGCCGTGCTTCCTGGCGACGTGGCTCATCAGCCGCAGGCGGAAGCGGTGCTTGCGGATGACGAACGGCGAGGCGGAGCAATTCACGTGCAGCTTCGCCCCGGCGTCAGCCAGCCGATCGATCGGGTTGTCATGGTAGAGCGTGCGGCTGAACAGCTCGCGGTCGTTCCACAGGTCTTCGCAGACGCTGATGCCCAGGGGCAGGCCGTCGAGCGTGGCGATATCGACCGGCGGGCCGGGCTCGAAGTAGCGGTGCTCGTCGAAGACGTCGTACGTGGGCAGCAGGCTCTTGACGTGCCGGTGGGCGACGGTGCCGCCGTCCAGCAGCAGGGCCGCGTTGTAGAGCGACCGGCCGGCGTCCTCGCGGTCGGCGGGCAGAGGCAGGCCCACGATGGCGGCGAGCCCGTCGGTGCAGTGGGTGGTCAGCTCGTCGGCGGCGCGGCGGCAGGCGTCGACGACCGCGGGCTTGAGCAGCAGGTCTTTAGGCGGATAACCCAGGATGGACATTTCCGGGAACACGACCAACCTCGCCCCGGCGTCGCGGGCACGGGCCAGCATGTCCCGATGGGCACGGAGGTTGCCGGCGATGTCGCCGACGGTCGGGTTGATCTGGGCCAGGGCGATTTTCATGCGTTCGGCGTTCCGGCCGGGGCAGTTGCGGTGCTCCGGGCCGAACCGGCCGATGATAGGGGTCAGGGTCCCGCTGCGCTTTGACCGTGCCGTGGGCCCGCCATAGCTTGTGACCCGGCCTTACGGAGCCCGCCGATGCCCGCCTCGATCTGGAACCGGACCCGCCCCGCCCTTGCCGCCGTGCTGGTGTTGCTCATCGTCGGCGGCTGCGCCTCGCGGCAGGACCGCATCGACGATGAGGTCCGCGACAACCTCAGCCAGGCCGAGACGTTCCTCGAGTCCGGGCGGACCGACGCCGCGCTCGCGGCGTTCAACGACGTGCTCGCGGTCAACCCCAATGTCATCGAAGCCCACATGGGCATCGGGGACATCTACCGCGAGTCCGGCGACCTGGACCAGGCCCAGACCGCCTTCGCCAACGCCCGGTCGATCAACCCCAACAACTACGAGGCCCAGTACTACCACGGCCTGATGAGCCAGCTGCTGGGCGAGATCCGCGTCGCGATCAACAGCTACCTGCAGGCGCTGACGATCGACCCGGACTCGCCGGACGCCAACATGAACCTGGCCTCGGCGTACCTGCAGATCGCCGAGCCGGCCCAAGCCCTGCCCTACGCCCGCCGCGCGGCCGAGCTGCAGCCCGACAGCCAGTTCGCCTGGTCCAACCTGGCGGCCAACTACTCGCTGCTCGGGGCCTACGAACAGGCGATCGACAGCTACCGCCGGGCCGCGGAGATGGGCGAACTGGCCGACCCGGTGCTGCTGGGCCTGGCCGATGCCCATATCCAGCTGGACAACTACACCCGGGCCATCAACACGCTCACCACGCTGATCTACCGCAACCCGACGTCGACCGCGTACGAGCGGCTGGGCTACGCCCAGTTCAAGCTTCGGCGGTACGAGCAGGCCCTGCGGAGCTTCCGCCAGGCGATCGAGATGAACTCGCAGGACACCGCAGCGCTCAACGGCGTGGGCGTGGCCTACATGACGCTCTATATCGAGGGCGGCGAGGAAAACCTCTACCAGCGCAACCAGGCGCTGGAGCATTGGCGCCGCAGCCTGCGGCTCAATCGCAACCAGCCGCGGATCGCCGACCTGCTGTCCCGCTACGCCCGCGGGTGATCCTCAAACGTAAAGCCGCCGCCGTTGGCGGCGCTCCCCACGGCCCGATGCGCCGCCACCGGCGGCGGCTTTCTGTGCGGCCATCTTCAAGTCCGTGCCGTCCGCCGCCCGATGGGCAGCAGTGTGGTTGCGCCCCCCCTGCTGGCTCAGATCGATCCCACACCTGAAGGCTCCGGCGAGGCCGCGCCACCCGCCGCCGAGCCGACGCCTGCAGACGCCATCGACGTCAGCCTCCAGACCCTCGGCGAGCAGCTCCGGACCGCGGCCACCGGCGACTTTGACGCGATCCTCGGACTGACCCTCAGCTACGCCGTGCCCGCCATGCTCCTGCTGCTGGCGCTGCTCGCGGCGTACTTCGTGGGCAAGTTCCTCTCCCGGCTGGTGAGCAAGCCCATCAGCGATCGGGTCGATGTGACGCTGGGCCGGTTCCTGGGCAAGCTGGTGTTCTGGATCGTGATGGTCGGCTCGATCCTGGGCGTGCTGGGCGCGTTCGGGCTCAACATCGCCAGCTTCGCCGCGGTTATCGCCGCCGCGGGCTTCGCGGTGGGGCTGGCCTTCCAGGGCACGCTGTCCAACTTCGCCGCCGGGATCATGTTGCTGGTGTTCCGCCCGTTCAAGGTCGGCGACGTCGTCACCGCCGCGGGCCTGACCGCCAAGATCAACGAGATCGACCTGTTCTTCACCCGGTTCGACACGTTCGACAACCGCCACATCATCGTGCCCAACTCCGAGGTGTTCAACAACACCATCGAGAACGCCACGTTCTACCCGGACCGACGCATCGACCTGAACGTCGGCGTGTCCTACGACGCCGACATCGACAAGACCCGCGAAGTCCTCGAAGCGGCCGTCCGTTCGGTCGACGGCCTGATCGAGGGCGAGAACCGGGGCCTGCAGATTTATCTGATGGACATGGGCGATTCGGCGATCAAGTGGATCGTCCGCGCCTGGCATCCGACCGCCGATTACTGGCTCAAACGCGAGCTTCTGGTCCGGGCCGTCAAGCAGCACCTCGACAAGGCGGACATCAACATCCCCTACCCGCAGATGGACGTGCACCTGGCCGACAAGCGCGCGGCGTAGCGGAACGCCATGCTGGCGTTGTCCGCCGGCTCAAGCCACGTCAGCCCCAGCGCTGCAGCAACTGATCTACCGACGGCTTCGGGTCTTGCCACAGCCAATCGACCGGCAGGCTTAACTGCGGCAGCACCCGGCTCGTGAACACCCCGTCGGCCCGCGGGGCCGGCCGGTAGTGGCCGTCGTCGAGCACATGAAACTCCGCCCGCTTGACCAGCGGGTCGAGCATCCAGTACTCGGGCACGCCCGCCGCCTCGTACTCGTAAAACTTCTCGCCGCGGTCGGTGTTCCGACTGCCCGGGCTGATGACCTCGACCACCAGGTCCGCGGGGCCAGCCAGGTGCTGGTCCTGCAGCCGGTCGCGGTGCTCGTTCAGCAGCACCAGCACGTCGGGGGCGCGTGCGGAGCCCCCTGCCTCGAGCCGCATCAGGAACGGATCGTGCCGCACAACCCCCACCTTTTGCAGATCGACATAAACGCCGAGCGCGAGAATGAGCCACGTGGTGAGTTCGCCGTGCAGATTCGTCACCCCCGCCATCGGTCTGGCCTCCCCATCGACCCACTCGGTGTGCGGCGGGATCGATTCGTCCGCCAGGAATTCTTCGAAAGACAGCCGCGACGCCGCCCGGGCCGCCGCGTCATCCACTGCCGGTTGAGTCACTGCTTGCAACATCCGCCTCATTATATAGCCGCACCGCGGCTATCCTCGCACCATGCCCATCGCTCGGCAGCTCAAGAACCGCGTCCGCGGCGCGGTCGGTCGGCTGCGGCGGGACCGGCCGGGGCTGCTGACGTACCTGTTCCACGGCGCGTTTGCCGACGAAGCTCAGATCGAGCTTGGGCACATGCACCCGCAGCAGCGGGTGACCGTCGAGCACTTCCAGCGGTTCGCCGAGCACTACCTCGCGGCCGGCTACCGGTTCATCTCGCCAGACGATCTGGGCGCCGGGCTGGACCCCGGCGGCCGCCACGTGATGGCCACGTTTGACGACGGGTATCAGAACAACCGGCTGGTCCTGCCGGTGCTGCAGAAACTCGACATCCCCGCGGTTTTCTTCGTGTCCACGGGGCATATCAAGACCGGGCGCAACTTCTGGTGGGACCCGCTGTACCGGGCGCGAGACACCGATGCGGGCCAGGCCCTCAACGCCCGGCGGCACGAGCTGAAACGGATGACGGCCCCGGAAGTCGAGCGGATCCTGCGGGCCGAGCTGGGCGAGGACTGCCTGCGGCCCGTGTCGGAGGTGGACCGGCCGATGACCCGCGACGAGCTGGCGGCCTTCGCGAGCGACCCGCACGTGCACTTGGGCAACCACACCGTCGATCACGCGATCCTCACGGCCTACGACGCCGCGGGCATCCGCGACCAGATCGTCGGCTGTCAGAACGACCTGCAGCAGATGGCCGGCGTGCGTCCGACGATCATCAGCTACCCCAACGGCGACCACGACGAACGGGTGCTCACGGCGTCGCGTGAGGCGGGTTTGCGGTGGGGCATCACGGTCACCAAGCGGAAGAACTACCCGCCGTTCGGCAGCGGTCCCAACGATCCGCTGCGGCTGGGGCGGTACACGCTGTGGGGCGATCAGGACGTGGACCAGCAGTGCCGACGGCACCGCTCGGACCTGTCGCTGGAAGGGCTGGGGCTCAAGCGCCCGCCCGGTGCTCCGGTCTCATCGGTGGACGGGAGCCGGTCATGAAGGTGGTCTGCCTCATCGGCGGCCGGCCGCAGCACCTGGCGTTCGTGAATCGGGTGCATCGGCAGCACCCGGTCGCGCTGGCGATCATCGAGGCGAAGCAGTGGTCGGGGCTGGCGGGGGTCCGCAACCGGGCCCGCAACCGGCTGGTCACCGGCAGCGCGCCCGGCAGGGTGCCCACAAAGGTTCGAAGCCGCACGGAGGCCGCGGTGTACGAGCGGTGCTTCGGCGAGGACTGGCGGGACCTGGACCCGGACGTGCCGGTGATGTGGGCCTCGGACATCAACGGCCCGGACGTCGTCCAGCGGCTCGCCGACCTGTCGCCCGATGTGCTGCTGGACCACGGCACGGCGATCGTCAAGCAGGCGGTGACGCGGACCACGCCGATGGCCCTCAACCTGCACTGGGGCCTGAGCCCGTACTACCGGGGCACGTACTGCACCGACTGGGCCCTGCTGCACCACGACCCGCGGAACATCGGCGTCACCGTCCACCGCCTGGCCGCTCGGATCGACGCGGGCGACATCCTCGGCCAGGCCCGCGCCGCCATCGCCGGGGACGACGACGTGCTGTCGATCAACATGCAGCTGACGAGCCTGGGCATCCCGCTGGTGCTGCGAGCGCTGGACGTCCTGGCCGGCGGCGGGGAGCTGCACTTTGCCCCGCAGGACCTGACCCGCGGGTATCTGACGCTGAATCGTCAGTGGTCGGGCGACCTGAAGCGGCACGTCCGCCGGCTGATCGAGGACGGCGGCCTCGCCCGGATGCTGCAGAAGCCGGCGCGGCGGGAGCAGTTGCCGATCGTGGCGTGGGCGGGGGATGACGCACCGGCTGAACACCCCGCTGACCCGCCGTCGCTAGCCTGACGCGATGGCGAACGCATCTTCCGAATCGAACGACGGCAAGCCCGGGGCGGCCGCGGTGCTGGGCGAACTGGACGGGTTGATCACACGCGTCGGCGGCGACTGCCAGACGGCGCGGGCCCAGCGGGTCCGCGAGCTGCTGCACACCTCGCTGAAGCTCATCGACGACGGCAGCGACCTGGGCGAGGTCAAGCTCATGAGCCGGTCGCTCAAGGAGCTGCGTTACGCCCTGAGCGTGTTCCGCCCGTATGCCGACACGCGGAAGGTGAGCATCTTCGGCTCGGCCCGGACCCCGGAAGATCATCCGGACTACCTCGCCGCGGTCGACTTCGCCCAGCGGATGGCCGACGCCGGGTGGATGGTCATCACCGGGGCCGGCGACGGCATCATGCGGGCCGGGCACGACGGCGCCCGCCGGGAGTCGAGCTTCGGCGTGTCGATCCGCCTGCCCTTTGAGACCAACGCCAACGACATCATTCAGGGCGACGACAAGCTGGTGACCTTTCGGTATTTCTTCACCCGCAAGCTGGTGTTCATGTGGATGAGCAGCGCCGTGGTGCTGCTGCCGGGCGGCTTCGGGACCCAGGATGAAGGGTTCGAGGCGCTGACGCTGGTCCAGACCGGCAAGGCCCCGATGACGCCGATCGTGATGATCGACCCGCCAGCGGACGCTTCCGGGGGCGGCGGCGACTACTGGGCCCGGTGGGATGAGTACATCCGCACCCAGCTGCTGGACCGTGGCTGGATCAGCCCCGAGGACACGTCGCTGTACCACGTCACGACGGACATCGGCGACGCGGTCGACCACGTGATCCGCTTCTACCGCAACTACCACTCCGAACGGTTCGTCCACGAACGCCACGTCCTGCGGACCCAGCGACCGCTCACCGGCGACCAGATCGCCGACCTGAACAACCGCTTCGCCAAGCTCATCAAGACCGGCCGAATCGAGCAGTCCGGCCCCCTCGACGCCGAACGCGGCGAGTTGCCGCACCTCCAACGCATCCACTGGCACAGCCACAAGCGCAGCTACGGCACGCTCCGTCAGCTCATCGACGCGATCAACGACTTCGATGTGCAGAACCACCCCGACCTGCCCGCCGCCCAGACCGATCCCGCCCACGACAGCCCGCCCCGCAGAAAGCTTGACGCGCTGACGCGTTCGCTGAGCCCGGCGGCGCGGAAGTGAAGAAGCTACGGCTTGTACGGCTGGGGCAGTGACGCGTGATCGACCTGGGTGTCCAGGATTTGGGTCCAGTGCTTCATCGCCGCGGCATCGTTGGGATGCACTTGGTCGTGGCCGCTGAACATGCTGGTGAGGTCGTCCTTCGCGATGACGGAGACCCCGACCCGGCCGTTCGGGTGCCGCTCGACATGGGCCGTTCGGCCTTGACCGATCTCAAGCGAGAGCATCCAAAGGCCCGAGGGCAGCCGTTCGATATGAAGAGACGCAATCGGAATCGTCCGCTCGGCCGCCGCGGCGAAAGCAGCGACGGCCTGACTAGGCGTCATGTCGCCGAGTGACGACCGCTTCGGCTGTGTCTCCAAGGAGGTAGATGCGGAAGGTGCCATCGGCGGCGATCTCCAAGCGGTGTCCCCGGGTGCGGGCAGTGATGCTCCCGTCGGACTGTTGCTTGATTCTATCCGCCATCGGCGGGTACATCCGCCCATCATCGTCAGGGGGCTCCGGCGGCGGGTCGGATGGCGCCACCCCGCTGTGGGCGTCCTCCACCTCAACCAGCGTGCGAATGATCAGCTGCAGTGTGCTTCGGGCGGTCGTCGGCACCGCCACCGTCTCCAGCCGCCGGAAGAAGATCGCCAGACGTTCGTGCTTCGGCAACGGCACGGCAGCAGCATATAAATCCCGCATCCTGCACCTGCTGCACCTCGGCGGGAATACAATGCCCGGTATGGCCGTTTGGTTCGGCTGTGCGGGATGGACATTTCTCTCAACGAGGAGCGATCGTGATGATGAAGCAGTGGATGATGGCGTGCGTGGCCCTTTGTGCCGCGGGACTGATGGGTGTGTCGGCTCAGGCCGAGCCGGTCGTGGGCGAGGCCGCCCCGGAGTTTGAGCTGCCGGTGATCGGCGGCGAAGAGGGCCAGACCATGTCGCTGGCGGACATGCGCGGCGACATCGTCGTGATGCGGTTCCAGTCGATCAACTGCCCGTGGGACCGGATGCGGCCCGAGGGCGGCTACGAGCGGGTCCTCAGCCCGCTGGCCAGCGAGTACGAGGACCAGGGCGTGAGATTCATCGGCATCAACTCGAACAACAACGAGTCGATGGAGCAGGTGGCGTCGTACCTCGAGCAGCACGACGTGAGCTACCCGATCCTCAAGGACGAGGGCAACGTGATCGCCGACGCCTACGAGGCCCGGACGACCCCGCACATGTTCGTGATCGACGCCGAGGGCACCCTGCGGTACATGGGCGGGATCGAGCAAGAGCCCGGCAACCCCAGCCAGTGCGGCGAGATGGACGAGCAGTACCTCGTCCCGGTCATCGACGCCCTGCTCAACGGCGAAGAGCCCCCGGTGACCGAGACCCGGCCCAAGGGCTGCTCGATCAACCGGGCGTAAGCGGGCGCCTGCGACATCTTGAGAAACGACGACCGCCGCGGGTGAGAGCCCGCGGCGGTTTTTGTTGAGCAGGCACGAAGGCACATAGGCACGGAGGCACGAAGGGGGGGAAGTCGGACCTGCATCGGCCCCTTTGTGCCTTTGTGCCTCCGTGCCTTCGTGCCTCTCCTAAACTCCCACCATGGACGTCAAGGTCTCCAACCGCATCGAGCGCCTGCCGCCTTATGTGCTAGGCCGGCTGAAGCAGCTGATCTACGACCGGCGAAAGGCCGGGGCGGACGTGATCGACCTGAACATGGGCAACCCGTCCGACGCCCCGCCGGACCCGGTCGTCGACAAGCTCCGCGAGGCGGTGCTGGACCCGCGAAACTCCCGGTACAGCGTCAGCAAAGGCGTCTACAACCTCCGCCGGGACATGGCCCTGAAGTACAAGCGAAAGTTCGGCGTCGAGCTGGACCCCGAAACCGAGGTCATCGCGACCATCGGCTCCAAGGAAGGCTTCTCGCACCTGTGCCTCGCCCTGATGGGCCCGGGCGACACCGCGGTTGTCGCCGACCCGGCGTTCCAGATCCACACGTACGCCGTGGTCCTCGCCGGGGGCAACACGGTCAGCGTCCCGCTGGGCAACGACGACAACTTCATCGGGCGCATTGATCACGTGCTTGACACACTCACCCCGCAGCCCAAGTTGGTCGTGCTCAACTACCCGCACAACCCGACGACGATGACGGTCGAGCCGGAGTTCTTCGACAAGGTCGTCGCCCTGGCGGACAAGCACCAGGTCATGATCGTCCACGACTTCGCCTACGGCGAGACGTGCTTCGACGGCTACAAGGCCCCGAGCTTCCTCGCCGCCGATGGGGCGAAACAGTTCGGCGTGGAGTTCACCACGCTCAGCAAGCCGTACAACATGGCCGGCTGGCGGATCGGGTTTTGCTGCGGCCACCCGCAGATGGTCTCGGCCCTGGCGACGGTCAAGGGCTACTACGACTACGGCATCTTCCAGGCGGTGCAGATCGCCGCGATCATCGCGATGCGCGAGGGCGAC
>CAZVBW010000112.1:0-9159 GCA_964625505.1 uncultured Phycisphaeraceae bacterium
CGCTGCCCCGGTCGCCGCAGACGCCGCTGCCCCGGCACCCGCCCCGGCCTGCCGCGGCTGCGTCCCGCCCGCCGCCCCGGAAGCGCCCCCTGAAGCGCCCCCGGAAGCCGCCGCGTGCTGGGCCACCTGCTGCTGGCTGTACGCACTGCGCACCTGCACGTTGGGCGTGAGCTTGGCCCGGAAGATCAGCTCCGTGACCTTCTCCCGCACCCCCGCCTGCATCTGCCGAAACGCCTCCGCACCCTCCCGCTTGTACTCGATCTTCGGGTCTCGCTCGGCATAACCCCGCAGCCCGATCGAGTCCTTCAGCTGGTCCATCCCGTAGAGGTGATCCTTCCACGTCTGGTCCAAAATCCGCAGCAGCACGTACCGCTCCAGCTGCGTCAGCTCGTCCCGCAGCACCGCCAGCCCGGTCGCCGCGGCAACCTTCTGCAACGCCCGCTCGGGGGCCATCGCATCGTCCGTCTCGCCCCGTTGTGGCCGACGCTCGTCCGCGTCCGCCTCATCGTCGTCGGCCTCAATCGCCGCCAGCGTCACGCCCGGCAGCTCCAGCCGCCCCTCCTGCGCCGCCGACCACGCGTCCGCATCCGGCTCGCGGCCCCACCGATCCTTCACCGCCTCGGCCAGCTTCTCCGGCGACCGGCCGTGCTCCTGCACCGCCGACCGCGCCCAGCGGTCCAGCTCGCCGTCTTCGATCCACTGCCGCTGCAGCTTCTCCAGCTCCTCGGCGATCTGGGCCGGCTGCTTGCCGTCCAGCTGCTCCGGGCCCCACGTCTGCTGGTACCGCCGATCCGTCCACTCCTGCAGCTGCGCCACCGCCCAGTTCGGGTCCTGCTGCAGGCCCTGCACCAGCACGTCCATGATGAACTCGACCGGGTACCGCACCTCACGCCGGCGGTACGCGGACCGCGCCTGGTCCAGCACGTACCGCGTCGCCTCGTCCGCCGGTCGATCGCTCAGCTCCGCCGGCTCGATCCGGATCCCGAACTTCGTCCCGCACCACTCGGCGAAGTCCTTCGCCGCCAGGTCCTCGCCCAGGTACTTGCCCACGCCCGACAGGTCCTTCTTGTCGATCTGCTCGATCGCCGCGTCCGTCAGCGTGTCCCGCACCTCGTCGACCGACATCTGCCGGGCCTTGTTCTGCTTGAGGTCCACGCCGAACCGGCTCATCGCCCACTGGCTCAGGCCCCGCAGGTCCCATTCCTCCGGCGGGATGTCGTTGGACATGTACTCGCCCAGCGTCAGCTCGATCGTCTGCATCGTGTCCGACCGGGCGGCGTCGCGGATCGCCTCTTCCAGCCCCGCCGGATCGTCCGGGTGCAGCCGCGACGGGTCGACAGACACATCCAAAGTCTGCCGCGCCCACTGCGCGATCTGGCTCTGCACGTAGTCCGGCGCAAGGTAGATATCCGCCGCCTCGTCGACCGCCTCGCCGATGTAGTCGAAGATCAGCTTCGCGATCCCCGAGCCCTCCAGCACCTCCTGCCGGGTGCCGTAGAACGTGTTCCGCTGATACTCCATCACCTCGTCGTATTCGAGCAGGTTCTTGCGGATTTCGTAGTTCCGCTGTTCAACCTTCCGCTGAGCCCGCTGGACCGATCGGCTCACCATCCCGTGCTCGATCGCATCGCCTTCTTTCATCCCGAGCTTGGATAGAATCGCCAGCGTCTTATCCCCGGCAAACATCTTCATCAGATCGTCCTCCAGCGACAGGAAGAACCGCGACGCCCCGCGGTCGCCCTGGCGCCCGGACCGACCGCGCAGCTGGTTGTCGATCCGCCGGCTCTCGTGCCGCTCGGTGCCCAGGATGTGCAGCCCGCCCATCTGCTCGATGTGGCCGTACACCTCCAGCCGGTGTCGCTGGTAGTCCGGCACGTCGTCCAGCGCAGCCATGCACTGGTCCAGGTCCATCTTCTGGGCCTTGTCCTCCTCGACAAATGCGTCTTGAGCTACCCAGTGCCGTAGCAGCCGCAGCTTCAGGTCTTCATCGCTGGCGTCCTTGGCCTCGGCTTTAGGGACCTTGAACTGCTGGATCGCCTGATGCCGGTACGACAAGGCGATCAGCTCGTCGTCGGACATCTCCGGCGTCGCCTCACGGGGCAACGTGTTGCGACGCTGCCAGTGCTCGACCAGGGCGGCCCGGTCGATCGGCCGCAGCTTGATGTCCGTGCCGCGGCCGGCCATGTTGGTTGCGATCATCACCGCGCCCAGCACGCCCGCGTCCTCGACAATGTTGCCCTCCCGCTCGGCATGCTCCGCCTTGGCGTTGAGCACCGCGTGCTTGATCCCGTGCCGCTGGGTCAGCATCCGCGAGAGCATCTCGGACTTCTCGACGCTGGTCGTGCCCACCAGAACCGGCCGGCCCAGGTCGTGGACCCGCTTGATCTCGTCGACGATCGCGTTCCACTTGTCCTTCTCGGACAGGAAGATCAGGTCGTTTCTATCATTTCGGATGACGGGTTTGTTAGTCGGGATGGAGACCACGTCCAGCTTGTAGATCTCGCCGAACTCGGTCGCCTCGGTGATCGCGGTGCCGGTCATGCCGGCCAGGCGCTGGTATAGCTTGAAGAAGTTCTGGATCGTCACGGTCGCGAGGGTCTGCGTCTCCTGCTTGACCTTGACGTTCTCCTTGGTCTCCACCGCCTGGTGCAGGCCGTCGGACCACTGCCGACCGACCATGAGCCGGCCGGTGTTTTCGTCGACGATGACGACCTCGCCGTTCTGGACGACGTAGTGCTGGTCCTTTTTGTAGACGGTGTGGGCCCGCAAGCTGTTGACCAGCAGGTGGGGGAAGTCCATGTTGTTGCCGACGTAGAAGCTGCCGATGTTGGCCTTCTTCTGGGCCTCGGCTACGCCGTCGTGGGTCAGGTGGGCGGCCTTCTTCTCCGGCTCGACCTCGTAGTACTGGGTGTGCTGGTCCCGCTGGTCCTCGAGCTCGACGAGCTTGGCCTGCAGGTCCTTGAGCCGCTGCTTCATCTGCGGCACGGCCTTCTTGTCGCGGGTGTTGCGGATGTCGCCCTCGAGGCCGGAGATCTGCACCTGCGTCTGCTGGACCTGGGTATCGATGGCGTCCCACTGCCGCTGCATCTGGATGAGGTGGCGGGCGATCTGGTCGGCCTTGTTGTAGTCCGGCGGCTCGTCGTGGGCGGGGCCGGAGATGATCAGCGGGGTCCGGGCTTCGTCGATGAGGATGGAGTCGACCTCGTCGATGATGCAGAAGTCGCGCTGCTTCTGGACCTGCTCCGCGGTCGACATCTTCATGTTGTCGCGGAGGTAATCGAAGCCAAACTCGCTGTTGGTCCCGTAGACGGTGTCGCAGGTGTAGGCCTTGGCCTTGAGCTGCGGGGGCTGTTGGTGGAACGGGTGGATCGCCCCGACGGTCAGGCCGGTGGCGTAGTAGAAGGGGAACACCCAGTCGCGGTCGCGCTGAACGAGGTAGTCGTTGACGGTGACGACGTGGCACTTGAGGCCTTCGCAGATCGCGACGTAGCAGGCGAGCGGCGCAACGATGGTCTTGCCCTCGCCGGTCTTCATCTCGGCGATTTTGCCCTCGCCCAGGACCATGCCGCCGATGAGCTGCACGTCGAACGGCCGGGCGCGGAACGGCGGGCGGGACTCGGGGTACAGCTCGCGGACCGCGTCGTACAGCAGGTTGGGCAGCTCGACCCGCATCCACGGCGGGGCGGGCTCGCCGCCGACCACCTCGTCGGGCTCCAGCTCGGCGACCTGGGCCATCGCGCGGTCGTAGGCGGCGCGGGCCTCGCCGGTGAGCCGGCCCGGGTCGAAGCCGTGCTCGGGGTTGAGGATGTTGCGGATGCCCACCGAGCGGTCCATCACCTCGCGGGCGGTGGCCATGATCTCGGGCAGCAGGTCGCGGACCTTCTCGCCGTCTTCGGTGATGCGCTTCTGGAACTCGGCGGTGCGGTCCTTGAGCTGGGCATCGGTGAGCTGGCGGACCTCGGGCTCGAGCTCGTTGATCTGCTCGACGCGGCGGCGGTACTGCTTGATCAGCCGGTCGTTGCGGGACCCGAAGACTTTGGACAGGGCTTTGGAGACTTTGTCGGCGACCATGGGAGGGCTCGGAATTAGGTGGAGATTGGGAAGGTGGGGATGGCCGGACGCATCGCCTGAAGATTGGCGTCGTCCGGCTCGGTAGCGGGAGGTGAGTGCGGTGCCCGGAGCGGCGGCGTAGCGGGTCAGGCCGGCGGCGGCAGCACATGGGTCGCCGGCAGCAGCCGGGTCGTCGCCGCTGACGTGCCTGCCGGGGCATTCATGCGGGGGACCGCCGACGGGATCGGATGATGGCTGGACTGGGGCTGCGGCCACACCGCGGCGACGCCGTAGGTCTGCAGGTCGCGGGCCGCCTGTTCGATGGTGGCCCGCCAGGTCTCCAGGACGCAGTGAACCGATCGGGTCGAGCTGCTGGACAGCGGACCCGCGGTGGCCTCGGCCAGTCCGGCGGGGGCACACAGGGCCACCAGCGTCAGCAGGACGACGGTGTGGGGGCCGTGGGGGTGGGCGAGGCGGGGCCGCATCGGTTTCAATAGTATCGGCCGGAGCGTGTGGAAGTTCGCTATCGCCTGTGATAAAGCGGTGCGGTGCCGATGGCTGTGCCGGCTGGCGGCGGCGTCGGGGCTGTTGATCTCGTCGGGTCCGGGATGTCGGCCGATCGACCTGCTCAACGCGGTGGCACCGGACACCGGCGCGGAGCACCTCGAAGGTGTTGCCTACGGCAACCACCCGCGGCAGCAGTTGGACCTGTACCTGCCCAGGCCTTCGGTCGAGGACGCCCCGCCGCCCGCGGTGGTCGTCTTCTTCTACGGGGGCAGCTGGTCCAGCGGATCGCGGGCGGACTACGTCTTCATGGGTCAGCTGCTCGCGGGGCTGGGGTACGTCGCGGTCATCCCGGACTACCGGCTGCACCCCGAGGTCGGCTTCCCGGCCTTTGTGGAAGACGGCGCGGCGGCCGTCGCATGGATCACCGATGAGGCGAATCAGGCCACCCATGGCGGCGACGCGACGCGGGTCGCGCTGATGGGTCACTCGGCAGGCGCGCACCTGGCGTCGCTGCTGGCTTATGACGACCAGTGGCTGATGGCGGCGGGGGCGTCGCCGCGGGCGGTGCGGGGCTTTGTCGGGCTTGCCGGACCGTACGACCTGTTTCCCTATCAGATCGACCTGACGCGGGGGGTCTTCGCGGGCGCCGACCCGGCGCGGGTGGAGCCGATGGGGCACGTTGGCCACGCGGACCCGCCGGCGCTGCTGCTGCACGGCGGCGGCGATGAGGTGGTTCCGCCGGCGGACAGCGCGTCGCTGGCGGCAGCGCTGCGGGGGGCGGGGGTGGAAGTCACGCTGCTGACGCTGCCCGACGTCGATCATGTGCGCCCGCTGACGGCGCTGGTGTGGCCGCTGCGTGAGGATCGGGTCTACGCGGCGGTGGCTCATTTTCTGGCGGCGGCACTGGAACCCCCGGGTCCCGACGGCGGTTAGACTCACCGGCGTTAAGGAGACCGAAGCGATGAAGATCCACGAATATCAGGCCCGCGAACTGTTGCAGGAGGCCGGCGTGCCCGTCCCGGCGGGGATTGTGGTGCGGACGAGCACCGACGCGGGCAAGGCGTTTGACGAGTTGAATCGGCGGCACGGCGCGAAGCTCGCGGTGGTCAAGGCGCAGGTGCACGCCGGCGGGCGTGGCAAGGGCGGGGGGGTCAAGCTGGTGCGGTCGTCCGACGAGGCGCGGGACGCGGCGAAAGCGATCCTGAGCAAGCCGTTGGTGACGCCGCAGACGGGCCCGGAGGGGGTGCCGGTGGACACGCTGTTGATCGCGGCGGGCGTGGATATCGACAAGGAGTACTACCTGGGGATCACGGTGGACCGGCAGCTGGGTGGGCCGGTGCTGATCGCCTCGGCCGAGGGCGGGATGGACATCGAGGAGGTGGCGGCGACGGCCCCGGACAAGATCATCAAGGAGCCGGTGAGCCCGATCCAGGGCCTGAGCCCGTACCAGGCGCGGAAGGTCGCGTACCAGCTGGGCTTCACCGGCCAGCAGGTGCGGGCGGCGGGCAAGATCATGCACCAGCTCAGCGAGCTGTTCATGAACACCGACGCCAACCTGATCGAGATCAACCCGCTGGTCGTGACCACGGCGACGGACGAGCACCCGGACGGCCAGGTGCTGGCGATCGACGCGAAGATGGTGTTCGACGAGAACGCGATCTTCCGGCAAAAGGAGCTGGGCGCCATGCAGGACGCCGACGCGGAAGACCCCAGCGAGGCGCGGGCCCAGCGGTACGGCCTGAGCTATATCAAGCTCGACGGAAACATCGGCTGCCTGGTCAATGGCGCAGGCCTGGCCATGGCGACGATGGACATTATCAAGCTGCACGGCGGTGAACCGGCCAACTTCCTGGACGTCGGAGGCTCGGCGACCGAGGAGGCGGTGACCGAAGCCTTCCGGATCATCCTCGGCGACGCGCACGTCAAGGGCGTGATGGTCAACATTTTCGGCGGGATCGCCAAGTGCGACACGATCGCCAACGCGATCATCGTCGCGGCCAAGGAAGTCGGGTTCGAGGTCCCGCTGGTGGTTCGGTTGGAGGGCACGAACGTCGAGCCGGCCCGCAAGATTCTCGAGTCGGCCAAGAGCGATATTCCGACGATGATCGTGGCGTCGGATATCTCTGATGCGGCGAAGAAAATCACAAAAGCGGTAGGGGTGGCGAAGGCGGCTTGAGGCCTGGGAGCGGCGGGGGTCTGGGTTTTGACAGGATGACGGGATGGGTGGGATGGACAGGATCGAGGCGGGTAGAGGGTGGGGCGGAGGTTAAAGTTTGCGGGGTTCGCGACCTTCTTCTGAATCTCGTGGATCCTGTTGATCTTGTCGAAGCGGTTCTCGGTGGAGCGGTGGGGATCGGTAGGATTGGGGAATGCCGAACGGGGAGAATCTGCAAGTCGAGGCCTGGGTACCGCCGTGGTCGATGCGGGCTCTGCCGGTGAAGCTTGCGGACTCGGACTACGGGTGGGTGGCGGACCGCGAGTTGCACGGTTGCTCGCGAGAGGCTCTCGGGTTGAAGGTGAAGCGGCGTCATCATGGGATGCGCCTGGTCTGGTCGCCGCAGCACGAGCGGGTGGTGCCGCCGGTGCTGGTTGATGAGTTGCGGCCGGAGCTGGTAGCCCGGGCGAGGCGAGACGCGGGGTGGCAGGCGGTCAATCTGCTGATCTTCAGCGGGGTGTTGTGGTTCCCGCCGTACTTCGGTTGGGGTGAGGCGCTAAGCCCGCGGGAACGTGGGGTCTGGTGGTTTTGCCTTGCGGTTGTGGTGGTCGTCGCGTTGCGGGAACTGCATCACCTGCTGGTTCCGGAGCGTCGGCTGGCGGTGTCAGCGCGTCGCGCGTCGTCGGGGGTGTTTTGGATGTGGCTGTTGCGGCAGCGGCCGTGGGTCGGGGTCGGGTTGGGGATCGGCTGGGCGATGTTGGGGGCTGCGGTGGTCTATCTGAGTCAAGCGGGGGTGCACCGTCTGACGGGTTCGGCTGGAGCGGCTGAACCTTTGGCGGTGATCCGGCGGCTGCTGACCTATAGCTTCGTGCCCGGCGAGAGTGGCTTGCTGCTGCTTGGCTTTTTCACGCTGCTCGGGTTGACGATTCTGGTCGAGTCGCTGATCGGCTGGTCCCGGATGTTGATGCTGTACACCGCGGGTGTGGTATCGGGGGCGGCGGTCAGTTGGGGCGTGGCGGGGGCGGTTGGTCCTGATGCGGGGGTGGCGTCGCTGTGTGGCGGGATGTTGGCGGTGTTGTGGCGGCTGGGGCCGTGGCTGCCGCGGGCGGCGTGGGTGCAGATGGTGGGGGCAACGCTGGTGGTCTTGGGGCTGTACGCAGTGGCGGGCGAGATGCCGTGGGCGGCACGTGGTGTGGGTCTGGGCGCCGGGTTGTGGATGGGATGGGTGATGACCCCGCGGCCGGCGGCGGACTACCCGCCGGGAATCGCATCGCCCGAGGCCGCGGCGGGCGGCGTGTGTGGCGTGGTGCTGGTCTTTGGGGCGCTGCTGACGCTGGGGATTGCGATACCGCAGTTGTGATGCGAGCGGGCGGACTTAGAGGTTGTCTCCCAGCCCGAGTTGGGCCTCGCGATCCATTAACAAGCTTCGCAGGCTGCGCTTGTCAGTGCCACCCACCGGCGGTGAAACAAGCTCTTCGCAGCCCCACGAACAGGCCGCCTAGCGTCGCCGCTTACTCAAGCCACTTCCCGACGTGATCCCGTCCATCTCGCGCAACCCGTCATCCCATCAAAACCCAGACCTACGCCACCTCACAACTGCCCGTTGCGGTCTTCGGTGACTTTGCCGCCGATGACTTCTTTAGCGAGCATGGCCTTGCGGACCAGGTCGCCGGCGGTGCTGGCTTCCATCTTTTTCATCAGGTTGCCGCGGTGAATCTTGATGGTCTTTTCGCTGCGGTGCAGCTTACTGGCGATCTCGCGGGTGGTCATGCCTTCGATGATGAACTCGAGCACCTCCCGCTCCCGGCGGGTGAGCGAATCAATGCCGCGGAGCGCGGCGGCGCGGTCTTTGCGGTCCTGGCCCTCACGCTCCATCAGCGCGAGGTTGCGCTGGACCACGCCCTGCAGCAGCCCGGGGCTCAGGTCGTCCTTGAGGATGTAGTCGTCGGCGCCGGCCCGGGTGATCTCGAACGCGACGTACTCGCTGCCGCGGCTGGTGAGCACGATCACCGGCTGGGTGTAGCCCGCCTGCCGCAGCTCGCGGAGCACGTCGATGCCGTCGCGCTGCCCCAGCTGGTAGTCCAGAAAGATCAGCGTCGGGTCCAGATCGGCCAGATCGTCCAGGACGTTGTCGGCGTCCATGATGTGGACGAAGTCACACTCGAGGTCGGGCACCGCGTCCAGGTGCCGTTCCAGCAGCTTGGCGTCGGATCGCTGGTCGTCGATGAAGATGATGGTGCGGGTTTGACGCATTGCAAACGGCTCAACACGTGGTGGACGAAAAGCCGGAGCGGCACGTGCCGCTCCGGTTGATCGTTTTGGACGAGTTATAGAGCTTAATACCCCCTTGGGGCAAGGGTATTACGCGGGCGTCACCACTGGACGCGTTTGCCGCCGTCGCCACCCCGGCCGCCGCCGCCGCCGCCGCCGCCGTAGCCGCCGCGACC
>CAZVBW010000113.1:0-8951 GCA_964625505.1 uncultured Phycisphaeraceae bacterium
GACCGCCGGCTGGGGCTGCTCGGGCTGGGCCTGCTCGCCGCGGGCCTCCGAAGGCGTGGCCTGCCGCACCGCCGACGCGGGCAGCCAGACGAACGCCCCGCCCGGCGGCGCGATGCGGTAGAAGTCGCCCTCTTCGCCGAGGATGCTGACGGTGTCGCCGGCGTTGAGCAGGGTCTGGGTGCGGTAGCTCTCGCCGGGCCCGTGGGTCGAGCCGGCCTTGACCTCGGTGCGGTCCGCGGTGACCACGCCGCTGCCGCCGTCGCCCCGGCGGTTGACGAAGCCGCGGCTGACGTAGCTGTGCATCCCGTCGGGCGGCACGATCTTGAGCCAGTCGAACAGCACCTCATCCACCTGGACCAGCTGGTCCAGCTCCAGCGAGCCGACCACGTAGAACGCTCGCCCGGCCCCGGCACGCACCTGCACGCTCGGCTGGGTCACGATCCCGGTGTACGGCAGGTCCTGCGCGGCCGCCGAGCCGCCGCCCGGCAGCCCGCCGGCCAGCCAAACCACCGCGCCCAGCAGCCACAGGCCCGCCCAGCGGACCCCTGAACCACCGGCCGCAGCCGACCCACGCCAAAACCCGTCGTGCAAGCCGTCCATCAGTGCCATCTCCAGCAACGCAGAACCCGGGTCAGCCCAACCCGCCACGCATCTGGCCAGTGTAGATGGGCAACCTGCACCGTCAAACAAGACGCCCCGCCCGCCCGTCAGGTTCCCGTCCTCACCAAGCGCCGCAACCCGGTCGATCGGCCTGGCACTGCGGCTCAGTCAATGGATGATCCTCCCTCGGCCGCCGCTGCCGCCCGCGCCACCCGCCGCCGCCGATCCCGACGCTCCCACGGCTTGAACAGCCGCTCGACCACCCAGATGACCGGCGTCAACGCCAGCACCAACAACACCACCGGCGACATCATCACCAGCACTAGGACTGCCACCCACGTCCCGCGGAGCGCCGCCGGCGGCCGACGCTCGCCCATCGGCCGCCAGCGCTCGCCCCAGACGTCCCACTCCATCAGCCGTGCCCGATCCTCCCCATCCGCGATGGACCACAACCGCACCCACGACCGCCGCCGCTGCAGCAACAGCCGCAGCGCCTTGGCCCCGGGTCGTTGCTGACCGGCTTCACCATCGCGCATGAGGCTCAACCAGTCGGTCCGCTGGATCGACTCCGGCGGCCGGTCCAGCCAGAGCTCCGCCGCCAGCGACGCGACGTACCGCTCGAACGCCGCAGGCTCCTCCTCCACCGCCAATGACTCCAGCAACTCGTCCGTCGCCCGCCGCACCGCCGTATCGGCCAGCGGACTAGGCGAGTCGTCCCCCGACGCCCGCTCAAGCCGATCCAGCAACCACCGTTCCGCGTCGTCATCGCCGACCGGCGGGAACAGCAGCACGTGCTGCAGCGCTACCCCGCCCGGCTTCTGCATGTCCCGCAGCCGCTGGGCCGAATCGCTCGGCAGCAGCACCGCCTCCCGCGCCACCTCCCGTGCCTCCAGCCCCTGCTCTCGCCAACGTTTGGCCCACCCCGCCGCGGTCCCCGTGTGTCGGCCGGCGTCGTCGATCGGCTGCACCACCACCGGCCCATCGAACCACCCGCCAACCGTCCGCGCGACCCGCCGCAGCGTCAGCCCCTCGCTCACCACGCGCACCCAAGCCACTCCCAAATCGTCGGCATCGGCACCCGGCAGCGGCTCGGCCTTCCACCGCCCCTCAACCTGCACCGGCCCGAACACCCGCCGGCTCATCGCGGCCGTCAGCGCCCAGAAGATGCAGAGCATCGGCAGCAGAATCAGCAAAGCCAGCCACTTCCGGCCGGCGATCGAGCCACCTTCCAACTCGGCCACCTCCGGCGACGCGGCCAGGTATCGCACCCGCACCGGATCACCCGGCGCCAGGCCGTCGGTGAAATCGCCAGCCGCGTCACGCGTGACCCGCCGCTCGACGCCCGCCTCGTCGGTGTACCGGAAAGACACCTGGTCCGCACGATCTCGCCCTTGGCGGACCTCGATGACCTGACCGCTGGCCGTGCCCGTCTGAGACGGGTCCTGCAGCAGCCAGTGGTCGATCGTCGTGCCGATGATTCCCACCAGCCCGAGCACGATCAGCAGGGTGATCGCACCGCCGACCAGCATGCCCAGGGGCGCCGCCCAACCCATGCCGGACCACCGCACCCGCCGAACGCTCGGCGGCTCGGGATCAGTCGCACGGATCAGGTCGGCCACCCCGAAATCTTATGGCCAATCGTGGCGGGACATGGACTCCACACGTCGGCAAGTGCCCTCGCCGCCGCGGGTTTGTGCACTCGCTCACGCTTCGTGCTCAGACCCGCAATGCCGTAACAGCGGAAACACCGCGCTAGTGCTTGAGGAACAGCTCGAGCACCGGTACCTCCACCCCCTCGGGTTCGGTCTGGGGCAGTTCGAGGGTCAGCGTGTCGGCCTTGAGCCCCAGCTGGTTGGCGTGCCAGGAGCCGGCCTTAAGCCCGCGGACTTCCGACGCGTCGTGCAGCAGTTGGGCGTACTCGACCCGCTCGACGAACGCCTCGCCGACCAGGTTGACGAACTTGTAAGGCCACTCCAGCAGGTGCACGTACAGCCGGTGCTTCTGCGGGTCGTACGTCAGCCGGCAGTCTTGCGGCGTCTTGAACTCGTCCGGGGCCTGGGTGCAGCCGTAGATGCTTCGGCTGTGCCAGTGCATCCAGCGGCCGATGCCTTCGAGGCGGGACATTGCCCGGTGGTCGATCTCGCCCCGGCCGGTGGGCCCGACATTCAGCAGCAGGTTGCCGCCCTTGCTGACGCTGTCGATGAGCGTGGTGATCAGCTGGCGGGTGCTGCGGAAGGTGTTCTCGTCGCGGTGGTAGCCCCACGAGCCGGACATCGTCTGGCAGGCCTCCCACACCACAGGGACCTGCTGGCCCTCGTGCTCGACGTGCACCCACGACCGCGGCTGCACCTGCTCGGGCGTTTTGACGTCCCAGCCGCCCCCGGACGGCAGGTCCAGGCGGTCGTTCAGGATGATGTCCGGTGCCAGCTCGCGGATCATCGGGTACAGCTGCTCGCTGCCCCAGGCCTCCCGGCCCTTGGCCAGGTGCAGCTTGCCCGCCCGGCGGTCCGACTCGTCGCCGAACGAGAAGTCGAACCACAGAATGTCGGGCGAATACTTCGTGAGCAGCTCACGGACCTGGCCGTGCAGGTACGCGATGTACTTCTGATGATCCCGCCCCGCGTTGGGATTCTTGCCGTTGCCCGCCGCACCGCCCGCGGCCGTTTCTCCGCCGGCTTGGGCGAGCATGCCGTCGGCCTCGCTGGCCACGTCCAGCTCCGCCCGGCGGGGGTGGTTCTTGTTGTCGATGATGTACTGATCGTGTCGCCAGTCGATCAGCGAGTGATAGAACCCGGGCCGCAAACCGTGGTTGCCGAACGCCTCCACCATCGGCGTCAGCAGGTCTCGGCCGGCGGGCGTGTTGGGGGCCTTGTAGTCGGTCAGCTCGCTGTCCCAGAGGCAAAAGCCGTCGTGGTGTTTGGTGGTGATGACGAAATACTTCATGCCCGCATTCGCGGCGGCCTGGGCCCAGCGGTCCGGGTCGTAGAGGTCCGGGTCGAAGCGGTCGAAGTACTTGCGGTCGTACGCGTCGCTGCCGATGCGCTCGCGGCTCTTGACCCACTCGTGGCGGGCGGGCAGGGCGTAAAGGCCCCAGTGGATGAACAGGCCAAAGCGGTCGTGGATGAACCAGTCGGTGGCACCGGGGGTCTGCAGGGTGTCAGGCATGGGGGCAAGCTAGCGAAGTGGGCGCCGGCCGCCGCGGGTGGGTGGGGCGGTCACGGGGTACGGTGTGCCTGTGAAACGGACGGGCTTCATGCCGGGGATCGGGTGGGCGGCGATCGTCCTGCTGGTGCTGGCGGGCTGCCAGAGCGGGTCGACGCCCCCCGCCGCATCAAACGTCGGTGCCACTCCCGTCGACCTCGCCGCTCTCGAAGCCCGCTGGCTGGAGCACGTGCAATATCTCGCCGACCCCGCCCTGGGCGGCCGGGGCATCGGCACGCCCGGCCACGCCGCCGCCGCGGACTACATCGCCCGGCACTTTTTCGAGGCGGGCCTGAAGGTACAGCGGCAGCGGGTGCCGATGCTGGTCGGCGCGGCTGACGCCGGGTTGAGGCTGAACGTCGGGCCGGAGTCGCATCCTCGGGGGGATTGGCTGGATGTTTACGGCGAGCCGATGGGCGGCAGCGGGAAGTTTTCGGGCCCGGCGGTGGTGCTCGGCCCGGTGCCCGAGTCGCGTGAGCGGCTGGGCGAGTTGATGGCTGAACTGCAGGCCGGGGACGTGGTGGTGTTCTTCCGGCCGCAGGGGGACGCGCTGGCCGTCGGTCGGCGGATGGACGAGTTGTTGGACACGGCGGCGGGGGCGGGAGTTTCGGCGGTCGT
The DNA here is from genome assembly GCA_964625505.1 of uncultured Phycisphaeraceae bacterium. Classification (GTDB taxonomy): domain Bacteria; phylum Planctomycetota; class Phycisphaerae; order Phycisphaerales; family Phycisphaeraceae; genus CAZVBW01. The sequence goes on from CAZVBW010000113.1 coordinate 4,420, forward strand.
GCTGGTGGAGCCGCCAGAGTCGTTCGAATACCCGTTGCCCGGGCCGGACTGGCGGGACGAGATGTGGGCCTGGCAGCGGCCGTTGCACCCGCGTCGGATGATCGGCTTCTCCACGGGCGATGGCGAGATTGGTGGTCTTCGCTCCCCATTTGATCGGCAAGCCAATCAGCGGGTTGATCCAGCGGATCGCCCTGTGCTGCTGGTCGCCGGGTGGCGAGCCATGTGGTCAATGATGTGGCCGACCCGCCGCGGGTTGGAACCGAGCGCCGATGAATGGACCGGTCATGCTGTGCGGGGCACGATGCAGGCGGATCGGCTGGTCTCGCCTCGCGGCGAATCGATCATCTTGAGCGGGGCTTACAAGCCCCCGGCAGCCGGTTTGCCGGAGAACATCTTCGGTGTGAGGCAAGGCTCGGGCCGACTGGGGTGGGACGCGGTGTGGGTGCTTGCCCACTACGACCACCTCCGCAGTGATGAGGGTTTGGTTTACCCAGGGGCGGACGACAACGCATCGGGCGTGGCGGCGTTGCTTGAGCTTGCCGGTGCGATGTCGGCCGCCGTGCCCGAGAGCGCTGATGCCGAGCGTGGACAGTCGGCGGTGGTGCTTGTGGCCACGACCGCAGAAGAACACGGCATGCTCGGCGCGAGGTGGATTCACCACTCGCCGCCGCGCCTGACGGGTCATCATCTGTCGTTCGATGCGTTGGCGGGCATCAACCTCGACATGATCGGGAGCCTCGACACGAGCAGCGGGTTGCAGGTCTTGGGGGTGCAGACGTTCGAGGCGTGGCCGATGCTCCTGCGGCGTGCGGCTGCCGGGCTGAGCTTGAATCTCGATTTGCGTCGCCCGTTGCCGCCTTGGTCGGATCACGTCCTGTTCGCGAGGTCCGAGCGGCGGGCGGTGCATCTTTTCACGGGTCATCACAACCGCTGGCACCGTCCCTCCGACACGGTCGAGACCCTCAACACGAACGGTGGGACAAGGATCACGGCGATGCTGATCCGTCTGGTGGAGCGGCTGCGGGTCGCCGATGTGTGGGAGGTGGACCCGGGGGACCCGGCTTATGAGCATGTGAAAGACTTCCTCCTGCCGCCGGGTTCGCGTGGGTCCGACTTGCTTTTCGGGGGCTCGGACACGAACGATTTTGGCCTACATCGCTCGGGCCGGGACGACATCGAGTTCATCGAAGCTCCGCAGGATTAACTGCAGCAAATCAGGGCCCCCGCTACGGCCCGTCCAGCCACTGCGCCCAGACCCTTCCGCGGCGGGCGTCGAAGGTGAGGCGGACGTCCTGGAGCAGGCCCGCGCCGATGCGGCCGATGAGGCGGGGGTCGTTGCGGATGACCTGCGGGGGTGGCTCGAACTGGACGGGGAGGTGCTCGAGGGTTCGGCCGAAGATCTCGAGCTGTTCGAGCCAGGCGCGGGTGTGCTGGACCTCGCCGCCGATGCCGCGGCTGGCGCCCGGACCGGTCGCGCCGCCGACGACCAGCTCGGGGTAGCGGGCGGCGACGGCGGGGGGCAGGGTGAGCTGGCGGTCCATGCCCGAGTCGATGACGAGGTAGACCGGGTCGCGGTCCTCGCCAATCGAGGCGCGGACCATGGGCAGGCCCATCATCGGCAGCAGGCGGTGCGGCGTGGCACTGTCGGGGCGGTGGCCCGCCGGGTGCAGCAGCACCGCGTCGGTCTGCGGGTCGAGGGTGAACACGGCGGGCAGCAGCGCGTCGTAGCCCACGATGCCCGACAGCGGGGCGCGGCGGCCCGCCAGCAGCCGCGTCAGGCTCAGGCCCGCGACCCGCTCGGCCGCGAGCTCGACCGGGCCGACGGCGACGCGGTCCACCGGGTGCCAGTGGAGTGTCTCGGTCCCGGCGATGCCGACGGTCTGGCCTCTCCCGTCCCGCGGCAGGCGGAGGCGTGCGGCCACGCCCGCGTCGATGGCCGTGATGCTGCTGCCGGTATCGACCAGCCACCGCCCGGCGGCCCGGCCATCGACCTCCACGTCCAGCAGCCAGTACGCCCCGACCCGCGTCGCGGGCAATCGCCAGCCGTGCGACCACTGGTCGGCGTCCCGCACCTGCACCGCCTGGCCCGTGGGTGTCGCGGCTTGATCCGCCGTGTCGGCGGCCGGCGGGGCGATGGTGCAGGCGGTGAGGCAGGCGATGACGAGCCATGGGACGGCGAGCCTCCCGGCGAGCCGCGGGCGGCAGATCAAAGTCGTGACCGAAGACGGTTCGCATAGCATTCGATACAGCGCGTACAGTGTGATGAACAAGATCGGGTTCGACGGCAGAGGAAATCCAATGGCCGAGCTTACGTTGACCGTGCAAGTGCCCGACGGGATGACGGACTCCGAACTGGCCGATGTAAAAGCCTGGCTCAGCAGCAAGGCGGAGCAGGTCCGGCCTGATCAACTGCTTCTGGAAGAAGACGTCGCATGGCGAGAAGCGACTCTCGACGCGGTTCAGCAGGGGATGGCTGATGTGGACGCGGGTCGCACCCGGTCGCTCGCAGACGCGACTCACCGGCTGGTGGACCGGCACAAGCTGACACCCCCTCAATGAAGTACGAAGTCCAAGCGTCTGAGCACTTCGAGATGCAGCTCGACGAGCAGCTGGCATACTTCAAGAGCCAGCGGGTTTCGTCTCGTGTCACCGATGTCTGGTTCGGCCGACTGCATCGGGAGCTATCCGACTTGAGCACCTGGCCGCGGCGAAACCCGGTCGACCTGTGGGTCAGCAAGCGGGTCGGCCAAGAGGTCCGCAAGCTCGTCTTCGGCCAGCACCTCGTCTACTACGCGATCGACGACGAGCATCGCCGAGTCGATCTGGTGGCTTTCCGTCATGGAGCCCAGAGCCGCGGGGTCTGATCAGCCACGGGTTTGCCGCAACGGGCCGTGACCTCGGCGTCGGGCCAGTCGCAGTTTGATATCGTCACAGCTCGCCACGCGGCGGGCCGAGCCTTCGGCCGATGTCGTCGCGGGCCGGCCACATCCACACACACCAAGCGGCGATGAGTGAGCTCGCCAGGCCTGATCGGAGTGATCATGCGCGTCTTCATGCTGGGTTGGGAGTTTCCGCCGTTCATCTCCGGCGGGCTGGGCACCGCGTGCTACGGGCTGACCAGAGCCTTGTCCGGCCGCGGCGTCGAGGTCACGTTCGTGCTGCCCAAGGCCGTGGGTGATGAGTACCACGATCGCGTCAAGCTGCTGAGCCCGCAATCCGCATCGGCGTCGATCGGCGATCGATCCCCCGCCGCGGTTGCCTCGACCTATGCCATGGCCGATGCGGCCCCGGAGGCGGCCGAGCCGTGGTCTGACGCCGCCGTCAGCGACGAAGCGGAAGTGATGCCCGATGTCCGCTTCAAGGCGGTGCCGTCCAAGCTCGCCAGCGTCTACCCCGGCGGCGAGCTGCACCACGCGGCAGACGAGCAGGGCATCAGCTTTCTCCGCCGCGGCGCCAACGCTCGGCACGACCCGCAGCCGAGCGCCACCGATGCCCGGAACGCCGACGCCTCGCCGCCGATCCGCGACGAGTACGCCGACGATCTGATGAGCGAGGTCCGCCGGTTCCGCGACCTGTGCGTGGACCTGGCCCGCGGCGAGTCGTTCGACGTGGTGCACGCCCACGACTGGATGACCTTCCCCGCGGCGGCGGCGGTGGCCGAGGCGGCGGGCGTGCCGATGATCGCCCACTTCCACTCGACCGAGTTCGACCGGGCCGGCGAGAACGTCAACACCCAGATCACTCAGATCGAGCACTGGGCGTGCCAGCGGGCCGAGCGGGTTTTGACGGTGTCGCACTACACCCGTCAGATGCTTAGTCGGCGGTACGGCGTCGATGAATCACGGGTCACGGTGGTCTACAACGGCGTGGACCGCGGCTCGGCCGGCGGCGGTGCCGACGACGGGGCGGCGCTGCCCCCGGCAATCCGCAAGTCCGACAAGGTCGTGCTTTACCTGGGCCGGGTCACGATGCAAAAGGGCCCGGAGTACTTCATCGCGGCGGCGAAGAAGGTGCTCCAGAAGCTGGACCAGGTGAAGTTCGTCATGGCGGGCTCGGGCGACAAGGTCCAGCAGGTCATCGACCTGGCGGCCCGCGAGGGCATCGGCCACAAGATCACGTTCACCGGCTTCCTCCACGGCGACGACGTCCAGCGCGTGTTCGAGATGGCGGACGTCTACGTGATGCCGTCGGTCAGCGAGCCGTTCGGGATCTCCACGCTTGAGGCGATCAGCCATGACGTGCCGGTGATCCTCAGCAAGACCAGCGGCGTGAGCGAGGTGCTGCAGCACGTCCTGAAGGTCGACTTCTGGGACACCGACGAGATGGCCAACCAGATCCTGGCCGTGCTCCGCCACCCGCCGCTGGGCCAGACGCTCCGCCGGCACGCCGACGTCGAAGTCCGCAAGCTCACCTGGGACGGCGCGGCGGGCAAGGTCGAGCAGGTCTACGAGCAACTGGGTGCTGGCAGTGCCACTGAAGGCCACCTCTAACAATCTCCCTCGCGGCGTGGTGTCCGGGGCGCTATGTTGGCG
>CAZVBW010000114.1:0-8573 GCA_964625505.1 uncultured Phycisphaeraceae bacterium
CCGCGAGCGATGAGGTCGGCGAGCTGTGGCGGCAGTGGCGCGGGGCGGTGGGGCGGCCGGGGGTGGTCGCGGATCTGGCGCGCGTGCAGGCGGTGATCGATCGGGCGGTGGCGCGGCGGAAGCCGGTGTGCGAGGCGAGCGGGCGGTGCTGCCGGTTTGGGGAATACGGGCATCGGCTGTACGTGACGGGGCTGGAGGTGGCGTGGTTTCTGGGGCGGGTGGGGGAGCTGCCAGACGCTGCTGGGCCTGAGGCGGATCAGCGTCGGCTTGCGGTGTTGCCGGTGTTGGGGGGCGGGGGTGAGTTTCCGGCGTGCGTGTATCAGGTGGGGGGGTTGTGCTCGGTGCACAGCGTGCGGCCGGGGGGCTGCCGGCTGTTTTTCTGCGACCCGACGGCCGACGAGTGGCAGCAGCTTCTATATGAACGCCAGCAACGGATGATCCGCCGCATTCACGACAAGCACGGCCTGCCGTACCGGTACATGGAGTGGCTCGCGGCGCTGCAGGAAGCGCGGGCGCCAGCCCCGGGCGCACCCCTCGATGCATCACCTTCCGGCCATCCTGCCGGGGGTGCCAAAGCTTGATCGCTTCAGCGGCAAGCTGTGCCGGGCCGCGAGACCTGCACGGCTTGCCCTTCGGGTCAAGCCGTGGCACCCACCCCGTCGATCATGTTGACGGCAAGCCGCGGTGGCAAAAGAGCTTGCTCAATCTGATGCAGCATATTTTTTGCCCGGGGGCAGACCCACCGCACTCGGGGCAGAGGCCGAGGCTAACGGGATGACGTACGGTCTGCCCGATGACGGACCGACCGACCGAGCAGCAGGTGCAGGATGCCGTGGCCGGCGACTACGAGGCGCTGCGGTACCGGTTGCCGTATGCGAGGCGGTATCACGCATGGTGGATGCGTCGGCTGATCCGGCTGGCGGGTGGGGCGCTGAATCGGCCGGGGCTGGTGCTGGACAACGGGTGCGGGCCTGCGACGCTGCACCGGTTTTTGCCTGAACATGCCGAGCGGATCGTCGGGCTGGACCTGTCGATGGGGATGTTGCGGGAGGGCCGGGCTTATGCGGGTCGGCTGGTGCAGGGGGACTGCCGGTTTCTGCCGTTCGAGGACGGGGCGTTTGAGTTGATCTTCGCGCGGTCGCTATTGCACCACCTGCCCGACCCGGCGGCGGGGGTGGCGGAGATGCACCGGGTGCTTCGGCCCGGCGGGCGGGTCGTGCTGACGGACACCAACAAGACCGCGCTGTCGACGCTGCCCCGTCGGATCGCCTACCGCGGGGAACACTTCAGCGACGACCACACCAACTTCACCGCCAGGCGATATCTCGCGACGTTGGCCGAGCGATTCGAGATCGAGCGGGTGGAGTACTTCGGGTACCTGGCGTATCCGCTGGGGTTCCCGGACATGATGGGTCCGGTGCGGAAGCTGCCGTTCCCGGGGGTGCTGGTGGACGGGCTGATCGCGGTGGACCGGGTGATCGCGAAGCTGCCGGTGGTGAAGGGCCAGAGCTGGGGGATCAACGTGTCGGTGCGGAAGGCGTGATTGCGAAAGTTTGTATAGCCGGGCCGCTACGCGGCCCTGACACGACCTTCATCGACGGCAAGCTCTCGAATATCTCGCATCACCTACGCCCCGCCAGGGCCGCGTAGCGGCCCGGCTATTGCACGAGCTGCGCTAGCAGCTCACGCGGCTCGTGAATGATCACGTCGGCCCCGGTCTGCCGCAGCTCGGCCTCCGCGCGAAAACCCCAGGTCACGCCGACGATGTGCAGCTTCAGGGCGGTGCCGGTCTGCATGTCCGCGGCGGTGTCGCCGACATAGACGCACCGGTCCGCGGCAACATCCAACTCCCGCAGCAGCTTGATCCCGGGGGTGGGGTCGGGCTTGAGCGGCGTCGGCGGCTGGTGGCCCAGCACCGCGGCAAACCGCTGGGCCCCGAGGAAGCGGTCGATCACCCGGACCATCGCGTCGTGCGGCTTGTTGCTCAGCACCGCCAGCGTCGCCCCCCGCTCGGCCAGCGCATCGAGCATGTCCATGATCCCCGGGTACGGCCCGGCCGACGCGTCATCCAACGCCGCATATGCCCGGCGGTACCAGGCGACCGCCTCGTCCAGCGGGTCACCCTGCAAGTCCGGCAGCGCCTCGGCGACCAGCGACCGCACACCCTGCCCGGCGAGGTAGCGGTAGTCGTCGACCGGCCGGGCGGGTCGGTCGTGATGGGCCAGCAGCTGGTTGCCCGCATCGGCGATGTCCTGCAGCGTGTCGAGCAGGGTGCCGTCCAGGTCAAAGATCACGGTGTCGCGTGGCATGGCCGGCACGATAGAAGCGCTGAGCCCCGCATGTAGATGCAGCGCTTCGGGCGTGCAGCAGCACCCGCCGCCCCGCAGCGCGTTATGGTGCCCCGGGGATCAGGACGGCACGGAGTGCGCGGCCATGGACGACTCGATCAAGCAGGGCATCAGCGCGGCGCTCGGCCGAATGCCCACCGGGGTATTCATCCTTACCGCCCAGCACGAGGAACGTCGGCAGGGCATCGTGTGCAGCTGGGCCCAGCAGGTGTGTTTCGAGCCGCCGATGGTCTGCGTGGCTGTGGCGAAGGGCCGGCCGATCATGCCGCTGATCAGCGAGTCGCGGCAGTTCGGGCTGTGCCAGCTGCCCGCGGACGACCGGCTGATCCTCCGCAAGTTTTCCAACCACGACGACGCGCCTGAAGACCCGTTCCTGGGCACCGACCTCCGCGAGCCGCAGGTCCTGGTCAACCTGCCGCTGCTGAACAAAGCCATTGGCGTGCTCGAGTGCGAACTGGCCTGCCACATGGACGTCGAGGGCGATCACGACCTGTTCGTGGGCCGGGTCCACGGCGGCCACGGCGACACCTCCCGCGAGCCGATGGTCCGCATCCGCGAAGACGGCTTCAAGTACTGAGCGCAGCGGGGCTCATCGGCGGTGCCCGTCTCATCGCCTGACGCTTCTTCCGGGGGCGGTATCCTCGCGACGATGAAGACTGTGCAACTGGGCATCGCCGGGATCGGGGGCTACGCGGGGGTCATCCGCAACCTGGTCAATGAGTTCGGCGAACAGACCAACCCGCCCGTGACGCTCACGGCCGTGTGCGACCCCAACCCGGCGGGGTTCCCGGACATCGTCGCCCAGCTCGAGCGGCAGGGCGTCAGCATCTACGACGACTACGCGGACATGCTCGAGCACGACGGGCTGGACGCGGTCTGGCTGCCGGTGCCGATCGACCTGCACCGGCGGTTTACCGAGCAGGCGCTGGCGGCGGGCAAGCCGGTCATGCTGGAGAAGCCGGTCGCCGGTTGCATCGACGATTTTGACGCGATCGTCCAGGCCCGCGACGCGGCGGGGCTGCCGGTCGGGGTGGGGTTTCAGGACGTGTACGACATCGACACGCTGCCGCTGAAGCAGCGGCTGCTGGACGGCGAGTTCGGCCGGGTGCAGCAGGCGTCGGTGTGGGCGTGCTGGCCGCGGGACGAGAAGTACTTCACTCGCAGCGGCTGGGCCGGCGCGACCCAGCGGGGCGGGGTCTGGGTCTTGGACAGCCCGCTGAACAACGCGCTGTCGCACTTTGCGAATATTGCGATGTTCCTGCTGGGCCCCGAGCCGCACCTGGCCGCCGAGCCCGTGTCGCTGCAGGCCGAGCTGTACCGGGCCTCGGCGATCGCGAACTACGACACGGTCAGCCTCCGGGCGCAGCTGCAGGGCGGGGCGTCGCTGACGGTCAACTTCACGCACGCGACCAGTGAGCAGCAGCACCCGGTGGTCCGCATCGAGTGTGAGAAGGGCGTGGTCCTGCGGGACCAGAACACCATCACCACGCCCGGTGCCGACGGGGGGGCCGAGGTGGCGCAGCGGCCGGGCCACCAACAGATGCGGCACCGGATGCTGCAGCGGTTTGCCCGGGCGGTTCGAGGCGAAGACGACGCCACGACGGCGCTGGCGAGCCTTGAGGCCTCGCGGCCGCACGCGCTGCTGGTCAGCGGGGCGTCGCAGGCGACCGCGATCCGCCGGATACAGAACGAACACATCGAGCAGATCAAGGGTGTGCAGAGTGTGCGTGGACTGCACCAAGCGGTACTGCAGGCAGGTGAACAGCACCAGCTGCTGCATGAAACCGGACTGCTGGATTGGACAGCCCCAGGCGGCGAAATCGACCTTACCGGGTACGATTCGTTTGGTGGGTGCCCCGATGCCGAGGCCCCCGCTACCGCCTGACCCCGCCCGCCACAGCCCGAATGTCCGATCCGCCACGTCATCTTGCCAACCGTCGCTCGGCGGCGATGCAGGTGGCGTGGCTGACGTCGTGGGTCGTGGGCCTGCTGCTGACCGCCGGCTGCGAGATGGAGCACCGGGTTGTCCGCGACGACTGGGAGACTTTCCGCGGTCAGATGCCCACCGATGAGGCGAGCGGGCCAAATGTGGCCAGTAGCGAGCGGCAGCGAGGGCCTTACGCGGTGCTGCTCGGGCGTTTCACCGGGCCGGACCGGCATGTGGACACGTTCCAGCTGCTGCGGAAGGTCCGCGAGCAGACGCAGCTGGAGCCCGTTTGGTCGGCCGACGGCGGCAACGTGGCCGCCGTGTACGCCGGGCGCTTTGACGACCCCCGCGATCCCGCCGCCCAGCGTTTGGTCGACCAGGTGCGGCAAGCCCAACTCGACGGTAGCCAGCCCTTCGCCGACGCCTCGCTCTCGGCCATCTCCGGCCAGCTCATCGACTCGGCCCCCCGCGGCCCGCTGGATCTGGTCGGCAAAGAGGGCCAGTACACCCTGCAGATCGGCTACTACGACGAGCGATACGGCGAGGGCTTCCGCCAAGCCGCCGAGCAGGCCGCCCAGGCCCTCCGCGACGACGGCGAAGAGGCCTTCTTCTACCACGGCCCCCATCGCTCGATGATCACCATTGGCCTGTTCACCGACCGCGACTTCGTCTCTCGCAACGGCGTGCAGTCCTACGGCCCGCAGATCCTCGAAGTGCAGCAGCGCTTCCCCCACCACCTGGGCAACGGCCGAACCGAACTGGTCACCGTCTTCGGCCAGGACCAGGGCGAGCAGTCCACCACCCTCGTCCGTGTCCCCCAGCGCTGACCTGCATCGCGTGCGTGGCTTGGAAGCCGACGGCTGATCCGCCGGTGGCGGAGAAGCGTCGGATCGGCACACGACATCTCCCGCATCCACCGCCAATGCTCATCCACCCGCGGCAGTCGCCCGGCCCGATCGCCACACCCACCACCGCCACCCCGCCGCCGCCGCGGCCACCGCCCCGTACTCCGCCCCCAACACCGCCGCCGGCACGTGGTACCCCGCGACGCCGTGGGCTGCATAAGCCCACCCGATCGTCAGCGACCACATCCAAAGCCCCACGATCCACGCCGGCAGCCCGTAAAAAGGTGTCAGGAACCTTTTTCTGGACGTACCCCCGCGACCAGGTCCAGCTGAGGCAGGCACCGCCAAATCCGGGCTCATAGAGCCCGGCTCGCTCAGCGAAACCGCCGCCGCCTCGGACATCAACAACGGCAACCACACCAGCGCCCACAGCAGGTACCACGGGTGCACCGTGCTGGACACCAGCAGCGACCAGCCCATCACCGCCGCGACCGACGCCACCGTGCCCAGCCGAGCCGTCGCCACCAACACGCCGCCCACCAACAGCACCCCCAGCAGCGGCGAGGCTTCCGCGTGGTCCAGATTCAGACCCCGCACCGCCTCGTACACCAACCCATTGAACGACCACGCCCCGACAAACGACCGGCCCGTGACGACCATCCCGTGCAGCCCGCCGTCCATCGCAAGGAACGGCCCGTAGGCGACCAGCCCCGCCAGCGCCCCGCCGATCATCGCCGAAAGGGTGCCCACCGCCCCCAGCCGCCGCGCCAGCGGTACGGCCGCCAGCAACACCACCGGCTTCACCGCCACCGCCGCCCCCAACAGCCCCCCACAAACCACCCCCACCAACGCCCGCCGCCCCGCCGTATCCCGTTGAGCCGTGGGCGTCAGCCCCCGCTCCTCCCCGGCCAGCCCCGCACCCCGGACCCCGAACACGCCGACCCCCACCGCCGCGACCAGCAGCGTTAGCCCGAGCGGTTCCTGATGCCCCGCCCACGCCGACTCGCTGATCGCCAGCGGGTGCCAGCCGTACACCGCCGCCCACCACGCCGACCGCCCGCACCGCCGTAACCACACGACCAGCAGCAGCACCACGATCACATCCGCCCCCGCCGACGCCAGCCGAAACCCCCGCTGCTGTGCCCCCGCCGACGCCAGCCCCGCGAACGCCCACTGGCTCACCGGCTGGTAGATCGTGACCAGATGCGGGTGGTTGATCCGCTTGACCGCCTTGCCCCCGACCTTCGCCGGCACCACCGCGTACGGGTTGTGACCCGCCGACACCGTCTGCCCGTCGAAGACGTACCGCCAGATGTCATCGCTCAACCCCGGCATCGGCGTCGCGACCCACACCCCGATCCGCAGCGCCGCCGCCACCCCGACCACCACGCCCGCCGCCCCCCACCCGCGCCCGAAAAAGGTGTCGGACACCTTTTCTCGGCCCATCGCCCAGACCGCCCCCGCCGTCAGCGCCACCCACCCCGCCAGCGACAACCCCCAGTAGATGCCCAGCGCCTGCCACGTCACCGCGCCGTCCCCGCCGCCATGCCACGCCCCCAGCGCGTCACCCGTTGAGCCGGCGGTGTCAGCCGCCGCTCGGCCCGCGGCGTCCGCCAGATGGCCCACGCACTTGCTAGGCCGAGCCTCCCGGCGAGCCGCCGGCCACGAGTTCGCGTCAGGCGGAGCCGGGGCACCCAAACCACCTCGCGGCCACCACCACCCACCCGGCCGCCCCTCAACCGTCCAGCTCCAGCACCCGCCGCAGGTGATGCACCACGTCCCGCTTCACCGTCGCCATCGCCGGGCAGCGATCGCCCAGCAGCTTCCGCAGGCTCGTCACGCCCCGGCCCGCGAGCCCGCAGGGCACGATCGTCTCGAAGTGGCTCAAGTCGGTCGTCACGTTCAAAGCCAGCCCGTGCAGCGTGGTGTGCTTGCGAACCCGCACCCCCAGGGCCGCGAGCTTCTTCGCGGCAGCGCTTGCACAACCCGCAGCCCCCCCGGGTTGTTCCGCTGCCTCAGCTCCGCGGCCCGGCGCACTTCCGGGGGGGGCCACCCACACCCCGGTGCACCCATCCACCCGGTGAGCCGTCACCCCCCAGCCCGCCGCCGCGTCGATTAGCGCCGACTCCAACGCCCGCATGTACCCGCCCAGCGACAGGCCCAGCTCGTCCAGCCGAACGATCGGATACACCACCAGCTGGCCCGGCCCGTGGTACGTGATATCGCCCCCGCGGTCGGTCTGGTGCACCGCGATCCCCAGCCGGTCCAGCGTCGCCCGGTCCGCCACCAGGTGCTCCGCCGCCCCCCGCCGCCGGCTGACCGTGATCACCGGCGGATGCTCCACCAGCAACAACGCGTGCGGCCCATCACCCACCGACAGCCGCCGGTTCGCCTCCCGCTGCACCGCCAGCGCCGGCTCGTATTCCATCACGCCCAGGTCCCGCACCGCCACCCCGCGGGTCGTGGTGTCGGCGGGCGATGAAGCGGGGTCGGCCGGCATGCCGTGATGCTACGCGGTGCCCACGCAGCCCCGCATGGACATACGGGGCGATGTTCGCGACTACCCTGTCCCCCGTGCCCGACGTGCACCCCACCGCCACCGTCGATCCCGCCGCCGAACTGGACAGCGATGTCCGCGTCGGCCCGCAGTGTGTCATCACCGGCCGCGTCCGCCTTGGGCCCGGCACCCACCTGATGGGCCACAACTACGTCCACGGCCCCCTGCAGATGGGCACGGGCAACACCGTCTACCCATTCGCCTGCATCGGCTTGGCCCCCCAGGACCGCAAGTTCCCCCCAGACCACGCCGGGGCGGGCACCGTCATCGGCGACCGCAACGTCTTCCGCGAGTCGGTCACCGTCCACCGCGCCACCGGCGAAATGCCCACCCGCATCGGCGACGACAACTACTTCATGGTCGCCAGCCACGTCGGCCACGACGCCGTGGTCCACAACCGCTGCATGCTCGCCAACGCCGCCCTGGTCGCCGGCCACTGCGATATCGCCGACGACGTCGTGCTCGGCGGCGTCTCGGGCGTCCACCAGTTCTGCCGCGTCGGCCGGATCACCATCATGTCCGGCTCCACCGGCGTGACCCAGGACATCGCCCCCTTCGGCATGATCGGCAAGCTCGGCAGCCTCGGCGGGCTCAACATCATCGGCCTCCGCCGAGCCGGCCTCCGCGAACACATCGCCCCGCTCAAACAGGCTTACGCGATCCTGTTCGGCCAGCGACACGCCAATCGCGTCGCCATCGCGAAGATCCGCGCGCAGCTCGGCGACGACCCGCTGTGTCACGAACTCGCCGACTTCGTCGACGCCGGCACCCGCGGCGTCACCGGCTACGCCCGGGCGCGGGGCGTGATCGACCAAGACCGCGTCGCGGGCAGTGCCACTTAAGGCCACCTCTAACAATCTCCCTCGCGGCGTGGTAACCGGGCGCTATCTTGGCGG
>CAZVBW010000115.1:0-8499 GCA_964625505.1 uncultured Phycisphaeraceae bacterium
GGCCCCCCTCCCCCGCCCCCCCACGCACCCGTGCGATCACCCGCCGGGCCACCGCGTCCCAGCGATACCGCGCCACCGCCGCCGGCCCCCCTGCCGCCAACCGGTTCCGCAGCGCCACGCCCTCCACCACCCGCCGCAGCGCCCCCGTCCAGTCGGCCACATCCCCCGGCCGCACCCACGCCGCACCCTCCTCACCAAGCACCTCCGGCAACGCCCCGGCCCGCGACGCCACGACCGCCGTCCCGCACGCCGCCGCCTCCGCCGCCGGCAACCCAAACCCCTCGTCCAGGGACGGCATCGCCACCGCAAGTGCCCCGCGGTACCAGCAGGCCAGTTGCTCGTCGGTGATCTCCCCCACGGAAGCCGACGCTGAGCCACCTCCCGGGGCCGGGGGCGAAGCGTCGGGTTGCTCCAGGTCCCCCAACGCCGCTCCCTCGCGGTCCACCACCGCCCGCCCATCCACCACCAACACCAAGTCGTGGTCCGCCCCCAACCCGCTGCGCCACCACGCCGCCCGCAGTGTCGCCAGCCCCTTGTGCGGCCGATCACTGCCGACCCACAACGCGTAAGGCCGCGGCCAATCCACGCCCTCACCGCCGGGCCCAAACGCCTCCGATACCCCGTTGCCCACCACGTGCACCCGCTCGCTCGGCAGCCCCGCCCACCGCCGCACCGCCTCCGCCGAGTACTGCGACACCGTCAACACCGCCGCCGCCCGCCGCAGCGCCGGCCGAAGCACCGCCTCGTACCACGCCCGCACCCCCACCGACCCCCACCGCAGATGAATCAGGTCGTGCACCGTCACCAGCACCTGAACCTCCGGGATATGCCCGGCCGGCACAGAAAAGCCCGGCGACAAAAACACCGTCTTGCTCGCCGGTGCGGGTGACGTCCCCAGCTCCCGCAACACCCGCCCCAACCGCCACGCGTCCCAGGGCGACCGCCAATCCGTCGTCAACCCCAACGGTTCCAGCGCGACTCGCGGGTCCGCCTCCAGCCGCCGCCCCAGCTCCGCCGCAAACCGGCCAATCCCGTGCGCCCCCCGCCGCCGCGGGTCCCAGATCACCCGCAACGCTTCAGCCGTTGAGCCGTCGTCCACCGCCACACCCTACGCCGGTCCCGAGTCCGCCTCCGGTGGACGAAGGGGCGGGTCCCCTACGCCCCGGCATCCGACATCGGTTCTGCTCATCGGTGTCATCGGCACGATCCGCGGCTACGGCACGTCCGCAAAGTCCACCGCCCAGACCCGCCAGACCCACCCGTGCGGCCCGGCCCGCTCGTACACTAATTCGCCGCGCTGCCAGCGGTTGCCGACCAGGGCCGTCTCGATGGATGGGTCGACCGGGTCGATCAGGTACAGCGTGTCATCGGGGTCGACCAGGGCCCGGGTCGTCTCGGGGGTGAGCGACAGCTCGAATCGCACCGCGTCGTCGGTCCAGAACAGGGCCGGGCCGTGCCACTGCCGGTCGATCACCGCGACGTCCCCGGGCTTGCCGTGGGCGACCAGCCACTCGGACAGCTCGTACACACCCTGCCACTCGCCGTCGTCGTAGCGGGCCATCGCGGGGTTGCCGTGCTGCTCGATCAGCAGGTCGCCGATCTCCACGCCGTTGGCCACGACGTACAGCCCGTTGCCCAGCATGAACACGCCGACGGCCAACCCATGCCGCCACCCTCGACGCCGGTCCTGAGCCGAAGGCGAAGCGGCGGGTGACGCCGCAGCGCCGGCCGCATCTTCCGACGCCCCCCCCGAAGACCCCGCCGGGGGCGGGGGCGCGATCCACCGCGTCACCACCACCGTCGCCCGCCACCAGCCCCAGATCAGCATCGGCAGCACCGGCAGCAGGTACCGCTCGGTCGCGTTGAGCACCAGGCATTGCATCAACACCACGCCCAGCAACACCAACCACAGCCACCGTCCCCCCCGCCCCCGGACAAGGCCCGCCACCGTGCCGATTAACGCGATCGGCCCGACCACCCCCGCCACGTGCCCCATATCCAGCCCGAACACCGCCTCGCCCAGCGTCTCCAGAATCAGCTTGGGCCCGAGCCGCACCGCCGCGTCCCGCACCGCCCCCTGGTTCACTAACCGGTCAAACAACAACAGCACGTCGGCCCCCGCCCACCGCCAACCCACCCAAACCGCCGTCGCCAGTCCCGCCGCGACCGCCAGGCCCCCCGGCACCGCCCACCGCAGACGGGGCATCCGCAGTTGCCCCAGCGACCGCGCCCCCCAACACACGAACCACCCCACCACCACCGCCAGCAGCACCACCCCCAGCGTCCGCATCACCAGCGCCACCGCCAGCCCCACCACCAGCAACACCACCGCCCCCAGAAGCCGACGCTTCGCAGAGCGAAGCCTCTGGGATCCGCCGATCAGTCCGACGCCCAGCAACACCCCCAGCATCGCCGTCGCAAACGGCACGTCCGCCATCAGCGTCAGCGCGTGGTCCAGCCACTGCCGGTTGAACCCCAGCGCCAGCGCCACCAGCCACGCCTCCGCCACCTTCCGGTCGTACGCGGGCTCTGCACGTGCCCTTGTCGGCCCGTCCGCCGGTGCCGGGTCGCGGGTGTCGGTCACACGACCAACCCCCGGCGGACTGACCCGCATCAACCACCACGTCAACACCACCCCCACCACCCCCGTGGCCCAGATCACCACCATCGTCGGCCACAACGCCCCCCGCCCCGCCAGCTGCATCCCCCCCGCGATCAGCCACGGCAGCCCCGGCGTGATCCGGTCGCCCAGGTTCAGCGGGTGGGCCAAGCCCCGGCCGTCAAAAAACGCCCGGCCCATGTACGCTTGGTGGGCCCCGTCGGGCGTGACCCGCCACGCCCCGGTGAACGACACGATCCAGACCGCGGCCACCACCGCCGCCAACGCCCACCGCCACCGGTACAGCAGCCCCAGCCACGCGGCCGGGTCCGCCCCGTGCAACCTCAACCATCGCTGGGCCCGACGCACCGGTGCAGGGTAAAGCCCCGCCCGATCCGGTTCTGGCACGGCCCCTACCGGCCCGCGTGCTCACCCAACCACGCCAGCAGCTCGCCGGGCCCCGGTGCCCCTGGACGGCGAGCAATCTCGCCGCCGTCAGGACCGTAGAGAATTAAGGTCGGCACCGCGGACACGTCCAGCTCGACCGCTCGGGACGCCGAATCGCTGCGCGGGTTGGTCACGTTCAGCCGCACCGGCACCCATCCGTCGCGGAGGACCTGCCGGACTTGCGCATCATCCAACGTGCTGTCTTCGAGCACCTGACAGGTCGGGCACCAGTCGGCGGTGACCACCAACAGGATTGGCCGGCCCTGCTGCTGCGAGAGGTCCAACGCTTCGCCGATGTCCGAGGCCCACGCCGGGCTCACCATCGACCCCGACCACGTGTGCCAACCCAGCCAGCCCACCGTCGACAGCGCCACCAGCGCGATCAGCACCGCGAGCGGCGAGACCCGCCTCCCTCGGCCGGGCGGGTCGTCGTCGATCGTCGGCGCACCAGCGGGGTACAACCAGGGCGGCCCCTGGTAGCCCTCGCCGACCGGCGCGGCGTCTCTGGGATCGACCGCGGGCGTCGGCGACGGTGTTGAAGATTCAGCCACACCCCCGGGGTGGTCTTCGGATTGCGGCTGATCGGTCACGCCGGGTAGATACATGCTGCCCCTCCACTTGTGGGCCCTGGTGCCCGCGATCAGCATCGGCGTGTTGGACCCGCCCCGTTAGCTCCGGACTCGGCCCGGGGTCAGGGCGAGGTCGCCATCCGGGCGGAGCCCGGGCGAAGCCGTCACGGCGTCGCGTGGTCGTGCAGCGTCCGCCGGCGGGGCTGGCTGTGGGGCTCGGATGGCGCGGTCGAAGCCCCGGACCGGCTGACGGCGTCGACTACGGCGGAATCGGTCACCGGCTGGGCCAGCGGCAACGCGTGGTCGTCTTCGACCATCGGCAGCCGGGTCAGGTTGGTGCTGTTGATCCGGTTGTAGAGAGCCAGGGTTGCGGCGGCGTCGGGCCCGGCGGGGACACGGGCACGGACCACGCCCGTCGCCGGGTTGTACCAGAACGCCGCCTGCCCGCTGGAGCTGGCCACGGGGTCCGGCGGGTGTGCATCGCGGACGCCCTCGGGGGCCACGTCCAGCCACGGCCGGGCGTCGCCGTCCAGCAGCGGGTGCGATGGGCGGGCGGCGAACCACTGGGTCCGTAGCGTCTGCGGGAACTTGGGCCGGCGGTCCTCGGCACGCGTCTGCAGGGCCCGGCGCAGCTGCACCTCCTGCTGCATCGCGTCCAGCGATACGGCCACCTGCTCGTGGACGGGGTTGTCCGTCGGCGGCGACTCGCTGAACAGCAGGACCAGGGCGACCGTCGCCACGCCGGTGACCACCATCAGAATTTCGAGCACACCTCGCATCGGGTGCAAGGGTCCGAATCCAAGCGACCGTGGGCCACTCGGCGAGGTCCGATTTGCGAACCAATGGTTGGCGGCAGGCGTTGAGATCCCTACGACCGTCACCACCGGCCCACGCCTGAAGGCGTGGGCTTTACGCCGACCACTGCCAAATCACCGGGTGCAGCCGAAAGCCCTCGCCGACCGCCTCCACGTGCCCCAGCCCCGGGAACGGCAGGTGCGCTCCGGCGATGAGCGTGCGGTTATCCGCGGCCTGCTGCAGGATCCGTCGGCGGGTCACGGCGGCTTCATCGGGTGCGACATCGAATGCGACGTGCCACTGCGGCTGACCCAGCTGGATGTGCGGCTGGTGGATCGCGTCGGTGATGTAGAGCAGCTCGTCGCCGCCGCTGCTGATGTGAAGGCCCACGTGGCCGGGGGTGTGTCCGGGCAGCGGGATCAGGTCCACGCCGTCGGCGATCTGCTGGTCGGCGGGCAGCAACTCCAGCCGATCCCGCACCCGCTGCACCGTCTGGCGTGCCCCGGCGGTGACGCTCTGCTTCATCTCGTCGGGGACCGACATGCCGGACAGGTCGGGCTCGCCGGTCCAGAAGTCGTGCTCCTCCCGGCTCATCACGACGCGGGCGTCGGGCAGCTGGATGCTGTCGCCGGCGGTGAGGCCGCCGAAGTGGTCCGGGTGCAGGTGGGTCAGCACGAGCCCGTCGATCTGGTCGGGGCCCACGCCGCAGCGGGCGAGGTGTTCGTCGAGTCGGCCGGTCGCGGGCCCGAAGGCGCTGCCGCAGCCGGTATCGACCAGCAGCGTGAACTCCGAACTCTGCAGCAGCAGGGCGTTGACGTGCCCGGGCACCGACTGCGGATCGACGAACTGGTCACGCAGGGCCTGCTCGACGGCACCCTGCTCGGCGTTGGCTTCGAAGAGCGACGGGTCCATCGGGAACGTGCCATCGCTAAGCAGGGTGATCGTGACCTCGCCGACGCGGTGGCGGTAGAAGCCGGCGCCTTGGAGGTTCTGGCCTGGCTGGGTGGTGGGGTGCAGACCAGACGCTTCACTGCGTTCAGCATCGGCTTCTTGCGCGCGGGTGAAGGGGGCCGCGGCAAGGCCTGCGGCGGCGGTGCCGGTCGCGGCGAGGAAGTGGCGGCGGGACAGGGAGGCGGTTGCGGTCATGGTTGGGGCTCGCGAGCTGATCCGACGCTTCGCTTGGTTCCGGGGTCGGCTTCAGGGCGTGGTGGTCAGGCGGCGTGGAGCACGATGCGGTAGCGGGGCTTGCCGTGTCGCAGGCGGTCCATGGCGTCGTTGATCTTGTCGAAGCCGAAGTCCTCGCACATCGGCTCGACACCCTTGTCGGCGCAGAACTGCATCATCTCGGCGGTGTCGCCCGGGGCCCCGGCGCGGCCGCCGACGATGCTCCGCTCGGCCAGGATCATGTTGAACGGGGTCACCGTCATCCCGCCATCGGGCACGCCGCAGATGCACAGCTGGCCCTCCGGGGCCAGGGCATTGACGTACTGGTCCCACGGCAGGTCGGCGCTGACGGTGGAGAGGATGAAGTCAAAACGGCCCGCGGCGTCCTTGATCGCGTCCTCGCCGTCCTCCTTGCTGGCGATGAAGTCCGACGCCCCGAGCTGCCGGGCTTCGTCTTCCTTGTCGTGCGTCGTCGAGATGGCGGTGACCTGGCAGCCGATCTTGTGGGCGAACTGCACGGCCAGGTGGCCCAGTCCGCCGATGCCGACGATGGCCACTTCGTCACCGGGCTGCACGCCGAAGTGCCGCATCGGCGACCAGACCGTCGTGCCGGCACACATCAGCGGCCCGGCTTTGCCAGGGTCCAGGGCGTCGGGGATCGGCACGGCCCAGCGGCCGTCAATCCGCACGCGGTCGGCGAAGGCGCCGTGGCGGTGGATGATCGTCTGCTCCGGATCGTTCACGCACAGGTGCTCTTTGCCCCGGCGGCAAGGCTTGCAGTGGGTGCAACACCCGGACTGCCAACCCACGCCCACCCGCTGGCCGACCTTCAAGTCGCGGACGTCGTCGCCGACCGCCTCAATGGTGCCGACCGCTTCGTGACCGCCGACGAACGGGTAAGCGGTCATGCCCCACTCGTTGTCGAGCATCGACAGGTCGCTGTGGCAGATGCCGCAGTGTTCGACCTTCACCTCGACCTGGGCCGGGCCAAGGTCGCCCGGGTCGTAGTCGAACGGCTTGAGTGAGCCACCCTTGGCATCGGCGGCGTAAGCGTGGAAAGGCATCGGCGGGCTCCGGGGGCGGGGGACAGGAGCCGCACATTAGGCGAGGTGGACGGAGCCGAGGGCGGGATCAGCCGGTGAGATCGCCGGCCCGCAGCGCCAGCTCGGACATTGCCAGCGGCGCGATCGTCTGGTCGCCGCGGAGGGTCTGGACCTGGTCGTACTGCCCGCCATCGGGCTCGCGGTGGACGATCAGAACTTTCCGCCGCAGGTCGACGATCCAGTAATCGGCGATGCCCGACGTGGCGTAGAGCCGCAGCTTGTCCCCCGCATCCCGATGTATCGAGCTGTGGGCCACCTCGATGGCTAGTTCGACATCGGCAGGGACCGGATGATGCGTCCGGTAGTGCCCACCACGGGGCTTGAGCAGCATCAGGTCCGGCAGTAACAGCGACTCGTCGTCGAGCCGCAGTCCGGTCTGGATGGTCACTCGCAACCGCCCGATGACTGGCGCGAACAGGTCGATCAGCTCGGTGATGCTGCCATCGTGCGGCGGTCCGGGGGGCGCCATATCGATGATCCTTCCTTCGATGAGCTCGATCCGTGCTTCGGCAAGCTCCGGGTCGTACTCGCACCATCGCAACAACTGATCCACCGTGATGCGATGGATGTCGTCGCGTGCCTGCCGATGCGGTGCGCTCGCCCGCGCCGCCGAATCCCGCGTGTCAACCTCGACGGTGGAAGCTGTCATGACGCCTGCAGTTTAGCCGGTCAATCCGTGATCCCAACGCATCGCGATGGGCATCCGCCGGCCGAAGCCGAACGCGCGGCCGGTGATCTTCAGGCCCGGGGCGGCCTGGCGACGCTTGTACTCGTTGCGGTCGATCAGACGGGTCATCTTGACCACCAGCTCGCGGTCGATGCCCGCCTCGGCGGCGATGCGGGCGGCCGAGTGCTCCCGCTCGACGTACCGCTCGATGATCGTGTCCAGCACGTCGTACGGCGGCAGCGACTGCTGGTCGTGCTGATCGGGTCGGAGCTCGGCCGAGGGCGGCTTGGTGATCGTGTCCTCGGGGATGACTGGCCCAAAGCGTTGTCGAAGTGGCGAGTCCTCGGCCTCGTTGATCCACCGCGACAGGGCGTAGACCATCGTCTTGGGCACGTCGTTGATCACCGCCAAGCCGCCGGCCATGTCGCCGTAGAGCGTGCAGTAGCCCACCGCCAGCTCGGACTTGTTGCCGGTGGTCAGCAGCAGCGAGCCAAACTTGTTGGACAGGGCCATCAGGATCACGCCGCGGCAGCGGGCTTGGATGTTCTCCTCGGTCACGTCCGGCTCGGTCCCCTCGAACAGTGAGGACAGGGCCGACTCGAACGCCTCGTGCGGCGGCTTGATCGGCACGATGTCGAACCGGATCTGCAGGGCCTCGGCTAACCCGCGGGCGTCGGCGACCGAGCCGGTGCTGCTGTACCGGCTGGGCAGGGCAACCCCGCGGACCGCCTCGGGGCCCAGGGCCTGCACGGCGACCGCGCACGTCAGGGCCGAGTCGATCCCGCCGGACAGACCCAGCACCACCCGCTCGAAGCCGCACTTGCGGACGTAGTCGCGGACGCCGAGGACCAGTGCGTCGAAGGCCTCGGCCAGCGTTGCGGGCTCGTGGTAGTGGCGCGTGACGTCAGTCGCGTCGTCCGTGTCGCCGATGGGGGCGGTGGCGCGGTGGAGGTGGTCCGGGTCGAGGACAGTCGTCTGTCGGGCCCCCTCTCCCTCGAAGGGAGAGGGCTGGGGTGAGCGTGCGGACAGCCGGATACCCGACCCTCCCCCGGCCCCTCCCTGCCAGGGAGGGGAGGCAGAAGCGTCGCAGCCGCGGAGTCGCTCGCCATCCCATTCCACGACCACCAGGTCCTCTTCAAACCCCGCCGCCTCGCA
>CAZVBW010000116.1:0-8456 GCA_964625505.1 uncultured Phycisphaeraceae bacterium
GGAGCTGTTGCCGGTGCCGGAGGTGGTGGCGGCGGACGGGTCGGTGACGCTGGGTGCGGCGGTGGTGTCGGGGTATCGGCCGGGGCTGCAGGCGAGCTTTGAGCAGCGGTTCAGCATCGACGGCGAGGCGGTGGGACCTTGGGAGCGGTACGTGGTGGAGCCGCAGTCGGCGGGGGGGGCGGAAGCGGGGGGTGTGGGGAACGGGGGGCGGGATGCCGGGGTGCAGGCTATTTATGAACTGTTGGTGCAGCCGCCGGCGGCGGTGCGGTCGCGGCTGGCGGAGTCGGGGGGGCCGGGGACGCTGGAGTATCGGGTGGCGGTGGGGGACGATCGCAGCGAGGCGCGTCGGGTGACGGTGGCGGCGCGGCCGAGGTGGGCGGTGATGCGGGCGACGGTTCGGCCGCCGGGGTATGCGGTGTCTTTGCCGGAGCAGCGGCTGGACTTGTTGGATCAGCCCGGGCCGGTGCTGACGCTGTCGGGGTATCGCGGGTCGACATTGCGGCTGGAGCTGGGGGCGAACAAGGCGTTGGCGCCGCGGGCGCTTCGGCCCGGGGCGGTGCTGCCGGGGTTTGCGGGGTTGCCGGGGCTGCGGGGCGAGGCGACGGACCGGGGGCTGGTGTTGGAGCTGCCGCTGCGGGAGGACGCGATCAGCGGGTTGCGGCTGGCCGATGAGCTGGGGCTGAGCTCGCAGGATCGGAGGCAGCTGGCGATCCGGGTGATGGACGACCAGCTGCCGCGGGTGGAGCTGGACGAGCCGGCGGTGGACACGGAGGTGCTGGCGACAGCGGCGGTGCGGTTGGCGGCGGCGGTGAGCGACGACCTGGGGGTCGCGGCGGTGCGGTTTGAGGTGGGGTTGCCGGGGGCGGAGCAGCCGCAGCGGATCGCGGAGCGGTCGGTCCCTGCGGGGGCGAGCGGGGCGGAGCGGGTGGAAATGGAGCACACGCTGGAGCTGTCGCAGCTGGGGGTGGCGGCGGGGCAGGTGGTGGAGCTGACGGCGGCGGGTCGGGACCACTTCGAGCTGGACGGGCAGCGGCACCCGTGGGTGCACAGCCCGGTGCGTCGGCTGCGGGTGGTCACGCCGGAGCAGATGTCGCTGCTGCTGCAGCGTCGGTTGGCGGGGGTGCGGGGCGAGTCGGAGCGTCAGCGTCAGCAGCAGCGGGCGGTCTCGTCGTTGGGGCCCGGCGAGGCGCAGCGGCCGCAGGCGCGGATCGGCGAGCGGCTGGGGCTGCAGGCCCGGCAGGTGCGGGGTGTCGGCGAGCGGATGCAGATGAACCGGCTGGACGACCCGTCGCTGGCGCAGCTGATCGATCAGGCGGGGGCGCTGCTGGACGAGGCGGGGGCGGCGTCGGGGCGGGCGGGCGAGGCGATGGCAGCGGCAGAGGCGGCGGGCGATGACGATGCGGCTCGGGACGCGGCCGAGCAGCAGGTGGATGAGGCGCAGCAGCAGGTGGACGCGGCGCTGCGGCGGCTGTCGGCGCTGCTGGATCAGGGGGCGGCGGCGGCGCAGGTGCGGGCGGCGGTGCAGCGGATCACCGCGGACCAGGCGGCGCTGAGCGAGGAGCTCACGGCGCTACTGCCGCGGGTCGCGGGGCGGTCGGTGGAGCAGCTGGATGCGGCGACGGCGGAACAGGTGCAACGGCTGGCCGAGCGGCAGGCGGCGCTGGCGGGGGATGCCGAGGCGGTGGTGCGGACGCTGCAATCGACGTCGCAGGTGCTCACCGAGAGCGGGGGCGATCAGGACCTGGCGGCGGCGGAGGCGATGCAGCGGGCGGCGACGGCGGCGCAGCAGCGGGGCCTGTCGCGGCAGATGCGGGAGGCGTCACAGCGGACGGGCGAGGGCCGGGCGTCGCAGGCGGCGGTGGCCCAGCAGGCGGCGGGTCAGACGCTGCGGGAGATGGCCGAGGCGCTGGGTCAGCAGCAGGAGCTGCTGGAGCAGCGGCTGCGTCGGCGGCTGGTGGAGCTGGCCGAGCGGGTGGAGCGGCTGGTGGAGGAGCAGGGGGGGTTGAACGAGGCGGCGGGTGATATGGGGGGTGGCGGGGGTGCGGGGGAGCAGGCGGAGCTGGAGGCGCGTCAGACGGTGTTGCGTCGTCAGACGATGGCGGCAAGGGCAGAGGCGACGGAGCAGGCGGAAGCGGTGCTGCGTTGGCGTGAGGCACAGGGCGCAGGCCGGGCGGGCGCGGCGGCGGCGGGGGGTCGGGCGTTGGGGGAGTTGGAGGAGGCGCTGCGGGTTTTGCGTGAGCAGCAGCAGGACACCGCGAGCGGCGAGCAGCAGCAGCAGCGGGCGCAGCTGCGGTCGGCGTACCTGGAGCTGGCGGGCCGGCAGCAGGCGCTTCGGGAGCGTGTCGAGGCGGTCGTGGAGGCGGCGGGGGGCGAGCAGCTGGATCGGCGTCAGAGGCGGGATGTTCGGCGGCTCGCGGGGGATCAGGACGCGGCGGCCCAGCCGGGCGAGGAACAGTCGGACACGCAGGCGTCGGTGCTGGCTCGGGCGGCGGAGCTGGGGGAGCAGGCGTCGGGCTCGGCGGTGTTCCAGCTGGGGCATGAGCGGGTGGACCGGGCGGGTCGGAGGGCGGTGGAGGCGCTGCGGGGTGGGGAAGCGGGCGGCGGGGTGGTGGGTGATCAGGCGCGGGTGGAGGCGACGCTGCGGGCGATGGCGCAGGCGATGGACCAGCGGGCGGGGGACGAGCGGTTTGACGGGGCCGATGCGCAGCAGGCGGGCGGGGGCGGGGGTGGGGGGCAGCCGCCGTTGGTGCCGCCGATGGCGCAGCTGCGGCTGTTGCGATCGCTGCAGGCGCAGCTTTACGAGCAGACGCGGGCGTCGGCGGGGGGCGGGGCGGGGGATGATGGAGTCATTTCGGCGGCAGAGTTAGGAGAGCAGCAGCGGCGGTTGGCCGAGCTGGCGGAGCAGCTGGTGCGGGAGCTGGAGCGGCAGATGGAGGCGGGGTCGGCGGACGGGGCGGGGGATCGGCCCGAGGCTGCGGAATGATGCGGCGGGGCGGGCGGCTGGTCGCGTGAGTGGGGCGGGCTCGCCGGGCGTGGGGTCGCGGCGCAGCTGGGTGCGAGCAGCGCGTTGCGGGCCCGGGCGGGCTGGGTTATCATTCCCGGTTCGCCACGATGCGGGTGTAGCTCAGTGGTAGAGCGTCACGTTGCCAACGTGAATGTCGTGAGTTCGAATCTCATCACCCGCTTTGAGAGGCCCACGCCCGATGGCGTGGGCTTTTGTTTCGCCCGCGGATGGAAGAGTTCTGATGATGCCTTTGGTCCTGGGTGTGAGCGGGTTGGTCATCACGCTGGCGCTGGCGTTCGTGTTCATCAGCATTTTCATGATGCTGGTGATCCTGATCCAGAAGCCCAAGGGCGGCGGCCTGTCGGGTGCGTTTGGCGGGGCGGGTGGCGGCGAGTCGGCGTTCATGGGGGCCAAGGCGGGCGACGCGTTGACGATCGTGACGGTGGGCTGTTTCATCGCGTTTCTGCTGCTGGCGATGGGGCTGACGTGGACGATCACGCCGGAGCATCGCAGGCTGGTGGAGCAGCAGGAGCAGACGCTGACGCCGGCGGGGATGGGCGGCGAGGACGGCACCGCCGAGGGCCAGGCCGAGCCGGTGGAGCAGCCGGTTGACGTGCAGCCGGCCCCGGTGCCGGCGGTGTCGGACGACGACGAGATTCAGACGGGTCTGGCTGGCGAAGACCCGGACCCGAGCGACTTGGGCGGTGCTGCGGTTCCTGCGACGCCGGTGACGACACCGCGTGCGAACACCGAGGGTGACCCGGTTCTGGACGGCGAGCCAATCGCGGAGTGAGCGGGCAGCGTTTGCACTTGCGGGGGTGCTGGGTGATCGGCGGGGTCGCTCGTACGATGTCTGAATGATGCGCTTCCTGATCGGGGTGTGGTGGTGCTGCGTGTCGGCGACGGCGGGGGCTCAGCCGTTCGGGGCGGTGCCGTACGAGGTGCGGGGCCAGTACGAGTGGGAGGTGCACAACCTGGAGGACCAGTCGCCGGGCGACCCGGCGCCGCCGGCGGTGGGTCGGTTGACGTGGGAGGGGACGCTGTGGGTGCAGGAGCTGGTGGTCCGAGGTGATCCGGGGGCGGGGGGTCCGGGGGGTCCGCCGCCGCGGCCAGCGGTGGTGCAGCTGGACCTGTCGCGGCTGGAGTTGGAGTCGGGTCGGCCGCCGTTTGAGGAGCGGCAGGTGCGTCTGGAGCTGGCGCGGTTCGAGGAGCCGGAGCTGGTGGAGCGGTTCAGGCAGTGGGTGGTGACGTATCACCCGCGGCTGGAGCCTGCGGATTCGGCGGCGAATGATTTTGAGGCTTTGGCGCTGCTGCTGGCGTTGGCGGATGGCGAGCGGTTCGAGATTGACTTGGCGGTGGAGCCGTGGTCGCCGGAGACGTCGCTCAATGATGTGGGGCGTTTGCTGCGGCGCGTTGCGCCGCCGTGGCCTGAGCGGGCGGATCGGCCGGCGGTGGACGGGCAGGAGATCGCGGTGTTTGAGTTGGGGCCTGGCGTGTATCTGCCGGAGGCGTCGCGGCTGGCGGGCCTGCTGGCGGTCACGCTGAAGCTGCAGGTGATCCATGCGGTGGACGGTGATGAGCCGGGCGAGGTGCCGGCGGCGCAGCGGGTGGTGCGGTTGACGCAGGTGGATGACGACGTGGCGGACGCGGCGCCGTTGTTGAGCCTGCCGGTGGTGTTGGGGTGGTTGCCGACGCCGGACCGGTATTTCACGAACCCCCGGCCGTGGCTGTCGCGGACGTGGTACGACGAGCTGACCGACTCGCAGAAGCTCGCCCTCGGGTTGCCTCTGGAGTGGGTGGACCCGCCGGCGTGGCTGGTGGACCTGCAGCGGCGGCTGGCGCGGGAGGCGCAGCGGGCGGAGGACGGCTGGCTGATCAGCCGCTCGGAGGCGGGGCGGGTGCCGCCGCCGCGGTCGGGGATGCCTGCGGCGGTGCGGCGGTCGTTGACGCCGGTGCAGCGAGCGGCGTACCTGGAAGAAGCGCTGGCGCGGCAGTGGCTGCGGACGCGGCTGGACCCGGCGAACGACCCGCTGCGGACGGCCCTGCAGGCGGGCGGGCCGGGCGAGGTGTGGTTGATGGCCCAGCGGGCGATCGATCACGAGGTGCGGGACCTCAGCGAGCTGTCGATCGATGGGGACCCGCCGACGATGCGGGTGTCGGTGACGACGACGGTGCCCAGCAGCCCGATGGCGCGGGCGCACCCGCTGATCGGGTTCGAGCTGCGTCAGCCATTGGAGGCGGGCCTGCTTCGGCCGCGGGTGCGGCTGGAGGGGCGGGTGCAGTTGGAAGCCGGGCGCAGGCCGTGAGCAAGTCAGATGTGAGAAGTCAGATGTGGGACGTAAAGAAGCACATCTCACATTTTACATCTCACATTTGACTTCGACCGCGACGGTTTTGCCTGCCGGGACGCGCACTGACTCGGTGTGTGGCGGCAGGGGGCCGACGGGCTTGGATGCGGCGGTCGACGTTTCGGTGAAGAGCTTGGTGGTGGCGTCAAATTGGGTGGGGTTGGTGAGGGCGAGGGTGCGGGCGGGGGTTTCGCCGTTGCGATTTCCGGGGGCGGGGGTGGGGGCGAGCCAGGCGGCGGTGAGGTGGTCGGCGACGGCGAGCAGGCCGGTGTCGGGTTGGGCGTAGACGCCGGGCATCTGGGTCCAGACGAGCATCATGGTGGACTCGGGCCAGCACGAGCCGCCGAACAGTTCGCCCACCCCGATCTCGCCGGGCTCGCCGCGGACTTCCCAGTCGGACATGTTGACGCGTTCGTTGATCCAGCCCGGGGGCAGGACCGGCCAGGGCATGCCGGGTCGAATGTCGAGGATCGGGCGGTCTTCGCGGGACATGAACTGTGGGATGGCGTGAGTGATATCGACGGCGAGGTCGAGGTATCGGCGGTCGCCGGTGGCGCGGAACAGCCGCCAGAGCGAGGCCCCGGAGAGCGTGCAGAGTCCGGGGGAGCTGTGCTTGTTCTGGACGTTGGCGAAGACGGTGCCGGTGGTCCGCATGCGGAGCCTGCCGTGGGTCGAGGCCTCGGGGAAGTCGAAGTCGTAGGGCACGACCCAGGTGGCGCACTGGGCGGCGGCGTCGGCGGCGGCGTCGCGCCACTGGGTGTCGCCGGTGACTTCCATCAGGGTGACGAACGACTCGAGCAGCCCGGCGCACGACTCGGAGTCGGGGGCCTGGATGATGTCCCCCGGGCCGGCGTTGGTGAAGCCTTCGGCCAGGTAGTCGTCGCGATACTGCGTGGCGGCGGCTTGTGCTACATCGAGATATCGCGCAATGTCGAAATATTGCGAGGCCAGCGC
Organism: uncultured Phycisphaeraceae bacterium; assembly: GCA_964625505.1. Taxonomy (GTDB): domain Bacteria; phylum Planctomycetota; class Phycisphaerae; order Phycisphaerales; family Phycisphaeraceae; genus CAZVBW01. The sequence continues at coordinate 6,307 of CAZVBW010000116.1, forward strand.
TAAACCCGCGGGAGCGGTGCTGGCGGCACAAGTCCGGCCGATCTTGAGCTGACGTTCGTCGATGTCGGCGTAGTGACCCAGCTGGCCGTGGCGATCCCAGATGTCGCATAGCGCAACTGCGAGGGTGCGGACCATCTGGCGGTCTTCGTCGGCGACGACCTGACCGCGGGCCTCGAGCAGCATCAGCGCCCGGACCAGGAAGTAGAGCCCGTCGGCGTTGTGGCGTTGGAACAGCCGGCCGCGGTCGTTCCACGTGCCTTCGTGAAAGACACCTCGAAGCAAGCCGTTGGGCGCGACGCCGCTGCGGATGTGGGCGAAGGTCCGTTTGGCGCGGGACTGGGTGACGGTGTCGCCGGACGCGAGCAGGGGGTACATGGCGTTGACGCCGCCGACCCAGGCGGTCTGCCAGTCCTGGGGCGGGCTCTCGCGCATGCCGACGGAGAAGTACCCGTACTTCTGGACCCACTTGGTCAGGTTCATCTGCGTTTCGAGAAGCCGCCAGGCCTCGGAGAACGGCAGCTCTTCGTGGCGTGGCCGGGGCGACTCGAGGACGGTGCGACGGTCCAGCAGCTGGTCGTAGATGGCCTGCAGGTTCGGCGCGTCGAAGGCCTGCACGAACACGCGGAGCACGAGCGACTCGTCGGCGGCAAGGTCGGCGGGGGCTTCGGTGAGGGGGCGGTCTTTGGGCCGACCGCCCTCGCGAACGCCGGGCGACATCAGGCGGGCCGAGGCGGTGGCGGCGTCGAGGTCTTCGGTGAACCGCAGGCCGGTGTAGCCGTGGCGGCCGCGGTGCTCGGTGATCAGCATCAGCCCGGCGTCGCGGTCCGGGAGGTGGATGGCGATGGCGGGCTGGGACAGGTCGCCGCTGAGCATGTTGAGCCGGCCGTCGTACACGTCGGTGGGCTCGTCGCCTTCGGGCAGCAGCCGCTGGGGGTTGGGGCCCATGATGGGCACGGGGTCCAGACCCAGGTCGCCCAGTCCTTCCATGCGGTGGGTGTGGTGCCGGCGGAGGCGGTTGCCGTTGTAGGCCGCGGCGGGCATGAGCACGTAGGCGTCGCGGGACCATTCGCTGAGTTGTACAACGATGGCCAGGGTCACCGCGTCGACCGGTTCGGCGGGGGTGGCGTGGACGACGAGCGTTCGGCCGACGCCGCCCGGCCCGGCCTGATCGTCGCAGCGGATGGTCCACGTGGTGCCCGCGAAATCGACCTGCTGGTCGGCGATCTGGATCGGCAGGTTCAGCTGGTCGGCGGCGGTGTGGCCGTCCCACCGCAGCAGCTGCAGCGTGGCGGCGGCCCCGACCTGGTGCGTCTGGTCGTGCAGCAAAGCAAGCTCCCCAACCCGCGGCATGCGGGGCGGACACGATAGGTCAACGTTGTGATGCAGCGGGCTGGCGCCCAGCCTCGCATGTTCACGCGGGGCTCAGGTGGCGGGCGTTCCCGGCCCGGTGAGTAGCTCGCCACGGCTGACGGTTACGGCATGGCCGGCGAGCAGCACGTGTTCGTCACCGTCTCGGGTCACTGTGAGCTCGCCGCCGCGGGGGCTGGCCTGGTGGCAGTGCAGCGTGTCGCGGCCGAGCCGGTCAAACCAGTACGGGCCGATCACGCAGTGGGCCGAGCCGGTGACCGGGTCCTCGGCAATGCGAAGGCGGGGGGCGAAGAAGCGAGACACGACGTGGAAGGGTGAAGGTTGAAGGACGAAGGCAGAAGGTGGAGCAGATCGCGACATATCGCGCTCCTCATCCTCCCTCGTTCTTCGTTCTTCGTTCTTCGTTCTCGCTGACACGATCACACCCCGCGTCTCCACCGCCGCCAACCCCGCGAAGTCCGGCGACAACGACCGCACCGCCCCCACGTCCGGCAGCTCGACCAGCCAGTCGTAGCGGCTGCGGGCCACGCCGACCACATCGCCCGCCGTCAGCCGCAGGTGCTCCAGCAACCCGCCCGGCGCCTCCGCCCGCTCCGCCGCATCCGCGGGAAACCGCATCGTGATCTCGCCCGCCCCACCCCGCCGACACGTCAGCTCGCCGCGGTACCGGGTGCCGAACACGATCGGCTGATCCGCCGCCACGTCGCCCCGCTCCCAGAGCAGGTGCGCCGACGCCAGCGTCGCGTGCCCGCACAGCTCGACCTCCGCCGCCGGGGTGAACC
>CAZVBW010000117.1:0-8424 GCA_964625505.1 uncultured Phycisphaeraceae bacterium
GCACGGCCAAGGCCCACGCGAGCACCCACCGACCGCGGGTATTCACCCGCGGCTCATGACGCGGCGGGTTCGGACGAGGCAGCAGCCGTGCTTACCATCGCCTCCCCGTGACCGATGACCTGCACGTGAGCACTGATGACCGGCGGACCGCCGGGCGACTGCCGCACTTGAACAAGCTCGCGCTGGACGGGCCGGTGTCGCTCGAGCTCGGCGGCGAGTTGCCAGGGGTCGAGGTGGCGTACGAGACGTGGGGGCAGCTCAACGACGAGCGGTCCAACGCGGTGCTGGTGTGTCACGCGATCAGCGGCGATCCGCACGCGGCGTCGGACCCCGATGACCCGGACGATCCGCCGGGATGGTGGGACGAACTCATCGGGCCGGGCCGGCCGATCGATACCGACCGTTGGTATGTGGTGTGCTCGAATGTGCTGGGCGGCTGCCGCGGCACCACCGGCCCGGGCTCGCCCCGGAAGCCCGACCCGCAAAAGGTGTCAGGAACCTTTTCCGGGGGCGAGGAGGACGAAAAGGTTCCTGACACCTTTGTTTCCGGGGGAGAGCAGCCGTACGGGCCGGACTTCCCGGACATCACGCTGGGCGACATTGTCGATGTACAGGCCCGGCTGGCCGACGCGTTGGGCGTCGAGCGGTGGGCGGCGGTCGTGGGCGGGTCGCTGGGGGGGCACCAGGCGCTGGTCTGGGCCACGCGGTACCCGCAGCGGGTGGCCCGGTGCATTGCGATGGCGACCTCGCCGCGGCTCAACAGCCAGGCGCTGGCGTTTGACGTGATCGGGCGCAATGCAATCCAGCGCGACCCGCACTTCGCCGACGGGCGGTACTACGACCGGCCGGACCGGCCCGACGCGGGGCTGGCCATCGCCCGGATGCTGGGCCACATCACATATCTCTCGGCCGAGGCGATGGACGCGAAGTTTGACCCGGACCGCCACCGCCCGCGTGATATACAAACCGCCTTCGAAAAACGCTTCAGCGTCGGCAGCTACCTCGCCCACCAGGGGCAGAAGTTCGTCCAGCGGTTCGACGCCAACAGCTATATCACGCTGAGCACCGCGATGGACCTGCTGGACCTGGGCCGGTCGCCCGAGCAGCTGCAGCAGACGCTGTCGGCGGGCGGTTCCGGGGGGTGCAGGTGGCTCTTGCTGAGCTTTTCGAGCGACTGGTTGTTCCCGCCCAGCCAGAGCCGGCAGATCGTGGACGCGTTGTGCCGACTGGATCAGCGGGTCAGCTACTGCGAGATCACGACCGACGCGGGGCACGACGCGTTTCTGCTGCCGGAGGTGATCCAGCGGTACGGGCCGCTGGTGCGGGGGGTGTTGGAGGCGGACGCGCTTGGGGAGGGCGTCGGGGCCCCCCCCACCCCTGAAGGGGTGGGCTTTGGGGATGAGGCGGTCTCGCGGGACCCGGTGTCGATCTATCACCCGGACCGGCTGGACTACGAGACGGTGCTGGAGTTCATCGAGCCGGGGGCGTCGGTGCTGGACCTGGGGTGCGGGCGGGGCGGGTTGCTCGCCCGGCTGGCGGTCCGGGACGCGTCCGTCGCTGGCCCACGGAAGCTCACAGGCCTTGAGATCGCGCACGACAACATCGTGGCCACGGCGAGCCGGGGGCTGGACGTGCTGGACATCGACCTGAACGGGGGGCTGCCGATGTTTGGTGATGGGCAGTTCGACGTGGTGGTGCTGTCGATGACGCTGCAGGCGATCGACGACGTGCGGGCCGTCTTGCGGGAGATGGTGCGGGTGGGTCGGCGGGCGATCGTGAGCTTCCCGAACTTTGGCTGGCAGCCGCTGCGTCAGATGCTGTTCGAGGGGGGCCGGTCGCCCAAGGCGCCGGGGCCGTACGCGCATGACTGGTGGAACACGCCGAACCGTCGGTTCCCGACGATCCTGGATGTGCACGATCTGTGCCGGGACGCGGGGATCGCGGTGCGGGGCGCGGCGTACCTGGAGACGGCGACGGGCCGGCGGATCGGGCAGGACGAGCCGTACAACCAGCTGGCGGACACGGCGGTGCTGCTGCTGGAGCGGGACGGACGGGGGTGAGGCTGTTCAGCCGCGGGCGTCAGCCCGCGCCTAAACGGAAGGCAGGCCCGCCGCGGCAACCGCCACTTCGAGCCGCGGGTGCATACCCGCGGTCGCTGGAGCGCGCGGCAACGCTTGGTGCCCGCGGGCATGGACCGACCGCGGGGATTCACCCGCGGCTGGGAAAACGCCCGACGCGGCGAAGCCGCGGGCGGGGGCAGCTGCGCTGCACCCGCGAAACGGAGAAATGGCGACGGGCGCGGCGGCGACGGGTGGCACACCTCGCCGGCTTGGCGGCGATGTGTGCGGACCGCGGATTGCCGCAAGCGCACACATCGGCCTTCGGCCGAGGTGTGGCACGCGTCCGCATGCCGACCATCTAGAGGGTCAATCCACGCGGAACGCACGGGCGCGGCGGGCGGTGGCGTTTATTTATTCCGCGGTCCACGGCGCGACGCTGTCGCCGATGCCGCTGGCGAGGTAGCCGCCGTCGACGACGATGCAGTGGCCGTTGACGAACTTGCCCGCCGGGCTGGCCAGGTACACCGCGGCGCCCGCGATCTCGTCGGCGGTGCCGAAGCGCTGCATCGGGGTGTGCTCAATGATCCGCCGGCCGCGGTCGGTGCCCTCGATCATCTTGCGGTTGATGTCGGTGGGGATGAAGCCCGGGGCGATGGCGTTGGTGCGGATGCCGAACTTGGACCACTCATTACACAGCGAACGGGTCAGGCCCAGCAGAGCGTTCTTGGCCGCGGCGTAGGCGGTGACGCCGGTGAGGTCCACGAAGCTGCTGATCGAGGCGATGTTGATGATCGTGCCCCCGTGCTGCTCGCGGAACACGTGGCCCGCGGCCTGGCTGGCGCGCAGGGCCCCGGTCACGTGGATGTCGTACAGCCGGTTGAGGTCGGCGGGCTCGAGCTCGAAGGTGTCGATCTTGTGCATCACGCCGGCGGAGTTGACCACCACGTCGAGCCTGCCGAACGTGTCCATCGCCTGCTTCACGGCGGCCTGGACCGAGTCGTCGTCCTGGACATCCAGGCTCACGCCCACGGCGACGGGTTCGTCAGACTCGTGCTGGGGCAGGGCGTTGAGCTCGGCGGCGGCCTTGTCGACCTTCTCCTGCGTGCGGGAGCCGACCACGCAGCGGGCGCCGTGCTGGACGAAGGCCTCGGCGATGGCCAGGCCGATGCCGGAGGTCCCGCCGGTGACCAGGGCGACCTGGCCGGTCATGTCGAAGAGGTGGGTCTTGATGGGCATGGGGGGCAGGGTAACGCGACCAGTACGGTCGGTGGGCCGGCGGTGGCCCCGCAACCGATCGCGTCCCCGGCTGCTACCTTCCAACCGTGGACCGCCGTGACCCCGACATGCCGCGCGACCCCTGGGGCGACTCGCCCGACGCGTCCCAAGACCCCGCCGACGCCACCGACCCCGTCGACTTCGACGACCTCGCACAGCTCGACCCCGCCGGCCCACCCGACCCGCACCACACACCACGCAACCCGCCACCGCACCACCCACCCGCCCCGCCGCCCCACGCCGCCCACCCCGCCGGCATCGCCCAGGGCGGCGTCTACTGCATGGGCTGCGGCTTTGACCTCTCCGGCACCCCCCTCGGCGGGGCCTGCCCCGAGTGCGGCCGACCCGTCGCCGCCTCCCTCCCAACCGCCGGGGGGCTGCCCGTCTCCGGCCAAGCCGTCGCCTCACTGGTGCTCGGCATCATCTCCATCGTCTCGTGCGGTTGCGTCATGGGCATGTCCAACATCATCACCGGGCCGCTCGCCCTGATCTTCGGCTACAACGGACTCAAAGCCGCCAACGAACACAAAGTCTCCCCAAGCTCCCGCGGACTCGCCATCGCCGGCATGATCACCGGCGGCATCGGCCTGGCCCTCTCGGGCATCGGCTGGCTCTTCGTCCTCATCGGCAGCCTGTAGAAACACCACCCACCTCGACTCCAGCCGATCCTCCCCCACTCCCAACTTCTAACCTTCAACTTCTAACTTCTAACTGGTGCCCCCCCCTCCCCCCCGCCTCGACACCGCCGGCCTGACCTGGTCGGTCCTCCTGGGCCACTGGACCGCCTTCGCCCGCGCCTCGCTCGCCCTGCCCGACGACGCCCCCGGCAGCGCCATGCGACAGACCGTCCCCGACGCCATCGGCCTGCAAGCCCTCTGGTTCGCCCTCCAACAACTCCCCGACCTGCCCCCCGACCAGCAGGCCCTGGGCCACGACCGCGCCGCCGTCCTGCTCGATAAACACCGCCAACACATCCAGTCCACCTGGGCCGCCGCCCAACAGCCCATCCCCCCCCTGCTCAACGAACTGCTCGACGACGTCCAAACCGCCCTCGCCACCACCGACACCCCCACCCCCTAAAAAGCCCACGGCGTCAGCCGTGTGAGGGCCCCCGCCAAAGTCCGCCGATCCAACTCAGCTCCCGGCGAGTCGTCGGGGGCAACCCACCGATGCGTTGCAAGTTTGTCAACAAGTGCCACAACCGACGTCGCCAGCCACCGCCATGAATGCCGACGCGCTTCCCGCCAGCCGCGGGTGCATACCCGCGGTCGCTGAAGCATGTAATACCGTTCAAACCCGCCGCAACACCCATCGAACACGTGTATGCACCCGCCGCTCGACGCGGCGGCGCCGCGGGCGAGTGCAGCTGCGCTGCAACCGCTAAACGTTATGAAACACTGCCGCAATTCATCCCCGACACACCCGCGACTCGACACCACTTGTCACTTGTCATACGCAACCCGAAAAGTTTTGACGCGCGTTAGGCGCTTGTCTGGTTGCGCGGTTGGGCGGGTTCTTCGAAGATGTCGGCTTCACCTGCAAGGAGCCAGCCATCGAGATCATCGCTCACCACGATCAGGACCTGACGACCCTCAACCAGCGTGTCCGCAGCGAGCCGGACGCGAAGGCCCGTGACCGGGCGCGGTGCGTCCTGCTGGCCATCGATGGGCTGACCGCTGTGCAAATCGCCCAGCGGGTGGGCCGTTCGCGTCGCTTTGTTCAACGCTGGTGCTACGCCTACCGCGACGGCGGGCTGGAGGGCCTGCAGGTCAAGCCCCGCAGCGGTCGGCCGCCAATCCTTTCGGCCCCGCAACAGCAAGCTTTCCGGGGGCGGGTGCTCGCCGGGCCGACGGATGCCGACGGGGTATGCACGCTGCGGGGTCGGGACTTGCAGCGGATCCTCGCGGCCGAGTTCGGCAAGCCGATGAGCCTGTCGGGCGTCTACGACCTGTTACATCGGCTCGATCTCTCGGTGCTCAAGCCCCGCCCCAAACACCGCAAGGCCGACCCCGAAGTCCAACAACGCTGGCTGGACCGCGCCCCCTTTTTGTCCAGCAAGTCCGCCGGGACCACCCCGGTCAGCGGGTCGAGGTCTGGTTCCATGACGAAGCGCGCCCCCGGAAGGGCGGCCAGCAAGGGCGTCTGACCCACGTCTGGGCCCAGCGGGGCAGCCGGCCCGCTTCCGGGGGGCCGTGCGGCAGACCGAATACAAGTGGGCCTACATCTTCGGGGCGGTCAACCCGCGGACCGGGGCCGGCTCGGCCCTGATCGCCCCGACGGTCAACACCCGGTTGATGAGCGAGCACCTGCGGATGATCGCCGAGCAGGCCGGCGACGACGTGCACGTGGTGCTGGTGCTCGACGGCGCCGGCTGGCACACCGCCGGGGCGTTGCGGGTCCCGCCGTCCATGACGTTGTTGTTCCTGCCGCCCTACAGCCCCGAGCTCATGCCGATGGAGCGGCTGTGGTGCTGGATGAAGCAACACGACCTGAGCAACCGCGTCTTCACCGATGAGCACGACATCGACGCCGCCTGCGCCCAGAGCTGGAACCGCCTGACCCCCCAACGCATCCAATCCATCACCCGAACCGAATGGCTGGAGCGCGCGGATTAATTGGGATGCGTATCACTTGTCACTTTTGACTTTTGACTTCTCACCTGCCTTCTACCTCGCCGACTTCCGCTTCCGCCGCCCCGCATGCTTCCCCGGCGCCCCCGGCGTACCCGGCTTGGCCTTCGGCTCATCCCGCCCCAGCTTCACCTTCCCCAGGTTCGGCGAGTCCTTGATCTGCTTGATCTGATCCCGCAGCTGCGCCGCCTTCTCAAACTGCAGGTCCTGCGCCGCCTGCAGCATGTCCTTCTCCAGCATCCCCAGCAGCTCCGCCCGGTCGTACTCCTTGTCGTCGCCCGACAGCGCCTCCTTCGCCGTCCGCCGGGCCCGCAGCTCCAGCTCGATGCCCATCCGGATCGCCTTCTTCACCGTCTGCGGCGTGATCCCGTGCTGCGCGTTGTACGCCAGCTGCTTCTCCCGCCGACGCTCCGTCTCGTCCAGCGCCGACTGCATCGCCGGCGTCACCTTGTCCGCGTACAGCACCACCTGACCGTTCACGTTCCGCGCACTGCGACCGATCTGCTGCACCAGCGACGTGGGGCTTCGCAAAAAGCCCTGCTTGTCCGCGTCCATGATGCACACCAGCGACACCTCCGGCAGGTCCAGCCCCTCCCGCAACAAGTTCACCCCCACCAACACATCAAACTGACCCTCACGCAACTCCCGTAGAATGATCACCCGGTCCAGCGTGTCCACCTCGCTGTGCAGGTACCGGACCTCTAAACCTTCGTCCGCCAAATACCCGCTCAAATCCTCGGCCAGCCGCTTGGTCAACGTCGTCACCAGCGTCCGCTCCCCCGCCTCGACCCGCTCCCGGCACATCTTGAGCAAGTCCGGCACCTGACCGTCCGCCGGCCGAACATGAATCGTCGGGTCCACCAGCCCCGTCGGGCGGATGATCTGCTCGACCACCTCCCCCCCGGAATGCTCGAGCTCATACTTCCCGGGGGTCGCCGAGACGAACATCACCTGCGGCCAGAGCTTTTCGATTTCTCCGAACCGCAGCGGCCGGTTGTCCAGCGCCGACGGCAGCCGGAACCCGTGATCGACCAGGATTTCCTTGCGATTCCGGTCCCCGTGGTACATCGCGTGCATCTGCGGGATCGTCACGTGCGACTCGTCGACGATCATCAGCCAGTCGTCGGTCGGGAAGTAGTCCAGCAGCGTGTAAGGCCGCGTCCCGGGGTCCCTGCCGTCCAGGTGCCGGGAGTAGTTCTCGATCCCCGTGCAGAAGCCCACCTCCTGAATCATCTCCAGGTCGTACTTCGTCCGCGCCAGCAGCCGCTGCGCCTCGAGCAGCCGGCCTTCGCTCCGCAGCTGACCCACCCGCCAGTCCAGCTCGGCCTGGATGTTCGCCACCGCGTCGTTCTTCCGACCCTCGGGCATGACATACTGCACCGCGGGGAAAATGAAGACCTGCGTCTCCTCCGCCAGCAGTTCGCCGGACGTCGGATTGATCAGCGCCAAGGTTTCGACTTCATCGCCGAACAGCTCGATGCGGATCGCATACTGCTCCGCCGCCGGGACGACCTCGACGACGTCCCCGCGGACACGGAACCCGCCGCGCTTCAGCTCGTACTCGCTTCGGCTGTACTGCATGTCCGACAGCTGGTGCAGCAGCTCCCGCCGGTCGATCGTGTCGCCCTTGCGCAGTGATAGAACCGACTTGGCAAACTCTTCGGGCGAGCCCAGGCCGAAGATGCACGACACCGACGCGACGACGATGACGTCCCGCCGAGACACCAGGGCCGTGGTGGCCGCCATCCGCAGCCGGTCCAGGTCGTCGTTGCGGGACGAGTCCTTCTCGATGTAGATGTCCCGCTGGGGGATGTACGCCTCGGGCTGGTAGTAGTCGTAGTAGGACACGAAGTAGCTGACCGCGTTGCGGGGGAACAGCTCCTTCATCTCCTCGTACAGCTGCGCGGCGAGCGTCTTGTTGTGGCTGATGATCAGCGTCGGCTTGCCCGTCCGGGCGATGGTGTGGGCCATCGTGAACGTCTTGCCCGTCCCGGTCGCCCCCAGCAGCGTCTGGTACTGCCTGCCGTCGCGCACCCCCGTCACCAGCGCGTCGATCGCCCCGGGCTGATCGCCCTGCGGCTGGAAGTCCGACTGCAGGTCGAACTTCTGATCGGTCGTCAGCACCCGCCGCAGCGGCTTGTCCGCCGCGTCCGGGGGGTCCGGGGGGTCCGGGGGATCGAACACGTCATCGCCCATGACGCGGATCGTAGGTCGTCGGATCCGGACCGCGTCCGCGACGCCGTGTGGCACTTCGAGCCGCGGGTGCATACCCGCGGCCGCCGAAGCGCGCGGCGAAGTGTCACGCCCCCGGCGCCGCCCACCGACCGCGGGTATGCACCCGCGGCTGGTAGCGCGCTACGGTCCGCGACGGCGGGCCGATGCGGCTGCGCCGCACCCCTCGCTCACGCGGCGGGCTCGGACGAGGCAGGCCGGGTGTGGGTCGCGCCCGTTCCCTAGCC
>CAZVBW010000118.1:0-8251 GCA_964625505.1 uncultured Phycisphaeraceae bacterium
GACCGTTGCCCCGATCCGTATAGATAGAGGTGGCCTTCAGTGGCACTGCCGGGGGCCAGATGCCCTTGCAGATCATCCGCGATGAACGCCCGGCGGGGTGGCACACCTCGGCGAAGCCGATGTGTGGTGGGAGTACCGGCGACGCGGCGGCACACATCGCCTTCGGGGCAGGGCTTTACGTCGATTCAAGATGCCCCGGCAGCTCGTTCGCGACGAAGGCCCGAATCTCGTCCCGCACCCGGCGGTAAAGCGGCATGGCCTGCTCATCATCCAGCCCCTCGGCCAGCGCGGGCGGATCGTCGAAGGGCACGTGGACCACACGGGCGTCGCCGGGGAAGATCGGGCAGTGCTCGTGGGCGTGGCCGCAGACGGTGATGACCACGTCGAAGTCTTGGGTCGGCAGCGTGTCGAGCGTGTCGGACGTGTGCTGGCTGATATCGATGCCGACCTCGGCCATGGCCCGGGCGGCGAGCGGGTTGACGCCCTTGGCGACGATGCCCGCGGAGTGGGCCTCGACGGCGTCGCCGTGGATCGACCGGGCAAAGCCCTCGGCCATCTGGCTGCGGCAGCTGTTGCCGGTGCACAGGAATAGGACGCGCTTCATCGGGGTTACTTCTGAACGGGTCATCGGCCGGGGCTACCATCCGCGGGCCACGACGCACGCCCGGCCTGCCGCCTCCTATACCAGACGCTTATGACCGCCACGCTCACGTTTGACCCCGAAGCCGCCACCCGCGACCGCTACTCCGCCGCCTCGCAGGCGCCCGAGCAGGCCCTGTGCTGCCCGACCAGCTACGACCCGCAGTACCTCAAGGTCCTGCCCGCCGAGATCCTCGAGCGGGACTACGGCTGCGGCGACCCGTCCGAGTTCGTCCGCGAAGGCGAGACGGTCCTGGACCTGGGCAGCGGCGGGGGCAAGATCTGCTACATCCTGTCCCAGGTCGTCGGCCCGACCGGCCGGGTGCTGGGCGTGGACATGAACGACGACATGCTCGCCCTGGCCCGCGAGCATCAGCCGGCCGTCGCGGAGAAGATCGGCCACGACAACGTGACCTTTCACAAGGGCAAGATCCAGGACCTGGCCCTGTCGCTGGACGCGGTGCAGGGGTACCTGGACGAGCACCCGATCGACAGCGTCGAAGCGATGGCCGCGTTCGAGGCCCAGCGGTCCCGGTTGCGGACGCAGGAGCCGATGATCGCCAGCGATTCGGTCGACGTGATCGTCAGCAACTGCGTGCTCAACCTGGTCCGGCCCGAGGACAAGGCACAGCTGTTCGGCGAGATGTTCCGCGTGCTCAAGCGAGGCGGCCGGGCGGTCATCAGCGACATCGTCAGCGACGAAGACCCGACGCCGGCGATCCTCAATGACCCGGACCTGTGGAGCGGCTGCATCAGCGGGGCGTACCGCGAGGACGCGTTTCTCAAAGCGTTCGAGGACGCGGGGTTTTACGGCGTCGAGCTGGTGAAGTACGAGTCCGAGCCGTGGCAGACCGTGGACGGCGTGGAGTTTCGCAGCGTGACGGTGCAGGCATACAAGGGCAAGCAGGGCCCGTGCCTGGAACGGAAGCAGGCGGTGATCTACCGCGGCCCGTGGAAGCGGGTCATCGACGATGACGGCCACACGCTCAGCCGCGGCGAGCGGATGGCGTTGTGCGACAAGACGTTCAAGCTGATGACCGACCCGCACGGCCCGTACGCCGGTCAGCTGGAAGCGGTCGAGCCGCGGGAGGACATCGCGCTGGACGACGCGGTGCCGTTCGCCTGCAAGGGCAACAACCGCCGCGACCCGCGGGAGACCAAGGGTCAGGACTATCACCTGACGACGTCGGCGAGCGACTGCTGCGGGGATGACGGGGCGTGTTGCTGACTTAGGGATGGGGTGCCGTGGGTGCCGACGGGGGCAGCTTCGCTGCACCCGCTAAACGGGGGAGGGGAAACTAGATGAGTGCAACGGTTTCATTGCAGCAGGCGACGTATCACGATCCATTCGCGGCGCGGCTGGCCGATGACGGGCAGTCGCTGGCGCGGCAGACGCTGACGACGCTGCAGTGGAACCTCGGGAAGATGTGCAACCTCGCGTGCAAGCACTGCCACGTCGAGGCGGCGCCGCGGCGCAAGGAGATCATGAGCTGGGAGACGATGCAGGGCATCCTCGGCTGGATCGACCGGTACCGCGAGGACCTGCCGCTGCGGACGATGGACCTCACCGGCGGGGCCCCGGAGATGAACCCGCACTTCCGCCAGCTGGTCGAGGCGCTCAGCGACCGCGGGTTGCACATGATCGACCGGTGCAACCTCACGATTCTGCTGGAGGAAGGGTATGAGACGATGCCGGCGTTTCTGGCGAAGCATCGTCTAGAGATCACCGCGTCGTTGCCGTGCTATCTGGCGGACAACGTTGATGGCCAGCGCGGCCGGGGCGTGTACCAGGAATCGATCGATGTGCTGCAAAAACTCAATGCGCTGGGCTACGGCCACCCGGACAGTGGGCTGACGCTGGACCTGGTGTACAACCCGACGGGCTACAACCTGCCGCCGGCCCAGGAAGCGCTCGAGGAAGATTACAAGCAGTACCTCGAAGAACACTTCGGCATCGTGTTCAACCGGCTGTTCACGATTACCAACATGCCGATCAAGCGATTTGAGCACGCGCTTCGGCGGGATGGGGAGTACGACGGGTACATGGCGAAGCTGTCGGAGGCCCACAACATGACCAACGTCGATGCGGTCATGTGCCGGTACCTGGTGAGCGTGGGCTGGCGGGGCAGTGTCTACGACTGCGACTTCAACCAGATGCTGCAGCTGTCGCTGGACCCCGAGGAGCACGGGCCCGGGTGGGACGAGCACGTGGTCGAAGCCGAGGCGCGGAAGCTCTGGGACTTCACACCCGAGGAGCTGATCGGGCGGTCGATCCGGACGGGCGGGCACTGTTTTGGGTGTACGGCGGGCGCGGGCAGTTCGTGTACGGGGTCATTGGGGTAGCGAGCCGGCGTCTGTGACGCCGGATTGGGTGGCACACCCCGGCGGAGCCGATGTGTGGGTAATTGGGTGCGGGTTCAGAGCACACATCGCCTTCGGCGAGGTGTGGCACATGTGTTGGGGATACTGGGGGGCGGGGTCGGACCCGTCGCGTCGGCTTCGCCCATCGGCGGCGGGTGATTTAGGATAAGTAGATGGAGCGTGACACGGCACAGCGGCGGGCGGTGCGGAAGGCGGTCGAGTCGGCGGGTCGGCCGCTGGACGCCGGCGAGGTGCAGAAGGCCGGCCGGCGGTGGTGCAAGACGCTGGGGCAGGCGACGGTGTACCGGGCGCTGAGCGACGGGGTGGAGGCGGGCTGGCTTCGGCCGGTGTCGATGCCCGAGGGCCCGACGCGGTACGAGCTGGCGGACCTGCCGCACCATCACCACTTCGAGTGCGTCAAGTGCCACCGCGTGTTCGATGTCGAGGGGTGTCCGGGCGGGCTCAAGGGGCTGGTGCCCGAGGGGTTCACGCTGGAGAGTCACGAGGTCCTGCTGTACGGGCGGTGCAGCAAGTGCGCGGCGTGAACCGGCGGGAGTTGGCGACTGCATCGGCTGCGGGTTGACGCGAATCGAGAACGGATTATCATCCGCTCCGTGCCGAGAACGGGTTCCCAGCATCACGGTGACGCGGCCTTCACGCTGATCGAACTGCTGGTGGTCATCTCGATCATCGCGTTGCTGATCGGGCTGCTGCTGCCGGCCCTGGGCTCGGCCCGGCGGGCCGCCCGGGTGATGGCCTGCACCAGCAACCTGCGGCAGATCGGCATCGCCCACCACGTGTACATGGCGGACCACGACGGCACGATGATCGATGCGGGCCTGCCCCACGGCGGCGTCGCCTACGGCAGCCAGAGCTTCGTAGAGCAACTCGCGGCCTACTGGTCGGCCAGTTCACCGACCGCCGGCGACATCGCGGCCCGCTCGCCGCTGGACGACAGCCCGCACTGGGGTCCGGTGCCCGCGGGAGACCCGATCCCCGGCGTGGCCGACACCACCACCCGGCGACGCAGCAGCTACGGCCTCAATGACTTCCTCACGAGCGTGGCACCGACCGCCGCCCAGCGGCATCGCCAGATCGACCGGATCGTCCAACCGGCAGGCGTCGTGCACACCCTGCTGATGGACTTCACCAGCGACTTCGCCGGCGCCGACCACGTGCACGCCACCGGCTGGTTCCGCCTGATCGGTCCGCCGGCCCACGCCCGGGCCGCCAGCCAGTCGCAGACCCACGCCGCCGGCGGCGAGGCCGCGACGGCCGGGGCACGCTCCAACTGGGGCTACCTCGACGGGCACGTCGTCACCGTGCCATTTGCCGAGCTTGGCGAGGGCCCCGACCGCAACGATTTCAATCCCGATGCTTCGTCGTAGCACGGGTGTTCTTTTCCGATTCCCACCAAGGAGCCAGACCCATGACCCGCCACGCCCATCCGACCACGATCGCCCTCGCCGCGGTCTGCGCCTGCTGCATCGCCAAGCCCGCGTCCGCCGATGGCACGCACAGTGATGTGGACTTCACCTACGCCAACGGCCAGATCGATGTCGAGTTCGGCGATGAAGGCCGGGTGTTCGAAGCCGACTTGCCGATTGCTGACGACACCAGCGCCGACCTGATCGAGCAGTTCACCGACGATCCGGGCTTCGCCACGAGCGGGCTGACCGTGGCCAACGGCAACACGATTGACTTCAACGTGCTCGGGCCGTTGCGGTACCACGATGGCAGCGGGTTCGACGACCTGCCCACCGGGGCCAACCTGCAGATCGCCGACAACGGCACGAACGCCGGCGTCATCGCGATCGACGGCAGTACAACTGGGCCGGTGTCTGGGTCCGGCGTGATCGCCGAGATTGGGCCGTCCGGTTCGATTGACGCCCATATTGATCTTTTCCTGGACCCGCAGACCCTTGGGCCCGATGCCTACGGGGCCTACGGCCTGCTCATGGAGCTGACCACCGACGCCAGCGGGATCGCCAACTCCGAGTCGTTCTACATCGTGTTCAACTTCGGCTTGGCCGAAGGCGAGGGCAACGCTTTCGAGGGTGCGGTGGAGGACTTCGCTGCCGCGGTCCCCGAGCCGGCGTCCGCGGGGCTGCTGCTGGCGGGGCTGGGGCTGCTGGGCCGGCGGCGGCGGCGGGCGTGATGATTGGCATGTGGTGAGGTTGGCCGGCGGGTTGTGGCCCCGGCCAGTGGTTAGCCCCGGGTCAGTGACCCGGGGGCGGGTGCCGGCGGCGTTTGGGTCTGTGACGGTGTTGCAACAGATGGTGCAATTGCGGGCTGGCCCCCGGGGACTTGCCGGGGGCTAAGTGGGAGGCGACGTACGTTGGCTTACGGCTGAAGCCGGGGTCTTAGGGGCGGGCATCGTCGGCGGGGTTTGGTCGGCGGGGCGGTAGGTTGGTGGGGTGCAACCGATCGATGTGCGGAAGTTTCGGCGGGTGGTGGTGTTTACCGGGGCGGGGATGTCCGCCGAGTCGGGGGTGCCGACGTATCGGGGCACGGGCGGGGTGTGGACCGAGTATCGGCCGGAGCTGGTGGCGTGCCAGGAGGCGTTTGAGCGGGAGCCCGAGCGGGTGCTGGACTGGCACGCGAAGCGGCGGGCGGACGTGCTGGCGTGCGAGCCGCACGCGGGGCACGAGCACATCACGGCGTTGCAGCAGCGGGTCAAGATGCTGGTGGTCGTGACGCAGAACATCGACGGCATGCACCAGCGGGCGGGGACGGTCGGGCCGATCGAGCTGCACGGCAGCCTCTGGCGGGTGCGGTGTACCGAGCACGGCGTGCGGGAGGACGTGGCGGCGGGAGTGGCCGGGGGGGCGTACGCGACGCGGCGGTGTGCGGAGGCGGGGTGTGGGCGGTGGCTTCGGCCGGACATTACGTGGTTTGGTGACATGCTGAACGAGTCGGTCTGGATGCAGGCCGAGCGGGTGATCCGCGGGTGCGATTTGTTCGTGTCGGTGGGCACCAGCGGGGTGGTGCACCCAGCGGCGGCGCTGCCGAACTTCGCGGCGGCGAGCGGGGCGATGACGGTCGAGGTGAACCCGGAGCCCACGGCGATGTCGTCGGTGTACGACCACTGCGTGCGGGGCCCGGCGTCGTCGCTGGCGGAGGTGTTGGCGGTGGGGTGAGTGCTAAGCCGCAAGCGGCCTGGGGTCAAGGTTTATGCTGGACGACGGTGGGGTCACACCGGGAGGCTGCGGATGTGGATCGTGCGGGTTTGGGTATCGCTGACGTGGGTGGTCCTGTGCGTGTGGGCGGTGCTGGCGGTGCCGTTCTTCGTGGGCCAGCCCGAGCCGGAGGTGGACTACCTTGCACAGCTGAACGCCGAGGTCACGGCGACGCCGGAGGATGAGCGGGCGTGGCCGGTGTATCGGGAGGCGTTGCTCGAGTTGCGGGCGATGCCGGACGCGGAGCGGTTCGGGCATCTGGTGGGGCGGGCGTGGCCGGGCGATGCGGAGTGGCCGGAGATGGTGGCGCTGCTGGAGCAGCGGCAGGAGGCGTTGGCCACCGTGCGGTCGGCGGCGGGGCGGGAGCATCTTGGGCGGCTGCTGGCGTTCGAACTGGGGCCGGAAGAGTTGGCGCTGTACCCGCAGCTGGCGGAGGATCAGCTGCCGGGCGATGCCTTGATCTACGACATCTGGCTGCCGCATCTGCGGGACTTGCGATACATGGGGCGCGCGGTGACGAGTGATCTGCACGCGGCGGCGGAGGCCGGGGATGTCGAGCGGTTGCTGGCCAATAGTGAAGCGCTCAGCGGCCTGGCGGCCCATGGGGCGGACGATCAGCAGGTCATCGGGGATCTGGTGGGGATGTCGATCGATGCACTGCATCGGAGGGCGGTGGGCGAGCTTCTGGTAAGCGGCGGTCTGGACCTGTTGAATGACGATCAACTCGAGCGGCTGCAGGCGCGGCTGGAGGATGACGCCGACGTGAGCCGGCTGGACTACGAGGGGCAGCGGCTGATTCTGCGGGACTTGTTGCAGAAGGCGTACGCGACGCGACCCGAGGGTCGGGCGACCTGGTCGGGTACGCAGCGGATGCACGTGTGGCTCGGGATCCTGGACCCGGAGATGCCCAACCCCAGTAATTGGCAAATTGCGCTCTTCGGTCCGGTGGTCGCGGCATTCGCCGTTCCGCGCGAAGACTTGGAACAAGCGACCGAAGCGATCTTCGAGCAGTGGCAGATCGAGCGGCGCGTGCCGGCGTGGGAGCAGTGGGAGACAGCGGCCACGCAACTTGATGACACTTGGTGGGGCATCCGGCACTTTCCGGTGCATCTGTCGGTCGTCGGTCTCGACGCGGCCCGGCTGACGGAGCAGCGGAACCGGGACATGCTGCGCGGGGTGGCGGTCGCCTTGTCGCTGGAGCGGTACCGGCGGGATCACGGACGGTATCCGCCGGAGCGGTCGCTGGAGGCGCTGGTGCCGGGGTACCTGCGGCGGGTGCCGGTGTGCAGTGCCTCGGGATGGTCGATGCGGTGGGTGCTGCGGGAGGGGCGGCCGGTGGTGTACGGGTTTGGCGGGGATGGGGATGATGATGGGGGGCGGGTGCCGGAGGGTGGGCGGAGGGAAGCCTTTCGGCCGCCGGGGGAGGCGGGGGATGGGGATTGGGTGGTGTATCCGGCGGGGTGATCCGACGCTTTCCGCCTGAGGCGGACGCCTCAGCGGTCGGCTTTTGGGGGCCGGAGTGGTTAAGAGATACCAGACGCTTCGCCTGCGGCTCAGCGTCGGCTTTTGGGGTCACATCGTTTGGATTAGGCTTGGGGCATGAGCGACGGACTGACGTTTGGGGTGTCGTATTACCCGGAGCTGGTGGACCCGGGGCAGTGGGATCGGGACCTGGACCTGATGGTCGAGGCGGGGTTGAAGGTGGTGCGGGTGCTGGAGTTTGCGTGGGCCCAGATGGAGCCGCGGGAGGGGCAGTACGACTGGGACTGGGTGGACGATTTCGTGGAGCGGGCGGGCCGGCGGGGCTTGCAGCTGGTGATGTGTACGCCGACGGCGACGCCGCCGACGTGGCTGCTCAGTGCGTGGCCGGACATGCTGGTGACGCTGCGGGACGGGCGTCGGCGGACGATCGGGTCGCGGCGGGACCTGGACCCGGCCCACCCGGTGTACCGGGAGTACAGCGCGGCGATCGCCGAGCAGATGGCGCGGCGGTACGGCACTTCCGGGGGTGTCCTGGGCAGGGCAATCGCATTCTCACGGCCCGAGGACGGCGAGCAGGTAGTCGTGGTCCA
>CAZVBW010000119.1:0-8225 GCA_964625505.1 uncultured Phycisphaeraceae bacterium
GGGGTGGCACACCTCGCCGGCTCGGCGGTGATGTGTGCAGGCCGCGGATGGCCGCAAGCGCACACATCGGCCTTCGGCCGAGGTGTGGCACACGCCCCGTGATGACCATCTAGAGACCAATAAACGAGCCAAGACCTTCAGGAACGCTACACCGCGGGTTGGATGCCGGGGGGGGCGAGCTGCTTGGCGGCGAGGGTGTGTTCGAGTTGGCGGAGGTGGGCACGGACCTGGTCGCGGCGTTGGGGGGTCAGGGGTCGGTGGCCGAAGCGGACTTCGTAGAACAGTTCGGTGAGGCTGACGACGGGGTCGAACTTGAGCACGTGTTGGCTGGCCAGTTCCTGGGCGAAGCTGTAGGGCGACTGCCACTCGGGTCGGCTGTGGCCGTGACGTTCGAGCATCTCGAGCATGCGGAGGTAGAACCGCAGGCGCTTGGCGAGGGTGCGTCGCTGGGCGCGGGGCAGGCTGGTCAGCTGCAGGGCCTGGACACGTTTTCGGCGGAGGTACAGCAGCCGGGCCAGCGATGCCGAAGCGACGGCGAGCAGCACGACGACCAGGCCGGCCAGGGTGTATCCCAGGCGGTCGAACCGCCAGCGGGTGGGCAGGGTCCGCAGCCAGTCGAACACACGGCGGGGCCAGGTCCACCCGGCAACGGCGTCCTTGGCGGGGGCCTGGATGTGCTCCAAAGCGGCCTCGCGGGTGCGGCTGTCGTAGGCCACGACGGTGCGGACCCATCCGAACTCGAGGTGTTCGTACAGCTCGCGGAACAGGTTCAGCGGGCCGTCGCCTGTGCTGGCGAGCGACTCGACGACGCCGGGGGGTGTGGCGTCGAGGGTGTACCACCCGACGCCGGGCCCGCCGTGGACCTCGGTCCAGGCGTGGGCGTGGGACGGGCGGATGACGTAGTAGTCGCCGACGTCGTTGTATTCGCTGGCCATGAACCCGGTGACGACGCGGGCGGGGATGCCGACGGATCGGCACATGGCGGCCAGGCCAGCGGCGAACAGCTCACAGTGGCCGCTGCGGTGGTCCAGGAGGAAGGCGGTGACGGGGTCCTGCCGGCCGGGGTCGGGGTTGTTCAGCGCGTAGCGGTAGCGGGTCCGCAGGTGGTCGGCCAGGGCCTGGGCGGCGTCCAGGGCGGCGGGGTCGGCTGGCTGCGGGTCGACGGTCGACGCGGCACCGGTTGTGGCACCTTCCGGGGATGCATCCGGGGGCGCGTCCGGGGGGGCGTCCGGGGGGGCGTCCGGGGGCACGTCCGGGGCGGTCCATGGGATGCCGCGTTGACGGAGTACGCGGCGGGCGAGCTGTCGGATCCGCCGGCTGTCGGTGGGCCAGCGGGTGAGCTCCGGGTCATCGAGGTCCAGCACCTCACCGCCGGCGGCGCGGGCGTGCCGCTGGGCGATGTCCGGCACACGGAGCGTGGACGCGTCGGTGCGGTAGACGATGGCCCCGGGGGCGGCATCGGGGAGCGTCAGCTCCTGCCGGCGGCGGTCGAAGAACACGCTGTGCATCTGGTCGCTGCCAACGGCGGTCAGCGCCACGGGCCCGCGACGGGCGGGGACCAGGGCGAACAGCTGGCGCTGCTGGGGGTGGCGGAGGGTGATCTCGCCGGTGTAGGGGGTCGCGGCGGGGGCGGGGGTGGCGAGCCGGCCGCGGGGGTTGACGTCGAGCTGGGTGGTGTCGCCGGTGAGCCCGCGGCTCCAGGTGCGGCTGGCGGGGGCGTAATGGTGGAGCACGGCGCCGCGGAGCAGCCAGGGCTGTTGGTCGCCGCCGATGTTGTCCTCGCCCAGCCGGACGCGGACGTTGACGATGGCCTCACGTGAGCCGACATCGGGGGCGCCGCGGGACAGGTCGACCTGGTCGCTGAAGCCGGCCTCGGGGGTGGCGGCGGCCATGAGGTTTTCGCTGGTGCGGGAGCGTTCCTGGCGGGGTGCGGCGACGAACACGCCCAGAGCGATCGAGCCGCAGACCGCGCCGATGAGGATCGCGGTGAGCCGGAAGTGCCAGCCGAAGCGTCGGCCGACGTGGGCCCGGGGCCGGCCCGGGCGGGCGAGGCCCTGGGCGCCACGGCGGCGGTCATCGTGGACGCGGTCGCCGCTGACCTTGAGCTGGAAGCTGAGCACGGCGAGCAGGCCGGTGATGCAGTAGGCGGCCAGCAGGACGCCGAAGACGACGGTGGACCCGCCGGGCAGGACGCAGCCGACGACCATCTGCAGCAGGCTCAGGACCATGAGCTGGGCCCAGTCGCGGTTGAGCTTGGGGGCGAAGAGCATCAGCACCTGCAGGGCGAGGATGAAGTGGCCGATGGCCAGCAGGACGTTGCCGCCGCTGAGCCGCAGGTCCATGACGCCCCAGCCCACGGCGGCGAGTGCCCCGACGTTCATCAGCCACTTGGGGGCGGTCCACCCGACGGGCCCGCGGGTCAGGACCCACGCGGCGGCACAGGCGGCCCCGGCGACCAGCAGCAAGGCGATGTTGCCCTCGGCTATACACGCCGCGACAATCCCCAGGGTGACCTGGGTGTAGACGAGGCGTTCGAAGGTGCGGGTGAGGCTCATGGGCGGCGGGGCGCTGGGGCCGATCATCAGGCTAACGGGAGTTGCAGCTGATCTGCGACGTGCCACTGATTTCCCTGCCGAGCACGACGCAGCAGATGATCTCACGGGTACCGGTTGCCACGGCGGCGTCGTGAAGGCTCTGGCGAGCCGCGGATGAATATCCGCGGTCGATGGGGTTGACCGCCGTGTGAGGCCGCCGGCGTGCTTCGGCGACCGCGGGTATCCACCCGCGGCTCGTGACTCCTTCGGGCGGCGAGTCGTCACATCGTCGCCTCCCGCACGTCAGCCGCAGCGTGTCCTGATCGACAGCCGTCAATTGTCACGCCGCGGCGGCTTGTTTCTGCAGCGGAGACAGGGCCTTGCCGCTCTGCAGCCGGCGGGGTTCGCTGGAGGCGCGGGGGGCCAGGAGCCGGCCCGAGTCGCTGCCGACGAGGTACTCGTCGATGCGGCTGCCGAAGAGGACGGTGTCGCGGTGGCCAGCGCTGCGATCATCGGTGCCCGGGTGTGGGCGGATGCAGACCGAGACGGGGCCGGGCAAGCGTTGGGGTTGGCGGTCGTGGCGTTGGCTGAGGTCCAGGCCGGCGAGCATCTCGAGCATGCGGGTGCGATGGGGCAGGCTGTGGTGCACGGGGAACACCGGCACGTCGAGGCCGGCGACGACCAGGCCCAGCTGGTGGCCCTGGAGGTAGGCGTCGCAGATGAGCGAGGCGGCGAGGCTGATGGAGTGTTCGGCGTCGGGGGCGTCGTCGGGGCGGGGGCTCGGGCCGGGGTCGGTCGGGGTTTGACCCCGTGCGGGGCGTGGGGCGTATTCGGGAGCGTCGGCGTGGGCGGACGCGGTGGTGGGCAAGCGCAGGTCCAGCAGGACGACGAGCTTGGGGGGGCTGGGGCGGGTGCGTTCGCGGACGATGAGCCGGCCGGCGTGGGCGGAGTGTTTCCAGTCGATGGACCGGTGGCTGTCGCCGGGGCGGTGCTCGCGGACGCCGAAGAACTCGTCGTGGCCGCCGGGCCGATCTTCGTGGCGTCGGCCGACGGCTTCGGCGCGGGTGAGCCGGTGCAGCAATCGACGGCGGACCCGACGCAACGGGGGCAGGACCCGGACCTGTGCCGGGCGGTCGAAGATCACGGTGCGGCGGACCACGCCGAAGGGGAAGCCGGTGTGGACGCTGACCCGCGCGAGGTGCATGGTGCCGCGGCGTCGTGGCCAGGCGATGGCCTCGGCTTGGGCGACCTGACCGGGCCCGAGGTGCAGGACCCACCCGCTGGGCGGCGCGGCGAGCATCGGGGCATCGCCCTCATCGGGCCGCCGGCGTCGCCAGAACCGCCAGCGGCGTGGCGGGCGTGGGGCGAGGCCCGCGGCGTCGCGTTCGGTGACGATAATGCCGAAGGCCGGCAACCAGTGGCGGTTCTCGAGCCGGTAGCGGATGACCATGGGTTCGGTCGCCACGCCGTGGGCCGGCAGCAGGCGGACGAGGGTGAGCCCACGCAGCGCTTGCCAGGACATGAGCAGCGAGACGACGATGCCGCCGAGCATGAGCCCGGAGCCCCAGAACAGGAGGTTGGCCTGGGTGTAGACCGCCCCGCCGATGAGCAGGGCGGCGACGACGAGGTAGGACAGGCCGCCGGAGCCGAGCTTGAGCCCGGCGCGGCCGCGGGGGGTGGGCATCGGCACAGGGTACGGGGGGGGTCTGCCTGGTGGCGGGGGCCGAAGGGGCGGCTTCGCCGCACCCGCTGCACGTGTGGGACGGCGGGTCGCGGGTCGTGCTACTGCTCGAGGTATGGCCGGGCGTCGTCGAGCGTGCGTTGGAGGATGTCATCGCTGTGCTGCAGGCCCTGCGAGGCACCGGGCGGGGTGACCACCAGGACCCGTCGGCCCCGGCCGGGCAGCCGGACCTGGCCATCGGCCGAGCGGATGCCATCGCGGGATACCTCGACCTGCGCGTCGTAGATGAGCACGCCCGCTCCGGGCAGGCTCACGGGGATCGAGAACTCGCCGTTGCCATCGGTGGTCACGGTCGGCAGCACCGTGGCGTCCAGTGAGTGCGGATCGATCGTGACCCGCACCAGTGCCCCGGGGACCGGATCGACGTACGACGCGGCCTGCGACTTGCTGACGGTCTGCACGCTGGTGACCGGGCCCTGCACGACGCGCCCCCGCAGCTCGTACCCGCCGCCGCAGCCGCTGAGCATGCCCAGCACCACCACCATCACCAGCGTCGCAAAGGCCCGGACCATCACCCGGCCCCCGCGCTGAGTTGTTCGACGCTGGGCAGGTCCTTGAGCGACGCGAGGCCGAACAGCTCGAGGAACCGCTTGGTCGTGCCGTAGAGCATGGGCCGGCCGATCTCCTCGGCCCGGCCGGTGATCTTGATCAGGTGATGGTCCATGAGCGTCCGCAGCTGGTCGCCCGACGACGAGCCGCGGATGGCCTCGACCTGGGCCCGCATGACCGGCTGCTTGTAGGCCACGATCGCCAGCGTCTCGAGGCACGACGGGCTGAGCTTGTCGTCGCCGCCGCGATTGTGCAGCGCGTCGAGCACGTCGGCGTGCTCGGGCAGCGTCATGACCCGCCAGCCCCCGGCCACCGCCTCGATGCGGAAGCTGCGGCCGGTCTGTTCGTAATGCTCATTCAAAGCGGCGATCGCCTGGTCCACCGCCTTGGCCCCGACGCCCAACGCGTCGGCGAGCTTGCCGCTGGACAGCGCCCGCTCGTGGACCAGCAGCCCGGCCTCGACCTTGGCTTGCACGGCGGCCTGGTCGTGCGGCGACACGCTGGGGCCTTGGGATGCAGTCAGCGAGGCGTCGGGCATGGTTGGTGATCAGCTTAGCCCGCAGCCCAGGTGCTCATCTGGAACTCGTGTGGCACGGGCACTTGTTGCCCGTGGCCGTCCAAGCCGGCGTCGGCACCTGCCACGGGCAGCGAGTGCCCGTGCCACACCAAAGCCCAACCCGCGAGGCTTACCCCAGCATCCGCCGGCTGCGGATCGCGACCATCCGTTGCTGCAGGGCCCGGCCCGGACAGGCGGTCGGGTTGATTTCCTGGTGCGTGTACACCCGAGCCGGCGAAATGCGATGCCGTGTCAAGAGCCCCCGCATCGTCATCACCAGCGACCGCGTCTGCGCGTCGGTCGGGCTCTGGCGGTCGAAGTTGCCCAGGACCAGCACGCCGATGTTGTGCTCGTTGTGATCTCGGACGTGGGCCCCTTGATACCGCAGCTCGCGGCCCTGCCAGACGATGCCCGCCCGGTCGACCACGAAGTGGTAGCCGATGTCGGCCCAGCCGCGGTCCTCGACGTGGGCCCGGCGGATCTGCTCGATCCGCCGGCTGGTCGCGGTCGGGTCGGTGAAGCTCACCGGGGTCCAGCCCTCGTGGTGCACGGTCAGCTTGGTCGCGCCCTGCATGGGGTTGATGTTGCCGGCCGACGGCGGCCGGCGGGTCCAGGCACTGCGCGGCCGGACGTCCAGCCCGGCCAAGGCATTGGGCGCCGGCGGCGCGGCCGTCACCGCCTGCCGCGGCGGCGTGGGCACCGGCGGGCGGGTCTGCAGCCAGGGCGTGGCCCCGTCGGCGGGGCTCGGGTGCGCGGCGGTGGGCCACTGCGTGCCGGGCCGGTCCCGCCGGGTGTACGCCCCGCCCGAGGCGCAGCCGGTCATCAACAGGCCCGCGCCCAGCAGCAGCAGGCGGCGTCGTTCTGGTGAAACGGGGTGGCTCATAAGGTGTGTCGATCGATTCGGCGTGCGTCCCGGGCTGCCCTGGTGTAGATCGACCGTTGGCCGGTCCGCGGTTTGAGAGTTCTCGCGCCGCGGCAGCCGGGGCCGATTGTACCCGCTATGCCGCCGCGGCGAGGCCCGCGGCCTCGCGTGTGGCCAGCAGGGCGAAAGGCCCGTTGACCTCGCGGGGCACCGCGTCCACGGCCAGCTCCCCGCCTGCCCGGAGCAGGTTGGCCAGTTCCTGCGGCAAGAACGGCTGCATCGCCTCGGCGACCGAGATCAACCGGGCCGGGTGCCCGGCCGTGGTCACGCCCAGCTTGCCCCCGACCCGCAGCAAGCCCGCCGCGTGGCGGACCAGCGCCATCGGGTTGGGGTGCCGCTCGAGCACGCCGGTGATCACGACCCAGTCCGCCGACGCGGTCGCCAGGGCGGTGTCGTCATGGGCGTTGGCCAGCTGGAACGACGGACGCTTGCCGGGATATTCCTGCGTCTGGCACATCTGCTGGGCAAGCTCGACGGCGGCCTGACTAAAGCCCACGGCCCGGACCCGCAGGTCCCGACGGGCCAGCAGGTGCGGGCCCAGCCCGTCGCCGCAGCCGATCCACACCCCGCCCAGCCGCTGGTTCGGGCCAGCTTCCCCGGCGATCTGGGCAACGATCTGGACCTGGGCGTCGACCAGCTGCCGCACCCGCGGGTCGGACGTGTAGCGGGCCCAGCTGCTGTCCTGCGCGGTCGCCGTGTCGCCGCCGGGCTGGTCCAGCACGTGCATCGGCGGCCGGCCGCCAAAAACCGAACGGTTCCACAGCAGCGGCGTGCCCGCGTATCGCTGCGCCACGGCGTCCAGGTCCGGGGCGACACGGCAAAACCCCCACTTCTCGCGGAAGTGCTTCAGCGAGGCATAAATGCCGCTGCCGCTGTCGGCGTTGGTGCTGCGGCAAAGCCGCTGCTTGTGCCAGTGGTGACAGCGGACCTGCGGCGTCGCCACGCACCGCCAGCCTTCCAGCCTCGCCCGGACCCCGAAGTCGATGGTCTGGCCGCGGAGGAACGTCTCGTCAAAGCCGCCCAACTGATCGTGCACCGCCCGCCGGCAGCAGTAGAAGCAGCCCATCACGTGGTCGCACTCGATCGGCCGGACCAGCGCCTCGGGCGCCAGGCCCTCGCCGATGTGGTGGTAGCCCTTCGGGTGCAGCAGCCAATCGCCCAGGGCGTGGACCCGGCCGTTGGGCTGCAGCTGCATCGGGCCGATCACCCCGACGTCGTCGGGGCCCTCGTCGAACAGCCGCACCAGCACCTGGGCCCACCGCGGCGTGTCGCAGGTCACGTCCCCGTCCAGCCGGACCAGGATGTCGCCCCGCGAGCGCCGCACCAGCTCGTTCGCCGTCACCGACAGCACCCCGCAGTGCTCCCGCTCGATGAGCGTCAGGAACGGCTGGCCGCCCCGCCAGGTCCGCCCGGCCCAGTCCCGCAGCGTCGCCAGCGAGTCGTCGGTCGACCCGTCGTCCAGCGCGATGATCTCCAGCGGCGTCGGGTCGTCCGCCAGCGTCTCGTGCAGCGAGCTCAGCAGGTCCCCGATCAGGTCACGCCGCCCGTCGATCGACGACGCCCGGCCGTTGTTGAAGTTCGGGATCAGGATGGAAACACGTGGCTGGTTCATAAAGGAAGCCGAATGCTGAGGAGCGAAGCGACGAAGCGTCGGATCAGGGGCCACAACACTCACGCCGCGCACCGCACCGGCTCACTCGCCGCCACCCCCGCCTCGCCCCCCAGCCCGATCTCGAACAGCTCGGCATAGCCCTCGGCCCGCTTGGCCCACGTCCACTCGGCCCGCATGTGCTCGGCCATCGCCTGCCCCATCGCCCGCGTTTGCGTCGGGTGCGTCCGGCACCAGTAAAGCCGGTCCACCAGGTGCTCCAGCGTCCCGTCCAGCAGCCAGCCGGTGCGGCCGTCCTCGACCTGCTGCTCGGC
>CAZVBW010000120.1:0-8131 GCA_964625505.1 uncultured Phycisphaeraceae bacterium
CAGGTGACGCTGCTGGCCGGCTCGCCGGGGGGGGTGGTGGTCGGCGGCGTGGGCGGGTCGCGGCCGGAGCTGCGGCGGGGTTTTATCACGGTGCTCGACGCGGCGACGGGCGAGCCGGTCGGCCCGCCGCTCGAGCAGGACCTGATGCCACGGATCGGGCTGCTGACCGGCGAGGACCTGGTGCTCGCGGCGGATCGGCGCGTGCGGGTGGTGCGGGTCACCGACGGCCGGGTCCGCTGGGAACACCGCGAAGCCGACGCCATCACCCACGCCCAAGCCGCCGGCCCGGTGCTGGCCATCCGGACCCAGGGCTCGGCGACTCGGCTGCTGCGGCTCGACGTGGGCGAGGGGATCTTCGGCATGCCCGGCCAACCCGACGCCCCCTCGCCCGCCGCCGTCCCCGCGGGTCGGGGCGTGCTGGTGAGCACCGGCGACCGCCTGCACCGCCTCGACGCCGACGGCCGCCGGGTCTGGACCACCACGCCTAGGGCTCACCCCGCCCCGCCGACACGCACCCACCCGACCCACGCCGGGCTCTACATCCTCGAGCACCGGCCCGACCGGCTCATCGTCCACCGCATCGACCCGGCGAGCGGCGCGGTCCGCGAACTCGCGGTCCTGCCGCCGCACCTGGTCGACAGCCGCGTGTCCGTGAGCTCTGCGGGCCTGGCGGTGGCCGGTGATGGGGTGGTGCACGTGGTGCACGCCGCACCGACCGATCGCTCGCCATGACCCGCCGCCCTACCGCCGCACGCCTCGCTCGGGTATCGTGTGGGTTCTTCTTGTGAGATTCTGATGTTGCACTGCCCCCGCCGACGCCTCTGGATCGCGTTGCTGCTGCTGCCGGCCGCCGGGCCGCAAGCCGCCGCCCAGCGGGCCCTGACCATGAGCCCGGTCTTCGCCGGGTCGCTCGACCAGCCGCGGGTCTACGCCATCTTCCGTGACGCCGAAGGCAACCTCTACGACGGTGTGGGCCCCTTCGGCAGCACCGAGTACGCCATCGCCCCCTACCTGGACACCGGCGCGGGCGCGGGCCTCATCGGCCAGTCGTTCGCCACCAGCTACGCCCTGCCCACCCAGGCCGGTGCCGTCTTCCAGGACGTCGGCGTCGGCGGGCTGGACAGCTTCGGCATCACCGCGCCGCTGACCGTCCAGATCGCCCCCTTCGACCCCGCCGTCGAGCCGCTGCTCACCACGCCCACGCAGCTGGACAGCGTCTTCACCACCACCGCCGCCGACCGGCAGCTCGCCATCGGCCCGATCCGAAGCCACAACGACCCGTACGGCGAGATCATCTCCGGCCTCAGCGAGTTCAACGTCCTGGGCATGCCCTACATGCAGGGACAGACCATGGTCGTCGACCTGCGGGCCCTCAACGACGCCGCCGGCACCGGCGCGAAAATCCTCGCCGAGCTCTACAACCTCGACGACATCCTCGCCGGGGCCCCGGCCCCCCAGATCGCCACCTACCTCTACGACAGCCCCACCGACTCGGTCACCACCCCCGGCACGAGCCTCGGCCCGGGTATCCCCACCAACCCCGACCTCCGCATCCGCACCAGCTACACCGACTTCGCCGACCTCACCACCACCACCGGCGGCACCCCGCCGTCCGAAGCCGCCAACCCCTTCGTCGGCGGCTCGCCCCGCGCCACCTCCACCAGCCCCACCGACCCGCCGCCGGTCCGGCTCCAGCACGCCGGCTCGGCCACCTCCGGCAGCTTCCTCTTCGACACCGGCGGCGCCGCCTCCATCGTCTCCACCAGCCGCGCCGCCGACCTGGGCATCACCTACGCCCCGGGCACAGAGCCGGGCAACCCCGCCGGCAACGCACCGGTCCTGCTCCAAGACGGCAACCCCCTCGTCGGCGATGAGCAGTTCACCCTCACCCTCTCGGGCGTCGGCGGACAGGTCACCATCGCCGGCTTCTACGCCGAGCAGTTCATCCTCCCCGCGCTCGAACAAACCACCGCCGGCGAAACCCCCCTGGACCTGGTCTTCAACGACACCCCCCTGCTCGTGCTGGACATCAGCATCGACGACCCCGACGGCGGCGTCATCACCCTCGACGGCGTCCTGGGCATGAACGTGCTCATGCCCTCGGCCGACCTCGCCGGCGACCTCACAGACCTCTCCGCCCTGCTGGCCAACGACATGATCGGCGGCAACTTCGACATCCTCGCCTTCGACCAGCCCACCGGCGACATCCTGCTGACCTACAACCCGTCCCTGGTCCCCGAACCCACCAGCGTCGCCATCGTCGCCTTCGGCATCATGGGCCTGACCCACCGCCGCCGACGCGCGTGATCCGCCCCGCTTAGCGGCTGCGGCGAAGCCGCGCCCGGCCCCCTCGGCACCCCACCGCCACTCCCGCCTCAATCCACCCGCCGCTGCCGGTCCGTCGCCTGCTTGAGCGTCTTTTGCTCCTTCCGCGTCAGGCTCTGCAGCCCCTGATCCCGCACCTTGTCCAGGATCGCGTCCACCTGCTTCTGCTCGTGGTGCTCCTTATCGAGCATCCGCTGCCGACGCTTCTCGTCAACCTTCTCCGTGATGTCCCGCGCCGCCGGCACCCGCACCCGGTCCGCCCACCCCAGCAGCCGGGGCTGCTTGATCAGCACAAAGCCCGTGAGCGCCCCGCCCAGGTGAGCCACCGCCGACCCCGCCGCCGCCGAGCCCGCCAGCAGGTTCAAGACGTCCAAGCCGATATAGATCGCCCCCAACGCAAAGATGGTGAACTGAATCGGGATAAACAGCAGCCCGATCGGTTGCCTGCCGTACTTCACCATGCACCCGGCGACCAGGCCCAGCACCGCCCCCGACGCCCCGATGAGCGGCGTCGTGGGGCGGACACCCGCCACGGGTTCCACCAGCGAAACCAGCGCAAACAGCGACGCCCCGCCGATGCCGCTGATCAGGTAGAACGCCACGAACCGCTTGGACCCCCACCAGGACTCCATCATCCGGCCGAAGATCCACAGGCCGATCATGTTAAACAGCAGGTGAAAGACCCCGCCGTGCAAGAACTGATACGTCACGGGCCGCCAAACCTGGAAGTCCATAAACGCCCGGTCGGCGCTGAAGTACCCCCAGTACCGCGGCGAGGCTACGTCGCCCCGGGCGCTGCCGGTCAGCACCGAGTCGACCAGCGTCGCCGCCACCGTGATGATGAGCAGCCACAGCGTCGCCGGCGGCAGGTTCGCCGAGATGCCCCCGCGGAACGCACCCCCGCCGCCTCCGCCGTACGAGCCGCCGCCGCCACCGCCCCGGTAGTAATCGCGATCTTCCCAAGCCATGGCCGCCGATGGTATGCCCGGCGACGTGCCCCGGTGCCACGGGCACTTGCTGCCCGTGCTGCCGATGCTCTTCGGTGCCCGGCACGGCCAGCAAGTGGCCGTGGCACCACGCCGTTGAGCCGCGGGTGTCAGCCCGCGCGTCGGCCGCCGACTACCCGCCAAACGCCTTGTGCCACAGCAGCAGCACCAGCGTCTTGGCGTCCTGGATCGTCCCGTCCCGGCACATCGCCCACGCGGTCTCCAGCGGCGTCGGGTGGACCTCGATCCGCTCGCCATCGTCCAGGTCCTGCTCGGCGAGCGTCAGCCCGGTGGCCAGGTAGGCGCTGAGCTTCTCGGTGACGAAGCCCGGCGTCGGGTAGAACGCCGTCAGCCGGCGGACCTGGTCCGCGACGTACCCCGTCTCTTCGGTCAGCTCCCGGGCCGCCGTCCGGTCGTGGTCCTCGCCCGGCTCGACCGTCCCCGCGGGCAGCTCCCACAGCGTCTGGCCCACCGCCAGCCGCCGGTTGCGGATCAGCACCACCGTCTGCGCGTCCAGCAGCGGCAGCACCACCACCGCGTCCGCCGGTGCCACCACTTGCCGCTGGTGCACCGACCCGTCGTCGTCGTGGTGAACCAGCTGCTTGACATCGAACCGCCCGGTCTGCAGCAGCGTTTGGGCGTCATCTAGGTGATCGCGGGGCATCAGCGAATGTTAGATGTGAGAAGTCAGATGTGAGACGTGTCGCTCCACATCGCACATCTGACATCTCACACTTGATTTGCCTTTCACGCGGCGAGCTTGAGCACCGCCGGGCCGTGCCTGCCCTTCTTCAGCTTCCGCCGAAGCATCGCCGCGTAACCGCGTCGCAGCAGCGGCAGGTCTTCCAGACCCAGCTGCTCCAACGCGTCGTGCACCGTCCGCTCGTTGCCCGCCTCGACCTCGACGAATCGGCCCAGCAGCGGCACGTCGTCCAGCTCCACCGTCGCCTCGCCCAGCTTCCAGGTCTCCCGCCGCTTTTGGTAGTCCAGCGTGCAGCGGTAGCCCATCGCTTCGAGCACCCGCTGCATCGTCGCCGCGTCGGCGATGTTCAGCTCCAGCTCCGGGCGGGCCTTGAGCACCGTGTCCTGCCGCTTGGGCCCCTTGAACGTCAGCACCGGCGGCCGATCGCCGCCCCGCACCGGCTGCTCCAGCCGCAGCCGAAGCCCACAGCCGCGGCTGCGCAGCCCGCCGCACGGCTGATCAAAAAGCAGGTTCTGCTGCACCACCGCACCCCGCCGCTTGGCACCCAGGTCCAGCAGCCGCACCCGCACCGGCTTGAACGCATCCACCCGCACCTTCGCTTCAACTTCGTGGCTCATACGCCTTTCCATCGGCTGCGCCCGCTGCCGGGCTCATGAAAGCGTCCGAGAACGCACCCGGTGGCCACCGGCACCCTTGCCGCCCAGTCCGATACCGCTTGCCCCGCCCAACTGACGTTCTGTTATATTCGCCTATCCGCATATGCCAGCCACCGCCCCCACATCCCGCGTCGACCTGGTGTTCCGCGCGTTTTCGGATCGCACGCGGTTGCGGATCCTGAACCTGCTGCGAGACCAACACGAGGTGTGCGTCTGCGATCTGATCCGCGCTCTTGACCTGCCTCAGGCCAAGGTGTCCCGCCACCTGGCGTACCTCCGCCGGGCCGACCTGGTTGCCACCCGCCGTGAGGGCACGTGGGTGCACTACCGGCTGAGCCCGCCGGACGGCGCGCTGCACGCCAAGCTGCTCGAGTGCCTGCGCTGCTGCTTGGCGGAAGTGCCCGAGCTGCAGGATGACCGCAAGCGGCTGACGGACGAGGATTCGCCCGGGGGATGCTGCTGATTTTTTTCGCCGCGAATATTCGCTCAGACGAATACAAGGAGCCGACCTCATGACCCATACCGCACACCGTCAATGCTTTGGCCGCATGCTCCCGGACTTGGGCCGGCTGCGGGCCAACCGCCCGCTCCGGACACCGGTGTTCACCGTGCGGTACGAGAGCTGCGGCATCGGCGTCCAAGGCCGCAACGTGGAGATGGACCTCGACGGCTGGGACCGCTGCCACGCGTGCCCCGAGTTCGCGGCCTGCTACGCCCTGAGCCTTGCTCGATTTCAAGTCGAGCACGCCGTCGCCGAAGCGACCGGCGGATAGCCCCCCACTGGAGCCCCCCGATGCCCCTGAACAACGGCGTCCTTTTCGTCTGCAGCCACAACTCGGCGCGAAGCCAGATGGCCCACGGCTGGCTCAAGCATTTCGCCGGCGATCGTTTCGCGGTGTATAGCGCGGGGGTCGACCCCGGCACGCTCCACCCACTGGCGGTCCGGGCGATGGCCGAGGTCGGCGTGGACATCGCGGGCCACCAAGCCGACGGCATCGAGAGATACCTGGGCCGGGTGCCGATCTACCACCTGGTCATCGTCTGCGACCAAGCCGCGCAGACCTGCCCGCGGATCTGGCCCGGCGCCCGGGAGCGACATGAGTGGTTCTTCGAAGACCCATCGTCGGCCACGGGTAGCGATGAGCAGCGGCTCGCGGTCTTCCGCCGGGTCCGCGATCAGATCAGGGCCAAGGTGCAGACCTGGTTGGCCGAGCAGCCCGAGCCCGCGGCAGGGACCGGGGTGGGGTCCGGGGGGTCCGGGGGTTCCGGGGATTCCGGGGATTCCGGGGGTGTGGGGTGAGCGAGTCGCTGACCAAACAGCTGTCTTTGCTGGACCGTTACCTGACGGTGTGGATCTTCCTGGCGATGGGCCTGGGCGTGGGGCTCGGCTACCTGCTGCCGGGGATCGACGGTGCGATGGACGCCGTGACGGTGGGCACGACGAACCTGCCGATCGCGGTGGGGCTGATCGTGATGATGTACCCGCCGCTGGCGAAGGTCCGATACGAGCAGCTGGGCCGGGTGTTCCGCAACGTCCGCATCCTGGGCCTGTCGCTGGTGCAGAACTGGATCATCGGTCCGCTGCTGATGTTCGGCCTGGCGGTGGTGTTCCTGCACAACCACCCCGAGTACATGGTGGGCCTGATCATGATCGGGCTGGCCCGATGCATCGCGATGGTCCTCGTGTGGAACGAACTGGCCAAGGGCGACAGCGATTACGCCGCGGGCCTGGTGGCGTTCAACAGCATTTTCCAGGTGCTGTTCTACAGCCTGTACGCGTGGCTGTTCGTGACGGTGCTGCCGCCGATGCTTGGGCTGGAGGGTGCGGTGGTGGCTGTGACGATTGGGGAGATCGCCAAGAGCGTGGCGATCTATCTGGGCATCCCGTTCATCGCGGGGATGCTCACCCGCTGGGCCCTGCTGCGGGCCAAGGGCCGCGCGTGGTACGAGCAGACCTTCATCCCGCGGATCAGCCCGGCGACCCTGATCGCGCTGCTGCTGACGATCGTGGTGATGTTCTCCATCCAGGGCCGGCAGATCGTCGCCAAGCCCGGCGACGTGCTGCTGATCGCGGTGCCGCTGCTGATCTACTTCGTGGTGATGTTCCTGGTGAGCTTCGTCATGGGCCGGTTGGCCGGTGCGAACTACGCCCAGACCGCGACGATCTCGTTCACCGCGTCGGGCAACAACTTCGAGCTGGCGATCGCCGTGGCCGTCGCGGTCTTCGGCATCGGCCACGGGGCCGCCTTCGCCGCCGTCATCGGGCCGCTGGTCGAGGTCCCGGTGCTCATCGGTCTGGTGAGCGTGTCGCTGTGGCTGCAGCGGCGATGGTTCGGCCACGAGGTGGTCGAACAGGACCGGCCGAACGTCACCGACGCGGCCTGTCCCGGGGCGGTTTAGGCCGTGCTGCAGCTGATCCCACAGACTCGAAAGAGCCGCGTTCATATGCGTCGCACTTAATTCTGACGCGGGCTTTGGGGTGGCACGATGTGTTGGGGCCCACACTGACAAGCTGGGCTTGTCAGTGCCACCATCGACCGCGAAGGGACTTCATGGACTGCGTATCACAACCGGTGAAACCGGCGGTCCACCCGGGCGATCGGATGACTCACGACCTTTCACGCCGGGCGGGATGACGTGCAGCCAGTCAAGGCAGAGCGATATCGCTGGGCACCCAGGGCTTGTGCCAGCTGGGTTGCCACAGCTGGGTCAGCGGGAGGGTGCGGGCGCTGCCGTCGGCGTTGCCGACGTTGATCGCCATCTGGTGACGGTCGATGGCGATGGCGGCGGTGCCAAACGACTGCCCCCCGGTGCCGTCGAGGTCCGTCAGCGTGTCGGCGGCGTAGGTCGGTGAGCCGTTGGAGGTCTGGCCGTTGCCGGGCGAGACGGTGAAGTTGACCGCGTCGGCGGTGACCGGGACGTTGCTGGGGTCGCGGATGTCGTCCACGAAGCTGCCGCCGAAGGCGAGGTTGCCGAAAGTCTGGGCCGAGAGGTAGCTGTTGACGGCGTAGGAGCAGTGGGCGGCGCGGCCGGGCTGGTCGGGGTCTTCCATGTAGTTGCCGAAGCTGCCGTCGGCGACGCCGGCCCAGGACTCGTTGGCCGAGCCGAGGTAGAACTTGTTGCCGTAGGTCGTGGGCCCGGTGGCCGGTTCGGCGGCCTCGGAGCAGACGAGCTTGCCGGCCGGCAGGCCGTAGGGCTCGAGGATGAAGCTCCAGTTGCTGGCGTCGGCGCCGGTGAAGAACACGGGCAGGTAAGCGCCGTCGTGGTCGGTGCTGTAGGTGTGGTAGGCGATGAGCATCTGCCTGTGGTTGGACAGGCAGGTGGAGGTGCGGGCGGCGGTGCGGGCCGCGCCCAGGGCCGGCAGCAGCAGGCCGATCAAAAGGGCGATAATGCTGATCACCACCAGCAGCTCGACGAGGGTGAAACCATGTAGGGACCGGCCCGGGCGTAGTGGGCGCTTG
>CAZVBW010000121.1:0-4309 GCA_964625505.1 uncultured Phycisphaeraceae bacterium
GCCCCCGCCGGCCGCCGCGCGTCGGCCTCGAGCGCCGCCCGCAACGCCACCAGGGCTGCAGGGTCCAGATGCCGACCGGCCGTCATCGCCCCATTGTGGCACGTCCCGCCACCCACTTCGCTCACCGCTTCTGTCGTTTAGCGGGTGCAGCGCAGCGGCCCCCGTCCCCGGGGCGACGCGGCAGGGTGGCACGCGAGCTTGGGGTGCCACGGCCACTTGCTGGCCGTGCTCGAACCGCGGTTGCTGGGGCACGGCCAGCGAGTGGCCGTGGCACCGGAATCTGGGCGCTTCGCCGCAGCCGCTAAACCGACGTCGTCGCCGCGCTAGCTCAACAAGTCCTGCCCCGGGTACGCCCGCTCCAGCAGCGCCACCGCGTTGTCGTGGTACACCCCCGGCAGCAGGTCCACATCGATGCCAGCCCCCCGCAGCATCGGGCTGCTGTGCTCGGCCGCCGACGGGTCGACCATGTGCAGGTCCGGGTCCACGATCGGCGACGGCCCGTCGTGGCTGGACTCAATTAGCGAGCGGATCGCCCAGAACCGCGACGCGTACAGCTCGTGGCCGTGGCCCGGCTCGCCGCCGGACTCGGGCCCTTGCCAGTTGTCCTCGCCCGCGACGATGTCCGTGCCGAAGAGCACGCGCGTCGGGTAGGCCCGGACGAAGTCGGCGAAGGCCCCGGGGTGCTTGCTCAGCTCGCGGACCATCCACTTGGTCGCCGAGGTGTCCACGTGCAGGTTCGGGTGCCGATCCATCAGCCCGCTGAGAAACGTCAGGTCTTCCGGGCTGCCCCCCATGTGGGCCCCGATCCACTGCACGTCGTGGTACTGATCCAGCAGCCGCTCCAGTGGCTCGTACTGCTGGCGCTTGGTGCCATAGAAGGAAGCGTCCGCGTACTTGGTCGCGAACCACGTGTCCGGGTCGGCGATGTGCGTCATCCACACCCGGTAGCCCACGTCGTGCGCCCGCTGCATCCCCCGCCGACGGATCGGCGAGTCCAGCACCAAGGCCCCCGGAAGATCGGGGTCGGTCACGCCAGCCTCCTGAGCCTGCTTGGCGAAGTCCCGGCCGCGCGGGGCGGCCCAGAACTTGATCAGCCGCGCCCCGAGGTCCCAGTACGTCGTGATGCCTTCCAGCCAGCGCGTCGTGAACGTGCCCGGCTCCTCCCGCCGTTGGTAGGACGGCACGCAGTTGAAGTGCACCCGGTCCGGGGCCGCGGCCTGCACCGCCTCCAGGTGCTCGATCGGCGTCATCGAGAACGCGTGGGTCACGTTGAACTTCTCGGCCGTCTCAAAGAACACCCGCGCCGCGTCCGGGTCATGGAGGTGCGTATGGATGTCGATCACCGGGCCGGGGTAGGGCCCGGACCGCTGCTTCGCCGCGAGGGTGTCGTAGTTCAGGCCGTGCAGGTTGGCCGGGTTGACCGTCACCGATTCCGCCGTGGACGCCATGGGCGCAGGATAGACCGGGGTCCGCGGGTGTGCGGTGCTGCTTCTTTCTGAGCACGAAGCGTCAGCAAGTGCACGGGCCGCGGCGGGTTTGTGCTCGCTGACGCGTCGTGCTCAGGCGGGGGCGCTATCCCCTTGCCCAGCCGCGGGTGCATACCCGCGGCCGCTGGAGGGTGCGGAGCATGTCAATCCGCCGCACGTCCCGGGTTCCGCGGATCTCCATCCGCGGCTCGCCGCACCACCACCTCGCCGCCGGTGACCGTGACGCGGGCGAGTACCGGGCCCAGGTCGCCGGGGGTGAAGACCAGGTCGATTGACCCCTCGGGCAGCTCGTCGAGCCGCAGCAACCCGGCCGGCTCGTCCGCGGTCAGCGTGACCGATGGAGCATCGTCAGCTGGCGGCTGATCCATTGCGGCGGGGCGAACGGTGACGCCCAGCAGCGGACGCAGCGCCTCGGGCACCGCGTCGGCGGCACTCAGTGCCAGGCGGACCTGAGCCCGCTGGGCACCCTCGGGCAGCGAGACCCGCAGCCGCGTCGGGGCGTGGAGGTGCCAGCCGGTGCGATCGACGCTGGCGGTCACCTGCGTTCCCCAAAGGTCGGTCGGCACCGCCGCCGCCGGCAGGTCCAGCAGATCGACCACCTGCACCTCGGTCAGCGGCTCGATCTCGCGGATGCGGTCCAGCGGGAGCGTGCTGACCGAGCCCTGCGGGCCCAGCCGCGTGACCAGCTGGGCCGGGTCAGCGGTGGACAAGTCAGGGTCGATCAGCAGGTACTGCCCGGCATGAGTCGCCCGCACGCGCAGCACCGGTGCATCATCGCGAGCCCGCTGGACCACCACCCGTCGCGGGTTGGCCAGCCGGACCTGATGGACCTGCGACCACGCCGCATCGACGATCGGCCCGATGTTGGTCTCGACGCTGACGCCAGCGTCGCTGAACCCCTCGAGAAAGCCAACGAGTCGCTCGCCGTTGACCAGCTCTACCACGTCGTCGTCCGGCATCGGTTCGGTCGGTCGCGTGCCGGGCTGCAGTTCGGGAAGCGCTATCGGATGCGAGGCCTGGTGTTGCTGCAGCGTCTGCTCGGGCGTGTCGAGTCGGAAGTTTTGGATGTCTTCAGCAGACGCGGTGAGCGGGCCGACGTTGGCGTCGTACACGCCCAGCCGGTCCGCTTCTTGGTCATCCGCGAGAAACCCGACCCACTGTTGCCCATCGACCGTGAGCACCGTCAGCGTCCTGCCCCGGTCGCTGACCACCGGCACGGCCGGTTCTCGCTCGAACCGCAATCGCAACACCCGGTCCAGCGGCATCGACTGCAGGTTGCGGTCGGCGTCGAAGTACGACACGCCGGTCTCGCTCAGCGAGCGGAGGCGGATGGGTTGTTCGTTCAGCTCGGCGTCGAGGAGGGTGGCGGGGACGTCGGCCGGGGCGCTCAGCGCAACGCAGAGCATCAGGAGCCCGGCAGTGCCACTTAAGTGGCACTGCCCGAGCGCGAGCGTTCTATAGAACACGCTTCGCCTCATCGCTGGAAGATCGGCAGCAGGCGGTTCGGGATCAGCAGGGTCAGCAGGGCGGTGGCGGTGGCGTAGTCGTCGCCGTGGCCGGAGGTCCACGAGCCGTTGTCGCGCTGGTTGTCCAGCAGCTCGTCGCGGGTGGTGGGGAACCACTGGGCCCAGTATTCGCCGCCGGCCTGGTACATGGCCTGGGCGGCGTAGTAGTGGCCGTAGTAGTAGTGGCCCGAGCGGTCGGCGTTGGCGGACTCGTCGAGCACGTACCGCAGGCCGCGCTGGACAGCGTCGCCCTCGTAGACGCCGGCGTAGAACAGCGTCGCGACGCCGGCGGCCGAGCGCGGGTAGGCCGAGCCGCCGGCCCCGAGCATGTAGCGAAAGCCCCCGTCGGCGGGGTTCTGGCAGTTGCGGACGTACTGCACCGCGCGATCGATCGTCTCGCGGGGCACGGCAATGCCGGCGTTGCGGGCCGACCGCAGGGCCATCACCTGGCAGATGGTCACGCTGATGTCGGCCTCGAAAGGCACGGGGTGGTACCGCCAGCCGCCCTCGTGGTTCTGCGTGTTGATGATCAGCCGCACGGCCTTGAGCAGGGCCTCGCGGACACGGGCCTCGCCGGTCATGCCATAC
The DNA here is from genome assembly GCA_964625505.1 of uncultured Phycisphaeraceae bacterium. GTDB lineage: Bacteria > Planctomycetota > Phycisphaerae > Phycisphaerales > Phycisphaeraceae > CAZVBW01. Next base: position 3,581 of record CAZVBW010000121.1, read on the forward strand.
ACCTCGCCCAGCAGCAGGGTAGCGAAGCCGTGGCCGTACATCGGGCCGTGGGACGTCTCGGCGGCGATGAGGTCCGACTCGGTCACGTGGTTGAGGATGAAGTCCAGGCCGCGCTGGACGTGCTCGCCGTAGGGCCCGCGGCCGGGCGTGTGGCCGTCGGCGAGAAATGCCATGCACGCCATCGCGGTGATGCCCACATGCCGGCCGTACCGCCCACCGCCCCACGAGCCGTCGTCGGCCTGACTGTCGGCGAGGTACCGCAGGCCGCGGTCGATGCCGTCGCGGGCATCGGGGGTGATCTCCTCGAAGCCCACGTCGCGGCCCGCGGCGTCGACCTGGGCGTGGGCGGGAGCAGTCACCGCAACGCACGTGATCAACGCGGTTGCCAATAGCCGGGCCGCTACGCGGCCCTGGCGAACTGTGGGGTACGCCGGAGCCTGGGACGTGCGCCAGGGCCGCGTAGCGGCCCGGCTATCAGTCATCGCGCGGCGGTCACTCATCGTCGGCCTCCTGCAGCTCAGCCAGGGCCCGCCAGTACTCGGCGGTCTGGCGGTCGTACAGCGGGCTCATCGGCTCGTCCAGCGACTGGCGGACCTGTTCACGCAGCCGCGGCGGCAGGTGGCCCCAGCCCGCGGACCGCAGCTGCTCCATCGCCTCGACCGGGTCGGCGTCCCGCGGTGAGCTGTCTCCTGCACCATCACCATTGCCCCCCAGGCCCTCTTCACCCTC
>CAZVBW010000121.1:4319-8011 GCA_964625505.1 uncultured Phycisphaeraceae bacterium
CGCTCCCGTCGCGCGCGTGCTCGAAGCCATGAGGCGCGACAACACGCGCTTCTTGTGCGTCGTCGACGACATGGGCCGCGCCTGCGGCCTGACCAGCTGCCGGCGGGCCAGCGCGCCACCGAGGCGGCGTCCATACCCTCGCCCGCGCCTTCGCCCCGGCCGCCGGGCTGCGAGCCGTCGCCCGGCTGCTCGCCCTGACCGGCGTCGGCCCCGCGGGGAGTCGAGGCGTCGCCGCTGGACCCGCCGCCGCGGCCGGCCTCGGCACCGCGGGGGCTGCTGGAACCTTCCTCGCCCGACCCGCCCCCGCCGCTGGGCTGCTCGACCGCCTCGGCCGAGGCGATGATCTGGTCCAGCCGGTCCAGCGCCGCCTCCTGCAGCCGCTGCGTGGCCAGACCCGCCCCAGCCTCGCCGGTCAGGGCGTCGGCGGCCCGGGTCATGTGCTGGATCACCGCGTCGTACGCATCCTGCGCCTCGGCGGCGGTCAGCCGACGGAGTGGGTCATCCCCGGAAGTGTCTTGGGCGTCCGCATCGAGTTGGGCCGGTTGCGTCGCGGCCGGCTGGGTCGCCGCGGCGTCGGGCAGGCCCAGCAGTTCGTCGAGAGACTGCGCATGCGCGTGACTCGCGAGACCTACAAGTATTGCGGTGGCCCATAGCCGGGCGGCTACGCCGCCCTGGCGCACGTCGCACGCTCCCGCGTACACAATCGGTCGCCAGGGCCGCGTAGCGGCCCGGCTATTGGACTTGCGGCGATGCAGAGGCAGCGTTGTGGACACCACAGCCCATGGTACGCCCGCACTATCCGGCAGCCCCTACAATCCCCAGCTTCACACGCGCCGACGAGGACGCTGCATGCATGCGATGGATTCCCCGACCCGCCGACGCCTGGCGGTGATGCTGCTGGCCCTGCTGACGCTGAGCCTGGCGCTGCTGGCCAGCCAGTCCCTGCAGGCCCAGGACACCGCCCCCCCGCCCCCGGAAACCCCGGAAGCCGTGCCCGCGGCCACCCCGGGTTCGGCGGATGCCAGTTCCGGGGCTTCCGGGGCTTCCGGGGGCGATGCTTCCGGGGGGGGGATTGATCCGCTCACTGGCGAGTTGCCGACGCTGGGCTGGCTGTTCATGACCAGCCCGATCATCAACGGGATCATCGCGCTGCTGTCGCTGATCGCGGTGGCGGTGTTCCTGTACCTGCTGACGACGATCAACAGTCGGGCGATGGTGCCGCCGGACCTGGTCGACGAGGTGACCAAGCTGGTGATCAACCGCCAGTATGCCGAGGCCGCGGACGTGACCCGGCGGAGTCGGCGGACGTTCGTGAGCAGCATCATTCAGCGGAGCGTCGAGCACGCCCAGCAGGAGCACTCGATCATCCTGGACATGATCGACGCCGAGGGCCGACGGCGGGCGGACATCCTCTGGAACCGCGTGAGCTACCTCTCGGACATCAGCAACATCGCCCCGATGCTCGGGCTGCTGGGCACGGTGCTGGGGATGATCAAGGCGTTCTTCGGGCTCGAGCGGCAGACCGGCAGCATCGACGCGCAGATCCTGGCCAACGGCGTGGGCGAGGCGATGGCGACCACGGCCTTCGGGCTGGTGGTCGGCATCCTGGCGCTGGTCTTCTACACGATCATCAAGGGCCGGGCGACGCGGACGCTGGCCGAGGCCGAGCAGGCGGTGCACTCGATCGCCGACCACATCAAGCGGGGGGCGTGAGTCGTGGGGTTTACCGCACCAACGCGTGCCCGGTCGCTGCCGGTGTTGCCGCTGGCGGGGATGATCGACGTGCTGTTTTTGCTGTTGATCTTCTTTATGACCGCGTCGGTCTTCCGCGAGGCCGAGACGCAGCTGGCGGTGAACCTGCAGCCTGCCGAGACCGCCGAGGCGGGCAACCAGGGCGCGGGCACGGTCGTGGTCACGATCACCGAGGAGAACCGGCTGGTCTGGGGCCAGCAGCCGGTGAGCGAGTCGCAGCTGCGGGACCGGCTGGCGCAGGTGCACGAGCTGGCGCCCGACAGCACGGTCGTGGTCCGCGGCGACCGCGGCAGCGACTTTGGCCTGGGCGTGATGGTGATGGACCTGGCCCGGCAGGCGGGGTTCGTGGACGTCGCGGTGGCGGCGGCGCGGCCGGAGCAGTGAGCCGGACGTGCAGGAGTTCCTGAACGGTGACGCGCGGGACGAAGCTCATCCTGGCGGGTACGGGCATCACGGTGGTGGTGTCGTTCCTGCACTACGCTTGGTCGCAGGATGCCGAGCCGTTCTACGGTCCGCCGGTCGTGGCCGACATGATCCTCTTCGTCACCGGTGGCTGCCTGCTGATCATGGCTGCCGTCGGCCTCGCCGGATGGGCGGTCTACCGTGCTGCAGCTCGCCGGTCGCACTGGAGCATCCTGCTGGTCCTTGCGCCGTTGGTGCTGGGGATGAGTTTTTCCTATTCAGCCATTGCCGAGTACAGCGGCGACGTGCTTACCAAACATCAGCAGATGCGGCAGGCGCTCGACGAGATTCCGCGGAAGTGGACCGTCGGAAGTGGCGTGAAATAATGCCACGCCGCCGCTGCCGCTCCGACTTGCTGGCGGGCCTGACCTTTCAAGGATGACATGATGAGCCGCGAAGACTTGATGACGATGGGTGGCACACCTCGCCGGCTTGGCGGCGATGTGTGGCGGTGCGCGGCGGCACACATCGGCCTTCGGCCGAGGTGTGGCACGCAGCGTGGTGCGTCAGCTTCTGCCCCCCCTCCCTCTGAGGGAGGGGCCGGGGGAGGGTGGGGTCTGCGGGCGATCATTGCACGCGGGGCAACCGCGACCGCGACTCTCACCCCAACCCTCTTCCTGCCAGGGAGAGGGGGCAGAACGACGAGCCGGCCTATGACGCGGGCGGGTGGCACACCTCGCCGGCTTGGCGGCGATGTGTGGCAGTGCGCGGCGGCACACATCGGCCTTCGGCCGAGGTGTGGCACGCGGCGTGGTGCGTCAGCTTCTGCCCCCCCTCCCTCTGAGGGAGGGGCCGGGGGAGGGTGGGGTTTGCGGGCGATCCGCACGCTCGGGGCAACCGCGGCCGCGACCCTCACCCCAGCCCTCTCCCTGCAAGGGAGAGGGGGCAGAACGACGACACGGTGGACGACGCGGGTGCTGCGCGTTGGGTGGGTGGCCCTGATCTGTTTGCTCGCCGCGCCGGCGGCGGTGGCGCAGTCGGATGCGGCGCACCAGCAGTTTTTGTTTGCCTACCGGCTGCTGCAGCGGGGCGAGGCGGGGCAGGCGGCGGCGGAGTTTGACAACTACCTGGGGCGTTTCCCCAGCGGCGAGAAGCGGGGCGATGCGGCGTACTACCGGGCGTTGCTGCACCGGCAGGAGGGGCAGAACCAGGAGGCCGCGGAGCTGTTGCGGGACGCGGCGGACCCGACGCTGGTGCCCGGCTGGGCGGCGGACCTGCTGCGGGGTCAGGTGCTGACGGACTTAGGCCAGCACGACGCGGCGGTGGCGGCGCTGGAGTCGATCGACGAGGCGCAGCTGGACGCGGCGGCGCTGGCGTCGCTGCGATACCTGCGTGGCACGGCGTATTGGGGGGCGGGCAACCTCGCGGCGGCCGAGCGGTCGCTGGAGCAGGCGGCCGCGGCCGACACGCAGCTGCGGGCGCGGGCGCTGCTGGACCTGGGCCGGGTGCAGGCTCAGGCCGGGCGAGCCGACGCGGCG
>CAZVBW010000122.1:0-7535 GCA_964625505.1 uncultured Phycisphaeraceae bacterium
GTGCAAAATCCGCTCGGCGTCCTCGAGCTTGGTTTCGGGCGGGGCGGTGACGAGGTTGTCGCGGGTCATGACTTGCTCGACGCTTCGGCCGTCGTCTTCCTGCCACTTGAGATCGCGTCGGGTCAGGATGCCGCGGAGTTTGTCGTCGCTGACGATGGGGACGCCGCTGACGTTGAAGTCGCGCATGAGCTGCCGTGCCTGGCCGATGGTGGCCCCCGGGGGCAGGGTGACGGGGTCGGCGATGACGCCGTTCTCGCTGCGTTTGACCTTGGCGACCTCGCGGGCCTGGGCCTCGGCGGGGAGGTTTTTGTGGATGATGCCGATGCCCCCTTCCTGGGCCAAGGCGATGGCCAGGGCGGCCTCGGTGACGGTGTCCATCGGGGCCGACAGCAGCGGGACGTTGAGCTCGATCCGCTTCGTCAGCCGGGTGCGGACGTCGGCGTCGGAGGGGGTGAAGTCGCTGCGGCGGGGGACGAGCAGGACGTCGTCGAAGGTGATCGCCGGCTCGGCGATCTTGTCGAACGGGTCGTGCGCAGCTCGCCCGTTGGCCGGGGAGGTGGCGAAGCGGTCGGCCGGGAGGGTCTCCATGGGACATCCCTACCAGCGCGACGGGTCGCGCGTCAACCGTGGCCGTCGGTCGTCAGCGCCTTCTGGTCAGGAGCAGCCTGAGTAGGCCGACCGACAGCAGGCCGGCGGGTTCGGGCACGGCCGCAGCGAAGGCGTTCATGCCGGCATCGGGTGGCCCGCCGAAGTTGCGCCGCAGGATCAGAAAGTCGCTCAGGTTCACCGTGCCGTCGCCGTTGAAGTCGCCGTCGTCGAAGCCGCCGGAGCTGCCGAAGTTGCGGCGGAGGACCAGGAAGTCCGACAGGTTGACCGCCCCATCCCCGTTGGCATCCCCGGGAAGACGGGGCGGTCCCAGCCGGTCCGCGATGAAATCGATCCCGTCCTCGAAGGCCTGGCGGATCGCGGCGTCACCCAGGTCGAGCGAGTGGCCCATCCCTTCGATCAGCCGCAGGTCGCTGAAAACGCCCGCGGAGCCCAGGGCGGCATCGAGGGAGACGGCATTGTCGGGATCGACCACGACGTCTGCCGTGCCGTGCAGGGTGAAGACCGGGACGGTCTCCTGGTCGACGTAAGTGACGGGTGCATTGGCGGCCGAGCCGAGGTAGAATGCGTGGGCGAGGTCCGTCGGGCCGTAGACGTTGAGCGAGGCCCGCATTGAGGGGTGGGGTGTTGCGGTTCCCGAGGCGGGGAAGCGGTCCAGGGACGCCGGGAAGAGCCCGAGGTGAGCCCCGGCACTGAAGCCGACGGTGGCCAGGCGCCCGGTGTCGATTCGGAACGTGTCGGCCTCGTCGCGCAGGAACTGCATGGCGTCGAAGACGTCGTTGATGAGGTCGTCGAACCCGATCCCGCCGAAGGGGCTGAGGTAGCGGTAGTTGATCGCTGCAGCCGCGACGCCTCGGTCATTGAGCCGGGAAACGGCGGCCTGAACGGTGGAACTTTGATTGCTGCCGCTGATCCAGCTTCCGCCGTGAATGACGACCGCGAGCGGCGCGGGGCCGTCGGTGGCGGGGCGGTAGAGGTCCAGGGACTGTCGGATCCGCTGCTCGGGCGTGTAGAAGACGTCGTCGAAGAAGGCCTGTTCAATGCCCCCAACGGCCGGGGCGGTCATGGCCAGGGCAACGAGACAGCCTGATGCGTTGGGGATCTTCACGACAATCAGCGTACCCGGTCTCGAGCGATTGCTAGAGTGCGCCATGTACCGGCTCAGCCGAGAGGTCCGGTTCGCGATCGACCTGGCGAGCGAGCAGACCCGCCCCGTCACCGGCCACAACGGCTTCGGCGGCAAGCCTCCGGTCACCGGGCTGGGGCAGATCTTCTACACCCTGACCGTCACCGTCGCGGGTCGCCCCGATCCCCGTAGTGGCTACCTGGTCAACATCAAGCTCGTCGATGATGCGGTGCGCTACCGGGCAATCCCGCTCATCAAGGCCGCAGTCCGGCAGGCGGCACGGGGCGACGCGGACAATGCCCATCAGCGGGGGGGCGGTCGTCTCGTGAAGCAGGTCTTCCAGACGCTGAATAGGAGCTTCGAGCCGCACGAGCTGGTCGGCGTGAGCTTGGCCCTCTCGCCTTTCTTGTCGCTCTCGGTGGAACGTGAACCCGATGCCCAGTCGCCGATGACCTACCTCCGCCACACCTTCGAATTCGCCGCCAGTCACCGGCTGCACAACCCGGACCTCGACGACGAGGCCAACCGGGAGGTCTTCGGCAAGTGCAACAACCCGCACGGCCACGGGCACAACTACCAGGTCATGGTCACGCTCAAAGGGGAGCCCGACGCCAACGGGTTCCTAATCGACTTTTACCAGCTCGAGCAGGTGGTCGACGAGGCCGTGATCCAGCCGCTGGACCACAAGCACCTCAACATCGAGGTTCCCGAGTTTCAAGACGGCCCGAATCGACTGAATCCGAGCGTCGAGTTCATCGCCAAAGTGGCGTACGACCGGCTTCAAACGGCGTTGGCGGGGCATCACGCGTCGCTCGACGCGGTCACGGTCTGGGAAACGCCCAAGACATGGTGTGAATATCGAGGCGCGTGAATGAGTCGAGCGGGTCGGAAAGCGGGCGGATTGACCTTGCCCGGTTCAGGGGATGCCGGTAGGGTGGGGTGATGGGCCCGGCGACGAGCCATCCTGAGCGGGATCGGTCTGTCAATTCGGCAGAGGGTCTTCTGCCGGTCACGCTTCGATACGGCCGGGGCCGCTCGCTACGTCGGTTGTCGGTCCGCCGGATGGCCTTGCTGGCGGTGATGTTGGCTGCGGTCATTGGGGCCTGGGCGGTCGGACGCACCACACGAGCGACCGCCCAGCGCGTTACGGTGGAACAGACCGCGGCCAGCCACATCGCACCGGCCAAGCAGATCGTCTTCGACGCCGATCCGGCCAACGCCCGCGGGCTCATCCGCCGGGGCCCGCACGAGCCGGTCCGCCTGCCCCTGATCAACCCGGAACCGGCGGATTACGAGTTGCTGCAGTTGCCCGCGGACCTCATCCCGGCCGCACTGCCCGACCCGGGGGCCTACCTCGACCTTCGGCAGTCGATGGGTGTGGCGACTGAATCGCTCGACGACCTGGGCGTCTTGCTGTTCCTGCACGAACTGTCGGCCCCGAGCGGGGTCCGGCGGATCGTGGTCGTCCGATTCCTGCCGTGGGTGCTGGAAGAAAAGGCACCCGAAGGTTGGGCGGCAGGCATGTCCGCGGGACTGGTCGCCCACGTGTTCGAGCCGGGCGGTTGGCTGGGGCGACCCCGGCACCTCGGCTCCAGCCTGGCACCGCTGCTGCTGCCTCAAACGCTGCCGCAAGGAGCCACATCCTACCGCGGGGAGATCGCCCCGATGCTCGGCGGGCGGCTCGACCCGTACCGGTTGGTCCGCCAAGGCAAGCTCCGCTGGTACGCCGGCCAGCCCGACATCACCGACCCCTCCCACTTCACACTCGACTTCGAAAGCGGCGGCATCCGCGGGACCGTCGACGGCTACCTCTCCGCCGACGGCTCCTCGGTCCACCTCCACGTCCGCCCGCCCGCCGCCGACGGTGACCGCAGCACCGAAACCACCGGCGTCAACTACCGCGGCTGATTGACGCCGCAAAGCGACACCGCCTGCCGCCAAAAGCTTGCAAATCCAGGCTTGTGATACAACCCGCAACGGCGAGCGGCACGACGCGATCCTGGGCCTGCTGGACCAACGCTGCCGGCTGCTGGACCCGTTGAGCGGCCGGTTCACGTGGCGGGACGGCTTCGTGCCGCCGGCGGGGAGCTTCCACGACGCCCACCTGTACGCGTATGTGGCGGGGAACGCGGTCAATGCGGTGGATCCGACGGGGATGTTCACGGGCTTGCCTGCCGTCAGCGTGAGCAGTGTCATTTCCGCCAGCTTACGTGGCATCAAGGGATTTGCAGTCGCTCAAGCACGCAAGTCTGCACTTGACGCGGTACAACGGGTAGCTACCGGCATTACTCTTCGAACGCTTGCGGCTCAAGCTGGCTTAGGGATCGCAGTCTAAAGCATAAGCTCTATCGCAGGTGACGCGTTGTCTGGTACATCAGGCGGTGCCACAAATAGGCTCTTTGAAACTCTCGCTCGCAATATTTCCGGCGTCCTCTCTTTCGTCTCCCAATACGGATCTGGCGCTCTAGCTCGGCTGATCGGTGTCTCGATCGGAGAAATCATCAACGTCTCAGCAGGCGCAAAATTCGATAGAGATGAGTATATAAAGAGAGCGGTCATTGGTGCCGCAATCGGCTTTTTATGTTACTCCATGCCGCTAGGCATCGGCAGCGTCAGCCATAGGTTGTCCAAGTCGGACATGTTAAGAGGAGATGTCACAGTCACTGTGAAGTAGATTCAAGTTCTTCAGAAGAAGATTGATGGTTCCAGCCGATCTCCGTGGACCGCTAAATACTACAAGAATCTTCAAGAGGCTTATCGGTCTCAAGCACAAATTTATTTGTTGCTTGATTCAGAATTTAGTGCTCTCGCAAATATGGCTACTGACATTCGCCAGCACGCCCTGTTTTCTTCAGCGGAAGACATGGCTAATTTTAGCCTGGAGCACTCGCCTTCGTGATCATGTTCAGTCCATTCCTATGGCTATGGCGTTGGTATAAAATGCGAGCCGTCGAGATTGGCAGGCAGGGGATCAGCAACAGCCTTCTGTCGGCTATAATTCTGGTGCCGTTCTTGGCAATTTTCGTCGCAGCAATAGGTGTTGAGGGGGTGAATCCCGTCTGCGTCGTCTTCTGCACCCATGACCCGCTATATCTTAGAGCCTTCTACGCACTCGGTTGGACATTCGGCCTACTTCTCGCGGTGGCCGTGTTTGATTCCTTATGCTTGACTATCGCTGGGCTCTTTGTCTACCATCGGTGAGTGGCTGCCGAATAGGCAGAAAGTTTATTAAAAAATTGTAGAACCATCGAAAATGATCTAGAGCGAGTGTGAGGTTCATCGTAGAGACAGGCAGAATAATGCGCTACTCGACAAGAGCCAAAATATCAGCTTGTGCGGCGGTTTCTTCGTCTTTACTCTGGTATGCTATTCTAGCAATAGATCCCCGGTTGATACTGACCCGAAATGGGATTGATTACGCAATAGCCGGTCTAAATATAATCGGTTTCAGTACCGATCGTTCTTATGATGTGTTAAAGTATATCGTCTACGCTCTCGGCCCGGTTATTGCATTGTCTGTCTTGGTATTGTCGCACGTTGTGATAATATTGTACGTGCGGCTAATCAAGCCTGCCTGGGCTGGCCGCGGAGCGTTTCGACGCCGTGGATCTCGGGCCGTGCCCCGGCCGCCCCTACAGTGGCCCGGGCGGCTTGTGACGCCCGTGATCGGCTGATGCAGCGAGAACGAGGCGGCAGGGGCGTGGCTGGCTGCTTTGATGTTGCGGTCGGTTTCTGTCCCGTCGACTACGTCGGCAACATCAGGTCGTTTCGTCGTGCGGCGGGTGGAAGTGGTCGACTTGCAGGTCCTCGATGCGAAGCTGGGCGGTTTCGGCGTAGAAGCCGAGCTTGCCGTCTCGGAACGTGTCGTCGACGAGCGTCAGGCGGACGTAGTCGTCGACGCTGAACTCGATGTACCGGCCGTAGACCAGGAGCTGGATGTCCCAGGGGCCGTTGCGGTTGGTGAGGAAGCTGGCACTTTGGATGGAGCGGAAGTTGAAGGCGTGCTCGCCCAGGCCGTCGTCGAGGGAGTGGCCCAGTGCCAGTTCGTCTGAGGCGGACATGGGGGGTAGTGGGGCGTCGGGTTCGGACTCGGGGCGCTGGATCTGATTGTTCTTCCAGGCGCGAAGCTGGGCCAGACCTTTTTGGAGGTCGAGGGAAAGGTAGTAGCCGCTGGTCGAATCCTCGTCGAGTCGGAAGACGAGGCCGCATTTGCCGCGGCCTTGTAGGTTGAGCCGTCCGCGGAGTCGGAAGTCGCGGTGTGTGCCTTGGAGCAGGAAGGTTTCGAAGCCTGCTTCGCTCCCGAACCAGCAGTCGAGTTCGTTGGAGCCGACCGAGCTGTCGGGATTACCGGCGATGGGTCGCAGTGGGGCGAGGTCGGCGGCGCTGAGGCTGCGTCGGATGACGCGGTCGAAGCCGTCGAAGGACTTGAGCATGAGCCGGCCGTCGGGGTGGACGAGCAGGCGTTTGGGGGGCGGCATGAGGTTGCGGGCTTCACCGCGTTTGCTGGCGGCGGGGTCGGCACCGGTGAAGTAGAAGTTGAAGACCAGCCGGGCGGCGTTGTCGCCGTCGCAGACGTCGCCGCTGGTTGCCGCGGTTCCGTAGATTTGTCCGTCGGAGCCGACCTCTTGCGCCGTCAGCGGGTAGACGCACGTCCGGGCTGCGTAGTTGCCCTGGGGCAGCAACACGTTGTCGAAGTAGTTGCGCCACGGCCCGCGCAGTCCGTCGGCGTACCAGTACCGCACCTTCACGTCCTCCCGCACGCTGCCCAGCAAGAAATAGTGTCCCCCCAGCTTGAACAGCCCGGGCACCTCCACATCGTCGTACCGCCTCGGGTGGTAGAGCGGCGGACGAAACTCCCACTTGTCCCGCTCCACCTCCTCGATCAATGCCACGCACCCCCGGCGGATCACCGGCCCGTACTTCACCCGCCCGCTCACCAGCAGGAACCGGTCTTCGCCGTCGCAGTAGAACAGCGGGTCGCGGAAGCTGACCCACTTGCGCCCCTCGTGGAGCGAGCTTTCGTAGAAGGTCTCGCCCCCGTCGGCGACGTCGAGCGGATACGGGTCATCGTCCCCGCCGCCCACTTTGGTCCAGTGGATCAGGTCGTCGCTTGTGGCCAGCCCGACCCGCTGGACGCGTCCCCGCTCCTTTCTGGCCAGCCCCGTGTAGAACATCCGCCACGAGCCCGGCCTGTCGGGGTCGGCACTGACGTTCATCGTCCACAGGGCGTCGTCGTCCCAAGCGCCGGGATGCCCGATGAACAGGGCGTTTTCGATCCGCTTCCAGTTCAGCCCGTCTTCGCTGATCGCGTGGGCGATGTAGTCGTGATTGGGCAGGACGAGGTGGAACAGGTGAAAGACCCCCTCGTGGAAGATCACGTCGACGTCGCCGATGTTTCGCGGCTCGAAGCCGACGTCGCTGTACATTGGGGCACGGTAGGTTGCGGTCCGCGGCAGGCGGGATAGTGGCCCCGGACCGATCCATCCGGTAGCGTTGCGCTGATGAGCGATCCTTTTGCGCACGCATGGTTGGGTGAGGTGCTTCTGGCCGCGGAGGTGACGACGGGTCAGGCGTTCATCCAGAAGCTGATCCAGGGCGGCTGGACGATGGTCTTCCTGCTGCTGGTCAGCATCGGCGGACTGGCGTTCACCGTCGAGCGGTTCGTGAACCTGCGGCGGGGCAACATCGCGCCCAAGGGCCTGGCGGCGAAGGCGGACCAGCTCTGGCGGGAAGGGCACACGAAGCAGTTGGCCGAGTCGGTGGAGGGCGACAAGAGCACCCTGGGTCGGATGATCGCCGAGAT
>CAZVBW010000123.1:0-7496 GCA_964625505.1 uncultured Phycisphaeraceae bacterium
AGCAGCCCCAGCCGGCGGTCGCCCAGCCGCCGCGGCCCGAGCCCATGACACCGGCGACCCCGCCGACGCCGCAGCCGCCCGAGCCGGTCCAGCCCGAGAGCCCGCCGACGCCAGACGTGCCCGACCGTCCGGACACCCCGCAGCCGCCGCGGCCCGAGCCGCTGGAGCCGCTTGAACTGGACACGCCGCCGGCGCCCGACGTGGGTGATCCGAACGTGCAGATCGCCGATCCGCCGCAGCCGGAAAACCCCCAGGTTGCGGCCGAGCAAGGCAACGGCGACACCGCGACGCCCGAACCGGCCGCCCCGAGCAGCCCGGCGCAGCACCCGGTGCTGCAGGAGGTCGAGCAGCGCATCCTGCCGATGTTCAGCCAGCCGGTCGAGGACCAGCCGCTGGACGAGATGCAGGCGGCCTACGAAGAGCTCAACGTCGACAATCTCCCCGGCGACGACCAAGCCATCGTCCGGGTCCGGCTGCTGGCGATCGAGCGCAACCGGGCCGTCGCCGAGACCCTGGAACAGGTCCGGCAGGCCCGCAGCGAGATCGACAGTCAGCCGCAGGTCCAGGTGCCCGAGGCCCGTGACCCCGGCCCGCTGACCTACGACGCGGTGGGGAACCTCATGGCGTCGAGCGTGTACGACGGCCAGAACCTGCCCCGCCTGTTCCGCATCGTGGACCCGTCCAGCCAACGGACCGTGGCATACATCGAGCCCGGCGGCCCGCTGGAGCCCCAGCGGATGCTTGGGCAACTGGTCGGGGTGGTCGGTGCCCGGGAGTTTGACGCGGCGCTGCGGCTGCCGGTCATCCGGGCCGAGCGGATCGTCGTGCTGACCGCGGCGTCGCCGTGAACGTAAACGAGGCGTGCTAAGCCGCAAGCGGCTTTATTGATGCTGGACCACCGTGTCATCCCGTGCCTCGACGTCAAGGCCGGCCGGGTGGTCAAGGGCGTCAACTTCGTCGGCCTCCGCGACGCCGGCGACCCCGTCCAGATCGCCCGGCAATATGACGAGCAAGGCGCCGACGAGCTGGTGTTCCTGGACATCACCGCCAGCCACGAAAAGCGCGGGATCATGCTGGACGTGGTCCGGCAGGTCGCCGAGCAGTGCTTCATGCCGTTTACGGTCGGCGGGGGCATCCGGACGATCGACGACGTGTCGGCGCTGGTCCATGCCGGGGCCGAGAAGGTCAGCATCAACACCGCCGCGGTCGTGGACCCAGATATCGTCCGCCAGACGGCCCGCCGCTTTGGCCGCTGCGCGACGGTGGTCAACATCGACCCCAAGCGTGTGCCGGTCGAGGGCTATCGCCAGCGTCGCGCCGAGCGGGCGGCGGCCGGGCTGTGGGTCGCCGACGAAGCCGACGATGAGCTCGTCGACGGCCAGGCCCTGGAGGTCCACACCCACGGCGGCCGCAAGCCGACGGGCCTCGGCGCCGTCGGCTGGGCCAAGCGGGTCGTGCAGCTCGGCGCCGGCGAGATCGTCCTCACCTCCATGGACGCCGACGGGACCAAGACCGGTTACGACCTAGAGCTGACCCGCCGCGTCAGCAACGCCGTCGATGTCCCGATCGTCGCCAGCGGCGGCTGCGGCCACCCGTCGCACATCGTCGACGTGCTGCAGCAGACCCGCGCCGACGCCGCCCTGGCCGCCAGCATCTTTCACTACGGCGAGCACAGCATCGGCGAGACAAAACAGGCAATGGGCGACGCGGGCCTGCCGGTGCGGTTGTAGCGCATGGCGGGGGTTAGAATGCTTGCATGAGCGTGCTCGACACGACCTACATCACGTTTGAGCAATTTCTCGAAGATGAGACGATCGACCCGCACAGCGAGTGGGTTGATGGGAGGGTCGTGCCGACGCAGGCGGTGAGCGATCGACATGATGAGGTCGTGATCTGGACCAAGTCGGTGCTGAACGGTCTGGTGACCGAGCGGGGCTTGGGGCGAATACTTGGCGAGCCGTTTGTGGCCAAGTTGCAGGACGATCTGCCCGGCCGATCACCCGACGTGATGTTCGTCACCACCGACCGGCTCGGGCTGATCCGCGGCAATCACCTGCACGGGCCGCCGGACCTGGCGGTCGAGGTGGTCAGCGCGTCCAGCCGGACACGCGACACGCTGCACAAACGCGGTGAGTACGAGCAAGCCGGGGTGCGGGAGTACTGGCTCATCGACCCGGACGCCCGGCAGGCCAGCTTCCTCGTCCTGGCCGACGGGCGGCTTGAACCGGGTCCGATGCAGGACGGCGCTTTTCACAGCCGGGTGCTGCCCGAAGCCTGGATCCAGCCGGGCTGGCTGTTCCAGACGCCGATGCCCAAGCCGCTGGACGTGCTGCGGCGTTGGGGCGTGATCTGATTGCCATCGCGGATGCTCACGCTCGTGAGCCCCGGGCAAAGTCCAATTCACGTGAAGGCCACGGGGTACCCGAACGGGTATGGGTGGCACGGGCGCTTGTCGCCCGTGGCAGACCCCGGCGTCATCGCAGCCCCCACGGGTGGCGAGCACCCGTGCCACACATCAGATCGACATCGCGGCTCGCAGCCGCAGCCGATCTACAGCGTGCCCTTCGTGCTGGGCAGCTCATCGCTGGTGATCCGCACCGCGTCACGCAGGGCCCGGCCGAACGCCTTGAAGATCGCCTCGGCGATGTGGTGGTGGTTCTCGCCCCACGGCACCTCGATGTGCAGGTTCATCCGGGCATGGTTAGCCACCGCCTGGAAGAACTCGCGGATCAGCTGCATGTCGAACCGGCCGATGCTCTCACCGGTGATGGCCGGGCCCTGACCGTCACCGCCCCCGGAGGCGTCGGCCCCGCCGCCCGGGAAGCTCACGCGGTATACCAGCGCCGGCCGACCCGAGAGGTCCAGCGTCACCCGCGCCAGCGCCTCGTCCATCGGTACCGCCGCGTGGCCGTAGCGCTCGATGCCGCGCTTGTCGCCGACCGCCTGGGCGATGGCTTCGCCGAGCACGATGCCGACGTCTTCGACGGTGTGGTGGTCGTCGATGTGGGTGTCGCCGGTCGCGGCGACTTGGAGCCCGAGGCGGCCGTGCTTGGCCAGGGCGTCGAGCATGTGGTTGAAGAACCCGACGCCGGTGTCGTGGCTGTAGCCGCCGCCGTCGAGGTCCAGCGACAGCGTGATGTCGGTCTCGCTTGTGGTGCGTTGCTGGGAGGCAGTGCGGGACATGACGCGAAGTGTAGAACCCGCCCGGTCCACGACGCGTAGGACCTATGATGACGCGGATGCGGTGGCTGCCGATCATGGTGCTGACGATGCTGGCCCTCGGGCCCGGCGGGCTGCGTGCGGCCACGTCCAGCGGCTGCGGCCCGGAGCCTGCGGTGGTATGCGAGCTACCGGCCGGCCACGAGCAGATCGCCGCCTCCGCTTCGAGCGTTCAGCCAGCCCCCACCGGTTCGGGATGTTGCCCGGGAAGTCCGGGGCCCCCGCCGACTCCCGCCCCGACGCCCGGCGACCCGCCCCCGGCCCAAGACCAACCCTGCGGCATGGAATCGATGCGGTGCTGCTGCGCCGCGCCGCTCTGGCTCCCGGTCGCCGATCTGGTGTTCGCCGATGATTCAACCAAGCGATTTGAAGACATCACCTACACCCCGATCCGGGTGGCCATCGAGCCGCCGTCGCCGCCGCCGCAGGTGCGGATCATCGGCTAGATGATCCGCCCGCCGGTGTGTTGCCGCGGGCGTGTGCTTTCGACTGATCTTTCACTCACTCAAAGGAGCTTGCGATGCGCAAGTTGATCTCCATGCTGTCCGTCGCCGTGTTCACCCTCAGCACCGGTCTGGCCGCTCAGGCCGCCTGCTGCTGCGGCGATAGCTGCGACGACTGTGCCGACTGCACGTGCTGCTGCACGGAGTAAGTCGGGCATCATGCACACGACGCCGGCCCGCGGGTAGCCCCGTGGGCCGGTTTTCGTTTCGCCGGGATGTTCGTGAACCCGGAGCTCAGCGGCGGCTTCCCCGCCGCATCCGGCCGCCGGTCGAACCGCCGACCGCCGCATGCTCTATATACCGGTATGAACCGCTGCCTCGCCGCCCTATGCCTGTCCCTTATTGCGACATGGACCGCGGCACAACAGGACGCTGAACCCGCCCCTCTGCCCGCCGAAGCCCCCCCGCTGCGGCCGCTGGCCGAACGCACCGGCGGCATCCCCCGCCAGGCCAGCCTCGACCTCGCGGCCCAACGACTGGGCCCGCGGATGCCACGCGGCACCGGCGTGGTCACCGGCCACGTCGAGCCGTCCGCCGGCCGCTACACCCCCAACGCCACGCCAGACCACTTCCAGGGCCTGACCTTCGTGCTCCGCTCCGGGCCCAGCGAGCCCAGCGGCCACGCCACCGGGACCGCCCGCGTCGCCTACAGCCGACGCACCGGCATCGCCCCGGGCGTCGGCGTCGTCCACGCCTACCACCCGCAGCACTGGATGACCGCGGGCGTACTCCGGGCCGGCACCGCCGAGTCGCCCGACCCGGGCCTGGTACGGGTGTTCAATCACTCCTGGATCGCCGACGACCCCCGCCACGGGCCGCACCTGCTGCGGCGGGTCGACCACCTGATCGACCAATCCGGCAGCCTCGTCGTGGTCGGCGTCAACAACGGGGCGGGCAACCCCGTGCCGCACCTGATCGGCTCGGCGTACAACGCGATCGCCGTCGGGGCCCTCAACGGCAACAGCTCCGGCGGGTACACCCGCATCGAGGGCGAGGGCCGGACCAAGCCCGACCTGGTCGCCCCGGGCGGCCTGACCAGCAACGCCACACCCGTCGTCACCGGGGCCGTGGCGCTGCTGCTGCAGCAGGCGGATCAGCTGCAGGAAAGTCAGCACCGACGCTCGGCCGATGGCCCGGGGATCCCGCAACATGAGCACGCCACGCGGCCCGAGGTCATCAAGGCGGCGCTGCTGGCCGCAGCGTGGAAGCCCGCGGACTGGCGGCCCGAGCCGCCCCACCCGCTCGACGAACACCTCGGTGCCGGCGTGCTGGACATCGACCGGGCCCTGCTGATCCACGCCGCGGGTGATCGGCATGCGGCTGTACCACCCGAAGCTGCCCTTCCGGCCGTGCCCGGCGACTTCGATCCGCGCGAGCCGCCAGATCAATCCCGGCCCATCGAAGACCGCTTCGGCTACCGCTGGATCGAACTCGAGCCCGGGCAGGAGGTGTCGTTCAACTTCCAGTCCGATCAACCGATCGGCGAACTGTCCGCCGCATTGGTCTGGCACCGCCGCGTCGACGGCCGAACCGCCCGGGTGCGGCTGCCCGACGGCCAGGCCCGCGACATCTGGCTTGACGCCGCCGCCGTCGCCAACTTCGACCTCTGCCTCGAACCGGTGAACCAAGAGATCGACCCCCCCGCCGCCCCCACCACGCAGCCGACGCGGCTGCTGAGTTCGCGTTCGACCGTCGACAACGTCGAGCACGTCTGGGCCACTGACCTGCCGCCGGGCCGATACCGCCTGCAGGCCACCCGGGCCGCCGACGGCCTTGACACCCGGTGGACCGCCGTCCTGGCCTGGCGCATCGAGCTGCCGCAGGCCGGCGGCACGTCTGTCGGAAACTAGGCCCCGCCCGATCGTCGAGCCCCCAAAAAAGGGGTCAGACCCCTTTTCGTCCCCCCCGGGGACTGGCGCCCGGATGCACGGGATTGCACGGCGGCGTGGCTGCCGGTGATTCGGCTAGCCGCGGGTGCATACCCGCGGTCGTTCAAGCACGCCGGACGTTCCAGACCCGCCGCACTGCCCATCGGCCGCGGGTCTTCACCCGCGGCTCGGGACCCGAACCGAACCGCGCCGCAGCCGCTTCGGATGCGCTCGCCGCCACCGGCCCCGCTCAGCCGTTGGCGATCGCGTCCAGCTCCGCCAGCAGCCGATCCACTTGCTCAGCGGTCCCGACGGTGATCCGCAGCTTGTCCTCGAGCCGCGGCTGCTCGAAGTGCCGGACCAACACGCCCCGCTGCTTCAGTCGCTGATAGTGGCCCGCCGCGTCGAGGCCATCGGCGGGTGGTTGCACCAGCACGAAGTTCGTCGCGCTGGGCCAGACCCGCCAGCCCCGCCGCCCCAGCGCCTCGGTCAGCCGTCGCCGCTGCGAAGCGACCGCGTCCCAGCTCGCCCTGGCCGTCGCCTGATCGGCGATCGCGGCGGCCCCGGCGGCTTGGGCGACCGCGTCCAGGTTGTAGCTGTCCCGGGCCTTATGCAGGGCGTCGATGATCCGCCGGGGCCCGATGCCATACCCGAACCGCAAACCCGCCAGCGCGTACCCCTTGCTCAAGCTCCGCAGCACCAGCACGTTGTCCACTTCATTCACGAGCGGCAGCACATCCGCGTCCGCAAAATCCACGTACGCCTCATCCACCAGCAACAGCCCCCGGAACGCCCGGGCCAGCGCGCGGACCGTCGCGATCGGCTCCAGCCGACCCGTCGGTGCGTGCGGGTTGACCAGCATCGCCAACCCGCAACCCGCGTCATTCCACCGGTTGGCCAAGTCGTCGGGCAATTCAAAGTCTTCGCCGACCCGGTCGACGTGAGTGATGGGCGTGCCGTGGATCCCGGCAAGCACCTCGTACAGCGAGTACGTCGGTCGGGTCAGGCCCAGGCCGCCGCCCGCGCCCGCGGAGCCGGGCTCACAGAACACCGTCATCGCCATCCGCAGCAGCTCGTCCCCACCGTTGGTCGTCAGGATCTGGTCGGGGTCCACGCCGTGCACGCGGGCCGCCGCTTCGCAGAATGCGGGCGAGGCGACCGGCGGGTACAGCCGCAGCTGGTCGGCGGTGACGCCGCGGATCGCCCGAAGCGCGGCGGGGCTGGGCGGGTACGGGTTCTCGTTGGTGTTGAGCTTCACCAGGCCCGCGGCCGTCTGATCGGCGGTCGGCTGCTCGCCCGGGGTGTAGGCGTGCAGCCGGTCGATATTGGGGCGGGTCCGCGGGGCCATGGCGGGAGTGTCCGCGGCTTGAGCAGCGGGGTCAAACCCGAACGTGGCGTGAAACCCCGGTGAAATGCCGCTGTTCGCGGAGACGGCTGGTTGCAGCAGCACCTGCCGGATGTATCATGCCCTCGAGTGCCAGGCGACGTGTCCTGGCCATATCCCTTTGTGGTGCCCGGCTCTCGCGATCGCATTCCGAGCCCTGCCTTGGCCTCACACGCTCGGAGACTTCACGATGAAGCTGTACGTTGGCAACCTGAACTTCCGCACGACCGAAGAGTCGCTGCGGGCCCTTTTCGATAACTACGGTCAAGTGGACGAGGTGGCAATCATCTCGGACCGCGAGACCGGGCGCCCCCGCGGGTTCGCTTTTGTGACCATGGCCAACGACGACGAGGCCACCAAGGCCATCGAAAGCCTCGAAGGCGAGCAGTTCGAAGGTCGGACCCTCCGCGTCAATGAAGCCCGGCCCCGCGAAGGCGGCGGCGGTGGTGGCGGTGGCGGCGGTCGCGGTGGCTACGGCGGCGGCGGCGGTGGCGGCCGAGGTGGCGGCGGCGGCGGTTGTCG
>CAZVBW010000124.1:0-7462 GCA_964625505.1 uncultured Phycisphaeraceae bacterium
GGGGGGGGGGGGGGGGGGGGTTCGGGGGGGGGGGGGGGGTCCCGGGGGGGGGGGGGGGGCGGGGGTTGTTGCGTGCGGGTGACGAGCCGGAGGTGGTGCCGGCGGGGGTGGGGACGCCGGGCGATGACCGGGCGGCGGCGGCGCGGGCGGCAGGGTTGGCGGGGGCGGGGGGGGTGCTGATCGTGGTCAAGGGCTGGGAGCCGCCGCGGGCGGACCTGGTGGCATTCGTGAGGGCGGTGCGGGAAGCGCTGGACGCGGGGCAGGCGGACCGGGCGGTGTGGGTGGCGATGGCGGGCCACGACGCGGACGGCCAGCCGGTGCCGGTCGATCCGGGGGCGGCGGGGTACCTTCGGCAGCGGTTGGCGGAGATTGATGGCGTGGTGCACGTGATCGGGGCGATGCCGGGGAGACCAGACGCGTCGTCGCCTTCGGCTCCTCAGCGTCGGCTTCCGGGGGAGCTTGCGGGGGAGCTTCCGGGGGGCGAGCCGGGGTCTGTGACCCCGGATTCCGGAGGTGCCGCATGACCGAGCCCGGCCACGAACTGACCTTCGCCGTCGTCGGGCCGCCCAACCGGGGCAAGAGCTCGATCGTCTCGATGCTCGCCGAGAACGCGAAGGTCCGCGTAGGCCCGACGCCCGGCACCACCACGCATGCCGAGCCCTTCGGCCTGGAAATCGCCGGCCAGCGCCTCTACACCCTCGTCGACACCCCGGGCTTTGACAACGCCCGGGCCGCCCTGGCCTGGGTCCAGGACCACCACCGCCAGGCCGCGGTCCGCGACGCCGACGCCGAGCACGCCAACAGCCTCTGGGCCTTCCTCGACGCTCACGCCGACGACCCGGCGTACGTGCACGAACGCCGCCTGCTCGAGCCGGTGCGGCAGGGCGCGGCCATCCTTTACGTGGCCGACGGGTCCAAGCCGTTTGGCCCCGAACACATCGCCGAACTCGAGCTGCTCCGCATCACCGGCCGGCCCCGCATCGCCCTGATCAACCCCACCGGCACCGACGCCTACCTGGACCGCTGGCAGGACAAGCTCAGCCCGTACTTCAACGCCACGATGGTCCTGAGCGCCCAGAGGGCCAGCTTCGAGCAGCGGCTCGAACTGTTCCGCACCCTGGGCACGGTCCGCACCGCCTGGCGCGAGCCGATGCGGCAGGTGGTCGACGCGCTGATCGCCGAGCGGCACGCCCGCCGCCGCGCCGCTGCCGTGCACATCGCCCGCACCCTCGGGCTCATGCTCACCGAACGGGTGCACCGCACACTCGAGACCGAAGAGTCCGCCGAGGCCCACCGCCAGCCGATGGTCCAGCAGCTGCACGGCCGCCTCCGGGCCCTCGAACGCGAGGGCTGGCAGGCCGTCCACACCCTCTATCAGCACGACGGGCTGGTGGTGGACGAAGGCCCCGCCAGCGAGCCGGGCTCTGCCAGCGAGCCGGGCTCTGTGAGCCCGGATTCCCCCCAGCCCGCCGATGCCCGGAATCCGGGGTCACAGACCCCGGCTTGCCCCGCGGCCGCCGACACGACTTCACATCTCCCGGACGCCCTGCAAGGCGACCTGTTC
The DNA here is from genome assembly GCA_964625505.1 of uncultured Phycisphaeraceae bacterium. Classification (GTDB taxonomy): domain Bacteria; phylum Planctomycetota; class Phycisphaerae; order Phycisphaerales; family Phycisphaeraceae; genus CAZVBW01. The sequence continues at coordinate 1,565 of CAZVBW010000124.1, forward strand.
AGCGAACGCACGTGGATGCTCTTTGGCCTCAAACGCTGGCAGCTCGCCGCCGCCGGCGCGGTCGGCGGGGCGGTCGGCGGGGCGATCATGGACGCCCACGTCGGCGGCCACTCCTGGGGCGCCGGGGCCGTGCTCGGCACCGCCCTCGGCGCAGTCACCGGCGCCCTGTCCGCCCAGCAGGTGCAGAAGGTCAAGCTCCGCGGCAAGCTCGCCCGGGCCGTCCTGGGCGACCTGGCCCCGGGCCGGCAGATCACCTGCGGCCCGGTCGATGCCCTGCAGTTCCCGTTTGTCGTGCTCAACCGGGCCGTGCTGCACCACCGCCTGGTCGCCGCCCGGTCCCACGCGGTCCGCGACGCGCTGCGGCTGGCCGCCGACGCCCCCGCGACCTCGGAGAACAAGCGTCCGGGGGCGGGGGCGGGGGCGGGGCACAACCCGCTGGGCCGGTCCGACGTGCTCAAGCTCGGCGGCGTGTTCCGAAGACTCCGCAAGGCCGGCCAACCGCACACCGAGAACTGGGACGCGCAGGTGGCCAAACTCGCCGACCTCGTCGAGCCGCTGCTGCAGACCGACCTCGCGACGGCCCCCGAATCGGTCAGGTGAAAGCCCGGTTCTCGGACGTTGCACCCCACGCTCCGAGCCGCGTTGCCCCGTCGGTCCGCACCTGTGACCCCCGCCTGCTGCTGCACTTAGGGAAGACCATGACCCAAAACGGCGGAACTTTGGGCCCGGACCCCGTTCAGAACGCCTCAGGCCGATCATTGACAGACTTCTGACAAGGCAGGTAAGCTGGTAGCGTCCCGCAGGGTGAACCGGCATCGCCGGCCGCCACGCGAGATGGGAGAATCACGGTCGGCTCATCGCCGGCCCGCCTTGCCCCCAGTCCGCTGGGGAATCGCCCCGGGGGGAAGTTCCGGGGGCCGGTCGGCACACGAGTGGTTCGTGTGACCCGTCGATCGGCCAGAGTCGCCTGCGGTTTCCGCATCGGATTTTGCCCCGCCCTCATGATCGTCTGTCCGGCTCCGATGAGCCCCCGGCGCGGCCACGAGCGACTCACCTGCCTTGTGTGTTCCCTGTAGTTCCCTTCACAACAAAGGAAAGCAATGTCTCAACGTAAAGGTTTTACCCTCATCGAACTGCTCGTGGTGATCTCCATCATCGCGCTGCTCATCGGCATCCTGCTGCCGGCCCTGGGCGCCGCCCGGACTACCGCCCGCCGGATGTCCAATTCGACCCAGCTCCGCGGTATCCACCAGGGCCTGGTCATCTTCGCGCAGTCCAACAGCCAGGGCGGCCAGGACGGCAACTACGCCGGCCTGACGGCGGCCGGCGCCGTGGCTCCGCAATACGACGCGTCGCTGGGCGACGACTATGTGGCCGTGAACGACCAAATCCACGAGAACATGTACGCTCGCATGCTCGACGGCAACTACTTCGTGCCCGAATATGCGGTCTCGCCGGCCGACACCCGGACCGAAGCCGACGGGACGGTCGAGCAGACCAACGTCTCCTACGCCATCGTCGATTATGACAACGCTGCGGGCGATCTGCGGAATGAGTGGAGTGAGACGATCAACACGTCCGCTGCCATTCTTGCCGATCGTGCGACCGCCAACGGTGGTTCGGATGCGGCTCCCGAGAGCTACTGGGGAGAAGACGGCGACGATTGGACGGGGTCCGTGACCCGGAATGACGGCTCGACTCAGTTTGAGCAAGATAAAATTCTGGAGAACATGAGTTACGGTTCGTCCGGAACCTTCACGCTCGATCTGTTCGGTGCTGAGGCCGATGGGAATTTCAACGCCGACAATGAAGGCGCGTTGGTTTCGCCCTAAACCCGCCTTCACAACCTGAAACGAAAGAGCCCGCGGCACCCGCCGCGGGCTCTTTGCTTTTGCGCTAGCGATCTCAGAATCCGGGACGCGGGACGCCCGCAAAGAGAGAAAAAGGGGTCAGACAAAAAAGGGGTCAGACCCCTTTTCTGCAGCGCATCGCCGCTAACTTGCCGCAATTGCGTCCAAGAAGCCCGGGCCCCACGTCAACACATGGGACAAAGCAGTGGCCGGGCCGGGTGTATCTGCTGCAGGCAGCAAAAGGGCAGCAAAAGGGGTCAGACCCCTTTTGCTACGCTGCTTCGATGCCGCGACGGCCACGAGTGGATGTGGGGGGTTACTGCTACCACGTTTTGAACCGCGCCAACGATCGACGCATCATCTTCAACTCCGACGGCGACTTCGCCGCGTTCGAGGCCGTGCTTGATGCTTCACTGGACCGGTCCGGCGGCAATGTGGAACTGCTCGCCTACTGCGTCATGGGCAACCACTGGCACTTGGTGATCCGGACGCGGCGGGACGGCGCAATGGGCGATTGCATGAAGTGGATGACCACCACGCACGCCAGCCGGCACCGCGTGGCTCACCACGCGCAAGGCAGCGGGCACCTGTACCAAGGTCGGTACAAGTCGTTCCTGGTGGCCGATGATGTCCACCTGTTGACCGTTTGCCGCTACGTCGAACGCAACCCAGTCCGGGCCGGGCTGGTCGAGCGGGCAGAAGACTGGCGATGGTCGAGCCTCTGGCGTTGGCATGCGGGTGACGCGGAGGCTCGAGCGATGCTGAGCCCCTGGCCTCGGCCGGGTTCCGTGGCCGGGGACGAGTCGCGGAGGCCCCGCAACTGGCTGGCGACGGTGAACACGCCCATGGACCGTGAGGCGGTCGACGCTCTGCACACCGCCATCCGCCGCGATCGGCCCTACGGCGAGCCGCACTGGGTGCGTCGAACTGCCGAGCGGCACGGCCTCGGGTCCGCCCTCCGGAACCGCGGCCGCCTCCCAAAAGGGGTCTGACCCCTTTTTTATGCCCAATGCGAGGAGCCTACGGTGCGTAAAAGGGGTCAGACCCCTTTTGATCATAGCTTGACCGCTTTCGCGGCAAGCTGTGCCGGGCCGCGGGACCTGCACGGCTTGCCCTGCGGGTCAGGCCGTGGCACCCGCCTCATCGACCTTGTTGATGGCAAGTCGTGGTGACCCAAGCGCTTGCTCGACCTGATGCATCACGTGGGACTCGGCGGGGGCGAACCGCATGTCGTCGTGTGGGTCCAGCGGGGTTCTGCCGCGGCATTTCAGTCCCAACTGCCGGTGACCACCCGAGCCCAAGGGTGTAAAGCGGTGGCGGGGCCGGGTGTATCTGCTGGATTCGGCGAGCTTTCGCGTCATGATGAGGGTTGTGTGAGCGTCACTTGGACGGAGGCCTTCTATGTCCCGCACGAAATCCCGGAGCGGCTGGTTGTTGGTGTTGGCGGTTTTCGGGCTGCTGATGATGTGGTGGGCTTGGCCGACGTCGGCTCATGAGACGGACCAGTTCACGATGCCCGACGGTGAAGAGTTCGTCGACCTTGGGCCGTGGTTCAACAGCCTGATCCTGCACCACATCGAGCGGGGCGTGGCGGACGCGAACCGCCGGATCGCCGCTGCCGAGGACTACCGCGAGCCGGTGAGCCTGCGTCGAGGTCGCGTGGGTCGCGGGGCGCAGAATCACCCGAGCCGTTCCGAGGTGCTGGCCGAGGCGCTGGAGCCGCGGCAGGTGGCCAAGCGGGTCCGCCGGTCGCTGCCCGATGCGGTGCTGCTGATCGAGGCGCTGGAGCGCGAGCTGCGGCACGGCGACACCGCGGACGAAGCCCAGGCCGACGGCCGGATCGCCGCCCACTTCGCCCCGTACGACGACTGCGTGTTCACCGGCGCGAACTTCATCATCGACCCCCGCAACCTCAGCCGGGTCTTCCGTTCGTCGACCGTCCAGATGTACGGCACGTACCTGGGCACCGACAAGTTGGGCCACTTCGTGGACATGGGCCACCACTACCACCGGCACTACCTCAACGCCCGCGACGACGGCCACGACGAGTCCGACGCCCGCGCCGCCGCCGTGCGGGTCGGCAGCCGCGACATCCTCATGGGCGAGTCGGGCCTGCTGGGCTTCGGGACCAACGGCGGGTACTCCAACGCCGACCTGGCCAGCAACTACGCCGGCCTGCTGTTCTACATCAACCTCACCGAGCCGATCACCATCGGCGAGCAGACCTGGCCCGCCATCTGCACCCTCGGCCAAGACAACCGCTGGCACGTCCGACGCGACGTCGCGACCGACCCCAACTTCTTCGCCCGATACATCAGCGACCACTGGAACGAGGCCCTCAACCCCTCGCTGTACATGGGTGACATGCGCGGCAGGATCCGTGACAACGTCCGCGACCGGGCCGGCCACCTCTACGCGTGGTACGCCGCCGAGGGCCGACCGGCCAGCCCCCGCTATTTCACCGACCTGCAGCGCCAGCTGAGCACGTGGCACGGCGAGAACTACGGCCACCGCGGCACCGACGACAATCTGGTGCACCTGGGCAACACCCCCCCGCCCCACCTCACCGCCGAAGACCCACGCACCGCCGAGCGGTAGGGCGGGTTCGGTGCAGCGGCGGCCTGCCCGACCGCTCGGCCCAGCCGCTCGACGCGGTGGCACACCCCGCCGGCTTGGCGGCGTGACGTGTGGACCGCGGACCCTTCGCGATTACCCGTCGGCGGGGGAGCCGATCAACGCGTGATGGAGCGGTTCGCCGATGGGGCGGGCGTGCCCCGAATAAAGTCGTCCGGTGACCGGTTGCCCCCGCATGCGAAAGACCCCCACCGTCCCCGCGGTGTCGGCCGCCCTGGCCTTGGCCCTCACCGGCTGCGGCGACCCGCCCGGCGGCGTCGCGCAAGACGCCTACCAGGACGTCGCCCTGCACGGCTCGGCCACCAGCCAGCCCGCCGGCTCCCAGCCCGCCGGTTCCCAACCCGCGGGCTCCCAACCGCTCGCCGCCGGTCAGCCGGTCGCCGCCACGCCTTCGGACCCGCCCGCCCCCGCCGCCGGGGGACCCCCACCGCCCTACGACGTGGCCGGGTTCGACCAGCTGCTGCGCGACCACGTCCAGCCCGGCGGCTGGGTGGATTACTCGGCCATCCGCGACAACCGCCAAACCCTCGACACCTACGTGCACTCGCTGGCGGGCGTGAGCCTGCTGCGGATGCCCCACGACCAGCGGCTGGCCACGCTGATCAACGCCTACAACGCCTTCACCCTCCAGTGGATGATCGATCAGGGGGCGGGCGACACGCTCGAATCGATCATGGACACCGACCGGCCGTTCGACGCCCAGCGGTTCAACCTCGCCGGGGAGATGCTCTCGCTCAACCAGCTGGAGCACGAGCTGATTCGGCCGGTCTTCGACGAGCCGCGGATTCACTGGGCGGTGGTCTGCGCCGCCTTCAGCTGCCCGCCGCTCCGCCCCGAGGCGTACACGGGCGAGGCCTTGGACCAGCAGCTCGCCGAGCAGGAGGCGTTTGTCCTCAACCTCGAGCAGCCGCGGTTCGTCCAGCAGCGGGGCGACACGCTGGCGGTCACCAAGCTGTTCGAGTGGTACGGCGAAGACTTCGGCGACGACTGGCGGGACTACGTCACCGCACGCGTCGATGCACAGCCCGCGTCGTATGAGTTTCTCGACTACGACTGGGCGAGCAACGACGTGAGCAATCGGCCGCAGTGACAGAAGATGGAACCGCCAAGACGCCAAGAGCGCCAAGGGCAGAGAAACAGAAACGGATCGGTTTTCGGCTTTGCCGAAGGTGTTGAAGGCCGTGAGAAGGGATGAGTCCATCTAGCGTCAACTTCTGCCACCCCTCCCCCTGAGGGAGGGGCAGGGGGAGGGTGGGACGGACGGCTGGTAGGTGGGAGCGGTGGTGCAATGGCGGCAACGACCCTCACCCCAGCCCTCTCCCTGGGAGGGAGAGGGGGCAGAATACTGATGCAAGCTGCGCTAGCAGGATGCTGCAAAAGTCGGCTTAGCTAGGGGCGATGTGCTGGGGCCGGT
>CAZVBW010000125.1:0-7262 GCA_964625505.1 uncultured Phycisphaeraceae bacterium
GGGCACAGGAACCAACGCCCCCGCCGACCGCCGGGCCCGCCGCCGATCCCGCACCGGCTCCCCACGCCAGGCCGGCCCGCGTCGTGCTGCTCTCGGACACGCACATTCACAGCGACCTGGACCACGTCTACCGCGGCGTCGCGATGGGCCAGCGGCTGGCCGCGGCGGCGGGGCAGGTGCTGGCTCTGCGGCCGCGGCCCGGGCAAGTGATCATCAACGGCGACCTGTCCCTGGACCGCGGCAACCCCGGGGACTACGTCACGCTCAATCACCTGCTCGAGCCGATCCGCAACGCGGGCATCCCGCTGCACGCCACCCTCGGCAACCACGATCACCGCGGCCACGCGGTGCAGGTCCGCTACCCCCACGCGGGCGGCCTGGACCCACGCGGCCACACCCCGGCCTTCGAGACCGGCAGCGTCACGGTCGGCGGGGTCCGCTGGCTGATGCTCGACTCGCTGCGACGCATCGACGAGGTGGCTGGGCATCTCGGCGAGGCTCAGCGGCAGTGGCTGGATCAGCAGCTCGCCGCCGACCCGACGCCGACGGTCATCGTGGTGCACCACCAGCCGCAGCACGACCGCGGCGAAGGCTGGGCCGGTCTGATCGATACCGGTGAGCTCTGGCCGATGCTGACCCGCCATCGCCACGTCCGCGCCTGGGTCCACGGCCACACGCACCGCTGGTCGCGCACCGACCGTGACGGGATCGCGATTGCCGGCCTGCCGCCGACCGCGTACACGTTCCAGGCCGACGCTCCGGCCGGCTTCATCGTCGCCGATACCGCCGACGGCCGACTCACGCTGACGCTGCACAGCCTCGACCCGACGCACCCGCAGCACGGGCAGTCACAAGTGATCGAGCTCGCCTGATCTGCGTAACGCCCTCTAGCTCGCGGCGGTGCGCGACGCCACACCAGGGCCGCGTAGCGGCCCGGCTATTGGACGTCCGCATCGTCGATGCCCTCCGGCACCCGGTCCATCGAGTCGATGAACTCGTCGATCGCGACCTCCAGCCGCTCGCCGTCCTCGTCCATGACGATGACCGCCATCGCCGCCCGCAGCACGTCGACGTGCTCGGCGGACAGGCCGAACAGCTGTCGCCGCTCCTGGCCGTCCATGTCGATGTAGAGCACGACCAGGTGGCCGGACATATAGAGCGTCACACCGGTAATCCGGGCCGCCCAGTGGTTGAAGTCCATCGTGACGTTGCCGACCACGATCGCGACCTTGGCCACGGCATCGGCGACCTTCTCGGGCTCAACACGCGGCTTGCAGCCGAGCGTCGGGAGCACCGCGGCCCCGCCCACGGCGATCAGGAAGGTCCGGCGGGTGATGTGGTGTGGCATGTCCATCTCCGTTAGGCCCCGGGCTCTCAACTTTACACATCGCTGGCCGCAGCATCTGCGTTGACCACGGCTTGCGGCTGCTGTGATATAGAAGCTGGGTGCCACAGCTTGACCCGAAGGGCAAGCTGTGCGGGTACCGCGATCCATGCACAGCTTGCCGCCAAAGCGGTCAAGCTGTGGCACCCTCGTATATAAACGGCCGCGGGGTGATGCATCAAGTTGTCCGCCCGGGCTTGCCTTGAACCGCCCCCGGGCAAAGCCCGGGGCGAAGTCACCGCCCGCCCAGCCGCTGGCGAAGCAACGTCGCCCGGGCCACACGGCGGGCCGCCGGGTCCAGGCTCTGGCCCACGACCTTCTGCAGGTGGGCCGGCTGGGTCAGCAGGAACAGCTCGTTGATGGTGCGGATATCGACCGTCTCGAGCCGGCCGAGGTTGACGCCAAGGCGGACGTGCGAGAGCAGCTGCAGCACCTCCTCGGTGCCGATGACGCGGGCGTTGGTCAGCGTCGCCCAGGCCCGGTAGATCTTGTCGTCCAAATGGTCGGGCCGCTGCTTGGCCAGCGACTGGCGGGCCTGCTGTTCGTAGGCGATGATCTGGGGCACCACCGTGTGCTGAAAGTCCCCAAGGATCTCCTGCTCGGCCTTGCCCAGCGTGGTCTGATTCGACACCTGGTACAGGTCGCCCAGCGCGTCGGAGCCCTCGCCGAACAGCCCGCGGACCGCCAGGTGCATATCGCGAGCCGCCCGCTTGACCTTGTCGATATCGCCCAGCAGCTTGAGGGCTGGCAGGTGCAACATGACGCTGACGCGGATGCCCGTGCCCACGTTCGTCGGACACGCGGTCAGGTAGCCGAACCGCCTGCTGTACGCCAGGTCCAGCTTCTCCTCGAGCACGTCGTCGATCCGCTGCGCCTGGTCGTACGCCTCGTCCAGCTGCATGCCCGACCGCAGGACCTGGACCCGCATGTGGTCTTCTTCGTTGACCATGATCGCGAACGTCTCGTCCGCGTCGATGGCCACGGCTCGCGGCGTATCGTTGCTCTTCGCCGCGTGCTGCCGGCTGATCAGGTGCCGCTCGACCAGCAGCTGCCGATCCAGGGGCGGGCTCTGGTCCAGCGGGACCCACAGCACGTTGTCCGCCAGCCGGCCGGACATGATCTGACCCCGGCAGGCCTCAAGGACCTCGTGCCGCTGCCGGCCACTGGCCTTGTTGACGAACGGAAAGCCCGCGAGGTTCCGCGCCAGCCGGACCCGGCTGGACAGCACCGTCTCGCTGTTGGGCCCCGAGCCCCGCAGCCACTCGCCCGCCCGGTCGGTGATCTGGCGCAGCGTCACGATCGGCCGCTCCCCTCTTCGAGCTTGGCGATGTCGTCGCGAAGACGGGCCGCCTGCTCGTAATCCTCCGCGGCCACCGCGTCGTCGAGTGTCTTTCGCATCCGCATCAACTGCACCTGCCGCTGCTCGCCGGCCCCCGCGCGGTGGGGCACCTTGCCCACGTGGTGCGCCCCGCCGTCGTGGGCACGCTCCAGCAGCGGCTCCAGCGCCGAGTCAAACGCCTTGTAACACTCCGGGCAGCCCAGCAGGCTCGACTCGCGGAACTTCTTAAACGTCAACCCGCACTGGTCGCAGACCGTGTCCTTGCCCGCGGCGACCGCCGCCATCGCCGCCGGGTCGCCGCCCGCCGCCTGGACCTTTACGAAGTTGGTCAGCAGCTCGTTGATCGGGGCGTGGGCCGTCTGCGACAGCCCCTCCTCCGCGGCGTGGACCTCGCAAAGGTTCTTCTCCACCTTGTGCTTGCCGTGCACCTCCACCGAGTGATGGGTGGCCGGCCGATCGCACTTGTCACATTTGCCTTTCATGGGTCAGGTTCCGGCGGTCGCCGGATCGGATCATAGAAGCGTGGGCAGCCAGAAGCCAGAAGCCGGAAGCGGGAAGCGGGAAGTCAGAAGCCTCGGACGCACCACCACCGCCCCCGTCCAGTTTTCCGGCTTCCCGCTTCAAGCTTTCCGCTTCAGGCTCAATCACCCCATCCCCAACACCACCGCCAGCGACACCGCGCTGCCCACCGTGGTCACCACGATGCATGCCGCGGCCAGCGGCTCGTCGCCATCCAGCTGCGTGGCGAGCACGTACGACGCCACAGCCGTGGGACACGCCGCGAACACCATCGCGATCATCCGGTCCTCGGCCGAGAGCCCCACCAGACCCGCCAGCCACCAGGTGATCAGCGGCAGCGCCGCCAGCTTCAGCGCCGCCGCCACCGTCGCCAAACCCAGCCGATGCCCCAGCGGGTAGCTCACCACCGCCCCGCCCAGGCTGATCAGCGCCAACGGTGCCGCGGGCTGACCCAAGAGCCCCAGCGTCCGGATCGCCACCTCCGGCACCTCCACCCGCATCGACCACGCCGCCTGGCCTACCACGCACGCGATCAGCAGCGGGTTGCTCACCAGCGACCGCAGCATCTTCCACGGCAGCGACGCGTCCAGCTTGTGACCAAACGCCACCAGCCCCACCACCCCCAGCACGTTGTAGAGAATCACCAGCGGCGCAAACACCAGCGTCGCCCGCGCCAACACCCCGCCCCCCCCGGAATCATCCCCCAACGCCAAGGCGATCACCGGCAGCCCCACGAACGCCAGATTGCCCCGGAACGCCGCCTGCGCCAGCACCCCGACCGCCGGCCGGTCGACCCGAAACGCCCACGCCACCAGATACGCCAGCAGCATCACCACGACCGTCGCCGTCAGCAGCACCCCCGCCATCCGCCACGGCCCGCCGCCGATGGTCGGCGCGTCTAAGAGCACCTGCAGGATTAAAGCCGGCAGACACACCCAGTACACCAGCCGGTCCAGGCCCCGCCGCATCGCGTCGCCGTAGAACCCCAGCCGCAGCAGCCCCGCCCCGAGCACCACCAGCGCCGCGATGGGCAACAACGATCCAACGATCTGCGTCACGCGGGCAGGCTAATGCTTCATCCCGTCGGAATCCGGCCTCACCCGCCGCTTCCGCTCCCTAGCCGCGGATGTATATCCGCGGCCGCCGAAGCTCGCCGCGACGCCCAACCGCCCGCCGCTCGCCGCTCGCAAGCGACCGCGGGTATCTACCCTTGGCTCGGCCGCCCGATGCGCCACCTCACGCCCGGCCGACGGATTCACATCCGCGGCTTCAGGGCCCCGCCACATGAGCACCGGTGCGGCGGCCGCTACTGCAGCGCCGACTCGAGGTCCTGTGCCGAGAAGTTGAACGGCGGGCCCGAGAGCATCTGCAGCCACGTGCCGCCGTGCTCGGTCAACCGGTCGTAGTTGTCGAAGATCAGGGCCTGCTCGACCGACTCGGCGTCGGGGGTGTTGACGCCCGCCTGCACCGACCGTTTGGAATAGCCCAGCACGTTCTGGGACAGCGAGATCATCGCCTCGTGGCCGGGGACCACACGGGGCAGGATGTTGCCCTGGTTCAGCTGCTGGCTGATGAGGTTGAAGTACCGCCCGGACGCCCGGGCCAGCTGCCGCAGGTCCTGGGGCTCGGCGGTGCCGCTGGGGACCTCCTGGATGATCTGCCGGAACACCTCGGCCATCGCCTCCCGCTCGGCGTCGTAGGACAGCTGCGGCCGATCGATGTGGAACCGCACCCGGCTGTTGAGCGCGTCCAGGACGGCCTCCCGCGCCGCACGCAGGTCCAGCCGGTTCATCGCCGCGAGGATCTGCCGCACCACCTCCTCGGACGGTTCGTCGTCGATCTGCTGCTGCAACACGCGCAGCAGCTCCAGCTGCTGCTGGCGGCTCAGCGTCTGGTTGGCCGCCGCCTGACCCAGCGCCCGGGCCGCCCAGTACCGCACGCCCGGCGTCGGGTCGGCCAACGCCCCGCGGATCAGGTCCGCCGCCTGCGGGTTGGTCAGCCGGGTGGCCAGGATCATCGCGTTGACCCGCACCAGGGCCTGCTCGCTATCCAAAGCATCGGCGATCCGCCGGCTGATCGCCTGCGAGTAATAGTCCAGAAAGCTCTCGCTGGCGCCGGGGGTCCGGAAGTAGGTCAGCAGCTGATCCCGAGCCTCGGACACCCGCGACGGGTCGCCCGACAGCAGCGCCTCGAGGTTCGGGGTCACGAAGGCATCGACCGACTGCCGCTGCGAGCCGTCCAGAGGCGACGGCTCGGAAATCACCTGCGACGGGATGACCGGGGCGTTCATCCCACTGCCTTGGGCCCCAACCCCACCGGCGGGCAGCAGCCCGATCATCAACATCAGGACGGCAATCACTCTCATCGGCATCGGCATCGGCAACATCTCCAGCGGGGCGACGCCGCATCTTACTGCCGACCGCCCCACCGGCCGAGCGGCGGGGTGCATTGCACGACTCGCGGCCGAAGCCTTTTCAAGCCGCGGCGTACCGCCAGCTTCTGTTGATGCTCACGAGACTCGACGGGCTCGACGTGAGCGTCCGGCCTGGCGGTATCGTGCGGCCATGCCCATGCAACCGGACCAGATCGAGAATCACAACCAGCAAATCGCTTCCCACCACGACGCCGAACTCGACGTCTGGGCCGCTCGCCTGGACCGCACCGGCGGGTCGCTCGACGCGCTGCTGGACCACATCGCCCAGCTGCGGGTCGCGATCCCCTCCTGGGCCCTGGGAGCAGGCGGCACGCGGTTTGGCCGGTTCCCCGTCGGCGGCGAGCCCCGCGACATCTTCGACAAGCTGCAGGACATCGGCGTGATCCAGCAACTGGTCCGCTGCACCCCGGCCGTCTCGCTGCACATCCCGTGGGACCAGCCGGACGACCCCGCGGCGCTCCGCGACGCGGCCAGTGACGTCGGCCTGAGCTTCGACGCGATGAACTCCAACACGTTCGAGGACCAGGACACGGGGCAGGCCCGCTCTTACAAGTTCGGCTCGATGTGCCACACCGACCCCGCCGTCCGTGAACAGGCGGTCGAGCACAACGCCAAGGTCATCGACATCGGCAAGACGCTGGGCAGCAAGGCCCTGACCGTGTGGCTGGCCGACGGCTCGAACTACCCCGGGCAGATGCACCTGCGTCGATCGTTCGACCGCACGCTCGAGAGCCTCCGGCAAGTCTATGACCGCCTGCCCGACGACTGGATGCTCTACACCGAACACAAGCCCTATGAGCCCGCGTTCTATGCCACCGTCGTCCAGGACTGGGGCAGCTCGCTGATGCTCGCCAATGCCTTGGGTGACAAGGCGGCGTGCCTCGTGGACCTGGGCCATCACCTGCCCAACTGCAACATCGAGCTGGTCGTCGCCCGGCTGATCACCGCGGGCAAGCTCGGGGGTTTCCACTTCAACGACAGCAAGTACGGCGACGACGACCTGACCGCCGGGTCGATCCGGCCGTACGTGCTGTTCCTCGTGTTCCACGAGCTGGTCGATGCCGCGCTGGATGACCCGGATTTCTCGCCGGACTACATGATCGACCAGAGCCACAATGTGAAGGACCCGATCGAAGCCCTGATCCAGACCGCAGACCAGCTGCAGCAGGCGTTTGCGAAGGCGCTGCTGGTCGATCGTGAAGCCCTGGCCGGTTATCAGGAAGCGAACGACGTCGCGATGGCCGAGGCGACGCTGAAGGCGGCGTACGAGGCGGACGTCCGCCCACTCGTCGCCGAGGCCCGCCGCCGGGCCGGCGGGGCCCTGGACCCGCTCGCGGTGCTGCGGGCGATCGGGTACCGCGAGCGGGTGACGCGCGAGCGGGGGGCGTGAAGGTGGCATAGTGGCCGGCGGATCAGCACCGGGAAAGCCTGCGTTAGGTCAGTTCGCAACATCGTTCTGCCCCCTCTCCCTTCTAGGGAGAGGGCTGGGGTGAGGGTCGTCCGGACGAAAGCACGACCCCTCCCACCTATTAGCCGTACACCCCACCCTCCCCCGGCCCCTCCCTCAGAGGGAGGGGTGGCAGAAG
>CAZVBW010000126.1:0-4333 GCA_964625505.1 uncultured Phycisphaeraceae bacterium
CTCAGTGGTGGGAGGGGTCAAAATGACCCCCCCTGGGGGTCGATCCGGGGGGTGCTCAAAAGGGTCATTTTTGACCCCTTTTTGGGACCCCTTTTTGGGACCCCTTTTTGGGACCCATTTGGCAAGGTCTTTTGGCAAAAATGGCCATTTGGACCTTGCCATTTAAAGGGATTTTGGGATTTCATTATCAAAATCGGCCTCTAAGCATGAAATCCTCGATTCGACAGTGGTGGCCGGGGGAACGCAAAAAAGGTGATTTTGGGTGACCAATCAAACACTGCTTACGTAAGCAGTATTTAATAATGAGATTATGCAGATTTGGCCCAAAAAGGGGTCCAAAAATGACCCCTTTTTGAGCCCTCCTGGCCAAATAGTCCCTTAATACACGATACTTGGTGAAAATGGCCCAAAAAAGGGGGTGCCACAGAAACGGCCCTTTTGGCCCTTTTGGGGTCGATTTGGGGGGGGGTGCTAAAATGACCCCTTTTAGCACCCCCCCCCCCCCGCACCCCCCCCCACAGCGCCGCCCGCCGATGCTCGGGTCGGCCGTCGCCCAGCATCACCCGCGCCTGCGTGAGCCCCGCCGCCGCGTCCCGCGCCCACAGCGCCCGCAGCGCGGCGGCCCGCGGCCGGTGGTGCTCCCGACGGACCCACCGCACGATCAACTCGTTCAGCCGCCGCTCATCATGACGCGCTGCCCCGCCGTGCACATCCCCCGGGTCCGCCGCCGGCCGCTCCGCCAGCGCCTCCAGCGTGTTGCTCCGCACCCGCGGGTCCTCGTGCTCCACGCACGCCCACACCGCGTCCAGACCCGCCGACCCCTCCACCGCCACCCCCGCAAGCGCCCGCACCGCCGCCGACGCCACCACGCTGTCGCCCTGACGCGTCAGCTGCGCCAGCGGCTCGGTCAGCCGGCCCGCCAGCCCCAGCCGATCCGCCATCGCCACCGCCTGCACCCGCGCCCGCCGGTCCGGCATCATCAGCCGCGCCGCCAGCTTTTCGTGCATCCGCGAATCGATCTTCAGCAGCGCCTGGCCCACCGCCACCCGTTTGTCCGGGCCCATCGTGGACCAACCACCCCACAGCCGCGCAAAGCCGATCGGCGCCAGCCGCCGCTGAGCCAACGCCCGCACCGCCGGCCCCCCGCTGCCGGCCAGTCGCGCCAGCGTCGTCGCCAGGTTCGGCCCGTCATAAAGCAGCAGCGCCCGCAGCGCCAACCGGGCCACCACCGGGTCCGGGTCCTCCGCCGACTTTCGCAGCACCCCCCGCACCGCCTCGCCGTCCGCCCCCTCCTGCTTCAGCAGCTCCCGCTGCTTGCACAGCGCCCGCACCGCCGCCAGCCGACCCGCCGGGGCCCCGCTGCGGGCCAACACCGACAGCCGCTCGACCCGCGACGCATCATCCAGCGGCAACATCCCCAGCCAATGCACCCACGCCACCTGACGGTCCGCCGGCCACGACACCACCGCCGACGCCGAGCCCGCGCAGTGTCCCGGCTCGCCCACCCGCCGAAGCACCACCCGCACCGCCGGGACCCGCAGCAGGTGCCGGTCCGCCAGCACCGCCTCCAGCCGACCGCTCTGCACCGCACGCCGCACCAGCCCCAGCGTCTCGGCGGCGACCGCCGGCCGTGCCAGCAGCCAACCCGCCGCCCCCGCGACCCGCTCGTCCCAACCTTCCACCGCCGCCCGCATGGCCACCACCGCCGCGCCCGATCCGCCCCGTAGCGCCTTCGCCGCCAACGGCAACCCCCGCCGCGCCAGCGTCAACGCCGCCGGCAGCAGCCGCGGGTGCGGATGCCGATCAAACTGCACCACCGCCTTCTCCACCGCCTGCTGCAGCAGCAACGTGGCCTTCGCCTCCCGCTCCCCCGCCGCGTCCGACTCGCCCTGCACACCCGGCTGACGAGCCGGCCCACTCGCCGACCCCACACCGCCGCTCCCCTGAAAAAGGGGTCTGACCCCTTTTTCGGGGGCGATCGCGGTGTCGGCCAGGCCCTGCAGGACATCCGCCGCCCGATCGGCCACGGCCGCGTCGTCGTGCCGCAGCAGCTGCACCACCACGTCCGCCAAGCCCGCCAGACCCGCCTGCTCGACGAGCCACAGGGCGTTGTCGGCCGCCGGCCCGCCGTCGCCCGCGGCCTTGCGGATCGCGTGCTCCAACTGCCCGCTCCGGCCGGCGACCTCGCGCCGCTGCGGCTCGCTTAGCCGGTGCAATTGCCGGATCACCTGCCGCCGACCGTCGGGCGTGCCCCGCTCCAGCAGCGCCCGGGCCATCCGGTCCGCCGCCGGGAGCTCGGCGGTCGGCAGCGCCGCGGCCAATGCGACATCGACCGTGGGGTCACGGCGGGTCAGCAACTGCGACAGCAGGAGGTCGGCAACAGCCATTCACGCGGGCGCGGCCCGGGGCCCGCCTGTGAGGCTTATCGGTCAACCCCGCATCGGCACGGTAGAGATGAAACCTTGTTCGAATGCAACAATTCCGCATAAAAAGGGGTTCCCACCGCCGGCTGCCGCCCTATACTCGCGTTCATCCCCGGGCCTGCGACACGCCCCACACAACCTTTAAAAGCGACGAGGACTACCCGCCGTGGAAGGACCCATGAACGTCAGTGCCAAGCAGATCAACGCGCAGCTCTACCGGCTGCTGCTTTACAAGCGGCCGCTGCACCCCGAGCTGCTGGACCTCCGCGTCCGCCGGATCGACCGGCACGGGCCGTACGAGATCGAGAGCTGGCTCACCGCCGGTGGCCATGCCGTGCGTTTTGCCGCCAAAAGCCAGAGCCTCGTGGAGCTGGTCGTCGAAAACGGCGAGCACCTGCCCGAGACCGGCCTGGTCCACGCCCTGCCCTGCCTGGGCGAGAAGGACTTCGAGCTGGACCCCGAAGGCGACATCGGCTACGTCACCACCATCCAGACCGAGACGCTCAGCGAGAACCTCTTCCTGGCGACCTACCAGGAGATGGAAGAGTTCGTCCACGAGACCGGCTCGCTCAGCCACGAGTGGCAGGATGACGGTGCGAAAAACCTGTCGGTTCTCGACGCTCAGAAGTACAAGCGCGAGTACCACATCCAGAGCTACCACCTCCTGAGCCGCTCGGGCTTGGTCCTGCGGACCCAGTCGATCTTCGAGATCCTCGAGTAGCCGCCGGCTGGCCAAGACATCCACGTGCACACGACCCGCCACCGCCGATCCCGGTGGCGGGTCTGCTGTTTAGCGGTTGCACCGCCGGTGCACCCGCCGGCGCGCCCGGCGTGCGACACCCGCCGTCGGGGGCAGCTTCGCTGCACCCGCTAAACGTCGTGGGCGGCACCAAGCGCCACGTGGCCCGGCCCGACCGGACCCCCACCCCGCAGGTCTCTATGCTGCCCGCCGATGCCGCGGCGCGACGACCTCAAGAACATCCTCATCATTGGCTCGGGACCGATCGTGATCGGCCAGGGCTGCGAGTTCGACTACTCGGGCACCCAGGCCTGCAAGGCCCTCCGCGAGGAGGGATACAAGGTGGTGCTGGTCAACTCCAACCCCGCCACGATCATGACCGATCCGCAGTTCTCGGATCGGACCTACATCGAGCCCATCACGCCCGAGGCGGTCACCAAGATCATCGAAAAGGAGCACGGCGGGCCGTTCCAGATCGACGCCCTGCTGCCCACGCTCGGCGGCCAGACCGCCTTGAACTGCGCGTGCAAGCTGTTCGACGACGGTGTGCTGGACCGCTTCGGCGTGGAGATGATCGGCGCGGACCGCGAGGTCATCTACCGGGCGGAGGACCGGCTGCAGTTCAAGGAGATCGTCGAGGGCATCGGCCTGCAGTGCCCGCTTTCGGCGACCGCCGAGTCGCTGGACGAGGCGTGGGAGGTGCTCGAGCAGACCGGGCTGCCGGCGATCATCCGCCCGGCGTTCACGCTCGGGGGCACCGGCGGCGGGGTGGCGTACAACCGCGAAGAGTTCGAGGACATCGTCCGCCGGGGCCTGGACGCCTCCATGAACCATCAGGTGCTCATCGACCAGTCGCTGCTGGGCTGGAAGGAGTACGAGATGGAGGTGATGCGGGACCACGACGACAACGCCGTGATCATCTGCGCGATCGAGAACCTCGACCCCATGGGCGTCCACACCGGCGACTCGATCACCGTCGCCCCCGCCCAGACGCTGACCGACCGCGAGTACCAGCACATGCGCGACGCGTCGCTGGCGATCATGCGGGCCATCGGCGTGGAGACCGGCGGGTCCAACGTGCAGTTCGCCATCAACCCCAACCCCACCGCCGACCACCCCGCGGGCCAGATGGTCGTCATCGAGATGAACCCGCGGGTCTCCCGCTCGTCGG
>CAZVBW010000126.1:4343-7203 GCA_964625505.1 uncultured Phycisphaeraceae bacterium
GCTTCCCCATCGCCAAGATCGCCGCCAAGCTCGCCGTGGGCTACAGCCTCTGGGAGCTGCCCAACGACATCACCGGCCAGACCGTCGCCTGCTTCGAGCCCAGCATCGACTACGTGGTCACCAAGCTGCCGCGGTGGACGTTCGAGAAGTTCCCCGAAGCCGACGAAACCCTCACCACCCAGATGAAGTCGGTCGGCGAGGCCATGTCCATCGGCCGAACCTTCAAGGAAAGCCTGCAGAAGGGCATCCGGTCGATGGAGGTCAAGCGGTTTGGGTTGGGGCTGGATAAGCAGGATAAGTGGCTCAGGGCGAGCAGAGACGGAGAGACGAAGAGACGGAGAGACGAAGTGCGGGCAGAGACCTCCGTCTCTTCGTCTCTTGATCTCTTTGTCTCTTCTGAAAAGTTGACCCGCAAACTCCAGGTCCCCTCGCAGGGCCGGCTCTACTACGTCCGCTACGCGCTAAAGCTCGGATGGACGCTGGAGCAGGTGCACCAGCTGACGAAAATCGACCCGTGGTTCCTGGACCAGCTGCAGCAGCTGGTACGGTTCGAGGATCGACTTTGCGAGCACCAGACGCTCGAAGAGCTGCCCCGCGAACTGCTGTTCGAAGCCAAGCAGCTGGGCTACAGCGACGCGCAGCTGGCGAACCTGTACCTGGGCGAGATTGATAGCGACAGCATCCTGAAGGTCCGCCGGCACCGGCAATCGCTGGGTATCGAACCGGTCTATAAGTTGGTCGATACATGCGCGGCGGAGTTTGAGGCGGCGACGCCGTATTACTACTCGACGTATGAAGCGCCGTTCCGGCGAGGGAGAGACGAAGAGACGAAGAGACGAAGTGACGAAGTGAAGGCGGGAGATGCCGATCCTCCGTCTCTCCGTCACTCCGTCTCTTCGTCTCTCTCTTCAGACGACGAAATCCGCGTCACCGACAAGCCCAAGATCGTGATCCTCGGCGGCGGGCCCAACCGGATCGGGCAGGGCATCGAGTTCGACTACTGCTGCGTGCAGGCCGCCTTCGCCGCCCAGGAACTGGGCTTCGAGGCGGTGATGATCAACTCCAACCCGGAGACGGTCAGCACCGACTACGACACGTCCGACCTGCTGTTCTTCGAGCCGCTGACGCTGGAGGATGTGCTGAACGTGGTGGAGCGGCTCAATGGGGGGCCGTTTGGGGGAAGAGACGAAGAGACGAAGAGAGGTAGAGACGAAGCGGAAGACGGTGGCTCTTCGTCTCTTCGTCACTCCGTCTCTTCGTCTCTGGTGCACGGCGTCATCGTCCAGTTCGGCGGGCAGACGCCGCTGAACCTGGCGGACGGGCTGCAGAAGGCTGGCGTGCCGATCATCGGGACATCGCCCGAGTCGATTGATCGGACTGAGGACCGCGAGCAGTTTGCGCAGCTCTGCCGGGACCTGGACATCCGCCAGCCGGAGAACGGGATCGCCCATTCGGCGGACGAGGCGGTGGCCATTGCCGAGCGGATCGGGTACCCGGTGCTGGTCCGGCCGTCGTTTGTGCTGGGCGGCCGGGCGATGGAGACGGTCTTCGACGCGGAGCAGCTGCGTCACTACATGGCGATCGCGATCGGGGCGTCGGACCTCGCGGGCCAGCCGATCCTGGTGGACAAGTTTTTGTTCCAGGCGACCGAGTGCGACGTGGATGTGGTGGCGGATTTTGGGGGAAGGGACGGAGGGACGGAGGCACGGAGGCACGAAGGAGCTGAAGCGCGGGCGGTGGTTTGTGGGGTGCTGGAACATATTGAAGAGGCGGGGATTCATAGTGGGGACTCGGCGTGTGCGACGCCGCCGCACGCGCTGCCGCCGGCGGTGGTCGAGCAGATCAAGCGGGCATCGCGGGACTTGGCGAAGTCGCTGGACGTGCGGGGGTTGATGAACGTGCAGTGGGCGGTGAGACGAAGAGACGAAGAGACGGAGAGAAGTAGAGACGAAGTAAAAGAGGGTTCTGAAACTTCGTCTCTTCGTCACTCCGTCTCTTCGTCACTCTCCGACCACGAGATTTACGTCATCGAAGTCAACCCCCGCGCGTCGCGGACGGTGCCGTTTATTGGCAAGGCCAGCGGGGTGCAGTGGGCGAAGCTGGCGGCGAAGGTGATGTCTGGGAAGCAGCTGGCCGAGCTTGGCGTGACCGACGAGGTGATCCCGGAGCACACGGCAGTGAAGGAGTCGGTGTTCCCGTTCGGCAAGTTCCCGGGCGTCGATGTGATCTTGGGCCCGGAGATGCGGAGCACCGGCGAGGTGATGGGCATCGACCCGCGGTTCCCGCTGGCGTTTGCCAAGAGCCAGATGGCGGCGCTGCAGCCGCTGCCGACCGAGGGCAAGGTGTTCCTGACCGTTCGGCGGGAGGACCGCGACGCGGCGGTGTCGATCGGCAGACGGCTGGTCGAGATGGGTTTTGAAGTGCTGTGCACCGGCGGGACCGGGCAGCATCTGGCGGACTACGGCGTCACGACGAGCCGGCTGAACAAGATCAGCGAGGGCCGGCCCAATGCGCTGGACCTGATCAAAAACGGCGAGCTGGCGATGATCGTCAACACGCCCACCCGCAAGGGCAAGGGCACCGACGAGGGCAAGCTGCGGGCGACCGCGGTGCGGTTCGGCGTGACGATGATCACCACGCTGACCGCCGCCGAGGCCGCGGTCGAGGGGATCGCGGCGCTGCGGAGCGACGGGTGGTCGGTGGCGGCGCTGCAGGATTACGCGGGGTAGACGCGGCTTTGCCGCGGGCGGGGGCAGCTTCGCTGCACCCGCTATGGACAACGAGATGGCCAGGATGCATTGCCGAGGGGTGGCACACCTCGCCGGCTCGGCGGTGATGTGTGCAGGCCGCGGATGGCCGC
>CAZVBW010000127.1:0-7167 GCA_964625505.1 uncultured Phycisphaeraceae bacterium
CGAGGCCTGCAACGCGGCCATGCACGCCGTCACCGCCGCCGGCCGGTTCGCCGTGGGCACGACCACCGAGATGCCCGCCGCACGCTGGCTCATGATCCGTCGGGCCGCTGGCGGTCGCCCGGTTCGGCGTCGTCCAGCCCCGCCTCCCGCCGGTCACGACGCGACAGGTAGCGCTGCCGGTTGTATTCCATGTCCTGCAGGCGCTGCGGCGCCCCGCCCGCCCCCGCCCCAAACCCCGCAAGCTGACCCGCCCCGTCCAGCACCACCCCCCAGGCAATCCCCGCCAGCCGACGCGGGCCCAGCGGCATGTCCCGCTGACGAAACTCGCCCACGATCCGCCCGAACCGCACCAGCGGGATCAACGGCGACGCCGCCGCGTAGGCCGCCCGCTTCACCGCGCCCCACCGCTCGTGCTCGGCACGGCGCGCCGCGTACAGCCGACCGGCGCAAAACCGCAGCGTCGCGCCGGCCTTGAGGCCCGAGACATTCTGATGCGCGGTGCGCGCCCGTGGCTCGAGGTACAGCTCGTGACCGTCTTCCCGCAGCCGACGCAGCAGCCCGCCCTCGCGGGCCATCAGCCGGTCCAACTCGTCGCCGTAGCCCAGCAACACGTCCCGCCGGTACGCCGTGTTCGTCCCGGGCAGCGCCTTCACCGGCCCGCCGACGACCGGCTCGGTCCACGGCCCGTACGCCAGCAGCAGGTTGCTCCAACTCACCACCGACCACGGGTTGGCGTTCACCATCGCCGGGCCCACCGCCGCGTACGGCGGCTCGCAGGCCGACGCCAGCGCCTGGGCATACCCCGGCTCGGGCCAGGCGTGATCCTCCCCCAAAATCACCACCGGTCCCGACGCCGCCCGCACGCCGTGGCTCTGCGCCTCGCCCAGCGCCGCGTCCTCCAGCGTCACCACCGTCAGCTTCGCCAGCCGGTCCCGCGGCCCGTGCGGCGGCAGCGGCGGCGCGTCGCCGGGCTGGACGATGACCAGCTCCAGCCGGTCCACGATCGTCTGCCGCGACAACGACTCCACCGTCTTCGCGATCGCGCGGTACCCGTCCTGCACCACCAGGATCACCGAGGCGAGCAGGTCGGCCGGGCGTGGGTCGGACGTGTCACTCATGAGCAGTCACCTCGGTATAGATCGACTCAAAATCATCCAGCACACGAGCCATCGTGAATCGCTCCATCGCCCGCCGCCTTGCCGCCGCCCCAACGGTCTGGGCCAGCGGCCGATCCCGCAGGACCCGCGTCAACGGTTCGGCCAGCGCCCCACACTCGCCCGGCCGGTGCAGCCAACCCGTCAACCCGTCCTCGACGATCTCCGCCAGCCCGCCGCTGCCGCTGGCGATCACAGCCGTGCCCCGCATCATCGCCTCGGCCGCCACCAGACCAAACGGCTCGTCCCACACCGACGGGACCAGCTGCACCCACGCGGGCGCGGCCCGGGCCTGCGCTTCGGCCCGGCTCAACCGCCCCGCGAATCGCACCGCCTCCCCAAGCCCCAGCTCGGCCGTCAGCCGCTCCAGCGCCGCCCGCTCCGGGCCGTCGCCGATCACCAGCAGCCGGGCCTCGGCGACCCGCTCACGCGCGATCGCAAACGCCCGCACTGCCACGTCCACCCCCTTCTCCCGCGACAGCCGCGCCACCACCACCGCCAGCGGCGGGTCGTGCAGCGGCCCACGCTGCGGCAGGTCCGGCACGGCGTTGTGCACCACCCGCACCGGACCGATGCCGTCGGCCTCCAGCTTCTCCGCCGTCGCCTGTGAGTTGGCCACCACCACGTCAAACGCATCCCGCCACCGCCGATACAGCCCCCGCTGGGCCATGAGCGCCCCAAACGCCGGCCACGACAGGCACTGCCGCTTGCACACCCACCCCGCCCGCTCCCGGCAGACCGACCCGCTTGGCAGCAGCTTCTTGCCCGTCGGGCACACCGCGTCGTACATCACCGCGTGCATCACCGCCGGCCGGTCCCGCAGCAGCGGCAGGATCGCCGGCGACAGTTGCGTCAAGAACGCCCGCACATGCACCACGTCCGGGTCAAAGTCGCGAAGCTCCCGCCGAAGCGCCGCCGCCGCCGACGGGTTCACCGTCCGGCTGAGCGTCTGCAGCGTGCCTTGACTGCCGAAGCACGTGACATCGGCCTCGGTCGGCCCGGCGTCGCCGATCCCCGCGCGGCTGGCGAGTGTCCGCACCGTGTGCCCCCGGCCACGCAGCCCGTCGCGCAGCCCCAGCGTCATCAGCTGCGACCCGCCCGTCGGGTCCAGCCGATCGTTGAGCAGCAACACCTTCACGACCCGCCCCCCGAAAAAAGGGGTCTGACCCCTTTTTCGCGATCCGCACGCTCCCAGTAGCTGGTCCACTCGCCCCAGGCCCACGCCGACTGCACCAGCAGCACCGCCGGCAGGCTCCGCAGCAGCCGCAGCCGATTGCTCCCGCTGGCCCACACGTCCCGGACCGTCCGACCGAGCAGCAGCCCCGGCACCACCGGCCCGCCCAGCCGCCAGGCCCACAGCCGCGCCGTCGACGGCCGCGTCTGCTGCCGGCGGACCCGGCCGAACTGCCCGCCGTGGCTCGCCGCATGCGCCGCGATGTGCGACAGGTCCGACGGGTTGCGGTGGGCCACGCGGATGCTCGGCTCAAACCGCGGCCTGAGCCCCGCCCGGGCCATCGCCCAGTGAAACGCCGAGTCCGAGCAGTAGCTGCCCTCGAGGAACGGCCCAAACCGCTCGAAGCCGCTCCGCTTGATCGACATGCTGCAGCCCGGCACGTCGTCCACGTCGCGGCCGGGCAGGCCCGGCGACCACGAGGAAAACTCGACAAACCAGTACGCCCAACCCGCCGACGATTCCGAGTTGGCGTTGCCCACCGCGCCGCCGATCGACGGGGTGTCGTGCCGCTCGTGGGCCTCGACCACGCGATCGATAAAGTCGGGCGCCGCCTCGCAGTCCGCGTCCAGAAACGCAATCACCGGCCCCGAGCTTCCGCCGATGCCGATGTTCCGCCCGTCCCCGCAAAACTTCCGCTGCTCGAACCGCAGCACGCGGACCCACGGAAACTCCCGCTCGACCAGGTCCGCCGTCCCGTCGGTCGAGCTGTCGACCAGCACCGTCTCAAATGGCGTGTCGCTCGCCTGCTGCTGGAGCGACCGCAGCGCCCCACCGATGGTCCGGCGGGCGTTGTAACTGGTCATGATCACCGACACGGCAGGCGGCATGTCAGGTGTGGACCTCCGACGACTCTCGGCTCTCGCGCCCCGATGCTTCATGGCACCCGACGTGGTGCCACGGCCGCTCGCTGGCCGTGCCCCGGGATGCCGACGTCTGAGCACGACCAACAAGTGGCCGTGGCACCGATGCACTGCGACGCCCGATTGGGCCGTGCGCTGAATGTTCGAACGGGCACCACATCAGCCGGCCCCCTCCGGCATCGCCACACCCGCGTCCGCCTCCGCCGCCGCGAGCACCTCCAGGCACGCCAGGCCGTCGGCCAGGTCCGGCGTCGCCGAGGTCTCGCCGCGGACCGCCGCGGCGAACTGCTCCAGCGATCGCCGCGTCGACACCTCGAACCGCCCGCTGCCGGGCAGCGTGGGCCGGGCCGCCGTCAGCGCGTGCTTGAGCCGTTGCCACCGCAGCCCACCGCGGCCCGCGGGCCGGTGCCGCATTACCGGGTCGGCGACGCGGTCCAGCACGAGCGACCCGTCCTCGCCAAGGACTTCGATGCGGTCTTCATCGACGCTGGACATCGCAACGGTGATCTGGGCGAGCACGCCCTCGCCCAGCGTGAGCTCGAGCCCGGCGGTGTCGTGTTCGGACCGGCGGGAGCGGACCCAGCCGCGGGTGCGGGTGATGTCCTTGCCGGTGAGGAAGCGGGCCAGGTCCACGTGGTGCGACGCCAGGTCCAGCAGCGCCCCGCCGCCGGTCTCGCGCCGTTGCTTCCAGCCAGGCTGTTCGGTGGCGGGTGTCGAAAACTGGCTGCGGATCGCGACCAGCGGCCCGATCCGGCCGGCGGCGATGGCGTCGCGGGCGGCCTGGTGCATCGGGTGGAAGCGGTAGTTGAAGCCCACCCGGCCGACCAGCTTCGTATCCCGCCAGGCGTCGACCAGCCCCCGGGCGTCGGCCACGTCCAGGGCGATCGGCTTCTCGAGGTACACATGCTTGCCCGCATCCAGCGCAAGCCGGGCCTGCCGGGCGTGATGCGTGTTGGGGCTGGCGATGACCACGGCCTGCACATCGGCGTCCGCGAGCACCGACTGGGCGTCGGGCTCGACGCGGCACCCGGGGACCTGGCCTCCGGCCGTCTGACGCGCGGCGGGGTCGGGGTCCACGACGGCGATCACGCGCCACGCCGACGACGCCGCGAGGATCGGCAGGTGTCGGCCCCGGGCGATCCGGCCGCAGCCCAGCAGCGCCACACCCACGGGTGTCACGCGGCACCCCGCACCGCCCGGCTTGTGACGCTGCCCAGGCTCGACGGGCCCGAGGGCAGCGGGTCCTTCGCGGCTACGTCCTGCTCGTCCTGCTCGGCCAGCTCGTCGTTGCGGCCCTTGCGGGTGGTGAAGTCCTCGTGATAAGACCGCTCGACGTTGACGTCCCACACGTCGTGATCCTCGCCCAGGATGTTGCGGGCCGCGAGCATCGCGGTCAGCATCGAGTGGTCCATGTTGTTGTAGCGGTGCATCCCGTTTCGGCCGACGGTTTGCAGGTTGTCGAACATATTCACGTAGGCGCTGATGACATCGACCGCCGCGCGATAGTTCTCGTCGTAGACCGGGTACGCTTTTTCCTGGCGGATCACCACGCCGTCGCGGACCGTGTCGGCCGAGACCAGGTCCAGTTCCTGGACCTCCTGCTTGGCCAGTTCGATCAGGTCCGTGTCGGCCATGTTCCACAGGCCATCGCCCTTGTGGCAGAAGTATTCCATGCCCAGGCTGGTCATCCGCGGATCGGGGACCATCTCGGCGCTCCATCGCTTGAAGTTCTGCACCCGGCCGACCTTCACGTGCGGCGAGTGGATATAGATCCAGTTATCTTCAAACGGCTCCTCGACCTCGCAGATCAGACCCACGATTAAGAAGTCGCGGTACTTGAGAAGCGACGCCGCCTCCAGGACCTCCGCCGGCGGGGCGGGGTCCAGGCAACGCATCAGCGTCGCCAGCGGCATGGTGTTGATGACCTGCTCGGGCTCGACGGTGTGCGGTTCGCCATCCAGCGGGGTGATGTCGACCGCCGTGACGTGGCCTTTCCCGTCGTGGTGGATGCGGTCGGCGCGGGTCTGCATCCGGACCTCGCCGCCCATCCGCGTCACCTCGGCGGCGAACTTCTCCCACATCATGCCCGGGCCCAGCCGCGGGTAGTCGAAGGTCTTGATCAGCGAGGTCGTGTCGTTCTGGCCCGAGACGGCGTTCCACACGGCCTTTTTGAGCGAGAGGTTTTTGATCCGCTGGGCGGCCCAGTCGGCCCGGATCTCCGTGCACGGGATGCCCCAGACCTTCTCGGTGTAGGTGCGGAAAAAATGCCAGTACAACCGGCCGCCAAACCGGTTGGATACCCACTGCTCGAAGTTCTCCTCCTCCGGCGAGGGCATCACCTTCCACTTGAAGTAGCTGAGCATGATCCGCATCGACTCGTACGAGCCGAGGTTCATCAGGGCGTTGAACAGCTGCAGCGGGTAGTCGTAGAAGCGGTGCTGGTAGTAGATCCGACTGGACCGCGGCACGCTGATGAAGTCGTCGCCCATCACGTGCTTCCACAGGTCCTGGACCTGCTTGACCTTGGTGAAAAAGCGGTGCCCGCCGATGTCGAAGCGATAGCCGTTGTGCTCCTCGGTCCGGGCGATGCCACCGACGTGGTCGGACATTTCGAGCACGACCGGCGGCCGCTGCGATTCGGCGAGCATGTAAGCCGCCGTCAGCCCGGCGGGCCCGCCGCCGATAATTAGGTCGCCAACGCGATCAGGCACGATCCAACTCCTTCATCACCCCGGAACCGCGGCGGGCACGCTGCGACCGCTCGGGCGGGTTGGGGCATTCCCCTCACTTCGTCGGCCATTTGGGGCCCCGTCGCCACCCTTGGGCGTCAATCATGCTAGGTGTGCCGCGCGTGGTCGGGACCAAATCGCCGATCCTGGTGAGAATTGGAACCTCCGGCCTATCGCTTCGCCCGCACTTCACCCGACGACCGTCCTGCAAAAGCGGGCCAGCGCCTCAGCCCGGCAGGGCCAGGCATACGCCCGCACCGCCCGCCGCGCCGCCCGAGCTAACCGGGCCGCGTGGCGGGGGTCCTCCAGCAGCCGCTCCAGGCCCACCGCCAGGGCCGCGGGGTCGCTGGCCACCACCAGCTCGGCCGTCACGCCCGGATCGAGCATCGCACGCACCGTCGGCAGGTCGCTGGCCACGATCGGCAGCCCCGCCGCCATCATCTCCAGGACCTTCATCGGGCTGGTAAAGCGATCCGACACCGCGCTCAGCCCCGTCGGCAGCGGGCAGACCCCCACCCGGGCCGCCCGGTAACAGCCGGCCACATCCCGCGGGGCCACAAAGCCCGGCAGCCGCAGACGCTCGACGCCCAGGCCGCAGTCCGCGGCGACCCGTCGCACCCACGCCCGTTGCGCCTCGTCGCCGCCGATCAGGCGCACCGTCCGCCCCGGCATCCGCGCGACCGCCCGGACCAGCGTGTCCACACCCTTGCGAGCGACCAGCTTGCCCACGTACAGCACGTCCACCGGCTCCATGGCCGGCCCCGCCGGCCCCGCCGGCCCCGCCCCTTCCGCGGCCAACCGGTCCACGTCCACGCCGCTGGGCAGGATCAGGTGCGGCTTGCCCCGCACCCGATGACGCTGACGCAGGTCGTCCCACACCCCGGACGTCAGACACACCAGCCCGTCGGCCCGAGCAAGCAACCGCCGCTCACGCCGGGCCCCGCGCCAAGCCGCCAGCCGCCGACGCGGGTCGGACCACCACCGCCGACCGTGCCCCTCCAGGACCGCCTGCAGCGGCCGGTGCGCCTCGTACACGAAGCACGTCCCCCCGGGCAGCAGCGGCTCCAGCGCGGCGGCCGACTCGCCCCGCGACATCACCACGTGGGGCTCGCCTAGCTGCTCAAGCGCTCGCCGCACCGCCTCGCGACCCGCCCGGCCGCCGGGCAGCGGGCCCATCGGCTGGACCCGCA
>CAZVBW010000128.1:0-6989 GCA_964625505.1 uncultured Phycisphaeraceae bacterium
CCTGTGCCCACGACGCCGAGTGTCCCCGGAGGGAGGCTTGCTTCATAGATTCACAGCTTGACCGCGTCAGCGAAAAGCTGTGCCCGGGCCGCGGGACCTGCACGGCTTGCCCTGCGGGTCAAGCCGTGGCACCCCCCGGGTGGGCCATCCTGGCGACAAGCCGTGATGGCTCAGAAGCTTGCGTTTCTCAACGCCTAAAGTTGACTCGCCGGGGGTTAATGGGCGGCGGCGGCTTCGCGGAGCCACTGCACGATCGCTTCGCCGCAGTAGTCTTCGCCGCCGAGCAGATTCCAGTCGGCGTCAAGCATGGTCGGGCTGTGCTCGTTGTCGTAGGTGAAGGCGGTCCAGCTCATACCGTGCTCTTCCAGAAACTCCCGGAAGTCCGCGCCCCATCCGCTGGTCGTGCCGGCCAACGTGTAGCGCGTGCCCTCCCCGGCGTTCTGCCAGCCGAACTCGGTGACGAACACCGGGTAGTGCTCACTGACATCGGCGGCCTGCTGCCAGTACCGCCGGTCGTGGCCGGGGTACAGGTGCGACACGTACGCCACATTGTCGTCGGCGATCGGGTCCCCCAGGATGCCCTCGAGCTGGTGGCTCCACGCCGGGGCGCTGACCAGCAGCAGCGTGTCAGGGGCCCCCGCCCGCGCGACCTCGACAACCGGCTGGATCAGCCGCTTGAACTCCGGCCAAGACCGGCCCTGCCCTTCCGGGAAGTAGCTGTCTTCGTTGTATAGCTCGTAGATCACGTTGGGCTGGTCCGCGTACAGCGGGGCGATCTGGTGCCAGAAGTAGTGCGCGTGCGGGACCATCGTCCGCAGGTCGGCGATCGCGTGGAAGTCGATGATCACATACATCCCGTGCCCGGTCGCCCGGTCCACCGCCGAGCGGATGTACGCCTCCTCAGCGTGCAGCGGGTCCAGCGACCGGTGCGCGGCATACAGGGGCAACCGGACCACGTTGGCCCCGGTGTCGGCGATGCGGTCGATCCGCTGCTCCACCGTCAGCGACCGCGGCTGGGAGAGGTAGGGGATCGACAGGCCGCGGAGGATCACGAGGTTGCCGTCCGGGTCCACCAGCTGATTCCCCGACGCACTCAGCCGCGGCGGCGGCCCGTCGGCCCACGCGGGGACGGTCAGGAGCAGGGCGAGCAGACAGGTCAGCAGCGGGCGGAGGGTGGGCATCATGGGCGGCGGTCCGTCACGGGGGTTGCAAAAACGTTTAGCGGGTGCAGCGCCGCTGCCCCCGGCCCCCGGCCGCGGCGCCAGCCGCGTGGGGATGGGTCGCACACCTCGCCGGCTCGGCGGCGATGTGTGGCGGGACGTCGTCGCGCCGACGCACACATCGGCCTTCGGCCGAGGTGTGGCACACCGGAATGTGATGGTGCGGGGGTTGGTGCATCCACAGGCTCCGCGGGTTGCGACTGAGCCCCGGATGTACATCCGGGGCTGAGGGTTACGCCAGACGATCAGCTGCGCTGGCGGGTGGCACACCTCGCCGGCTCGGCGGCGAGGTGTGGCGGGACGCCGTCGCGCCGAAGCACACATCGACCTTCGGCCGAGGTGTGGCACACCGGGATGTGATGGTGCGGGGGTTGGTGCATCCACAGGCTCCGCGGGTTGCGGCTGAGCCCCGGATGTACATCCGGGGCTGAGGGTCACGCCAGACGATCAGCTGCGCTGGCGGGTGGCACACCTCGCCGGCTCGGCGGCGATGTGTGGCGGGACGCCGTCGCGCCGACGCACACATCGGCCTTCGGCCGAGGTGTGGCACACCACCTGATCGTTCGCCGTGGCTGGGGGCAAGTGCGTCATGGGGTATCCAGATTCCACGGCAGCCGATCCGGCCGAAGCTGGCCCCGCAGCAGGTTCCCATGGGCGATCGTCCGGGCGTGGCCGTCGGCGAAGAGGAAGTTGCCCAGGGCCTCGCCGTCGGTGCCCAGGGCCCCGGCCTCGCGCCAGCGGATATCGGCCGCGCCGGCGTCCGGGGCGTTGGGGCCCAGGCCGACCGGGTCGTCGAGCGTCGCCGAGGCGGGGTCATAGGACAGGCCCCACGGCGCCCCGCCCCCGACCAGCGGCCGGTCGATGCCCTTGGCCATCGCCTGGGTCTGGACCCACGGGCCGGTCTTGAAGTTGCCATCCACGAGCATGACGACCGAGCTGTGCCGGCCCAGGTCCGACTGGCGGAGGTTCAGCGGGTCGCCGGTGCGGTACTCCCGCATGACCGCGGGGTTGGTCGAGTAGTGGCGGTCCTCCTGGATCGGCGAGTTGGGGCACTTCCAGACGCTGGTGCTGGTGAGGTAGTCACTCGCGACGCTGCGGTAGTCCAGCGTGTAGGGCGGGATGGTGCCGAACGCGGCGAACTGCTTGGCCGGCGGCAGCCAGTCGCGGCTGTCCATGGCGTACATCTGCGTGGCCAGAGCGAGCTGGCGGTGGTTGGACAGGCAGGCGACGGCCCGGGCGGTGGTGCGGGCTCGGCCCAGCGCCGGCAGCAGGATCGCGATCAGCAGCGCGATGATGGAGATCACCACGAGCAGCTCGATGAGGGTGAAGGCCCGTCGGCGCCCGCCCGCCCCGTTTAGCGGGTGCAGCGCAGCTGCCCCCGACGGGTGAGCGAGGGACGCGGCGCGCACCGCGCGGGTGGCGTGGGTGGCACACCTCGCCGGCTCGGCGGCGATGTGTGGCGGGACGCCGCGGCGTCGAAACACACATCGGCCTTCGGCCGAGGTGTGGCAGACCGGGATGGGATGGTGCAAGAGTTTGGGCATCCACAGGCTCCGCGGGTTGCGGCTGAGCCCCGGATGTACATCCGGGGCTGAGGGTCACGCCAGACGATCAGCTGCGCTGGCGGGTGGCACACCTCGCCGGCTCGGCGGCGATGTGTGGCGGGACAACGCAGCCCCGACGCACACATCGGCCTTCGGCCGAGGTGTGGCACATTGGGACGTGGTGGTTTGAGGGTTGGTGCATCCACAGGCTCCGCGGGTTGCGGCTGAGCCCCGGATGGACATCCGGGGCTGAGGGTCACGGCAAACGATCAGCCGCCGTGGTGGCGGGTGGCACACCTCGCCGGCTCGGCGGCGATGTGTGGCGGGACATCGCGGCGTCGGGGCACACATCGGCGTTCGGCCGAGGCTGTGCAACCCGGCTGTCGGCGGCAGCGGCGGGGACCGCGCAGGCACAAGCCGCCGGCGGCGAGCAGGGCCAGCGACGCGGGCTCGGGGACGGCGGTCACGGACACGTTGTCAAAGTCGATGTTGAGGCCGACGGTGCTGGTTCCGTTGGAAGAGGCCCCAAGCGTCTGGGTGAGCAGGCCGAAGTGGCTGCCGGTCAAGGCGGTGGCGTCGGTGTCGGTGACGTTGATGCTGCTCACGCCGTCGGTCAGCGAGCCCAGCAGCGTAAGGCTGCCCGTCACCTCGGTGGCCTGCAGGGACAGGGTGTAGGTGGTGCTGCCGGAGGTGTCGGCGGCGAGGGTGCCGGCGGACACGGCCGACACGTTGCCGTCACCGCCCTCTTCGAGGAGGTAGAGCGACAGCTCGGGGTTGGGGCCGGCGTATCCGGGTCCGTGGTCCAAGTCGTAGTACAGGGCGTAGCGGCTGCCGGCGAAGAGGTCGGCGTCGCTGCCGGCGGCGCCAAGGCCCAGGCGGATGAAGCTGTTGCTGAGGAAGGACGAGCCGCCGCCCTTACTGCTGCGGAAGTCGGTGTCATCGATCTCAAACTGTGTGGTGATCGTCCACGGGGCCGCGGCAGCGCCGGCGAGGTCCAGCGACGAGGACAGTTCGGCCCTGCCGGTGGATGAACCGGCGGAGACGACCGAGTTGGCCTGGTAATCCTGGCCGAGGCCGTCGGCCTGCAGCGACCAGTCGCCGGAGGCGTTGGTGCCCTTGCCGGGGTTGTCGTTGAGGTCGACGGTCTCGGTGAACCCGGCGCTATTGGCGTCGAAGTCCTGGGTGACGACGGTCACGGCGTGGGCCTGGCCGACGGCGAGGCACGCGGCGGCAAGCGCGGCGGCGGCGGGGGCGGCGAGGTGCGGGCGGCGGGGGGTGGTGTGGCGAGTCATGGTCGAGGCGCTCCTTGAGGGGGGGTGGGACACGGGGGTTAAACAATCGTCAGTCGCGGTGGGGGTCCGGCCCGCGGGCGGTGTCGCCGGGGTGGAACGGGCCGGGCATGAGGCGGGAAGGGCAGGCGTCGGGGCCGTCGTCGACCATGCGCAGGGCCATGGCGGCGGCGGCGACGCCCATGGCGAAGCGGTCGAAGGTGGCGCGGGACAGGTCCGGCCAGTAGCGGTTGAGGTGTTGCCAGTCGTCGGTGGACATCAGGCCGTAGTCGACCCCGGGGCGGAGGTCGAATTTTTCGCCGGCGCGGTGGAGGCGCTGGGCCTGGTAGATGCTGTCGGCGACGACCAGGCCGCCGGCGGCCATGTGCTGGATGATGGGGGTGTCGGGGGTCGGCTGGTGCAGTTGGGACTCGGGGCTGACGTGGACCTGGATGTCGTGGGGCTCGGTCGTCTCGCGGAGGCCGCTGAGCCGCTGGACGGAGCTGAAGTGGTTTTGGGCCTGCTCGTCGGGGTAGGTCAGCCAGGCGAGCTGGCGGTAGCCGAGGTCGGCGGCGGCGTCGCCGACGATTCGGCCGGCGTGTCGCTCGTCGCGTCGGATGCAGCCGACGTCGCGCCAGACGTTGGAGTCGCACCAGACGGTGTGGCGGAACAGCTGGCCCAGGCGGTACTCGATGGCCTCGGGCATGAAGTCCAGGACGATCATGGCGTCCAGGGCGTTTTCGCTGAACACGCGGGACTGGTCGGCCAGGTCGGCCTCGACGTCGTCGATGCGGGCGACGACCATGAGGTAGCCGGCCTGCTGGAGGCCCTCGTTGATGCCGAGGATGAACTCCCAGGCGAGCGGGTGGGTGAAGCGGTTGGCGGCGCGGTTGCGGATGAGCACGCCGATCTGCTGGCTGCGCTGGGACCGGAGATTGCGGGCGGCCGAGGACGGGCGGTAGCCGAGTTGGTCGGCGGCCTTGCGGATCTGCTGGATGCGGGCACGGCTGATGCGATTTTTGGGTCCGCGGCCGTTGAGCACGACCGAGACGGTGCGTGGCGAGACGCCGACGTGGGAGGCGATGTCGGTGAGTTTGACCATGGTGGGTGGCCTGTCCGTGGGGCCTCGGAAGCCCGTGCATCAACGTTTACTCTACATAGAGTACAACGTTTACTCGGCGGGTCAAGGGGGATGTTGCGGGGTGCGGGGTGCGGGGTGCGGGAGTAGCCGGGCCGCTACGCGGCCCTGGGGTGGGGTGGGTGATCGCGAGCGGGGTCAGGCCGTGGCGGACTGGGAGCTGCACCCGGGCCGCGTCGCGGCCCGGCTACTTCAATGGTGCTGCGGGGAGGGGGTCGCAGATCATGCGGGCTGCGGTCGGGGGCAGGCTTGGCATGAGCTCGTGCGAGCGTGAGATTCGGCGGTGCACCGGGTGGAGCGTGCGTGGGTGTGACTGGGCTGCTCGGCGCGTGGGGCGTGGTTGCGCCGCAGGGCGTGAAGCGGCCAGTCATGCAAATCGCTGCATGGGGCGGGGCTGGTGCGCGCGGCGGATATTGGTGCTTTTGGGGGTGGGTTAGCCGGCGTGGTCGAGGTCGTACTCGGCGGCGAAGGTGGGCCAGTCGCTGTTGTGGGGGATCAGCGGCTGGGGGTTGTCGACGCGGCCGACGGGCCGGGTGGCGGTGCCGGTGATGTCCAGGCGGGCGTCGCCGAGGTCTTGGCGGAGGGCGTCGGCGTGGGCGGCGAGGTCGGCGGCGACGTCGGGGTGGTCGGCGAGGAGGTTGGTGGTTTCGCCGATGTCGTCGTGCAGGTCGTAGAGCTCGTCGACCGGCTCGCCGTCGCGGCTGAAGAAGAGCTTGTAGCGGTCGTTGCGGACGGCCTCGAGGTCCCGGCGTTTGTAATAGGCGAAGTGCTGGCGAGGCGGCGGGGCGTCGGGGTCGGTGAGGATGGGGGTGAGGGAGGTGCCGTCGATGGTGCGGTCCTGCGGGGTGTCGACGCCGGCGAGTTCGCAGAACGTGGGCAGCAGGTCGATGGCGGAGCTGAGAGCGGAGCTGGTGCGGCCGGCGGGGATGCCGGCGGGCCACCGCATGAGGCAGGGCAGCCGCATGCCGCCCTCGAAGGTGTTGCCCTTGGTCCCGCGCAGGGGTGCGTTGCTGCCGCCCTCGTCGCGGGCCCGGGAGCCGTTGTCGCTGGTGAAGATCACGAGGGTGTTGTCGGTCAGGCCCAGGCGGTCCAACTCGTGGAGGATCAGCGAGGTGGACCAGTCGATGCACTCGACGGCAGCGCCGTAGCGGCCGTTGGTGCTGCGGGCCATGAAGTGCTCGGGGACGATGAGCGGCCGATGGACGTACATGTGGGCGAGGTAGAGGAAGAACGGCTGGTCCTGCTGCTCGCGGATGAACTGCAGGGATCGGGCGGTGTAGCGCTCGGTGAGGGCGGCCTGGTCGGGCTGGGCCTGGAGGACATCGTCGTCGTCGAGCAGGGGCAGGGGCGGGTATTGGGTGCGGCCGGCCTGGCGGCCCATGTCGTTGGAGTATGGCAGGCCGAAGTAGGTGTCGAAGCCGTGGCTGGTGGGCAGGAACGGGGGCTGGTCGCCGCAGTGCCACTTGCCGACGCAGGCGGTGGCGTAGCCGGCTTGCTTGAGGAGGCTGGCGATGGTGCGTTCGTCGGGGTGCAGGCCTTGGGGCATGCCGGGAAAGAGGACCCAGCTGTTGTCGAACTCGCCGAAGCCGATGCGGGGCGGGTAGCAGCCGGTGAGCATGCCGCCACGGCTGGGGGTGCAGACGGGGGAGGCCAGATAGAAGTCGGTCAGGCGGAGGCCGTCGGTGGCGAGGCTGTCCAGGGCGGGGGTGCGGTTGGCGGTCGAGCCATAGCAGCCGAGGTCGCCGTAGCCGAGGTCGTCGGCGTTGATGAGGACGATGTTGGGACGCGGAGGGTGGGGCATGGGGGGCTCGCGGGGGAA
>CAZVBW010000129.1:0-6888 GCA_964625505.1 uncultured Phycisphaeraceae bacterium
GAAAACAACACCGCCGTCCCCCCCGGCACGCACAGCCCCACCCGGTCCACCGCCTCCCCATCCACATAAAACGCCCCCGACCGGTCCAGCGTCACCACCACCACCGCCCCCACCTGCCCCGCGTCCGCCCCCGACACCGGCACCATCTCCACCGGCAACACCCGCCCCCGCACCATCACCGTCAAACTCAGCAAAAAAAACGTGATCAACAAAAACACCACGTCAATCAGCGGCGTCATCTCCACCCGCAACTCCGAACTCACCCCACGCACACGACGCATACCCAAGCTTAGAGCGGTGAGCGGTTAGCAGACAGCGGTTAGCAGTTAGCCGTTGGCCAGAAGCGGGAAGCCAGAAGCGGGAAGCGGGAAGCCCAAGCCCAGAAGCCGAGCCCTGAGCGAAGCGAAGGGCCGGATCAGCTCCCGATCCCCTCCCAGCCGACCACCGGCCCCCGGCTACCGGCCGCCACACCTCCACACCTTCCCACCTTCCCACCTTCCCACCTTCCTCCGACCCGCAACCCGCAACCCGCAACCCGCAACCCGCGCCCCGCTCCCTTTGACTTGTCACTTGTCACTTGTCACTGTCGACGCATGTCGACCAATCTGACCGACGACCTGCTATCGATCCTCCGCTGCCCGCTGACCCGCAGCCCCCTGCGTCGCGAGGGCGACGAGCTGGTCGCCGCCGTCCCCGAGGACGCCCCCCTGCGCTACCCCATCCGCGACGACATCCCCATCCTCCTGCTCGACGAAGCCACCCTCCCCGACAACGTCGCCACCCTCGACGAATTCCGCACCAAATACGCCGACCTCATCCCCGCGTAAAACCCCGGACCCCGGTCCCCGGACCCCGCATCACCACTGGCCCCCGCATCCCCCCTCCGCATCGTGAACCCCTACACCCAATGGCCCGCTTTCAGCCGCAAGATCGGCTGAACGCGAGTTATTCACCGCATCCTCAGCACCCGCCTCTAGCGTCAAGCGTCCCGGCCATCGTGGCCCCGTTTGGATCTCTTGCAGGAGCAACCCGTGCCCATCGCCCCCCGCCTCGCCGCCCTCGCCGCCGTCGGCCTGTGCCTGCCGCTGCTGACTCCCGCCGCCCCCGCCGCCACCCTCCATCCCGCCGACCCGCCGTCGCCGGCGACCGCGAAGCAGGACGCCCGCCAACTCGATCCCGAAGTCCTCGAGCAATACCGCGAGCTCATGGATCAAGGCCTCGAGGTCAGCCAGGACGCCCTGGACACGACCGAGCGGTACATGGACGGCGAGATCGCCTTCAACGAA
Organism: uncultured Phycisphaeraceae bacterium; assembly: GCA_964625505.1. Lineage (GTDB taxonomy): Bacteria > Planctomycetota > Phycisphaerae > Phycisphaerales > Phycisphaeraceae > CAZVBW01. The sequence continues at coordinate 1,287 of CAZVBW010000129.1, forward strand.
CTGATGGAAGAGCTGGACGACCGCCTCGGCGACGCCCGCGAGCTCCGCCGCGAAGGCCGACGCCTGGCCCCGCTGCCCCGCGACGCCCGCCAACGTCTTCAACAGCGATACCGCACCCAGGTCCAGCGCTGCGATCAGCACTACCAGCAGCTCGCCGACCGCCTGGAACGTGACGTCCCCCAGAGCCGGCAGGACACCCTGCAGCGCCGCCAGGAAAACCTGCGTGACACCCTCGCCCAGGCCATGATGCTCGACGACGCGTCCGCCCGAGACGCCGACCGCGAACCCCGTGCCCGCGAGCAGGACCGCGACCGCGAACCCGAGCGTGAGATGTCTAACCGGGAGCGTCGTGAACAAGAACGCGAGCAGGCCGAAGAGCGACGCGAGATGCAGCGTGAAAGGGCCCAGCGCGAGCGGGAGCAGGCCCAAGAACGGGCCGAGCGTGAGCGGGAACAGCTCGAAGAGCGAGCCGAAGCCGAGCGTGAACAAGCCGAACGTGAACGCGAGCAGGCCGAAGAACGCCGAGAACGCCAGCGCGAACGCCAGGCCCGGGAACGTGAACGCCGCGAATCCCGCGACTAACCCCCCGGACCCCACCCCCTCAAGCCCGGCCGGCCACCCCCGCCCGGGCTCATTCCACCCGGTCTTGCCGCCGCGCCGGACACGCCCACCCGCGACGCCACCCCCGTCCTCCTGCTCGACAAAGCCACCCTCCCCGACAGCGTCGCCACCCTCGAAGAACACCGCACCAAATACGCCGACCTCATCTACGCCGACCTCATCCCCGCGTGAAGACTCAGATGGGGAATAAGCCACGCTGGCCGTCCAGATGTTCTCGAACGGCTATGTTCCAGAACTTCAGACCCAGCTTGTGCTTCGATGCATATATGAGACGGTATAGCGGACGGTTGTTCATCAGTATCGGCTGTGTCGCTGAATGGTGGTAGCCGATCTGCCGGAGCTGATCGAGGTAAGTATCGGCGAAGAGCACACGCACCTGCTCTGCACTACGATTCTCCATCTTGTCCCAACGCTCTCGCCAATTGGATCGGGAACCAAGAAAAGCATCAAGCTTGCTCTGAGGCTTTGGGTAGTAGTACGCTTCGACGTTTCGCAGAAGGTCACTGTCATCAGCAAACAGGATGATCAGGTCGACCGATCGGCGCCGGGCAAGGGTCTCGATCGTTCGGTAGTGGATGTCGAGCGAGAACGGGTCCACGAAGGCGAGATTGAGCGAAGCTTTAGGAATTGAAGCGGCAACTTCATCAATCAGGGCATTCGCGTCACCGTTCCAAGAACGTAGACGCGGCGTTTCACTTGCCGAAGCTACCTGCCGTTCGAGCGCGGCTAGCCTCTCCGCGTCTCGCTCTACAGCGAACAGGTTGTCGAAGGGCTTGTCGCAGCAAGCTGCAAGCGTTGTTGATCCTGGGTAGACCGTGGTTGCACCGTTTGACTCTATCAGGCAAAGGCCCGAGCCCGCGAAGAGATCGACGTAGTTGACGCTGGAGAACTTCGGGTTGCCGACCATTGCCGTCGTCATCTGCGCTAAGTAAGAACTCAGGAAGTACAGCTTGTTGAGGGTCCACGTGCCAAAAGGAACAGCTCGAGGAGCATCTGCCGTAGACACTTGATCGCATGCTTTGTCCCACAATTCGCGTCCGTAGTTCCGCTTCGTCATGATCGACTCGCTCAGACTGGCTGCGGCATAGCGTCCCAAGTGCGCCCATGCAGTTCACGACCCGCCATTTTCTTGTTCACGCCACCCCACTGTTTGAAGAAGAACGCTACTTTGTAACGTTCGCAACGCAAGCGAATCCGGTCGACCCATTCGGTTTCCATCGGACGAGCTCCAGGGCCTGATTCACCCCCGACAATCACCCATCGGATCCCGCTCAGAGGCAGACGCACGAGCGGTCCAAGAAGTGGCTCGCAGGAGAGAAAGCGGGTGCTTGCAGGAATCCGCTGCAACTCGCGGATGCGGTGTTGTGTGCGACGATCCTCTACGCTTGTGCCCATCCAGATGTTGTCGGGCCACGTCCAATCGGAGGTCATAGCGACGGCACGCTCAGGCCGCTTAGTCAGTATTTGGAATGTGTGGTGTGGGCACTCACACATCACTTCGAAACAGCGACGAACAAAGTCTTCTGGGACATCTTCGTGGAAGAGGTCGCTCATCGAGTTCACGAAGACGGTTCGCGGGAGCTTCCAAGAGAGCGGATCCTCAACCGCCTGGTGGTTCAGATAGATCCGGCCGTTCCAGCGACCACGCTCGTCTATTACTTCACGGTAGAGGCCACTCCTCCCAGCACTACGACCAGCACGCTCTGAACCGTCGGCCATTGCCGCCAGTCGCCGAGCCATGCGTTCGGCGTAACAATTTGCGCAGCCTGAGCTGACTTTGGTGCAACCGAGAACTGGGTTCCAAGTCGTCTGGGTCCACTCGATGGTGCTGGCCTGTGCCATAGGGGTCGCCTAATCGGAGTTTGCCTACCATACATAACCCTAATCAGCCTTGCCTTCTCATGAGGTGCAGCGGGCTGCGAGACGGACCCTTGGGCCAAGTTCGGCGTATGCACGCCAGAAGCTGGGTCGCGTCAGGGACCGTAGCGCGTTCATAGCCGGTCGAGGTCCATCGGCTCGGCGGGTTCGCGGGCGGCGGACTCAAGAAAGGCGTCGAGTTTGGGACGGGGACGCGGGTCGGCGAGGGCCTGTTCCCAGGCTTCATCGTTAGCCCGGGCGAGGAGGAAGCGGGCGAAGTCAGTGACTTCGGCCTGCTTGTCCTCGGGCAGTTGGTCCCAGAGGCGGACAAGTTCTTGAGTCTGAGCGGTCATGTGCAAAGCTTACCCGCGTGGAACCGGGGGCTCACACCCCCGGCTAAACAAGTCAGCCTGTCAAAGCAGCTTCTTTTCGTCGATGTGGGCTCGCCACCGGTGTTGAATACTTCGGCGGCGACCTGGTCGCAGACGAGGGTGGTCACGGGGCGTGTGAGGGTCAGTGTGGTGAAGCCTCGGGCTGTTTCGCCGGTCTTGCAGGTGCCGCAATTCATGCGGCGGCGGGAGCGGGGAGTTGTTCCGGGGGCTCGGTCGTGACCTGGGTGTGGATGGTGAGCTTGGGCGGGATGATGAGGCGGAGCTCGGCCTGGGGCAGGTCGTGACAGTCGAGCAGGTCGCGCATCATCAGCACGGCCTCGTCGAGCGTGTCGGCCTGGGTGACCAGGGAAGTGTCTTCGTCGGTGGTCAACACGTAGCCACCCTCTTCTTCGAGCAGGCGGACGTGGTAGATGCCGTGGACTGCCATATCAGAGTTCCTTGACGAAGCGGGCCCAGTCGATGCCGTGCTCTTTCAGAGCCCCGCGAAGGGTGAATCGCTTGATCTTGCCGTGGCGGGGGATGGGGAGCTTCTTGCCGGCGGGCGACAGATAGATTGTATGTGCGCTGCCCTCACGGTCCACAACGAAGCCGTGCTTTCGTAGAGCGCGGTCCACCTTCCGACGGTCGTGCTCATGATGCCGGGTGTCTCATAAACGCGGGGGCGGACGCCCCCGGCTCAGCGTGGGGAGGTGGGGTCAGTCCATGTGCTTAATGACCGCGTCGGCGAATTGGCTGCATTTGAGGAGGGTGGCGCCGGTCATTTGGCGTTCGAAGTCGTAGGTGACGGTTTTGGCGGCGATGGCACCTTGCATGCCCTGGATGATGAGGTCGGCGGCTTCGGGCCATTGGAGGTAGCGGAGCATCATTTCGCCCGAGAGGATGACCGAGCCGGGGTTGACCTTGTCCTGGTTGGCGTATTTGGGGGCGGTGCCGTGGGTGGCTTCGAAGATGGCGGTGCCGGTGGTGTAGTTGATGTTGCCGCCGGGCGCGATGCCGATGCCGCCGACGCAGGCGGCCAGGGCGTCGGAGATGTAGTCGCCGTTGAGGTTCATGGTGGCGATGACGTCGTACTCGTCGGGGCGGGTGAGCAGTTGCTGGAGGAAGGCGTCGGCGATGACGTCCTTGATGATCAGCTCGTGGCCGTCCTTCTTGATGACCTGCCAGGGGCCGCCGTCGAGGTCTTCGGCGCCGTATTGCTTTTTCGCCAGCTCGTAACCCCAGTCGCGGAAGCCCCCCTCGGTGAACTTCATGATGTTGCCCTTATGGACGAGGGTGACGGACTTGCGTTTGTTGGTCAGGGCGTAGTTGATGGCGGCGCCGACGAGCCGGCCGGTGCCTTCGACGGAGATGGGCTTGATGCCGATGCCGGAGGACGCGGGGAAGCGGATCTTGTCGAAGCGGTCGGGGAAGGTGTCTTTGAGGCCCTTGAGGAAGGCGGCGTTTTCGTCGGTCCCGGCCTGAAACTCGATGCCGGCGTAGATGTCTTCTGAGTTTTCACGGAAGACGACCATGTCGGTCTTCTCGGGGTGTTTGACCGGGGTGGGCACGCCGTCGAAGTACTTGACGGGGCGGAGGCAGACGTAAAGGTCCAGGACCTGGCGGAGGGCGACGTTGAGGGATCGGATGCCGCCGCCGACGGGGGTGGTGAGTGGGCCCTTGATGCCGACGAGGTACTTTCGGAAGTCATCGAGGGTGGCCTGGGGCAGCCACTGCCCGGTCTGGTTGTGTGCTTTTTCGCCGGCGAGGGTTTCGTGCCAGTGGATCTGGCGGTCGCCGCCGTAGGCCTTGTCGACGGCGGCGTCGAGGACGCGGACCGAGGCGGCCCAGATATCCGGGCCGGTGCCATCGCCTTCGATGAACGGGATGATGGGGTGGTCGGGGACGTTGAGGGTGTCGCCGGACTTGGTGATGGGTTGGGGGTTGGGCATGGGGGCAAGTTAGCGGGTGGGGGAGTCACAAGTCACAAGTCACAAGTCGAAAGTGAAAAGTGAAAAGTCACACGCGGAAGGCAGAAGGCAGAAGGTGCGGGTCGATGGGGAGCGTGGGCGCGGGTGGGTGGGGTGAGGGGGTTTGATCCGACCCTTCGGGTGGGGCTCAGGTGTCGGCTTTTGGTGAGGGGTGTGGGGGGGCGGGGGGTTGACCAGACGCTTCGCCTGCGGCTTGGCGTCGGCTTCTGGTGGGGGGGGTGTGCTTTGCGGAGGTGGTGGGCACCGCCCCACGCCTGAAGGCGTGGGCTTTGAGGGGATTCAGGAGACGTAGTTGCCGTGGGGGTCGGTGTGCTTGACGGGGAGGTCGGGCAGGCCGATGTGGTTGAGGAGGGTGTGGACGCGTTGGAGGGCGTCGGGCTGGTCGTGGCCGAGGTCGGCGTAGCAGATGCGGTCGGCGGGGTAGATGCGGACGCGGGTCCAGCCCTGGGCGATGGCGAAGGCGTTGGGGTCGGCCTGGAGTTGGTCCGCGTGATCTTCGGAGGCGGGTGGGGGGTTGGCGAAGAGCTGGCGGGCCATGTCGGCGTGGGTGATGCCGGGGGAGATGGACAAGGCCTGGCCGTCGGGGGTGATCCAGTAGCCGAGTCCGCGTTCGAGCATGAGGGCGTGGGGTTGCTGGCGGGCGGCGTGGTCGGCTTGGAGGAGTCGGGGGAGGGCGACCATGGGGGATGGGTGAAGTTAGAGGTTAGAAGTTAGAAGTTGGATGTTAAGGCAGAGGGCAGAAGGCAGAAGGCAGAAGGCAGAAGG
>CAZVBW010000130.1:0-6709 GCA_964625505.1 uncultured Phycisphaeraceae bacterium
CGAAGAGCTGCAACGCCTGGACTTCTTCCGGCGCGGCGAGGTCGATCGCGGCGGTGGTCCGGCCCGGGAGCATGGCCCACGCGGCGTGGACCGGCTTGCCGATGGGCCCGGTGACGCGGGCGTTGTGCCACGTCCCGCCGGTCGCTGCCAACGCTGCGGCCGTGCCCTCGCCCCCGTCGGCGATCGGGCAGCAGTCCGCGTCATGCCCCGCCCGCCGCACCCCGCGAGCCAACGCCTCCGCCACCTCGGCGGCGGTGAACGTGCCCTTGAAGCTGTCCGGTGCCACGAGCACTCGCATCCGGTGAGGCTATCGCAACCGCCCACCCCGCCGGTCACCGGCCCCGGGGCGACTCGCTCTCGGCTCACTGGCCCGCGTGGACGCAGCGAGCGACCCGGCGATGGCCCGGCCCCGCGTATGCTGCGGCTCATGTCGGCCGACGTGGTAGCCAACACGACCGGCCGGCCCCCCGGCGCAGGCCCCTCGGGGCCCCTGTGGCGCAACCGCTCGTTCACGCTGATGTGGGCCAGCGTCGCCGCCAGCGGCTTTGGCGACCGGATGATCATGGTCGCCGCCCTCGCCCTGCTGGGCGCGATGGCCGGCGACGCCGCATCGACGGGCCTCAACGCCCAGATCCAGTTCTTCTTCTTCCTGCCCTACATCCTCTTCAGCGTCGTCGCCGGCTGGCTGGCCGACCACCTGCCCCGCAAGTGGCTGATGCTCACCTGCGACGAGCTCCGCGGCGGGCTGCTGCTGCTGGCCGTCGTCCTGCTCGCCGCCAACACCGGCCCGGCTGCCATCCCCCAAGACCGCTGGTGGCAGGTGTTCCTCATCCTCTTTGGCGTCGGCACGCTCGCGTCGATCTTCAACCCGACCCGCAACGCCACCATCCCCCAGATCGTCCGCCTGGACCAGCTCCAGGCCGCCAACGCCGTGGTGCTCATCCTCGGCGTCATCGCGTCGCTCATCGGGCTCAAGCTCGGCACCGAGCTGATCGACCCCGACAGCGCCCAGACCCTCCGCCAGGGCCTGCTCATCGCCGCGGTGCTGTACCTGGCCTCGGGCCTGTTCTTCGCGTTCCTGAAAATCCACAAGCACAAACGCGACACCCCCGCCAACGCCCCCGGCACCGCGGCACGCGCGGCCCGGCCCAAACGCAGCGTCCGGCAGGGCGTGGCGTTCATGCTCGGCCACCGTCGGCTGCTGGTCACCCTGGCGCTGAACATCCTGGTCTGGGGCGCCGCCGCGGTCTTCTACGCCGGGTCGCTGGGCGTGGCCAAGACCCTCTTTGGCCTGACCGACAAGCCGCTGCTGGACTACTACGGGACCCTGGGCCTGGTCCTGGGCCTGGGCATGCTCATCGGCGCCGGGCTCATTGCCCTGATCAACACCCAGCGCGAGGCCAGCCAGCTGATGATGTGGGCCGCCATGCTCGCCGGCGTCTGCCTGGCCATCACCGCGACCGTCCCGGTCATGGGGGTCCACCTCACCGCCGCCTTCGGACTGGGGCTGTTTGGCAACATGGTCATCGTCACCACCACGACGCTGCTGCAGTCGATGAGCCCCAACTACATCCGCGGCCGGATCATGGGCCTGACCTCGATGCTCAACACCATCAGCAGCGTCTCGGTCTACTTCATGCTCTGGCAGCTGCCCGACGCGGACCGCAACATCACCTACGTGCTCTGGGCCCTGGCACCGGTCGTCGTGCTCGTCGGGCTCGCGGGCCTGCTCTGCCAGCTGCCCCGCGGGCCGCTGCCCACGGCGATCAGCAACGTGATGTGGCACGTCACCCGGGCCTTCGCCCTGGTCTGGCACCGCCTGCGCTGGGTCGGGCTGCACCACGTGCCCGCCGCCGGCCCGGTCCTGCTGGCCAGCAACCACACCACCGGGCTGGACCCGTTCCTCATCCAGTCCGCGGTGCCCCGGCGGGTGCGGTGGATCATGACCAGCAAGTACCGCTTCAAGGCCGCCGAGCCGCTGTGGCGACAGGCCAACCCGATCGTCCTGCCCGACGGCGCGGGCAGCCGCGAGCAGGTCCGCCAGATCGTCGACGCGCTGCGCAGCGGCGACATCGTGGGCATCTTCCCCGAGGGCGGGCTGCAGCGCGAGCAGCGACAGCTGGCCCAGTTCCAAGCCGGGGTCGTGGTGATCGCCCGGCGGGCAGGAACGCCCATCGTCCCGGTGTGGATCAGCGGCACCCCGCGTCGCAAGAGCATGCTGTGGCACTTCCTGCAGCCCTCACGCAGCCGCGTCGCCTTCGGCCAGCCCTTCACCGTCCAGCGCCAGGGGTCGACCGACCAGGCGCTCGCCGAGCTGCGGGCGCGGATGCAGAGCCTCGCCCCGCCCGGCGAGCCGGGGCCTGCGACCGCGGAGGCCTCACCGGTCGCGGCGGGCTTAAATACGCATTCGGGTTGATGATCAAGCGGGTCATGGGGGGCACGGATCCGCCTCAGGCCGACCCGCAGCGTTGTCCGTCAGCGACGGCTCGCAGGCTCGCCCACGCACAAGGCCCCGCCGACTCACTGCAGCCGTGCTGCACCCGCTCTGAAATGAAACAGGCCCGAGCCTCAGATGGGCTCGGGCCTGTGTTCCCCTGTCGCGGCCGCACCGACGAGCGTTGTCCAAGCGCTCAGCCGGAGGTTCCCTCGGCCGCGTGTCCCACCCCGGGTCGTCACAGAGCAGAGTTGCAACCCACGTGCCAATGCGTGCCCTGCACACCAACTTGCCGCGCCAAACCACGCAACCGCGGAAAACCACCCAAAACCCCTCGCCAGCACTGGAGGCTGTATTTGGCCGTGCATCACAACTAGGCATCCGGCCCGGCCTTGCCGCCCGGTTGCGCATCGGCTGCACAACCAACCGCTCATCCCGCGTCAGCGTCCGCATCGTCGTCCGACGCCGCCCCATCCGCCGTATCCGCTGCACCCCGCCCCACGACCGGCTCGTCCGCCTCGTCGATGACCTCCACGATCACCGCCTCCGGAAACATCTCCTGCACCTGCTGCACCAACGGCAGCTCCCGCGCCGCCCGCCACGCCGCCGCCTTCGCCTCCCCCGCATCGGGCCTCGGCGATGGGGCGGTCCCCCGGGCCCCGCCGCCGTCGGCCGAGGCAGGCTCGGCGCTCACCTCGATCCGCAGCTTCCGGCCCGTCAACTCCTCCAGCACCTGCCCCGCCCGCTGCCGACGTGCATCGGTCAGCAGCGTCCCCGCCCCCCGCTGGCCCGCCCGCGGCGCGAGCACCGCCTTCTCCGCGTCCAGGCTCACCAGCCGCAGCCCCGCCAACGCCGGCATCCCCCGCACCAGCGCCGCCCACACCGCCGACGGATCGGTCAATGGTTCGGGTTGCGGGTTGCGGGTCGCGGGTGGCTGGGTGGTCTCCTCCGCCGCTTGTGGCTTAGCACCCAACCGCTCGGTTTCCGCGACCCGCGCCCCGCGACCCGCGACCCGATCACTCCGCCGCAGCCTCAGTCGTTTTTTTTTACGTCCCCGCCGGAACCCCCACCCTCACCCGCCAGCAACGCCGACACATCCGCCATCTTCTCCGCCAGCGCCAGCCGCACCACCGTCGCGTCCAGCAGCGCCCGCGGGTTGGGCGAGCTCTTGCCCGACCGCTGCAGCAGCTCCAGCAGCGCGATCATGTGCACCAGCCCCGCCGGGTCAAACCTCTGGGCCAACGCCGCCGCGGGCTCCTTCGCGTCCTCGGCAAGCTCCACCAGCTCCGAGTCGATCCCGCAGGCGCTGATCAGCATCAGCTGCCGAAGCCCCTCGGTCAGCGCCTCGATCAGCTGGTCCTGCGCGATGCCCGACTGCAGCAGCGTGTCGGTCGCCCGCAGCGCCGCCGCCACATCGCCGTCCGCCAGGGCCGTGACCAGCTGGTGGACCTGCTCCCTCGGCGGCAGCCCCAGCATCTGGTCGATCAGCTCGGCGGTCAGCTCCGCCTCGCCCGCGGCGATCAGCCGGTCCAGCAGCGACAGCGCGTCGCGCATCGACCCGTCGCCCAGCCGGGCCACCTGCCAGATTGCCGCGTCCTGCGCCTTGAGCCCCTCGGCCTCGACCACCGACCGCAGGTGCTCTGCGATCTGACGGGCCGGGATGTTGCGAAAGTCAAACCGCTGGCACCGCGACTGAATCGTCGACGGGACCTTGTGCGGCTCGGTCGTGCACAGGATGAACTTCACATGCGACGGCGGCTCCTCCATCGTCTTGAGCAGCGCGTTGAACGCCGCGTTGCTCAGCATGTGCACCTCGTCGATGATGTACACCTTGAACCGCGCGTTGCCCGTCGGCGACAGCCCCGCCTTGGCGATCAGGTCCCGGGCGTCCTCCACGCGGTTGTTGCTGGCCCCGTCGATCTCGATGACGTTCAGGTCCTCGCCCCGCATGATGGCCTCGGCCATCCGCTGCTGAATCTCGACCTCCGGATAATCCTCCGCCGCCGCCTCGCCCTGCTCCTCGCCAAGTTTCGGTGCGTCTTCGATGGTGTCCGGGGCGTTGAGGGCCCGGGCCAGGATCCGCGCCATCGACGTCTTGCCTACCCCGCGGGTCCCGACGAACAGGTACGCGTGAGCCACCCGCCCGGTCCGGATCGCCGCCTTGAGCGTCTCGGCCACCGGCTGCTGACCCACCACGTCGCCAAACGACTGGCTGCGGTATCGGCGGGCTAGGACGGTGTAGGCCATAAACGTAAGACGGGCGTCCCGCCCGTCATTTGGTTGACGCCGACGGGCGGGACGCCCGTCCTACGACGCCCCTTGGACAGACGGCCAGGACACCGGCGGCGCCGGGCCGACGACGCTTAGGGCTGCTCCGATCAAGGTCTGACCCGGTTCACGAGCCGACCCACGCACCGGGCCCGGCCGCCTGTCCGAAGGGCGGATGGGGCATCGTAGCGATAGGGAGAGACGAAGAGACGAAGAGACGAAGAGATCAGAGACGAAGTGCGAGAAGCCCGGAACATCCGTTGACTCCGTCTCTCCGTCTCTCCGTCTCTCCGTCTCTTCGTCTCTTCGTCTCTCATCACTTCGTCTCTTCGTCTCTTCTGCCACAATGCCCCCCATGGTCCTCGAGATCCTCCGCGGTGTGTTTCTGCTTCTGGTGGCCACGGTCATCACCCTCTACGTCGGGCAGGACTTTCAGGAGCAGGCGAGCCTGTCGTTCTGGGCCGTCGCGGCGATCATGTTGGGGGCGGTCGGTGTGGCCCTCGCGGTCATCGCTGCGGACGTGGCCGCCCCACGCAAGCGATTGTCAGCCATCTCGGGCATCTTCCTCGGGCTGCTCGCCGGGCTGCTGGCGGCCTACGCGCTGTCGTTCGTGGTGGACCTGGCCGGGGTGTACCTGCGGCCGATCGAGCCGGACAAAGCCGCGGCATTCGAGGGGCTGCTGCAGGGGGTGAAGGTCGTGATCGGGCTGATCACGTGCTACCTGGGCATCTCGCTGGTGCTGCAGACCAAGGACGACTTCCGCTTCGTGCTGCCGTACGTCGAGTTCGCCAAGCAGGTGCGGGGCCAACGGCCGCTGATGCTGGACAGCTCGGTGCTGATCGACGGGCGGATCGAAGACCTGATCCAGACCGGGCTGCTGCAGGGCCGGCTGATCGTGCCCGACTTCGTGCTCGAAGAACTGCAGGCGGTGGCCGATTCGGGGGACAAGCTCAAGCGGGCGCGGGGTCGGCGGGGCCTGGACGTGCTGGGCCGGCTGCGGGAGTCGGCGGCGGTCGAGGTGATGGACGACCCGCCGCTGACCCAGGCCGGGGGCGTGGACCACAAGCTCATCGACGTCGCGGGGCAGATGCCCGCCCGGGTCATGACCGGCGACATCGGGCTGGAGAAGGTCGCGGCGGTGCGGGGGGTCGAAGTCGTCAACTTGAACGAGGTGGCCAAGGCGATGCGGCCGGTCGTGCTGCCCGGCGAGCAGCTGAGCGTCCGGCTGGTCAAGCCCGGCGAGTCGGCCCAGCAGGGCGTGGGCTATCTCGACGACGGCACGATGGTCGTGGTCGAAGACGGCAGGGACCACCTGCAGCAGACCGTCACGATCGCCGCGACGAGCACGCTGCAGACCAGCGCGGGTCGGATGATCTTCGGCAAGATCGCCGAGGGAGAGTCGCCCGTGCCCCGCCCCGCAGCGACGGCTGGCGACCCGCCAGCGGCCGACCCACCTGCCGCCAAGTCCACGGGCGCATCCGCGGCGCCCGAACGCCCTCACCGGGCCGGCCGGGCCAACCCGCGCCGCAACCCCCGCCGGTCGTAGCGCTTGCTTTACCGTCTGAGCCGCGGGGTCGGCCCCGCGCGTTTCAGCGCCGCCGGTACCGCCCGCCGTTGCACCTATACTCGCCGCCCCTGTTCGGGTGGCGGGGTGTCCGGGGGTGAGCGGGGGGGGGCCGGGGGTGTCCGGGGGGGTCCGGGTTGGGATAAACCATTTATGCGCAGGCTTGTTCCGATTGTGGTGGCGGTGGGATTGTTCGTCCTGGTGGCGGTGGCGATGTTCCGCACCACCTCCAGCCGCTCGGCGGACGATCCGCGGGTGCAGGACGACGCGGCGGCCGTCGACGCCGTGCAGGACGAGCAGCTCGGGTCCGGCGACGCCGTCGAGCGCGACGACACGGAGCCATCGGCCGCCGCCGTTGATGCCGACCCCCCGCCCCCGACGCCCGCTGCCACCGGGCCGCTCGCCGCCGACCCGGACCCCGCCGGTGCATCACCCGCCACCCA
>CAZVBW010000131.1:0-6684 GCA_964625505.1 uncultured Phycisphaeraceae bacterium
CGGACGCGGGCTCGGCCGGGTCGGGCGTCGGCGGCTGCGGTGACGCTGAGGCTTCCGGGGGAGCGGCGGCGGCCTCGGGCGGCGTGGGCTCGGCGGGCGGTGGGGACGCCGGCGGCGGATCGGTCGGCGCGGACTGCGGCTCGGACGACGGCTTGTCGTCGCCCTGCTTGCGGAACCGGCTCAAGAAACCTTCGGCCATCGTTGCATCCCAATCCCCCGCTGCCCCGACCGTCCGGCGCTTCCGGGAACTGTCCGGGCCTCCGGGAAGTGCCGCACCGGGCGGTGCGATCGTCAGTTGCTGGGCAACCGATCCAGTTCCCGGAGCGTCCGGTCCACCAGCCCCCGCTGGTCGTCGACCGTCACCTCGCGCTTCAGGATCTGCCCGGCGATCGCCGTGCCGACCTCCGCGGCCTTGTCGTACACCTCGGCGACCGCGTCACGCTTGGCCTGCTCGATCTCGGCCTTGGCCCGCTGCTTGAGCGTGTCCAGCTCGCGCTGCGAGTCGGCCTTGATCTGGTCGGCGGCCTTCTGCGCCTGCTGGCGGCTGTCGGCGATGATCTGCTGGCTCTCGGTGCGGGCCTCGGCCAGCTGCTGTTTGTACTCGGCGAGCGTCCGGTCGGCCTCGGCCTTGGCGGCGTTGGCTTGATCCAAATCGCCCTTGATCTGATCCTCGCGGGCCTGCAGGCCGGTGATAATCGGGCCCCAGGCGTACTTGCCCAGCACCATCGCGACCAGCACGAACGCCACGATCGCGGCGAGCGACTGCCAGATCGTCCCGGACATCAGGTTCGGCTCGGCGGCCGCTTCGCCGTACTCACCAGCGCCCTCGGCAGCGGCGAGCAGGATCGGGAAGATCAGGTCCATCGTCAGCTCCTGACGGCGGCCGGGCGAGCCCGACGCCGATCACCGAGGATCAGGCCAGCACGCCGAGCAGGCCCACGACGACCGCGAAGAGGGTCGCACCCTCGATCAGGGCCGCGGCGATGATCATCGACTGGAAGATCTGGCCGCCGGCCTCGGGCTGGCGAGCGATCGACTCGACCGCCGCCGAACCGATCTTGCCGATGCCCAGCCCGCCGCCGATCACGGCCAGGCCCGCGCCCAGCGCCGACAGGCCCTTGGCGCCGAACGGCACCGCGACCTCAAGGTCTTGAGCGCTCGCCAGGGTCGGGAACATCAGGCACACGAGCCCCGCGGCAACGAGCAGGGCGGACATTCGCAAAGCAGTCATCGATCTTCTCCAGCTGGCGGCCCGCACCGTGGGGGCCTCGGTTCAAAGGGTCGGGTTCAAGGCCGGCCGGTCACCCGGTCGGGGGTTCGGCGTTATAGCTCATGCCGCCGCGGCGTGCGCGGGCCCCGCCGCGGGCGGGTCAGCCGGGTGATGCACCTGCTCGTCGTGTGGATGCTCGCCGTGGTCGTCGTGGTCATGATGAGCGACCAGCTGCGAGAGGAACAGCCCGGTGAGGAACGCGAAAATGAACGCCTGGATGAACGCCACGAGGATCTCGAGCATGTAGACCGCGACCGCGCCCAGCAGCGGCAGGATGCCCGCGACATAGCCCACGGTGCCCAGGCCGGCGATGAGGGCGGGGACGAAGGTGAACAGGGTCGCCAGCAGGATGTGGCCGCCGGACATGTTGGCGAACAGGCGGATGGCCAGGGCGATGGGCTTGATGAAGGTGCTGAGGATTTCGACCGGGACGATGATGGGCCAGATGTACCACGGGGCCCCGGCGGTGAGGTGCTTGAAGTACCCGATCGGGTCCTTGATCAGCGCGACGGTCGTCCACCAGGCGAAGGCCACGAACGCCAGGGCGCCGGTGACGTAGATCGACTGGGTCGCGGTGGCCCAGATGCCGTGCCCGTGGTTGAGCCTGGCGAGCCCGCCGGTGAGGTCCACCAGCGGCAGCAGGCCCAGGAGGTTGCAGATCAGGATGAACCAGAAAAACGACCACAGCACGCCGACGTATTTGTCGGTCTGGTCGCCCAGCAGCGGGTGGAACACCTCGTCGCGGAGATACACGCAGACGAACTCGACGAGGTTGGCGTGCTTGCCCTGGGTGCGGACGTCGTCGAGGGTCCCGGCGTTGCCCTTGGCGATGCGGCGGGCGGCGGGGATGATGATCAGCAGCGTCAGCACCGACGCGACGATCAGCGTCAGCGTCACGTTGGAGAAGTACCAGCCGAACAGGGCCTTGTCGGTGACGTGATCGACCGGGCTGGAGGCGGCGAGCAGGTGGGTCATCAGGGGCATCGGGTCGCTCATGAGCTGGGGGCTTGGGCGGGGGGCCGGGCGGGGTTCGCGGCGTCGGCCGACCGGCGGACCATACCCGCTGCCAGCACCGACTCGACCCCGAGCAGCACAACATACGCCCCCGCCATCGTGACGGCCACGACCCGCCAGTCGGTCCCGGTCGCCGCGACGATCCACGCCGCCCCGCCGGCCATGACCGCGACCCGCAGCATCGACAGGCCCAGCTGCGCCATCGCCGCCGTGGACGCCGGGGCCGACGACGCCGCCACACGGTGTACGATCATCAGGCTCGCCAGCGTCGCGAGCACGGCGACCCAGACGCTCAGCAGCACCGCGGGGAACGCCGCATCGTCCAGCGGCGTGGTCCAGGTGACGGCCGCGCCGAGGGCGGTCAGCACCAGCCCCATCACCGCCATCCAGCCCACCGACGGCCAAGGGCTCGGGGGCATGCCCGCCGGCTCGTCAGTCACCGATGCATCACCGCCGGAGCGGCTCACCGCTCATCCTTCGCGGGGGGCTTTTGCCCGGCGGCCGGCGAGTTCTTGTTGACGAGCAGCGCGTCACGGATGGTCTTGGTCAGCCCGCCGGTGATACCCAGCAGCGCTCCGCCGAGGGTGAACCAGGGCGTGGTGCCCAGCCACCAGTCCAGCAGGTAGCCCAGGCCGGTGAAGGCGAGCACGTAGCCCACCAGCTCCAGGCCCATTGTGGCGTGCTGCCAGCGGTCGGCGTCCATGGCCATGGGGGACAGGTTAGCGGTGGCGGGTGGTGCACCATGCGGTGGCAGGAAGATTGGTGCCACGGCCACTTGTTGGCCGTGTCTGTACGCCGCAGGGGTTTGGAGCACGGCCGTCGGCCTATTCCAGCGCCGCGGCGCCGCCGATGATCTCGGTCAGCTCGGTGGTGATGGCGGTCTGGCGGGCGCGGTTGAATTCGCGTTTGAGGTTCTTTTTCATCTTCGACGCCGCGTCGGTCGCCGACTTCATCGCGATCATCCGGGCGATCTGCTCACTCACCGCCGCCTCGTTGAACGCCTGCAGCAGCGTCGTCTTCACCGCCAGCGGCAGCACCTGGTCCAGCAGCGCCCCCGGATCGGGCTCAAACTCGTATACCCCACCCCCGAAAGCGGCCGCCGCGTTCGCAGAGCCATCCGCAACACCGGCATCGCTATCCGGGGCGTCCGGGGCTTCCGGGGGGGGCTCCAGCGGCAGCAGCGTCAGCAGCCGCGGCTTCTGCTGGCCCATCGTGATGAACTCCATCGACACGATCCGCACCGCGTCCAGCTCGCCGGCGGTGAACCGCTGCATGTAGCTCTCGGCCAGCTCGGCGACCCGCTCGTAGCTGGGGCTGTCGCCGATGCCTTCGACCTGCTCGTCGATGGTCACGCCGTTGAACTTGAAAAAGCCCCCGCCCTTTTTGCCCACGACCTCCAGCCGGGTCTGATCCTCTTTGCCGCGGAGCTGGGTCATCGCCCGACGCAGCACGTTGGTGTTGTAGGCCCCGCACAGGCCGCGGTCGGAGGTGATGACCAGCAGTAGCTCCCGCCCGGCCGGGGGGTCGGGCTTCTGCAGCAGCGGGTGGCTGGCCGAGCCTTCGCCGCCCAGCGCCGCCCCCAGTTCGCCGACCACCTCGTGGACCTTGTCGGCGTAGGGCTTGGCGGACGTGGCCCGCTTCTGGAGCTTCTGGAACCGCGCGGTGGCGATCATCTGCATCGTCTTGGTGATGCGCTCGATGTTGCCCACCGCTTTGATGCGGCCCTTGATTTCGCGGGACTTGCCGGCCATGGGTCGCGGAATGTAGCAGCACGCGGCGGGCCCGGAGCAGTGCCACTGCAGTGGCACGGCCCGGAGCGGCCGGGAACTTCGTGGATCCGCCGGGTGTCCGTATGGTGGCGCTTGAACACCTGACCCAAGGGGACCCTGATGCACGCCTGCCGTACCACGCTCTGTCTGCTGCTTGTGATCGCCGTGCTGCCCGCCGCGGCGCAGCGGACGATCGAGCTGTCCGAGATCGCCGGCGATGCCGCCGAGCCGATGGAGCGGGACCTCCAGCCCCCAGACGCCGCCGACCCCCAGCCGGTCGAGCTGGAGCCGGTGACCCAGATCGCCGGCGAGCAGCGGCCTGACGATCAGGACCTGATCATCCTGGGCAACGAGGATCAGGTCCGCGGGACGCTGCTGACCGAGTCGCTGCTGCTGCACACGGCGATGGGCCCGATCGAGCTGGCGGTCGAGCAGCTCGCCGGGCTGGTCGCCGAGTCCAACGAACCGAACCTGCGGTCGGCGATCACGGTCAACGGCAACCGCATCAGCGGCTTCCTGGACGCGGCGACGCTGCGGTTCGAGATCGCCGGCGGCCGCGAGATCGAGCTTCGGCGGGAGGACGTGCAGACGCTGGTGCTGCGTCAGCGGCCCGACGAGTTGGCGGGCTACGGCGTGGACCCGGTGTTCATCCTCAACAACCAGGACCAGGTCACCGGCACGCTCGCCGGCGACGGCCCGATGAGCCTGCGGACCGCCTTTGGCAGCATCGACGTGGACCCGGCGGATGTGGCGCTGCTGGAGTTTGAGCCCGGCGAGCAGATGCTCGTGACCGCCACGGCCCACCTCAAAGACGGCACGTCGGTGCAGGGTCAGCTGGAGCCCGCGACCTTCACGATCAGCCTGGGCCTCGGGCCCGAGCTGACGCTCTATCAGGGGCTGCTGGCGGAGGTCCACCTCAACCCGCAGGAGGCTTTGGAGGTCCGCACCCGGGCCGGCGGCACCGGCGAGTTCACCGGGACCATCACCGCGCAAAGCCCCCGCGAGGGCAACCCCCGCCGCAACTACCCGTTCGAGGAACACACCTTCCGGGCCCAGCGGGGCGACCGCTTCACCGTCCACATGACCACCGAGACGTTCGACGGCTACCTCTACGTCCTCTCGCCGTCGGGCCAGCAGTGGAACAACGACGACTACCAGTCCACCCGCGCCTCGCGGATTGTGCAGACCGCCGACGTCGACGGCGAGTACCGCGTGCTGGCCACGACCTTCAGCGACAACAACTACGGGGATTACACGCTGAGCATCCAGATCGAGGACGAGTGACGCCGGGCGGGTGAACCGACCGATGGACCTCCGCGGCTTGGGCGCTTGAATCTTGGAAGCCGCGGGTGTCAACCCGTCGGCGTGGCCCGGCGTGTCACCCCCCACCCGCGTGGGCCTATCATGCCGGCCCCGCCGCCGCGGCGGCCCGGGTGACTGAAGGAAGGTGACGCCTCGATGACGATGGACCCGACACGGATGCTCTCGCTGATGGCCCAGACCCGCACGGCCGGCGGCCCCGAGGGCACCGGGATGCCGCCCCGGATGGACCCGACGCTCATGCCCGCCGCGGCTGCGCCCTACCAGCGCTACCGCGAGATGACCATCGACGAGCTGCTGCTCGAGAACCGCGTCATCTTCCTGGTCGGCGAGATCAACCACGCCTCGGCCATGGGCGTCGTGATGCGCCTGCTGCACCTGCAGAACCAGAAGCCCGGCATCGACATCAACCTGTACATCAACAGCCCCGGCGGCAGCGTCGACGACACCCTGGCGATCATCGACACCATGCAGTTCATCAGCTCGGACGTGAGCACCTACTGCATCGGCAAGGCCATGTCCGGCGGGGCCCTGACCCTCGCCGCCGGGACCAAGGGCAAGCGGTACTGCCTGCCCCACGCCAAGGTGATGATCCACCAGCCCTACGGCGGGATCTATGGCCAGACGACCGACGTGCAGATCCAGGCCGAGGAGATCCTCAAGACCAAGGACGAGCTGAACAAGATGCTCGCCGAGTTCACCGGCCAGGACGTCGAGCAAGTCGCCGAGGACTCGGAGCGCGACAAGTTCTTCTCCGCCGCCGAGGCCAAGGCGTACGGGCTGGTCGACGAGGTCGTCGAGCAGGCGTCGGACACCGCCGGCGACAGCAGCAAGTAGCCCGGGTGAGGCCCGAGCGGAGGGAGCAGCACACGATGACGCGGCGGCGGTCCGGGCTTTGGGCGGGCGTGGCGGCGGTGTTGCTGACGGTGACGGCCGGGCTGGGCCACGCGCAGGACCTGAGCCGGGCGACGGCGCTGGCGGCTGAGGCCGAACCTGACGCCTCCCCGGAGCAGCCGGCGACGCTCGTGCTGACCGTCGAGGCGGACGGGCTGTCAGCCGAGCGGCTCAACCAGTTGGCGCTGAACCACGCGAACCTGATGCGTGGCCGGGCCGCCGCCGAGCGGGCGCTGCGGGACCCGATGGCCCAGCAGACGCGGTGGCTCCGGCGGGCGTCGCGGGGCCCCGATGCCGACCCGGCCGGGGCGTTGTCGTCGGCGGTGCGGACCCGCGTGCCGCGGGGCACGAGCCTGATCGAGGCCGAGCTGACGCTGGCCGGTCCCGACGCCGCGGAGGCCACGCCGCTGCTGCTGG
>CAZVBW010000132.1:0-6549 GCA_964625505.1 uncultured Phycisphaeraceae bacterium
CACCGGCCACAGCACATCGCCCCTAGCTAAGCCGACTTTTGCAGCATCCTGCTAAGGCGGAGCGAATGCGGGGACGGGTCGGCCTGCACCGGTTGTCAACCATTTTCCTGAGAAGCTGCCGAGGCGCTACAGCTGCGGGTGGCACACCTCGCCGGCTTGGCGGCGACGTGTGCGGGTCGCGCGGGGGCACACATCCCGCTTCGCGGGAGGTGTGGCACACGGAGGGGGGGGTGCGGCGATCTTCGGCGGCCGCGGATATGCATCCACGGCTGGGAAACAAATCTGAGCACGACGCGTGAGCGAGTGCACAGAGCTGCCGTTGCACAGAGCCGCCGCGGCTTGTGCACTCGCTGACGCTTCGTGCTCAGACAAGGTTGCGGACCCGCTGCAATGCAATATCAGGCACGGTCCATCAACCTCTGCCCAGCGAGGGGTGGCAGCGGAGGTGGGGTCGGCTAAGCCGGCACGCGGCTAAGAGTTTGCGTGCCGCTTCCGCCAGGCCTTGACGAAGGCGTCGTACTGCTCGGGGGTGTCGATGCCGTGGTGGTCGACGTGGGCCTGGATGACGGTGATGCGGTGGCCTCGCTCGAGGGCGCGGAGCTGTTCGAGTTGCTCGGCCTGTTCGAGGGCGGTGGCGGTCAGGGCCGCGTACTGCGGTAGGAACTCGCGGCGGTAGGCGTAGAGGCCGATGTGCTTGAGCAGCGTCGGCGGCCCGGTCGACGGGTCGCGGTGGTGCGGGATCGCGGCGCGGCTGAAGTAGAGCGCCCGGCCGGCGGTGTCGCAGACGACCTTGACGATGTGCGGGCTCGCCGGGTCCTCGCCTTGGGCGAAGGGGCTGGCGACGGTGCCCATCGCGGCGTCCGGGTCGTCGTGCATGGCCTGGACCAAGCGGTCGATCACGCCCGGCTCGATCCAAGGCTCATCGCCCTGGACGTTGACGATCACATCGGGCGCCTCGGCCCCCAGCTGCTGCACCACCTCGGCGAGGCGGGACGTGCCGTTCGGGTGGTCGGCGGAGGTCATCATCGCTCGCGTCGGCTTGGTCACGTCGCCCGCGAATCTGGCCACGGCCGCGGCGATGCGGTCGTCATCGGTGGCCACAATGAGCCGGTCGATTGACTCGGCCCCGGCGGCGGCCTGGACCACGTGCTGGATTAACGGCTTACCGGTGCGGTCCAGCAGGGGCTTGCCGGGCAGGCGGGTGCTGGCGAAGCGGGCGGGGATGACGGCGAGCGCGGGCGGCGGGGTGGCCATGGCGGGCAGGGTACGGGCGGGGTTGGGTGTGGTGCGTGTGTGTGAGCGCCGGCGGCGTGCTGTCTGGCCCGAGCCCGACGCGTGAGCGAGGGACGCGGCGCAGCCGTGGGGGGCCAGGTGGCCTGATCCGGCCCTTCGGCTGCGCCTCAGGGCTCGGCTTCTTGATGGATTGCGTTGCGCCGTTGGGTTCGCGGCGGGGCCGCGGACGCGCGGGCCGAGGCCCGCGGCTAAATGGGCAGAGGGCCGAGTACCGTGCGGTGGATGGTGGCGGGCGAGATCACTGACACGTGGGATCGGCCGCTGGTGTGCATCGGGTGCGGGTACGACCTGCGGGCGGCGGACCCGCGGGGGCGGTGCCCGGAGTGCGGGTTGCGGGTGGCCGAGTCGGCGGCGGCGGGTCAGTTGCCCGACGCGGCGTGGCGGGCGCGGGTGGGGTTTGCGTGCGGGGTGTTGGGGGTGGGGTTGATGGGGGTGGTGGGGTTGCCACTGCTGGTGGCGACGGTGGGTGTGCTGGCCGCGGTGGTCGGATCGCCGCCTCCGGGGCTTTCGGGGCTGCCGGGGCTGCGGACGTTGGAGCGGGTGGGGTCGAGTCTGGCGGGGGTCGGTGTGGTGGTGCTGCTCCCGGCGGCGACGGCGTTCTGCCGGCCGCTGCGGGCCGCGCCGGCTCGGGCGGTGCCGCTGCTGGTGCGGCTGCTGGTGGACTTCGTGCTCGTCGCGCTGGCCGTGGTGCACGTCTTGTGGGGCTACGTGAGCATCTTCGACCCGGATGTTCACATGCCGCGGGCCGCGTGGATCATGTGGGTTGGGGTGGCGGCGATGTTCGGGTGGCTGTTCATGGGGCCGGCGTTCCGGTGGGGGCGGGTGACACTCGCGCTGATTCTCGGCGTAGCCCTCATCGGGGTCGCGGTGCTGGCGGCGGTGCCGACACATCACCGTGCGGAGCAGGGGACGTGGGCGTCGATGTTGTTGATGTGCTGCGGGCCGGTGTGGCTGTTGCTGCTGCCGATGCTGGCCAAGCACGGGCAGCGGGTCGCGGTGGTGCTGGGGGCGCGGCAGCTGGCGGTGGGGATGTTGCTGCTGGGGCGGATGTGGCTGGCGCTGCTGGGGCTCGGGGGGCTGGCGGGGGCCGCGGCCGTGAGCGGGTTGGTGGTCGAGGAGCTGGTGGTGGGGCTGGTGGCGGTGGCCGTGGTGGTGGGGCTGGGGTTGCTGCTGTGGACCGGGGTGACGATGCATCTACTGGGGGGTCGGTTGCGGGAGGCGGGGGGAGGCGAGCCAGCTTCCGTGGGCTGATCCGACGCTTCGTCCGCCTGAGGCGGACTCAGCTGTCGGCTTTTTCGGAGTGGGGTGCCAGGCCGCAAGCGGGCTCAGGTCACGCCGCGCTGTCGTCGGGCAGGTCGACGATGCGGATGGCGACGGGCTCGCCGTCGATGACCGGCAGCTCGCCCAGGCGTTGCATGGCCTGGCGGACGTCGCCCCACTTCGCGTGGTGGGTGGTGATCACCACGGGCACGTGCTGGCCGACGTGCTGCTCGTGCTGGAGCACGGCGCTGAGGCTGATGCCTTGCTCGCCCAGGGCGCGGGTGAACTGGGCCATCACGTTGGGCTCGTCCAGGGCCGAGAGGCGGAGGTACCACCGCGACTCGATGTCGTCGGGGGCGACCAGCCGCGGCGGGGCGTGCAGGTCGGGCGTGAGGTGCATGGACCCGAACGCCGGGCCGTACCAGCCCGCGGCGATGTTGAGCAGGTCCGACACGACGGCCGAAGCGGTGGGCATCTGGCCCGCGCCCTGGCCATAGAACAGCGTGTGGCCGACGGCGTGGCCGACGACCGACAACGCGTTGAACGCCCCGCCCACTTTCGCCAGCGGCTGGTCGGCGTCGAGGAAGCACGGCTGGACGCCCGCGGCGATCCACGGCTGGCCGGGCCAACGCTCGGCGGTCGCCAGCAACTTGCACACGTAGCCCAGCTCGGCCCCGTAACGCACGTCTTCCAGCGCCAGCCCGTCGATGCCCTGGGCGGGGATGTCGGCCTCGGCGAACCGGCAGCCGAAGGCCAGCGACGCGAGGATCGCCAGCTTCTGGGCGGCGTCGGCCCCGCTGACGTCGAGCGTCGGGTCGGCCTCGGCAAAGCCCAGTCGCTGGGCCTCGGCGAGCACGTCGTCATAGTCCCGGCCGGCGTCGGACATGGCCGAGAGGATGAAGTTGCACGTGCCGTTGAGGATGCCGTACAGCCCGTCGATGCGGTTGGCCATCAGCCCGCCGGCCAGGGCGGTGACGCAGGGGATGCCCCCGCCGCAGCTGGCCTCGAACGCGATCGACACGCCGTGCTCACGAGCCATCGCAAACAGCTCGGGGCCTTCGGCGGCGAGCAGCGACTTGTTGGCGGTCACGACATGTCGGCCGGCCTGCAGCGCGCGACGCACGTGTTGCCCCGCCTGGTCAATACCCCCGGCCACCTCGACCACGACGCTCACGCGGTCGTCGTTCAGCAGCACGTCGGCATCGGTGGTCAGCAGCGGCTTGAGCCGGTCGTCGCCGCGGTCCTTGCCTGCATCGCGGACGAGCACGTGGTGCAACTGGATCGGCCGACCGATGCGTTGCTGGTAGAGCTGGGCCTGGTCGAGCAGGAGCTTGGCGACGCCCTGGCCGACGGTCCCGCAGCCGATCATGGCGACGCCGACGGCGGGGGCGGACGGGTCGGTAGGTGCGGTCGGGGCGGCGTGGGGCACCGGCGGAGCATAATCGGCGGCCGGGGGTCCAGAGTGACAAGTCACAAGTGACAAGTGAAAAGTCAGGAGGCAAGGGTTACCGCAGAATCCACCGCGACCTGCGACTTGTCACTTGTCACTTGTCACTTGTCACTTCCCAGTTATCGGCCTCGTTCGGCTTGACGCAGCGGTAGTGGTTAATCCGGTCGCGTGGTCGGCCGATGACTGGAGGGACGGATGATGCGTTGTATGCCTTGTCCGTCGGGAGATCGGGAGAAAGCCAGGGTCAACATCATGCCGCGTCAAAAGGACATTCTCACCACCGGCGAGGTCGCGAAGATCTGCAACGTCGCGCCCCGCACCGTCAGCAAGTGGTTCGACTCCGGGCAGCTCAAGGGCTACCGGATCCCGGGCAGCAAGGACCGGCGGATCCCGATGAACGCGCTGGTGCGGTTCATGAAGGCCCACCAGATCCCCATCGACGGCCTGCAGAGCGGCAAGACCCGCGTGCTGCTGGTCGATCAGGCCTCCGAGATCGTCGACGTGCTGCGGAAGGTGCTCACCGAGCAGGCGGGTTACGAGGTCCAGATGGCCCATAGCGGCTTTGAGGCCGGGCTGGCGTGTGAGAAGGTTCGCCCGCACGTGATGCTGCTGGACATGCACCTGGGCGACGTCCGCGGCGAGGCGGTGCTCAAGCTGGTCCGCGACAACGACGATCTCGCGATGACCAAGGTGATCGCCATGTCCGGCAAGCTCACCGATGGCCAGAGCCAGCACCTGCTGGGCCAGGGCTTTGACGGGTACCTTCGCAAGCCGTTCCACGTCCGGCAGGTCATCGAGGCGGTCGAGGACGCCGTCGCGATTGTGTACTGAAACACGTGCAAATCACCAGAAGCCGACGCTGAGCCGCAGGCGAAGCGTCTGGTATCCCCGTCGCCGCCCTCACACCTCTTCGAGATCCGCCTGGTCGATCGGCCGGCTCACCGTGTAGTTGCCCTTGAGCCAGCGCCCAAGGTCGATCTTCCGGCAGCGGTCGCTGCAGAACGGCCGATGCGGCGGCTCGGCGGGCAGCACCCGATCACAGATCGGACACATCGCGGTCCCGGCGGGGGGCGTGGTCGACGGGGTCGTCGTGGTCTTCAATCGCTTCTCAACCATCTGCAAACGATAGCCCGGAAGCCGACGCTGAGTCCGCCTAACGCGGACGAAGCGTCTGGTGCCTTCCGCGCCAAGAAGCCGACAGCTGAGCCGCAGGCGAAGCGTCGGATCACCCAGCGCCCCCCGGAAGCCGACGCTGAGGCGCAGCCGAAGCGTCTGGTACCCCCCCAGACAAAAGAAGCCGTCAGCTGATCCGCCTCAGGCGGAGAAGCATCGGATCGCCCGCCCCCGCGTCACACCCCCCGCAACCCCGCCCCCACCTCCCCCACCCGCGCCGCCCACCCTCCAAACCCCACCAGCGTCGCCCGACGCCCCCCCGCGACGTGCTCCAACGCCACCACCAGCCGATCCCCCGGCAGCTCCGACCCCACCCGCGACGCCCACTCCACCGCCACCACCGCCCCGGCCCGCAACCCCTCGCCCGCCTGCCCCCAACCGATCGTCTCCAGATCCTCCGGCCCGTCCAGCCGGTACGCATCCACATGCACCAGTGTCACGGCCCCACCACGTGATTCATCCCCGCCAGCCCCCCCTCCCGACACGCGACGGGAGTCACTTCCGGGGCCGGGGGCACTTCCGGGGGCGGGGGCATTTCCGGGGGCGGGGGCGTACTCCTGCACCAGCACATACGTCGGACTGCTCACCCCCGCCGAGTCGAGGCCCAGCCCCTGGGCCATCCCCCGCACCACCCCCGTCTTCCCCGCCCCCAGCGCCCCCTCCAGCGCGACCACATCCCCCGCCCGGCACGCCCGGCCGATCGCCACCCCCAGCCGGTGCGTCGCCGCCGCATCCGCCAGCTCCACAAACAGCGCCCCGCCCGCCGAATCATCGCGTGCCGCATCACTCATCGCCGTGGTTCCACCCCATCCCCGCGAGGTCCACCGCCTCGGCCCCCACCATCAGCCGCACCCCGCCGGATGTCGTCACCTCCCCGATCCGAGTCACCGCCACCCCCGCCAGCTCACCCGGCAGCACCACCCCCGCCCCCAGCGTGAACAGCAGCTCGTAGTCCTCCCCATCGCCCACCGCCGCCCGCCAATCGCACCCGTCGTGCCTCGGCAGCCGATCCGCCTCCACCACCGCGTGCTCGCAAAGCCGCGGCAGGTCCCGTGCCAGCCCGTCGCTCAGATCGATCATCGACGTCGGCCGCAACCCTGCCCCCTCCACCAACGCCCGCCCCAACCCCACCCGCGGCTCAAACCGCAAATGCCGCCCGCTGCCCAGACTCCCCCCCAACCGCCCGCTCACCCACAGCCCCTCACCTGCCGACGACCCCGTCCGCCGCACCGGCTCAAGCCCCCCCATCTCCGCCAGCACCGTCACCCCCAGCACCGCCGGGCCGTCCACCCCGCTCACGTCACCGCCCACCACCGGACACCCCAGCCGCCGACCCGCCGCGTGCAGCCCGTCCGCCAACGCCTCCGCCCGCC
>CAZVBW010000133.1:0-6532 GCA_964625505.1 uncultured Phycisphaeraceae bacterium
GTGGGGGGCTTGGTGTGCATGAGGCGACGGCGGGGGGTGTGAGGGGCGGGGGGGGTGCGTTTGCGTGTTGGATGGCGGGGGCTTTGACGGTGGGGCCGGGGGGCGGTGTTGTTGATGCGGGGGGGTGATCCGACGCTTCGGCTGCGCCTCAGCTGTCGGCTTCTTAGCAGCGGTGGGCGCGGGGCGCGGATGGCGGGTTGTGAGGGTCGAGCGGCGGGGGACGGTGGCGGCGTGGGCTGGGGTTGAGGGGTTGCTCGTGCGAGCGTGAGGGGTCGGGGGTGTTGGGGGTGCTGGCGGCGCGTCGGGGTGAGGATTGAGATGTTCCGCTTGATGCGGGCCGTCATGATGATCTATGCGGGGGGGTGGTCGGGGTGCGCACGTGTGGGACAATGGGGAATCTTCTACTTGCAGGATCAAGCGGGTTGGTCGTACACTCGTGACGTCGAACCGGGCACATGTCTGCCGAGCCCGGCGGCCTGCTGGCGATCGCGTGCCGCCGATTCAAAGTGCACGTGACAATCTGTGGAGGCTCGCCGGATCCTTTCTGACTTGAGGCGAGTCCGAACCCGCGAGGGCGTCATGCCCGGAATGTGCTTCGTACCGTTGCCGCTGTCATCGTCCCATGCTGGGGCGGGCGCGGGCGTTGTCGCATGGGCCCGGCGTCTCGCTGAATCAGGAAGTGTTCATCATGTCCGACGTATCCGACGCATCACAGGGCGGGGCTGCAAGCCGACACGCGAGCCGGGGGGCCCCGGAGGAGGGTCCGGGGGTCCGGGGGCAGGTGAAGTGGTTTGATCCGAAGAAGGGCTTCGGGTTCATCCACGGACCCGAGGGCGAAGACGTGTTCGTGCACTACTCGCAGATCGCGGGCGACGGGTTCCGGTCGCTCAGCGATGGGCAGTGGGTGCAGTACGAGCTGGTCGACGGGGACAAGGGGTTGCAGGCCCGGGGGGTGGCGCCGGTCCCGACCCCGGCCCCGGAAGGCACCCCGGAAGGCACCCCGGAAGACGCCCCGGAAGCTGCCCCGGCCCATGCGGATGCGGCGATGCCGCACGCGGCTTGAGCGGTGGCGGGGCGGATCGGCTCGCCTGGGGCCGGGCCATCGGTCACACTGGGGGCTGTGAGCGATGGTGCCCCGAGCGATCCGACGGCCCCGCAGCGGTGGCTGGCCCAGCTGGCTGACCCGACGCGGCTGCGGCTGCTGACGCTGTTGCAGGGCAGGGAGCTGACGGTGTCGGACCTGTGCCACGTGCTGCAGATGCCGCAGTCCACGGTGTCGCGGCACCTGAAGGTGCTCGGCGAGGACGGCTGGCTGGTGCGGCGGCGGGAGGGGGCGACGCGGCGGTATCGGCTGCACCTGGACGAGCTGCCCGAGCGGCAGCGGCGGCTGTGGGAACTGACGGCCGAGGCGTCGGCGGGCTGGGCGACGCTGACGCAGGACCGGCTGCGGTTGGAAGAGCTGTTGCGGGCCCGGCGGGATCGTGATGCCCGGGGCTTTTTTGAGGGGGCGGCGGCGCAGTGGGACGCGCTGCGGCACGAGATGTACGGCCCGGCGTTTACGACCGACGCGCTGCTGGCGCTGCTGCCGGGGGGCTGGACGGTGGCGGACCTGGGCTGCGGCAGCGGGGCGGTCACGGCGGCGTTGGCGCGGCACGTGGGGCGGGTGATCGCGGTGGATCACACGCCGGCGATGCTGGCAGCGGCGCGGCAGCGGCTGGGGGGGATCGAGCGGGTGGAGCTGGTCGAGGCGGCGCTGGAGCGGCTGCCGATCGAGGCGGGCACGTGTGATGCGGCGCTGCTGGTGCTGGTGCTGAGCTACCTGCGGGACCCGCTGCCGGCGTTACGGGAGGCGGCGCGGGTGCTGCGGACCGGGGAGTCGGACCCGGACCTGGATCCGGAGTGGGGCGGAGGGTATTGCGGGGGTCGTTCCGGGGGCGGGGGCGGGGGGCGGCTGGTGGTGGTCGATCTGCTTGCCCACGACCGGGATGATCTGCGGCGGCAGATGGGCCAGCACCACGCGGGGTTTGCAGCCGAGCGGCTGCGGGAGCTGCTCGAGTCGGCGGGGTTTGCGGATGTCCGGGCGACGCCTTTGCCGCTGCACCCGGCGGCGAAGGCGCCGGCGCTGCAGTTGGTGACGGCGCGACGGGCGTGAGTGCCCACGGGGGCTGATCCGGCGCTTCGGCTGCGCCTCAGGGCTCGGCTTCCCGGGATCAGGATGAGAGGTCTTGGCGGGCCTGCATGACGTCGCGCTTCTCGTCCTGGTTGAGGTCCCGCATCGCGCTGACGACGCTGACGCTGACGCCTTCGCGGACGAGTTCCTGCTCCTGCTGCTCGGTCAGCTCGAAGACTTGGCCGGTGGCTTCGAGGCGGTCGATGATTTCGTCGTCGTCCAGGCCCGCCTGCTCGAGGGCGATCAGCTCGTCCATGGTGACAAAGCCATCGTCGTTGAGGTCGGCGGTCTCGGCGTCGCGGGCTTCGGCGACGGTCGCGGGGTCACGCTCGGCCTCGCTGACGGCTTCCTGGGCGTCTTCGGTGTCGTTGCCGAGGATCCGGTCGCTGTTGGCCCCGATCAGGTAGCCGCCGCCGGCCCCGACGGCACCGCCGATGAGGGCGCCCAGCAGGCTATTGTCCGCGACGCTGGCACCGATGATGGCGCCCGCGGCACCGCCGCCGACCGCGCCCTGCTGTTCATTGGTGCCGGGCAGCTGTTCGCAGCCGGCGAGCATGGGCGAGACGGTCAGGCCGCCGGCGAGCAGGGCGGTGGTGGTCCAGGTGGTGATCTTGTGCATGGTGGTTCCTCGGGGTGGGGGGCGGGTTGATAGGGTTGCCGCCCGGCTCAGAGACGGTCAAGGTGTGGATACGTTACGCGCCCGGCGATGAAGAGACGGTGAGCCACAGCCCCCGGCCGGGGCCAGGAGCCCGATATGCGTTGCATCATGGTGATGTTCGACTCGCTGAACCGGCACATGCTGCCGCCGTACAACCCGCAGACCTGGGTGCAGGCGCCCAACTTCCAGCGGCTGGCCGAGCGGGCTTGTACGTTCGACACCAGCTACGTCTGCTCGATGCCTTGCATGCCGGCTCGGCGGGACTTCCACACGGGCCGGCCCAACTTCCTGCACAACCGCTGGGGCCCGCTGGAGCCGTTCGACGATTCGGTGCCGGCGATGCTCGGCGAGGCGGGCGTGTACACGCACCTGTGCAGCGACCACTACCACTACTGGGAAGACGGCGGAGCGACGTACCACACCCGCTACGACTCCTGGGAGTTTTACCGCGGGCAGGAGGGTGACCCGTTCGTCGGCCAGGTCGCCGACCCGAAGATCCCCGAGCACATCAACAAGAAGGGCAGGCGCCCGGATTGGGTCAACCGCGAGCACATCCGGCGGGATGCGGAGTTTCCGCAAACCCAGACATTCGACGCCGGGCTGAAGTTCATTGAACGCAATGCGGATCAGGACCAGTGGTTTCTGCAGATCGAGTGCTTCGACCCGCACGAGCCTTTCTGCACCGACCCGGCGTGGAAGGACCGCTACGCCGAGTGGGCCCAGGCCAATGATGTGGACGACTCGGTGTTGTTCGACTGGCCGGGCTATCAGCCGGTCGAGGAGACGCCCGAGCAGGTTGCTCAGGCCAAGCGAAACTACGCGGCGCTGCTGACCAAGTGCGACGCCTCGCTCGGGGCGGTCATGGACATGATGGAAGAACGCGAGATGTGGGACGACACCATGCTCGTGGTCTGGACCGACCACGGCTTCCTGCTGGGCGAGCACGACTGCTGGGCGAAGAACTGGATGCCGCTGTACGAACAGGTCAGCCACACGCCGCTGTTCATGTGGGACCCCCGCCCCCGGAAGCAGGGCCGGCACACGGGCGAGCGACGGCAGGCCCTCGTCCAGCCGAGCATCGACCTGGGGCCGACGCTGCTGGGGCTGTTCGATGTGCCGCCGACGGATCGGATGATCGGGCATGACTTGGCCCCGGTGCTGGAAGACGACACGCCGGTGCGGGACGCCGCCATCTTCGGCTACCACGGCGACGCCCTCAATATCACCGACGGCCGATGGGTCCTGATGCGGGGCGGGGCCACCGAAACCGGCGGCCCGCTGAACGCCTACACACTGATGCCGGTGAAGATGCGAGGCTTCGATAAGAAGGGGCTGGCCGAGGTCGAGCTGGCCCAGCCGTTCGACTTCACCCGCGGCATGCCGACCCTCCGCCTGCCGGTCCGCGGCCCGGGCGATCCGCAGGACCCCGACCAGACCAGCCACCTCTGGGACCTGCAGACCGACCCGGACCAGCAGCACGACCGCATCGGTGATGTCGACGACGACGCGGCCACGGCAAAGCAACGCCTGCTCGACCACGGGACCAAGCTCATGCAAGCCTGCGACGCCCCGACCGAGCAGTACGAGCGCCTGGGCCTGACCCCATAAAGCCGCGGCCGTCGGCCGCGCCTCACCATGCCGCCACCCCTGACAGCCCAGATGATTGCCCCGTCGCGGGTCATCGCCCGCGGCCGGGGTATCCGTGACCTGCAGCGACTGCTCGACACGTACGGCGGTCAGACGAAGAGGTGGATTAAAAAGAGCAGCCCCGTCGTCAGCGAAGACGGGCACGACGTGGAATATCATTGGTACGAGCACGCCGGCCTCGGCCGCTTCGAGATCAAGCGGAAGATCAAGTCATGATCGTTGAACTGACGCAACCCAACCCCGCCTACCCCGACCTCACCGCCGGCCGCCCTTATGCCGTCATCGGCATCGAGGCCGACGATATCCGGCTGCTCAACGACCACGGCCAGCCCTACTTGTACCCCCCCGATCTCTTCCAAATCACCGACGACCAACGTCCGCCGGACTGGCTCATCCGCCGCGGCGACGCCGGCGAGCAGTACGCCTACCCGCCCGCCTTCAGTCAGCCAGGCTTCTTCGAAGACTTCTTTGACCACCAACCCGCCGCCACCACGACGTTCTGGCAAACCCTCAACGCCCGCCTCGCCGCCGTTTGACAACCCGGCTTGGCGTCGCAGTATCGTTATCCGGTGCGCTACTCAGTTGAGTTCAAACCGCGGGCCGAGAAAGACCTCGCAAGGTTGGATCGGCCGACCGCCTCTCGGGTCGTCAAGAAGTTGAGCGAACTGCAGGACGACCTCGCCGGCGATGTTAAAAAGTTGCGTCAGTTGCAGCCGCACTACCGACTGCGTGTTGGCGTCTATCGGGTGCTGTTCGACCTCGAAGCAGAGCGTATCATTGTCTACCGCGTCATCCATCGCAGGGATGCTTACCGGTCTTGAGAACTCCCATGATCGACCTCCACCCCGTGACGCTCGAAACGGATGGCCGTAAAGACTTCGTGGTGCTGCCCTATCGGGAATTCTTGGCCCTTCGGGAGCGGCTCGAAGACCTCGAGGACCTGGTCCAACTGGATCGTGCTCGCGAGGCTGAAGGCGATGCGCCCACGCGGCCGTTGGACGAGGTCGCTCATGAACTTGGTCTCGACGAGTGTTCTGGCGACGCCATGCACGCTGATGCGTAAGCAAGAACGTCGAGCATCGACGAACCCACGGCTCAACCGTGGTATCTGACCCGCCCACCTTGCCTAGCCGGGCGACCGATCCTACCATCCGGATGAACGGATGATTGCCGCGGCGGGGCGGTTTGATCAGGACGATCTCCCAGTGCAACCCACACACGAGGTGAAGGACGATGACGGCAACGGCAACCGGTTTGGATGTTCCCCAGGCGACGCGGCAGGGCAGTGAGAGTGACCAAAGCGGCGTGAACACGCCCGGTTCACGGGGTGGCCTTGAGTACAAGGTCGCGGACCTGTCGCTGGCCGAGTGGGGCCGGAAGGAAATCGAGCTGGCCGAGCGGGAGATGCCGGGGCTGATGGCCTGCCGCGAGGAGTACGGGGCCAGCCAGCCGCTCAAGGGCCAGCGGATCATGGGCTCGCTGCATATGACGGTGCAGACGGCGGTGCTGATCGAGACGCTGACCGCGCTGGGGGCCGACGTGCGTTGGGCCTCGTGCAACATCTTCAGCACGCAGGACCACGCCGCGGCCGCCATCGCGGTCGGCCGACCCGAGGACGGCGGGACGCCGGAGGACCCGAAGGGTGTGCCGGTGTTTGCCTGGAAGGGCGAGACGCTGGCGGAGTACTGGTGGTGCACCGAGCGGGCTTTGAACTTCGGTGACGGCACTGGGCCGACTCAGATCGTCGATGATGGTGGCGACGCGACGCTGCTCATCCACAAGGGCTTTGAGTACGAAAACGCCGGCGAGATCCCGGACCCGAGCACCGCCGACAGCGAGGAGTTCGTCGAAGTCCTCAAGCTGCTCCACAAGTGCCACGACGCGGACCCGCAGCGGTGGCACAAGGTCGCCGAGGATTGTCAGGGCGTCAGTGAGGAGACGACGACGGGTGTGCACCGGCTGTACGAGATGGAGCGCAACGGCACGCTGCTGTTCCCCGCGATCAACGTCAACGACAGCGTCACCAAGAGCAAGTTCGACAACCTCTACGGCTGCCG
>CAZVBW010000134.1:0-6518 GCA_964625505.1 uncultured Phycisphaeraceae bacterium
GTGGATGAAGGGGCCCATCGCTTCATGTGTGATGTCGGATGTTTGATGTGGGATGGGGGGGGAGGAGGCCGACGGATTGACATCCGCGGCTTCGGGGGAGGGGGTGCGGTCGGCGAGGTACCAGTCGAAGAGGGCGCTGCAGACGTCGGCGACGCGGTCGCGGGGGACCATGCTCAGGTAGTGTTTTTCGCCGTCGGTGAGGTAGTGGCCCTGGGTGCTGCCGTCTTCGGCGCCGCCGAGTTTGAGGGCGTAGTTGTCGCCGCCGGAGCCGACCCAACCCAAGGTTTTCGTTGCCGGTCTGAAGCACTGGCGTTCACAGCCGGTGATGCCGATGGATTCGGATATGTCGCCGTAGCCGCGGTCTTCGAGTTCGTCGAGCAGCTGGGGCTCGAACTGTTCGGAGTCGGTGTAGGACAGTCGGCAGGTGGGCAGGCCGACGCAGGCGCCGGAGAGGACGCGGAGGGTGGAGTAGGTTTTGCCGCGTCGGGTTCCGTGGCCGAACTCTTGAAGTTTTGCCTCGAAGTCCTGCTTGGCTTCCGGGGCGATGTCGGTGAAGAGCAGGTCCTGGTTGGGGGTGATCATGACCTTGGTGCCGGGGAAGGCGTCGAGGGTTTGGGTGACCATGTCGCGGAGGTGGGGGGAGGCCCCGGAAGTGGCCCCGGAGGCGGACCCACCCCCGGAGGGGGTGGGCTTTTGGGGGGAGAGGGTGCCGTCGGGGACGCCGGTGCGGTCGGCGGACGGGGCGTTGGAGGGGGCAAGGTGGGGGGCGACTTCTTTACCTTTTTCGTCGAAGAAGTCGGGGTTGATGTATTGCTCGTTGACGAGTCGGCCGCACTCGATGTACGCGCCGTAGGCCCACTTGCCGTTGGACTCCTGCTTGGACCAACCGTGGTGCATCATTCGGGCCCCCGGAAGTTTGTCGTCTTCGACGGGGGCGTCAAAACTCGCGCCGCGGTCCTTGACCTGGTCGCGGAACCAGTCGATGCCCTGCTTCCAGATGACGTACTTCATGCGGGCCCAGACGCGGTTCTGGCGGTCGCCCCATTCTTTGTGGGTGTCGACGATGGCCTTGAGGCCGGGCATGAGCTGGTCGGGTTCGAACGTGCCAAAGGGCAGGCCCAGTGCGGCGAAGGTGGGCTTGCCCTTCTTTTCGCCTTGGCCGCCGCCGATCCAGACCATGTACCGGGCGACGCGGGCATCGCTGCCGGTGCCTTCGACGACGGGGGAAATGCCGATCTCGTTGGTGCGGCATTCGGTGCAGTTGTCGTAGGTGATGTCGCCGGTGTCGGGGTCGCGGTGGACGGCGGCAAAGGCGATCTTGAACTTGCGGTTGAGCAGCCGGGGGCCGTAGTCGTACTGGGCGTCGGGGTCGTGGATGTGGGCCGGGTCGACGGCGAAGACCTGGATGTGGGGCGCGGCGGGCAGGCGGAAGTACTCGCCGTACTGGTGGGCGAGCTCGAAGGCGTTAGCGCCGGGGATGGTGGAGTATTTCGAGAGCGGGCAACCCATCACGTTGCGGACGTTGTCGCCGCAGCCGTTGAGGGTGTAGAAGCCGGTGGTGGCGATGTCCTGGACCAGCTGTTTGACCTGGGGCTTGCGGAGCCAGTGGTACTGGATGTTCTGGCGGGTGGTCAGGCGGAGCGACGCGTTGCCGTAGGGGTTGTTGTCGCAGTAGTCGGTGGCGACCTTGTCGAGGACGGCCCACTGGTTTTGATCGAAGCCGCCGCCGCCGGGGACGGTGACGCGGACCATGAACATCCAGTCCTTTTCGGTGCCGGTCTTGGCGCGGTTGTATTCGAGGTACAGGCCGTGGGACTTGGAGAGGAACTCGGACTCTTTCTCGACGTCGGGGGTGTCCAGGTCGGCGTAGCGGTCGGGCAGCGGCCCGACGACGCCGCGGGAGTTGATCTTGAAATGCTCGTCGGCGGAGAGCTGGTCTTCGGGGGTGCGGAGGTTGGGCTTGGGGAGTTTCTTGGGGCGTGGCATGGGGGGATGATAAGTGGGTCAGCGAGAGCGTCGCGGGGGAGGCTGGCGTTGCTCCATGCCAGCGGGGCACGGCCCGCCGCTGAGGCCCGGATGATGGATCACGCGTCCCACCTCGCTCGGCTCGATGCTGCGCCAGGCGAGACGCCGGTCCTCGCCGCACCGTGCGGCGCCACCTGCCAAGATGCTTCTTCAACCCGCCCGCCCCACACCCGCAGGCCGCCAGGGGAGCACCGCTTGAACCGCCCGACCCACACAGCTTTGGATCCCGCCCCGAGCCTCGGCTACATCCGGCAGCACGCCCGGCCAATCGACCGTGCATTGGCGGCGTGGCACTTCGTCGATGACCCGGCCGCGGCGGTCGTCGAGGCCGTCGGCGCCTACCAGAACGACGACGGCGGCTTCGGCCACGCCGTCGAGCCAGACTTCCGCGTGCCGGACTCGTCGGTCACCGCGACAACGGTGGCCTTTCAGTACCTCGACGCGATCGACGCCCCGCTCGACCACCCGGTGGTCCGGGCGGGCGTGGCGTACCTGGTCGCGACGTTCGACGAGCGGACGCGGTCGTGGCCGCCGGTCTGCCCCGCGATTGTCGATCACCCGCGGGCCCCGTGGTGGAACTTCTACCCACCCAT
Organism: uncultured Phycisphaeraceae bacterium; assembly: GCA_964625505.1. Lineage (GTDB taxonomy): Bacteria > Planctomycetota > Phycisphaerae > Phycisphaerales > Phycisphaeraceae > CAZVBW01. The sequence continues at coordinate 2,619 of CAZVBW010000134.1, forward strand.
CCCGTTCGACCCGGCCGACCCGCAGTGGGGCAACCCGAACGTGGAGGCGGCGGGGTGGTTGGCTCGCTTTGCTGGGGCCGAGCACCAGGAATTCGTGCGCGGTCGCCTCGACGAGGCGGTCGAGTGGTCCTGCCGTGTTCGGCAGCCCGAGCCGCACGCGTTGGCCTGCGCCACCCGCCTGGCACACGTGCTGGAGACCGTCGATCCCGAGCGGGCCGCGTCGGTCTGGCCGGCGCTCATCGAGCGTGTCCGAGAGGCCGTCGGCTCGGACCCGGATAGGTGGCAGGGTTACACCGCGCAGCCGCTGTGGTTCGCGAGCAACCCGGCCAGCCCGATCGTCCGCGCGATTCCGACGTTGTTCGACGCCAGCGTGGACCTGCTCGCGGCGGGTCGAGGCGAGGACGGGGCGTGGCTGCCCACATGGCAATGGTCCGGGTTCCCGGAGGTCTGGCGGGTTGCCCGCCACGAATGGATCGGCAAGCTGACCGTCGACGGGCTCGTCGTCCTCGACCGATTCGGCAGGCTCCAGGGCCAGGCGACGAACCGCTGATGCCCCGCGACCTCTGACTTGTGATGAGCGACACCGACGCCCAGCCCGGCAAACGCATCGTCGTCTTCGGCACGTCCGGCAGCGGCAAGACCTATATCGCGCAGCGGCTCGCGGATCGGCTGGGTATTCGATACATCTGCAACGACGAAATCATCCACGGCCCGAACTGGACCACGCCCCCGGCCGAGCAGCAACTTGCACGCTTTGACGAAGCCACCGCCGGCGACGCGTGGACCCTCGACGGCAACTTCCTGTCGCTCAAGGACCCGCAAGATCGGCTGGTCCTGCGGCGGGCCGACACCGTCGTCTGGCTGGACCTGCCGCGCCGGACGGTCTATCGGCAGGTGGTCTGGCGGACGTTTCTACGGTCGCTGCTCAGGACCGAGCTGTGGCACGGCAACCGTGAAAACTGGCGGATGTCCTTCGCCAGCCGCGACTCGATCATCCTCTGGGCGATCCGCACGTACCGCCGACGGCAGCAGCAAGGCGAGCGGTTCTTCGCCGACCCGCAGTGGGAGCACCTGCGGCTGATCCGGCTGCGGTCGCGGCGGGAGGTGAACCGGTGGCTCGCGGCGGTGGACCTCCCGGCGGCGGGGTGATCGAGCGGCGGGCGTATGCCCGTGTGACATGACATCTCGCCACACCGGGGGCAGCTGCGCTGCACCCGCTAAACGTGAAAGGTGTCGTGCCTCCGGCCGCCGATCACCCGCCGAGCGATATGCTGAAGATGAAGCTGCGTGAAACCGTAAAGGGGTGGGCATGGCGGACGAACAATCACTGCACCGACACCCCGCCCCGGCGGACCCGCTGCTGGCCGACGCGGTCGAGGCGATCGACCTGGGCGACGCCGATCGGCTGCGGTCGCTGCTGGCCGAGCACCCGGACATGGTGCATCAGCGGGTCACGGCGGGCGACGACATGTACACGGCGGGCTACTTCCGGGGGCCGACGCTGCTGCACTTCGTGGCGGCGAACCCATGCGTCGAGACCGCCCCGCTGCCGACGAACCTGGTCGAGCTGGCGGCGCTGCTGCTGGACGCCGGGGCCGCGGTCGACGCGGGCTGCGGCGAGGACGGCACGGGCACGACGCTGGGGCTGGTCGCGTCGGGCCGGCTGATCCGCGAGGCCGGGCATCAGCTGGCGATGATCCAACTGCTGTGTGAGCGGGGGGCGGACCCGGACCGCGCCCTGCCCGCGGCGCTGGGCGAGGGGCAGACCGACGCGGCGCGGGCCCTGCTGGACGCCGGGGCCCAGCGGACGCTCGAGGTGCACGCCGCCTTCAACGACTGGCGGGAGGTGAAGGGGTGCGTCACACACGAGGCCCCGACGGACCTGCAGAAGCGCCAGGCACTGGCCCGGGCGGCGCAGTTCGGCCACGCCAAGCCGATCTTCTACCTCTGCTCGGCCGACTACGGCGACGTGGACCCGAGCGGCTTCAACCCCGACGGCGAATACCACGCCCACAGCACGCCGCTGCACCAGGCCGCGTACCACGGCCACGCCGACGCCGCGGCCGAGCTGGTCAAGTGGGGCGCCACGCTCGACACGAAGGACAGGATGTGGGCCGGCACGCCGCGCGATTGGGCCGAGCACGGCGGACAGGACGAGGTGGTGAAGCTGCTCGACGAGGCGGCCCAGGTCGTGCCCATTGTGCACGCGGCCCTGGCCGGCGACCTGGAGTCGCTCGGCCGGTCGCTCGACGAGCACCCGCGGTGGCTCGACGATGAACTGCCGATCTTCGGCTTCACGCTGATCGGCAACCTCTGTCATCTCAACAACCGCCGCACCGAACCGGGCCGGACGATCCGGTTCCTCATTGAACGCGGCGCGAGCGTCGAGCCCGATGGCGACGGCGAGTCGTACCTCCACTGCGCGGCCAGCGACGGCAGCCCCGAGCTCGGCATCGCGTGCATCGACGCGCTGCTCGACGCGGGCGTCGACATCGACGTGCTCGGCGGCGTCGGGACCGGCGGCACACCGCTGCACAACGCCACGATTTTTCAGCTCCGCGAGATCGGGGCCCACCTGATCCAGCGCGGGGCCACCGTCGATCTGTTCCTCGCCGCGGGCAACGGTCGGCCCGAGCGGGTCAAGGCGATGTTCGACGAGCAGGGCCATCTGCGCGACGACGCGCCGCGGGTGCCGGGCCTCGGCGAGGATGAGTCGCCGCAGCACCGGATCAACTGGGCCTTCTACGTCGCCGCGCAGGCCGGCGATGTTGAAACGCTCCAGTTCCTGCACCCGAAGGTGACCGAGCGGGTCACGCTGCCCGACGGCCTGACCGTCGTGGATCGAGCGATCCAGCACGATCACCAAGACGCCGAGGCGTGGCTGCGGGAGCAGGGGTTCAAGACCCAGGCAGAACTCGATGACGAGGGGGATCAATGTGACCGAACCTGACCCAGACCATCAGGTAGCCGGGCCGCTCACATCCGCGCTGCGTGATGAACACGCCGAGGCTTTTCGGATGTTCCGCGATGCGGTGGCCCGGCTCGGTGACGAACAGTGGGGTCAAGGTCATCCGTCGTGGACTGAGGTGCCCGCACGCGTCGCGCGGCACACGCTGCTCTGCGCGGCGTTCTATATCGCACCGTCCCGCGCCGGGTTCGACTGGGAGCCCGACGGTGTGGACTACCTCAACGATCTAATCGACCGCCTGCCCGGCCCGGATGCCACGCTGGCCGAGATCGACCGGATCGCCGCCGAGACCGACGCGTACCTGCTCCGGCACGGCGATTCAGGCCTGCTCAACGGGCTGGCCGAGAGTGCCGGCAAGGGGCAGACGCGCGTGGCGTGGATGATCTACGCGCTGCGCCACCTGCAACACCACGTGGCTCAGCTCAGCGCCGAATGCAAACGCCGCGGTCTCGGCGCCGCCGCATGGGAGTCCACCGATGGCTGAACCGACCAATCAAACGATCGATGGCGAGAAGCACGGCCTCTGGATCACGTACTTCGCCAACGGCAACAAACGGGCGGAAGGGCAATACCAGCACGGCAAGAAGCAAGGCCCATGGACGCAGTGGCACAAGAACGGTCGCGTCGCCTCCAAAGCCACCTTCCACGAGGGTGATTACACCGGCCGCTATCAGACCTTCCACGACAATGGCAACCTACAGAGGGAAGGTATGGACAACCCCATCCGCGGCAACTCCGCTGACGGCACGAAAGGTGGCGAGTGGCCCAGCTACCAACTCGACGGCAAGACCGTCTGGCGGATCATCACCTACAAGCGCGGCGCGCGGGCCTGCGAAGACCAGATCTTCGCCGAGCGGGACCACTGAGGCGACAGCGAATGCTCCGATCCCGATCCTAAAGCGGTTTGCATGAACATCTGCCCCCCCTCCCTT
>CAZVBW010000135.1:0-6510 GCA_964625505.1 uncultured Phycisphaeraceae bacterium
ATCCGCACCACCCCCCGGCAGCCGCCCCCGCAATCCCCGATCGGCCTCCCGATTCATAACTCCCGCCCCCCGAGCCGCTTGCGGCTTAGCACGCCCCGCCACCCCCTGGCCCCGCCATTGCACCCTCTCCCACGAGACATGGTCAATGCGCCCGGTCATTCCAGCACCCCCAACCCCGACCCGGCCCTCACGGGACCGGCGAGGTTCAACGTGCTCCTGACCCAAGACCGCCAGCGGACCGCCGAGACCGAGCACTGGTCCTGCCAGCTGCCCCGCCTGCTCGCCCCCCAAGGCGTCCGGGCCGTGGTCGCCGACTCGGGCAAGCAGGCCGTCGCCTGGGCCACCGCCCACGCCGTGCACCTGGCGATCATCGACCTGTCCACCCCCATCGACCGCGACGCCCCGGGCCCTGGACGCATCGACGGCGGCGGCCTCTGGCTGCTCGAAGTCCTCGCCCGCCACCCCCAACGCCCGCCCATCGTGTTCATCAACAGCCACACCTACTCCGTCCGCCGCGCCCAGCGGATCATGAACCACGCCCTGCGACTGGGCGCCTTCACCGTCCTCAACCGGCCCGTGCAGATGCAGCACCTGCTGCTGAGCATCCAACGCGTCGTCGACCGCAACTACCGCGGCCGCTGGCCCGAAGCCGACGCTGAGCGCAGCGAAGCGTCTGGTCTGCCACCGAACCCCTGAACCTTTTCCCCCAGCCGCCCCGTTTGGCGGCACTCACCCTGACACCCTCCCAAGGAGAAACACCCATGAAGGTCAAGCCCCTCAACGACAAAATCCTCGTCAAGCGACTCGAGGCCGAAGAGAAAACCGCCTCCGGCATCTACCTGCCCGAGTCGGCCAAAGAAAAGCCCCAACAGGCCGAGGTCGTCGCCGTCGGCAGCGGCAAGATCCTCGACGACGGCAGCCGCGCCAGCTTCACCGTCAAGGCCGGCGACCGCGTCATCCTCGGCAAGTGGGGCGGCACCGAAATCAAAGTCGACGGCAACGAATACGTCGTCCTCGGCGAAGACGAAGTCCTCGCCGTCGTCGCCTAAACCAACCTCACCCGCCACCCCTCGAAAGCCCACGCCCTCCCGGGCGTGGTTCCCCCAACCCGCACCCTCAGCCCCGCATGTACATGCGGGGCTCCACACCAACTCACTCAACAGGAACCTCCCCCCATGCCCGCCAAACAAATCAAATTCGACAACGACGCCCGTGAGCAAATCCGCCGCGGCGTCCACAAGCTCGCCCGCGCCGTCCGCACCACCCTCGGCCCGTCCGGCCGCGTCGTGATCCTCGAAAAATCCTTCGGCAGCCCCACCGTCACCAAGGACGGCGTCACCGTCGCCAAGGAGATCGAGGTCGAGGACGCCATCGAGAACATCGGCGCCCAGATGGTCAAGGAAGTCGCCTCCAAGGCCTCCAAGGACGCCGGCGACGGCACCACCACCGCCACCATCTACGCCGAGTCCATCTTCACCGAAGGCCTCAAGAACATCACCGCCGGCGCCAACGCCAACCAGGTCAAGCGCGGCATCGACAAGGCCGTCACCGCCCTGGTCGGCGAGCTGCACAAGCAGTCCAAGTCCATCTCCTCCTCCGAAGAGATCGCGCAGGTCGGCACCTGCGCCGCCAACCAGGACCGCTCCATCGGCGACATCATCGCCGAGGCGATGGACAAGGTCGGCAAGGACGGCGTCATCACCGTCGAAGAGGGTAAGAGCCCCGACACGACCGTCGACCTGGTCGAGGGTATGCAGTTCGACAAGGGCTACCTCAGCCCCCACTTCGTCACCGACGCCGCCGCCATGGAGGCCGAGATCGAGGACGCCTACGTCCTGATCCACGAGAAGAAGATCAGCTCCGCCAAGGACCTCATCCCGATCCTCGGCAAGATCGCCGAGTCCGGCAAGCCCCTGCTGATCATCGCCGAGGACATCGACGGCGAAGCCCTGGCCACCCTCGTGGTCAACAAGCTCCGCGGCGTGCTTAAGGTCGTCGCCGTCAAGGCCCCGGGCTTCGGCGACCGCCGCAAGGCCATGCTCGAAGATATCGCCACCCTCACCGGCGGCCGGGCCATCATGGAAGAGCTCGGCATCGACCTCGAGAAGCTCGAAGTCGCCGACCTGGGCCGCGCCAAGAAGGTCATCGTCGACAAGGACAACACCACCCTCATCGAGGGCGCCGGCACGACCTCCGACATCAAGGGCCGCATCGAGGCCATCAAGCGGCAGGTCGAAGCCACCACCAGCGACTACGACCGCGAGAAGCTCCAGGAGCGGCTCGCCAAGCTGGCCGGCGGCGTCGCCCAGATCAACGTGGGTGCCGCGACCGAGTCGGAGATGAAGGAAAAGAAGGCCCGCGTCGAAGACGCCATGCACGCCAGCCGCGCCGCGGTGGAGGAAGGCGTGCTTCCGGGGGGCGGCACCGCCGTCCTGCGAGCCCGCAAGGCCCTGGACGGGCTCGACCTGGTGGGTGACGAACAGCTGGGCGTGGACATCGTCCGCCGCGCCGTCGCCGGCCCGATCAAGCAGATCGCCATCAACGCCGGCCACGACGGCAGCGTCGTCGCCCGCGAAGTCGAGACCGGCAAGGGCAAAAACTTCGGCTTCAACGCCCTCACCGGCGAGTACGGCGACATGCTCTCCATGGGCGTCCTGGTCCCCACCAAGGTCGAACGCATCGCCCTCCAAAACGCCGCCAGCATCGCCGGCCTGCTCCTGACCACCGACGCCGTCATCGTCGATGTCAAGGAAGAGAAGAAAGCCGGCGCCGGCGCAGGCATGGATGACATGGACTACTAAGTCCGGTCACCGACAACCAGAACCCTCACGGAGCCCCGCATATCCATGCGGGGCTTCTCCATGCGCTAGCATCCTGGCTGTGCCTGCTCACGACCCACCCGTCATCTTCATCATCGCTGGCCCAAACGGCGCGGGCAAGTCCACCGCCGCCCCGTTTCTGCTCGACGGCCTGCTGGACATCAAGCACTACGTCAACGCCGACACGATCGCCGCCGGCCTCTCCGCGTTCGACCCCGCCTCCGTCGCCTTCGCCGCCGGTCGAATCATGCTGCAGCGCATCGACCAACTCGCTGCGGCTCGCCAGAGCTTCGGCATCGAGACGACGCTTGCCACCCGAACCTACGCGCCGCTCATCCGCGAACTCAAGAGCGATGGCTACCGTTGCCACCTACTGTTCCTGGCTCTGGCCGACCCGCGACTCGCCGTTGCACGCGTCGCCCAACGCGTGCAGCTCGGGGGCCATGACATCCCGCCGGACGTCATCCACCGCCGCTTCCACGCCGGCCTGAGCAACTTCTTCGAGTTGTACGAACCGCTCGCCGACATATGGAAGGTCTACGACAACGGCGGCGCCGCGCCGACCCTCATCGCCAAAGGCGCAGCATCCACCGATAGGATGGTGAACAACCCCGCCTCTTGGAACCGGCTGCTGAACATCATCGACAGGCCACAGGACAGATGAGAAACCAAGCATTCCCAAAACGCGACCCGTTCAACGACGACGCCGCCGTCGATCATGCCCTCCGCTTGGCTCGCGAGGTCGCCGCCCGCCGCCACGCCGCAGCGCACTTGCCGCTACTCGATTGGTCCGACGGCCTGCTCCTGACCACCGACGCCGTCATCATCGACGTCAAGGAAGACAAAAAGGCCGCCGCCGGCGCGGGCATGGATGACATGGATTACTAAACCATGACCCCCTTCCGGGCCCACAACTAGAACCACACCCAGCGGGACCGCGAAAGCGGTCCCATTGTTATATTGACTCATCAGAACTAATGTAAAATGAGCATCTATAACCCACTGTCTTGGTACCGCGACATCAAAGATGCTTATGATTTCTGGACGTTTCTAAAGAACACCGTAGGGTTGCAACGCGTTCGCCGGGTATTGTGTGAGGGATTCGTCGAGGCCCTGCACGTACACGCTGCCCACGAAACAAGACAATTTTTTTTGGCGTGTTGCATCGGTGATGATCGGCGTCGTGCGGAAGCAGCCATTAAGGCGGCTACTGCTTGTCGTCGTGCAATGTGTGCGATCGCCAGGGTTCCTGACCGCCAACTGCACTGCTGTATCAAGGTGCTCAGCAGGCCAGATGGCTGCGATGCGAATGGCGGGCCGGCGACAGTAGACGAAACGTTTCTTGTTAACACTCTGGGTCGATCTCATCCGATGGATGGCCGCCCGCGTGAACTTGGACTACATGACCTCGATTTTCGAGCGGGACTGAATTCTGCTTGGGCGGCTCTGCTAGGGCTTAACGACGGCTTGCGCAAGTGGAGTCCTATAACCTGCTTCGGATCAAACGATCTTCATCGATTCGTCCACGTTTACCGAAATGAGCGTGAAGATTGGACTCAGTATTACCGATCTACCTTAGTCGTTCCAATTCGGATGCCTCGAACGGCAGTAGAGGTGGCACCGCAAGTCTTGGGATTTTTAGCCTTTGATTCACCAGAGCCAAATGCGTTCAGGGGGATGCCTGAAGTATTTGATGATACTGACCGGTTACAGGCCTACATGGAACGGGTGGAACAGCAGTGCCTTTTTCATGTTGCCGCGTTAATGGCGGATATGTTAAGCATGCCGCTCCTACTTGCGGTAACGAAGCCACTTGACAGTCGAGGATTGATTGTGCAGACTCCCGGCCTACAGTTGTTGCACCCGACACCTCATGAGGAACACGATGCAAGCGATGAAGGATCGAGCTGAGCGGGCTAAGCGGCGGGTAGAGAACATGCTCCAAAGTGGAGATTTACCATCGGAGCGGCCTTATGAGGTGTTCTGCGTTTCTCAATCCTTACTTTCAGCAGCAAGAGAAGTTCTAGCCGAAGAAGCGGATCGAGATGACGAAGATTTTGTCTCAGATTACGCGCCCACCGTCTGCGCTGAATAAGTTCTGGGATCGGCGAGAGGCCAGTCGTGGTAAGCAAAGCTTACCACGACACTTCGACACTTCTTCGATCTTCGATCATGTCGATCATGTAAATCTTGCTACTTGCGCCCCGGCTAACCTTGAGCTGGTCAAGCTGCAAGATCCCCAAGAAGACCAGCTACGCTGCCAGCTTGACCAGCTCAAGGTTAGCCGGGATGTCAATCCGAAGCAAGTAGGCCAAAGGTTGTAGTCGCTGAGGCGGAGAACGGGACAGGTACGTTTTTGGAGTCACACCTTGCGGGTCTGGCGGAGGATGGGCAGCGGGCCCCGCGGTCGGTGGTGACCGTGGGGTATCTGGAAGCTTCTGTGTGAGGGGGACCCACGCCCGGGAGGGCGTGGGGTTTCGGGGGGTGGGGGGTGTTGAGCGAGGGGAACGCCCACGCCCTCCGGGGCGTGGGAGGGGGCGGACGGACCCGCGGGTGGCCGAAAAGTGACAAGAACCCTTTTGGCGCGCATCTACAATCGTTGCGATGCAGAAGAAAGTTTGGCCGCCGAAGCGGATTGAGCTTGCGGAACAAGACGCGGTCGTGGCACTGGGGGAGCACGTGGACGCTGTGCTGGAAGCCGTGGGTTACCCCGGGGCGTTGGTGACGGATCGTTCTTTGATTGGTGACTTCATGGAAGTGCCGGTTGAGGCCGAGCGGGAGGCGGCTTATTTGGCGGGGGTGGCCGAGCGGTTGGGGTTGGATGCGGTGGCGTCGGGGGACCGGATTGTGGATCTTGCGCGGCGGGTGATGTTGGGTGAGCCGTAGTGTGAGGGAGGGGACCCACGCCCGGGAGGGCGTGGGCTTTCGGGGGGGTGTTGCGCGATGGGGGGGGCGCCCCGCGCGGGGGAGCGGGTGGGCTTTTGGTGGTGGGGGTCAGTCGAGTTGGGTGAGGACGGCGGCGCCTTGATGGGCGTGGTCGCGGATGTATTGGGCGACGGCGAGTTGGTGGTCGCGGGATTCGATGGGGCGGGGCAGGGGGCGTTGGGCGTTGACGGGGCCTTGCGGCGGGACGAGGCGGGCAGCTTCGAGCTGGCGGGTGGTGAAGGAGCGGGCGAGGCCGAGGATGCGGCGGGGGGCGGGGTCGTGGTCGTAGGCGGAAAGCCCACGCCCTCCCGGGCGTGGGTCTTGTGGGGAGGGACCCACCCGCGGGAGCGGGTGGGCTTTTGGGGGGTGGGTGAGTTTGATGTTGAGGGCGGCGAGGTGGTCGTAAGGGTTGACGCCGACGGGGACGAAGCGGGCGAGCAGATGCCAGTGCATCTGGCTGACGGACAGTTCGATGATCTGGACCTGGTGGTGTTGCAGGGCGTCGGCCAGGATGCGGCAGGCGGCCTGGCGGGCGGCGGGGTCCAGGAGGACGGCGTCGCGGCCGAGCAGATCGCGTGCGTGTTGGAGCAGCTGGTCGTAATAGCCGGGCGGGGGCGGGAGTTTGTAGTCGCCCTGGACGTGTTGGCGGTGGTGGCGGGTGCGGAAGCCGCGGGGGTCACCGGGCAGCCAGGTGCCGTGGGTGTTGCCCATGCAGTGGTACCAGTTGCGGTACGGGGCGGGGGGCATGGGGGGAAGTTAGCCGGTG
>CAZVBW010000136.1:0-6501 GCA_964625505.1 uncultured Phycisphaeraceae bacterium
TCAGGGCCGGCAGCAGCAGCGCGATCAGCAGCGCGATGATGCTGATCACCACGAGTAACTCAATCAAGGTAAAGGCGCGTCGGGCCATGGCGATCCTTGGTCGGGGCAGGAACCTGCGACAGCCGATCATCGAAGTTCAGGCCCGCCGGCGGCGGCCGACCAGGCACAGCGAACCCGCGGCCAGCAGCGCGATGGAGGCCGGCTCGGGCACCGGCGTGACTTCGATCGAGGCAACGCGGAAGAAGCCGGAGGGCGTGATGTTCGTGAGCGTGACAGCCGTTCCGGCGGTCACCACGGTGTTGCTGGGCAGCACGGCAGTGTCGTCATCGGTATAGGCGGTGTAGCCCAGGTCGTCGTTATCGCCGAACTGGAAGGTGCTTGAGCCGAAGCTGATCTCCATCGAATCGAGGATGAACTCGTCCTGCTGATCGTTGTCGATGTCGCCCCCGTTGACATTGTCGATCGCTTGTCCGGTGATGCTGTTGAGGAACACGTCTTCGGAGAACGTGAACTGGAACGACGAGACGGCGGAGAAGTTGCCGCAGTTGCTGTTGACCCCTGCCCCGCGGTTGTCGTTGCCGAAGACGTCCACGACGGTCCCGGCGTTGCCGTCGTCCGGGTTCAAGAGCGTCATGGTGATGCCGCTGTCGACGGCGGTGTCTGTCGCGAGGCCGTCGAGCAATCCGAAGTCGCCGTTGACCGTGAGGTCGAAGACCGGTGCGGCGTGGGCGCCGGCGGCGGCGAGGGTGCGAAGCATGGGAACCTCCTCAATGGGGCACATCGAACGGATCAATCGGCCGCCGAAACGTTCGACGGCAAGGAAAAGTCGGGGTAGGGCAGCGCGACCGACGCGGCGGTGTGCTGGTTCGCATCGAGCATCTGGTGGACCATCGCGGCGGCGCGGCGGCCGGCCTGGCCGATGGGGATGGGCAGGATCGTGGGCTGCAGGAACGAACCGTCCAGCCGGTCGCCGTGGTGGAAGCAGCACACCGGCAGGTCCGTCGGCGTCATGCCGGCGCAGGCCGCGGTGTGCATCACTGCTGTGGCTTCGTCCGGGCCGTAGCAGATCAGCGCATCGATCGGCTGGTGAGCCTTGAGCCAGTCGGGCCAGCGGTGCGGCGCGGCCGGGTCGAGCACGCGCGGCGTGAGGCCCGCGTCGAGCATCGCCAGGGCGTAGCCCTTCTCGCGGTCGGCGACGGAGTAGTGGCGGCCGTGCCTGGGCGGGGCGTTCACCGCCCGCTGGCGGAGGTAGGCGACGGATCGCCGGCCGGCCCGGAGAAGTCGCTCGGTGGCCTGTTGAGCCCCGGCCAGATCATCGGGGTACACGCAGTTGTGCTCGCCGCGGGTGTTGACCCAGACGGCCGGGACGCCGTAGTCGGCAACGATCCGGCGGAAGCGGTCGGGGATGTTGTGGGCGTAGTGCACCACCAGCCCGTCGACGCACAGCTCGCGCAGCAGCCGCGGCGCGACGCCGTCGTCGGCGATGGCCTCTTCGTCGACCTCGGCCTGGAGCATGTGCATCCCCAGATCGCCCACGCCCTGGATGACCCCCTTGGTGAGGTTGAGCTGGCCGGTGCCGATGTGCCGGCGGGTGATCAGGCCGATGGCGCCGAAGCGGCCCGAGCGGGTCGCCCGGGCCGAGGCGTTGGGCCGGTACCCCAGTGCTTCGGCCGATCGGCGGATGCGGCGCTGGGTGGCGGCGGCGTACTTGTCGCCTTTGCCATTGAGCACCAGCGACACCGCGGGGGTGGAGACGTTGGCGTGCTCGGCGATCTGGCGGAGCGTCACGGCCATGCCGCAAGGGTAAACGTTTTTAAAATCGGGTCAAGCGTTTTTTTGGAGCCATCGTTGAGGGTGACGGACATGGTCAGACGGTGTGAGGGAGGCGGAATCCAATGTGCTCAAACGATTGAGCTACGGAATGAGCACACTCCCTCCGGTGATCGGGTCAAGTGGTTTTTTGCGGAGCCGGCCGGACCAACTGCCGGGTCCCGCCAAAGGTCATTTGCCGTTGACCGTCAGCCGGACCTCCCGCATCCGCACCGGCGAGGCCGCCAGCCAGTCGGGGTCGACATGGATCTCGTTACCGTCGCCGTCGACCTGGCCGAAGTAGAGCACGCCCGTCGGACAGGACTGCACGCACGCCGAACAGCGGACGCATTGCGGGTCGGCCATGGGTCGGCCCTTATTGGCGAAGCTCATCACGTCGATGCCCTGGTGGCAGACGCTGGTGCAGACGTTGCAGCTGATGCACTTCTTCTTATCCGCGAGGATGCGGAACCGGCTGAACCGGTGGTAGATGTGCATCAGCGCAGCCAGCGGGCAGGCGAACCGGCACCACACCCGGCCGGAGAACCAGAAGTACAACCCGACGCCGATCACCCCCGCCCACAGCAGGTCCACGAACCACGCCCAACTGATCAGCGGCGCATCATTGGCCAGCCACGTGAACAGCCCGGCCGTCGCGGCGTGCGTGCCGCTGGACCAAGTGAGGTTGATGTTGTCGTTGGCGATGTCGCGGATGTCTTGGTCGAACCGCACGGCGACGGCGCCCTGGATCGGCTGGATCGAGGTGATGGTCAGCGGCCGGCCGTCGGGCCCGGTCACGCCGGTCGCCTCCGCGAGGTCCGTCGCGGCGACGTTGTAGAGCACGGCTTCGGCGGAAAGGTTGTCCGGCTGCTGGTCGGGCTGCGAAACGTAGGCCTGCGTGTCGGACCGATCCGCCTGCGTCACCCAGCCGACGATCCGCAGCCCCATCAGGACCACCGCGAACAGCAGCAGCGCCTGGCCGACCATGTTGACCCGGTTCCAGATCGGCCCGTGGGGCATCTTGTGGCGGTGCGTGTCGCCGAGCGTCTCGGCCAGGGCCCCGCAGGAGCAGATCCAGCCGCAGTACGCCCCCTTACCCCAGAAGTAGATCATCGCCGGGATCGCTACGAACGTCTGGAGAAAGCCAAGGATCAGCCATCCCCAGATCGGCTCGGCGGTAAACCAGTTCCAGGCCATCAGCGGCCAGGCGAGGATCAGGCCATAGGCTCGCCACCACGACCCGCCGGGGAAGAACTCCTGCTTGATCCAGCCGCCGACGCCGCCGGCCATCGCCCCCTTGGCGTCCAGGTACGGCAGGATGAGCTCGGGCAGCAGGAACAGCGGCAACACCTGGATCGTCATCAGCGTCAGCGTCTGCCACGTGATGTAAGGCGTTTTGCGGCGTCGGATGCGGCGGATGCCGAAGATCACGACCGCCGAGGCGTAGGCGAGGGTGTAGTAAAAGCTCTTGCTGCTCATCGAGGTGATGAGCACGTTGCCGAACGTCCCGTCGCGCTGGAAGTAGCCGCTGACCGGGCCCAGCCGATCGACGATCCACGCCCAGGTCGCTGCCGGCTCCCACACGAGCCACTGCGGCAGCGTCAAAGCCTCGATGTCGAAAAACCCCGCCGACGCTTTCCAGTGGTACATCCACCAGCAGAAAATCAGGAACGCAATCAGGCTGATCCACCACCACGCGGTGCGTTCGCCGAGGATGCGGACGCCGGACTTGCGGAAGAAGTCCAGCGGCGGCTCCCGGCCGATCATGGCGAAGACCGACTCGTTGTCGATCGTTTCCGAATCGTCCTTCTGGTGATCCGCACCATCTTCGGCCCAGGCGATATCGACTTCGCCATCGCGGATCTCCGTAACGTTCGTCGGCATGACCAGCCGGAGCGTGCCGCGCTGCCCTTGGCTGTCCATCCAGTCGCCGGTGCTGGCGGACATTCGGTGATCGCTGGCCTCTTCGACCTCGGCCCGGGCGTCGGGGTTCTCTGCCAGGGCGGTGAGTTTTTCGAGGTTCTCGGGCTTGGGCCGGTTGAATTCCTGACGGCGGTACGACAGCGTGACATCGGCACCGCACATCGTCAGCGCGATGGCGGTCTCCATCGCCGAGTCGCCGCCGCCGACGATCAGGACATCCTGGCCGCAGTAGTCCTTCGGGTCGTGCAGGCGGTTGTAGACCTTGTCGAGCTCTTCACCGGGGACGCCGAGCTTGCGGTAGTTGCCCGATCGGCCGATGGCGACGATGACGCGGCGGGCCTTGACACGCTCGGCACCGTCAAGGAAATCGACACCGTCGCCTGGCTGTGCGTCGTCGAACGACACGCCGTCGGGGATGACCAGCTCAAGCAGGCCGGACTTCCGCTCGACGTGGTCCACCTTGGCGATCGCAAACCGCAGGCCTTGGTCGACGGTCTGCTCGCGAAGGTCCTCGATCAGGCCTTCCTTGACGTCCGACTTGTCGTGAAACTCGAGCTCGCCCTCGAGGTCCATCTCGGTCGGGTACTTGTAAATCGGCTTTTCTTTGGGGAAGTTGACGATGGTCGAGAACGGCGTGCTCGCCTCGAAGACCATGTACCGCAGGCCCAGCTTCTCGCACTCCTTGGCCGCGGCAAAGCCCGCGGTCCCGCCGCCGCAGATCGCCACGTCGAGCACGTCATCATTATCCGAGTCGCTGCCGTCAAGTTGGTCGGCGATCTCACGCACGACCCGGACGCCGGCGTTGACCGACAGCTTCAGCAGCGGGATCCCCGACAGATCGCCCACGACGTAGAGGCCGGTGACATTGGTGGAACCGTCATCGTTGACGATCGGCAGCCGCTCGGGCTTGCCGGCGGGCCACTGGGTGTGCAACCAGCGGGTGTACCACGCGATCGGGTTCGCTATCGCCATGCCGCTGCTGCTCCTGCGTCGGTCTGCCGCTCCCGTCCGATGGCAGACACAACACAGGATGCCACGGATGTGTTCCCGCGGCGTGCGCAGTTCCAAAGTTGCCGCGAGCCGACTCCGACTCGTCAAGTCGCCGATGCTCGGCCGTACATCGCCTCGCGGGGGTCGGTGCCGCGGGCCCAGTAGCCCAGGGCGCGGAGGGTGTTCCACCAGCCGCCGGTGTGTTCGCTGCGTTCGGCGGCGGTGGGAAGGTTCTCGTGGGTGAGGATCAGCTCGGTGGCGGGCTGGCCGTCGTCGTAGGGGTTGGGGGCGTCCAGGAAGCGAAGCGTCACGAGCGAGTCGGCGCCGAAGTCGGGCATGGTTTCCCAGGTCCAGCGGAACGCGAGCGTGTCGGGCCGGTCGATGACGGTGTAGGTCCCGACCCCGATGTGCTGCTGGTCGTTGTTGCCCATGACGATGCGGAGCGCGCCGCCGACCTTGGGCTCGATGACCAGCTCGGTGAGGTCCTCGGTCGGGCCGGGCGCCCACCACCGGCGGAAGGCGTCGGGGTCCAGCCAAGCGTCGAAGACCTTCTCACGCGGGGCGCGGATGAGTTTGGTCAGGCGGATCATCGGGTCGGGTCGCGCGATCATCGGCGTGGCTCCTCGGAGGGTGGGGCGGGGGTGTCTTCGCGTTCCAGGTGGTCGCCGAGCTGGTCGAGCTTTTGCGTCCAGAACTTGCGATAGGTCGCCAGCCAGGCATCGGCGGCGGCGAGCGGGGCGGGGCTCAGGTGGCATCGGCGGGTCCGGCCGACGCGGGTCTGCGTGAGCAGCCCGGCCCGCTCGAGCACGCGCAGGTGCTTGCTCACCGCCGGGGCGGACATGCGGTCGGCCAGCGGCGCTGCCAGCCGGCCGACGGTGATGCCGTCCTCGTCGGCGACGACCGCCAGGATCTGCCGACGGGTCGGGTCGGCCAAGGCCGCAAACGCGTCATCAACAAGACTATCTTTGTTAACCACGCGGTTAAGTTTATAAACAAGACGCGGTTGCCGCAAGCTCGACGCGGTCGAGCGTTCACCACCAGAGGAGGATGGGGTTGTTGGTGCTGGCGGGGTGGCCCTGCAGGTCGGCGGTGCCGGTCCATCGGCCGCTGCCGTCGAGGTTGACGCGGTTGCCGCCGTCGATGTCCAGGTGGGTGCGGTAGTCGTTGGCGCCCAGGACGCCGGCGGCCCAGCCGCGGTCGCTGTGGGCGGCTTTGGAGTCGAAGGTCGAGGTGGGTTTGAGGTGTTCGCTGCGGTCGGTCAGCAGCGGCAGGGCGGTGGAGTCGTCGAGGGTCAGGGGCGAGGTCCAGGGGGTAGAACCGGCCGGGGCGATGAAGTCGGTGGTATCGGGCACGCCGCCGACGTAGGTCATGCCGAAGAGGTACCGCTGTTCGCCGGGGTTTCCGACCGGTTCGTCCTCGGCGAAGGTGTTGTAGTCCTCCGGGTAGTTAGGGCACATCGTGACCCGCGGGTTGTCCAGCGGGATCGCTCGGACCACCGCGACGCGGAGCTGGTTGAGGTCGTAACTGGTCCGGCCCCAGTACCAGGTGTGATCCGGGAGCGTGTCGTCGTGGTCCATCGCATACACGTGCAACGCGATGGCGACTTGGCGCATGTTGGACAGGCAGGTCGAACGGCGGGCGGCCTCACGGGCTGCGCCAAGCGACGGCAGCAGCAATGCGATCAGCAACGCGATGATGCTGATCACGACCAGCAGCTCAATCAAGGTGAAACCATGTAGGGACCGGCCCGGGCGTAGTGGGCGCTTGGGCACACGAGTG
>CAZVBW010000137.1:0-6459 GCA_964625505.1 uncultured Phycisphaeraceae bacterium
GTGAGTAAAGGGCCTCGCCGATTACGCCGCGCGGACCGTGTGGCCGAACGGCTGGGGTACGCGCAGCAGGCGGGTGGCGGCGTCGGCGTCGGCGGGCAGGCCGAACAGGTAGCCCTGGGCCGTGTCGCATTCGAGCGCCTGGACCTGGGCGAGCTGGTCGGCGTGCTGCACGCCCTCGGCGATGACGCGGATGCCCAGGTTGTGGGCCAGCTCGACGATCGACTGGACCAGCGCCACAAAGTCCCGGCCATCGGCCAGTCGGTCGATCAGCTCGCGGTCGAGCTTCACGTGGGTGATGGGCAGGTCCTGCAGGGCGGTCAGGGAGCTGGCCCCGACGCCGAAGTCGTCGATGGCCAGGCCGAAGCCGGCCTCGTGCAGCTGGTTGGCCACGGTGTTGAAGCCGGTGCGGCCGTCGTCGATCTGCGGCAACTCGATGATGAAGCTGCCCGGCTGCAGCTCGGCGGTCTTCACGCTGTGGGCCAGGTGGTCGGCCATCTGCGGCCGCAGCAGCGACGGGCGGCTGATGTTGAGCGACAGCCGGTGCGTCGGTTGCCACAGCCCGTCGGCCTGCCACTGCCGCACCTGCGTGATGACCTTCTGGATGATCCGCTGCTCGATCTGCGGCAGCAGGCCGATCTCCAGGGCGATGCCGATGAAGGCGTCCGCCTCGACGACACGGCCGTCGCTGCGGGTCCACCGCGCCAAGGCCTCGAAGCCGACGATCCGCCCGGACTCGCTGTCGATCAGGGCCTGGAAGTGCGGCTCGTAGCGATCATGGGCCAGCCCGTCGGCCAGGTCGGCGGCAAGCCGGCGACGCGTCTGATGCTGGGCCCGCATCATCCGGTTGAAGGGCACCACGCGGGCCCGGCCGCTTCGCTTGGCCTCGTACATCGCCTCGTCGGCGTCCCGCATCAGGTGGTCGGCGGTCGGCTCGCTGTGCTCGGTGCTGGCGATGCCGATGCTCGGCGTGCTGCGGACCGGAACGCCGGCGACCTCGAATGTTTCGCCCATCGCCGCCAAAACGCGGGCGGCGAACTCGACCGACTCGGCGAGGCTCGTCAGGCCGGGCAGCAGCAGCAGAAACTCGTCGCCTCCCAGCCGTGCGGCGACCCGGTGGCCCGGGCGGCCCAGCGGTGAGCCGACGAGCTCGGACAGCCGACCGGCGATCTGCACCAGCAGTTCGTCGCCCGCGGCGTGGCCGAGGCTGTCGTTGATCTGTTTGAAGTGGTCGAAATCCAGGAACAAGACGCCCACGTGTTCACCAGCCCTGCGGTCGGTCAGCGCGCGGTCCAGCAGCTGCAGCGCCGCCGCGCGGTTGGTCAGGCCGGTGAGCGGGTCGGTCCGGGAGGCCCGCTGCGCGTCGCCGCGTTCGCGGTCGACCTGCCGCAGCGCGGCCTGCAGCTGGTGGCGCTGCTGGACCATCAGCGCCCGGAGCTCGACCAGGTGCCGCCGGCCATCCGGGGTCTGGACGACGATCGGGTCGTACCGCGACTCGGTGGGCCGGCCCAGCGATCGGTCGACGGCCAGGCCGATCGGGGTGTCGTGTGGCAGCAGCAACAGGTGCACGCCGATCTGCTCGATCAGCAGCTTGCGGGCGGGCTGTCGACCGTAGAGGTCCATCACGTGGGCCCGGGCCATGTGATGATGCAGTGTCTCGCGGCTGACGCAAGCGATGGGTTCGCCGTCGACCTCGAAGACCAGGCCGATGGCGCGGGGGTGTCGGCGGAACTGCGTGATAACGTCCTTAAGCCGGTCGTCCGGCGAGACCACGCACAGCGGGCGAGAGGCGTCGACCAGCGAGCCCAGGTGCGGTTCGCGAGGGTCCGCCGCCGCGCCGCAGGCGCGGGCCGGAGCAGGTTCGTCACGAGGTTTCACGGCGGGGGCCTTGGGGGTCCGGAACAGAGCGTCCGGGCCACACTGGCCCCGGACGCCACTTGAAGATTCATCGGCGAAGTCCGGCCGCCGGTTGAGGTCTTCACCCCACGGCGAGTTCTGCGGTCTGCCCCCGCCCCTGCCCCTGGGCCCGGGCACCTTGCCCAGCGACCTCCCACCGCGGGCCATCCCGCTGGACCCGCCGGTAGAGCGTGTCCCGCTCCACCGGCCGGTACCCCGCCTCCCGCACCGTCCGCCGCAGGTCGGCGGTGCTGACTTCCTGGTGCGTGCCCACGCCATCGACCTTCGTGATGTCGTACCAGACGACGGTGCCATCGATGTCGTTGGCGCCCCATTCGAGCATGACCTGGGCCATCGGCAGGGTCTGCATGATCCAAAAGGCCTTGACGTGGTCGAAGTTGTCCAGCATCAGCCGGCAGACCGCGATGGTCCGCAGGTTCTCCAGCCCGCCGGGGCCGGGCAGGTGTTCGAGCGCCGAGCCGTCGGGCAGGAACGGCAGCGGGATGATGGTCTGGAACCGCCCGGCGTGGCCGCCGTCGATCGCCTGATCCTGGGCTTCGCGGAGCTTGCACAGGTGGCCGATCCGCTCCTCGGGTCGATCGACGTGGCCGTAGAGCATCGTCGCGTTGGACATCAGGCCCAGCTCGTGGGCGATGCGGTGCACCTGCAGCCACTGCTCGGCGCGGATCTTCCCCTTGAACGCCTCGTCGTGCACCCGGTCATCAAAGACCTCGGCCCCGCCGCCCGGGAGTGAGCCCAGGCCCGCTTCGATGAGGTCGGCGAGCACGCCGGCGATGTCCTTGGGCCGACGGTCCACGCGGGCCAGGTGCACGATCTCGACGGCGGTGAACGCCTTGAGGTGCAGCGAGGGGGCGGCCTGACGGGCGGCCCGGAGCATCTCGGTGTAGTAGCCGAACTTCAGTTTGGGGTGCAGCCCGCCCACGATGTGCATCTCGGTGGCCCCGGTGGCGGCGGCCTGGGCGGCCTCGGCGGCGACCTGCTCCACGCTGTAGGCGTACGCCCCCTCCTGGCCGGGCTTTCGCTGGAACTCGCAGAACTTGCACGACAGGGCGCAGACGTTGGAGTAGTTGAGGTGGCGGTTGACGTTGTAATACGCCACGTCGCCGTGGCGCTGGGTGCGGACGTGCTGGGCCAGCTCGCCGACGGTCCAGAGGTCCGGTGTCCGCAGCAGCACCAGCCCGTCGTCGTAGGACAGGCGGATGCCTTGGCGGACCTTGTCGGCGATCGGCTGCAGGGCGGGGTCCATGCGGTCATCGTAGGTCAGCCCTCGCCGCGGGGTGGGGGTGCGGCCCGTAGGAACATTTTGTTCACACGGTGGTGTTTCTGGGGTATGCTTCGGCGGGCGGAGCGCCCGTGAGGGGATTGCAGCATGGTGAAGATCGACGGGCTCAAGGCGAGGTTGGAAGGGCCGGGCAAGCCGAAGTACCTGCGGATCAGCGAGTACCTGCGGGAGCAGATCCAGGCCGGGGCGGCGTTGGCGGGCGAGCCACTGCCGACCGAGCAGTCGCTGGCGAGCCGCTTGAACGTGGCCCGCAACACGATCCGTAAGTCGTTGGCAGAGCTGGAGAAGAGCGGGCTGGTGCAGCGGACCGCGGGTCGGGGGACGTTCGTGCGCGACGCCCAGCGGCGGGCTTCGCCCGGGGGCCGGGCTGTTCAGCGGGACATGCTGGGGCTGTTGTTGCCGCGGACCGACGGGCCGTTCTTCGAATCGCTGTTGTCGGGTTTTCAGGAGCAGGCGGAGAAGGCGGACGGATCGGTGGTGATCGCGACGCACGAGTCGCTGGCCGCCAAGCAGGCCGACGCGTTGCTGCGGCTGCTGGACTGTGGGGTCGGGGGGGTGGGCATCGTCGCGGCGCTTTCGCCGATAACGCCGGCATATCAGCTTCGGCCGCTCGAGCGGGCCGGGGTCTCGGTGGTCCTGATGGTCGAGTCGGTGCCGCATTGGGACGGCCCGATCGTGACGTACTCCCGGCCGCGAGCGGCGGCCGAGGCGGCGGACGTGCTGGTGGAACGGGGGTACCAGCGGCTGGGCTTTTTCAGCCTCGTGCCCGACGAGGGCGCCAAGCAGCTGGAGGCGTCGTTTTGCGAGCGGGCCGATCAACTCGGCCGACCGGTGCCCCCGGGGCGTCGGCAGTACCTGTTCCAGACGGTGCAGGAGGCCGACGCCGTGTGGGAGGAGCTTTCGCAGCAACAGTCGCAGGCCAGGGTGGCCCAGCTGCTCGAGGCCCAGGCCAAGGACCCGGAGCGCCCCGAGGCGTACTTCGTGGCCTACCAGCCGCACGCCGAGCGGATGCTCATGGCGGCGGGTCAGCTGGGCCTGCGTCTGCCGCAGGACTTGGGGATCATCACCACCGGGGCCTCGACGCGGAGCACGCCGATGAGCGCGATGATCGACACCATCGGGATCGACAGTCGGCAGATCGGCCGCCGGGCCGCGCAACTGCTTCGCCATGCCCTGGGCGGCCATCGACCCGAGGCCGCCGACGCGACGATCGAGCTGGAAGTGCAGCGGCTCTGCGGGACCACGCTCCGACCGGCTTGAGACGCAGAGCACAGCCGCTTGGCCCCGAGAGGGAATCTTTCAAGAACAAATCGATCAAAATATGTTGACATGGGCCCGGAGGTGGCTACCATCGGTCACGCGGGCGGCACGGCCTGCCGCGTCCGCGACGGGGTTCGAGGAGGTAACCGTACATGACATGCTCCCCACGGCTCGCTGCGGCGTCTGTATCGACCGCGGCCGGATTGATTTGCACCAGCCCCGCCCAGGCGGCGGTGTCCGAGACGCAGTTGAATACACAGGTGACCGCCGCGTCGCCGGTGTTCATCGACTTCGACGGCGACAGCGAAACCGAGGTCGGCTTCGAGCTGCAGGACTTCGGCTTGGCTGGCTATTTCTTCCAGACCGTCTCGGGCACGAATACCGAAACCTCAGATAATCCAGTGATCGCCGCCACCCCGGTTCCGGCGGTGTATGTCGACATCCCCGTCGACACCTTTGGCCAGCCGTCGAGCAACAAGGCGCCCATTCCGCTCGGGTTCAGTGCCGAGGTCTCCCAGGCCACGGTGCTTCCGACCGCCAACGGCACCGACGACGGCGACCCGACGAACCCGTTTGGCGATAACCAACGGATCGGCAACGCCGACATCTACTCCAACTTCTTCGGCACCGCGTCCGGCGGTTTCATCGGGCTGGGCGACGCCAGCGAGAACTTCATCGGGCTTGCTTTCGAGACCGACGCCACCGACGACGGCTCGGACCCGGACAACTTCTTCTACGGCTACGTCGGCTTGACGATCGATGACCCGGGCTCGGGCCTGCCCACCTTCACCATCACCCGATACGGCTACGAAACGCAGGTCAATACCGCGACCAGCACACCCGTGCCCGAGCCGGCCTCCGCCGCCGTGCTACTGGCCGGGGCCGGCCTGATCCTCGCGCGACGCCGACGCGCCTGACATCGTCTGCCGCCGCGCGTGCCGGGGCCCGGCCCGCACACACCGGCACTCATCGCGTGGGCCACCGGCAAGCGGTGAACGTGCTGTTGGAGATGCCATGAACCCAATGCCGCCCCGAGGCTTGCCCCTGCTGCTGATGGTCGCCGTGGTCGCGGCTTTGGTGACCCGACCGGTCGCCGCCGACGTGGTGCTGGTCGGCAACCCCGCCGGCCCGCCGCTGCTGGACCTGCAGCCGACCGGCGGCGTCCCGGACCAAGAACTCGTCGACCTGGACGCAGACGGCCTGATCGATCTGCAGTTCGGTGCCAGCGGAAACGCCACCGCCAGTTCACCCTACGGCGAGGGCACGGTCCAGGGCTTTTTTCCGGACTCGCAGCAGATCGGCCGCCGCGTGCTGATCGCGTCGACGACCGGCCTGTCGCCCTCGCCATTTGGCGGCAACGATCCGGGCGAAGCCTCCGTGCTGCTTCTGGATGTGCTCGTCGGGCCCGGCACCGACTTCATTGCCTCGGCGACCGACACGCCAAGCTTCGGCGGCACGGTGCCGTTCCTCTTCTACGGCCAGAGCCTTTTCGACACGGTGGACCTGGGTGGCGGAGCGATCGGCCCCAGCGGCGCGTTCGAGCCCGATGGCGGACCCTTCACCGGGTTCTTCGGCTTCGCGTTCCAGGCCGGCGGCACCGTGTTGGACGTCGACACCGACACGGTCGCCGATGGCTACGCCGGCGGCCAGCTGCGCTTCGGCTATGGCCGGGTCACCGTCCGCGACGACGCCACCAATTCCTTCACCGTCGACTACCTCGCCTATGAAACCTCCGGCGAGCCGATCCGCGTCGGCGCGGTGCCCGAACCCGCGACCGGGGTACTCGCCCTGGCCGGCCTGGCCCTCGCCGCCACACGCCGCCGATCCCGCCTCGGCCGCCGCTGACCCCGCCGCCTGCTGCCGCACCGCCTGGCCCAAGAGCATGACCATGCCTTGTCCGATGACCCGTTTAAAACCCCGCACCACCCGCGGTGGCCGTGGCCCCCGCGCCTTCAGCTATGTAGAAGATTGTCAACCCTCACCGGGTTGTTGGCCATCGACGG
>CAZVBW010000138.1:0-6284 GCA_964625505.1 uncultured Phycisphaeraceae bacterium
GTCCCCTTCACCATCGCAGGATCAGCGACTAGGCGGAGAATGCGATTGCCCTGGGCCTGGGCCCGGGCCGCCTGACGCCGACCGCCAGATTCTCTACACTGCTCGGCTCGCCACGCAGTGGGGCGGTCCCCTGACCCGATGCCGACCGGTGCGTCCCGGCCGGCTACCGCCCCACGGAGTCGACGCTCATGTCCGATATCCCCCCGCGCCTGTACGAAGGCCTGTTCCTCATCAACCAGACCGCCGTCGGCGGCAGCCTGTCCAACGCCCTCGAGGCGGTCAACAACATGCTCGCCCGCGCCGACGCCTCCATCCGCACCCTCCACAAGTGGGACGAGCGGAAGCTGGCCTACACCATCGACAGCCAGAAACGCGGCGTCTACCTCATCAGCCTCTTCGACGTGGACCCGGTCCAGATCCCCAACATCGAACGCGACTGCAACCTCTCCGACGAGGTCACCCGCGTGCTCATCACCAAGGCCGAGCACTACGGCGACACCGAGATCGACGCCCTCATCGAGGCGGGCAAGGACTCCAACGTCCAGGCCATCGTCCAGGAGCCAGGCGACGACACCGGCGAGACCCCCGCCCAGCCCGCCGAACCCGCAGACGACCACGAGGCCGAGGCCGACACCGACGACCAGGACGACGATTCGGACGACTGATCGCACGCCAACTCCCGGAACCCGCAACCCGGCACCCGGAGCCCCACTCCCATGGCCAGCTACAACCGCGTCATCCTGATGGGCAACCTGACCCGCGACCCGGAGCTGCGCTACACCGCCAGCAACACCGCCATCGCCAAGCTCGGCCTCGCCGTCAACGACCGCTACAAGGACAAGGGCTCCGGCGAATGGGTCGACCGCGCCAACTTCATCGACTGCACCGCCTTCGGCCGCACCGCCGAAGTCATCAACCAATACTTCCAGAAAGGCCGGCCCATCTTCATCGAGGGCAAGCTCCGCTACGACCAGTGGGAAGACAAACAGTCCGGCGCTAAACGCAGCAAGCTCGAAGTCATCGTCGACACCTTCGAGTTCGTCGGCGGCCGTGACGGCGACAACCAGGGCGGCAGCTCCGGCGGCGGCTCCGGGGGCGGACGCTCCTACGACCGCGGCAACTCCTCCAGCGGCGGCGGCGGTGGGGGGGCACCCTCCTCAGGCGGCGGTAGTTCCGGGGGTGGCGGTTCCGGGGGCGGCACGCCGCACCAGGCCGTCGACGAAGACGACATCCCGTTCTAATTCCCATGTTTAGCGGGTGCGGCGCAGCCGCCCCCTTCCCGCTCGCTGACGCCCACCACACCCGGCGTCTAACTCCCACCCCGAGGACAGCACCCCATGAAAACCATCGAACTCCTACTGCTCGAAAACGTCCCCAACCTCGGCATCGTCGGCGACGTCGTCCACGTCAAGCCCGGCTACGCCCGCAACTACCTCCTGCCCCGCGGCCTCGCCTCCAAGCCCTCCGACGGCGCGGTCGCCCGACTCGCCGAACGCCGCAAACACGTCCAGGCCGAACTCGCCCAACTCCGCAAAGAGCAGGAAGCCCTCATCGGCAAGCTCGAGGAGTACGAGCTCACCATGCAGCGGGCTCACAACGACCAGGGCGTGCTCTACGGCGGCGTCACTCAGCACGACATCGCCGAGGCCCTCCGCGAAGAAGACCTCCACGTCGAGGACCGCTTCATCCGCATCGGCGAGAAGATCAACCGCCTGGACACTTTCGAGATCCCCGTCGTCATCGACAAGGAACTCAAAGCCGAAATCAAGCTCTGGGTCGTCTCCGATCGCCCCGCCGAAGAGCTCGAGACCGACGACGAAGACGCCCCGGGCGACACCGACGCCGGCGACGACGACACCCTCACCGCCGAGATGGAAGTCGTCCCCAAGGGCACCGCCACCGCCGACTGACGCCGGGCCCGACGCCTCCGCAAAAATAAATACGCCGTGCGCACCTCCCGGACCCGGTGCCACGATTTCCATGCCCATCCGCTTCAAGCGACGCCGCGCGCTTCACGCCCCACGCGCCGCGCGATCCACCCACACCCCTCGCCCGCTCGCGAGGCATCTCTTCGACCACTGTCACCCCCCGCATCGCCCGCCCCTAAAGCCCGGGGATCGCATCCCCGGGCCGGCAACGCCGCAACCCCCAACCCGCCGCACCACGTTCGACCCGCGAACCCCGCACCCCGCACCCCGCACCGCATCACCCCGCCTCACCCCCTCAAACCGCCGCAATCCCCGCGTCCCCCATCCGCACCCGGATCGGGTCGCTGACCGCCCCGTGCCCCGCCGACCCGCCCACCGTCCCCAGCACGTACGCCGCGCCCCGCCAACGCACCAGCTGCGCCGCATACGGCCGGCTCGCCGCACCCGCCGGCATGATCGGCCCGGGCTGCCGCAGCTCGAACGGCCCCAGCGGCCCGCCCACCATCGCGTACGTCCCGCCCACGCCCGCCGCCTCCGGATGCGCCCGACGATGCGCCGCCGACCACAGCCGCCCGTGCGTCGAGAACACCAGATACCAACGCCCGCCCGCGCCCTCCACGACCTGCGGACACTCCAGCTCCTGCACCACCGCCGGCGTCTCCAACGGGGCCACCACCTCCCACACCGCCATGTCCCGCGACCTCGCCAACCCCACCACCCCACGTCCATCCGCCGGCCCGACCCACCCGCTCGCGGTCACCGCCTGATACACCCACCCATCGGCCTCAAACAGCTGCGGGTCCCGCCAGTGCGTCATCGCCCGCTCCCCGCTGCCCACCCGCTCGTACCACCGCTCATCGACCGACGTGATCGGCCCCTCGCCCACCCGCTCCCAACGCTCCAGATCGTCCGACATCGCCAGCCCCACCTGCGCCGCCGAGTGCCCGGTGTACGCCATCCAGTACCGCCCGTCCCGCCGCAGAACAGACCCCGTCGCCAGGTTGTGATCCCACGCCCCGTCCGCCCCGCGCAGCGCCAGCCCCACGTCCCGCCACGCCCGCAGATCATCACTGACCGCGTGCCCGATGTCCCAATGCTCATGCCGCTGCAGCCCGGCATCGCACGTCAGGAAAAAACAGTGCGCGACATCACCCGCGATATAGAACCACGCATCCCCAATCAACCGTCCGGGCAACTCGAACATCCCCCGACTTTAGAGTGTGCGGCGTCGTCTCCCGTCCCCCACCCCCATACCAACTTGATGCACCACCCGCCACGGCCCCCCCGTCGTTCCCCCGCCATCTCGCTCGCCGCTCCCCGTAGGACGGGCGTCCCGCCCGTCGCTCAAGCTCATGTGTCGCCCCTCCCAAGCACCCCGTCGTCCAGCCGCGGGTGAATACCCGCGGTCGCCCAAGATCAACAAGCCACCGACGGTCGCCGCAACCTCCCGCGGCCGCGGATCCATCCGCGGCTAGCGCAGCTTGCATCCATATTCTGCCCCCTCTCCCTCCCAGGGAGAGGGCTGGCGTGAGGGTCGTTGCCGCCAATGCACCACCGCTCCCACCGACCAGCCGTTCAGCCCACCCTCCCCCGGCCCCTCCCTCAGAGGCAGGGGTGGCAGAAGTTGACGCCAAATCCTCTAAAGCCCGGGGATCGCATCCCCGGGCCGCTCCTGCGCCACCCTCCCCTCTCCCGAGTCCCACCGCGGGACCACGGGCCGCCGCCCACGCCCGGACCCACCCCCGCCTACCATGACCCCACCCGCACCACCCCGGCCCCCGGCCGCGGGTGCGTCCGCATCACCCCCAACCCAGGAGCCCGGCCGGTGGCCGAGAACTTCATCCGCGTCCGCGGCGCACGTGAGCACAACCTCAAGGGCGTCGACCTCGATATCCCCCGCGACCAGCTCGTCGTCATCACCGGCCTGTCCGGCAGCGGCAAGTCCTCCCTCGCCTTCGACACCCTCTACGCCGAGGGCCAGCGCAAGTACATGGAGTCGCTGTCCGCCTACGCCCGCCAGTTCCTCGACCAGCTCCAGAAGCCCGACATCGAGTCCATCGAAGGCCTGCCGCCCACCATCGCCATCGAGCAGCGCGGCTCCTCGCACAACCCCCGCTCCACCGTCGCCACCACCACCGAGGTCTACGACTACCTCCGCCTGCTGCTCGCCCGCGTCGGCACGGCCCGGTGCTGGACGCAAGTCGAAAGTCAACAGTCAAAAGTCAATAGTCGCAAGGCAGAAGACACCGACTCCCCGACCCGCGACCCGCAACCCGAACCCCGCGACCCGGTCTCCTGCGGCCACGAGATCGCCAGCCAGTCCGCCTCCGCCATCGTCGACCAGGTCCTCGCCATGCCCGAGGGCACCCGCCTGATGATCCTCGCCCCGGTCATCCGCGGCAAAAAGGGCCACCACAAGGAAGTCTTCGACGCCCTCATTCGACAGGGCCTGGTCCGCGCCCGCGTCGACGGTGAGGTCCTGGACCTCCGCGAGATCCAGCAATCCAAAGCCGGCACCCCCTTCACCACCAAGACCCAGCGGTACCAGCAGCACACGATCGAGGCGGTGGTGGACCGGGTGGTCGTCAAGGCTTCCGGGGCGGGTTGCGGGTCGGGGGTCGCGGGTATCGAGCAGCCGTCTGAAGTGGCCGACGACATCGACCCGCTGCGCAGCCGTGTCGCCGACTCCATCGAGCTGTCCCTCAAGCTCGCCGACGGCCTGGTCGTCATCGCCGCCCAGCAGCGCGACCCGCAACCCGCGACCCGCGACCCGCAACCCGCGTGGGAAGACACCCTCTACAGCGAAAAGCACGCCTGCCCCATCCACCCGTCCGCCGCCCTGGAAGAGCTCGAGCCCCGGCTGTTCTCCTTCAACTCGCCCTACGGGGCGTGCCCGTCGTGCCTGGGCTTGGGCACCCGCTTCGAGTTCGACCCCGACCTCATCGTCGGCAACCCCGAGCTGTCCCTGGCCGACGGCGCCATCGAGCCTTGGCGGAAGAACGGCAAGCGGATGAACATCCACTACAACCGGATCATCCGCAGGTTTTGCAAAGACTTCAAAGTTTCTCCGCAGACTTCTTTCAAGAAGCTATCCAAAGTTGTGCAGCGTATCGTGTTGCACGGGACCAACGCCAAGGACGAGACCAAGTTCGGCACATCGTTCGAAGGTGTCGTCCCCAACTTGCAGCGCCGCTTCGACCACACCGACAGCGAGTTCGTCAAGCACCGGCTGAGCGGGTATCTGTCCGAGTCGCCCTGTGATGCGTGTGAAGGGGCGCGGTTGCGGCCCGAGGCGTTGCATGTGTTCTTGAAGAGAAGAGACGGAGAGACAGAGAGACGGAGAGACGAAGTGGTGGGGCGGACGGCGGACGTGTTCGCGAATGCGGATGATCTGCCGAAGACGACGCAGTTGTTGAATATGTCGGACATCGTCGGGATGACGATCGAGCACGCGGCCGAGTTTTTTGACTCGCTGGAGTTAGATAGTGAACAGCAGCAGATCGCGGCGCCGATCCTCAAGGAAATCCGGGCCCGCCTGGGCTTCATGCTCAGCGTCGGGCTGGGCTATCTCAACTTGAACCGCGCGACCGGGTCCCTCTCCGGCGGCGAGGCCCAGCGGATCCGGCTGGCGACGCAGGTCGGCTCGGGGCTCGTGGGATGCTGCTACGTCCTCGACGAGCCGACCATCGGGCTGCACCAGCGCGACAACGACCGGCTCATCGACACGCTCCGCCACCTGACCGACATCGGCAACACCGTCGTCGTCGTCGAACACGACGAGGACACCATCCTCGCCGCCGACCACCTGATCGACATCGGCCCGGGCCCGGGACGCCACGGCGGCCAAGTGATCGCCCAGGGCAGCGTCGAGCAGGTCCGCCACGACCCGCACTCGCTCACCGGCAAGTACCTCAGCGGCGCCGAGTCGATCGCGGTGCCCGACAAACGTCGCAAGCTCAAGCACAAGCAGGCCCTGACCCTCAAGGGTGCCGCGGGCAACAACCTCACCGGCGTGGACGTGGCCTTCCCGCTGGGCGGCCTGATCGTCGTCACCGGCGTGTCCGGCAGCGGCAAGAGCACCCTCGTCAACCAGACCCTGCTCCGTGCGGTCAAGCGCGAGCTGCTGTCCTCCCGCGTCAAGCCCGCCGCCTACGACAAGCTCACCGGCGTCAAGGGCGTGGACCGCGTCATCGAGGTCGACCAGTCCCCCATCGGCCGAACCCCACGGTCCAACCCCGCGACCTACACCGGCGTGTTCGACTCCATCCGCACCCTCTTCACCAAGACCAAGGAAGCCAAGGTCCGCGGCTACAAGCCCGGCCGGTTCTCCTTCAACGTCAAGGGCGGCCGGTGCGA
>CAZVBW010000139.1:0-6258 GCA_964625505.1 uncultured Phycisphaeraceae bacterium
CCCGGTTACCACGCCGCAGTGGGGATTGTTAGAGGTGGCCTGAAGTGGCACTGCCGGGGGGCCGCAGCGCCGCCACCGGCGGCGGCTTTATGATGGGGCGATGGTCGTGTGGCTGGCCCAGAGCGAAGAAGGCAGCGGGATGGAGCTGCTGATCTGGATCGCGGCGCTCGCGGTGCTGATCATGGTGGGGCTGCTGGTGATCTCGCTGGTGCGGAAGCATGCGGTGAACTCGGACGATCCGCCGATGGCCGGCGGGCTGGGATTCACGCTGTCGGACATGCGGCAGATGCACGCCCGGGGCGAGCTGAGCGACGAGGAGTTTGAGAGCTCGAAGCGGGCGATCGTGGCCCGCGGCCGGGCGGCGCTCGCAGATGACAGCGACCCGGATGACGACCGGTAATCGGCCTTGGCGAGTCGGGAGCCGATAAAAGCCGGCGAATGCGACCTTCGACGTGGGCGCAAGGGGCGGGCCGAAACTTCTTCTGTAGCCGGGGCTGACAGCGGTCTAACATGGTGTATGTTTGATCGGCGGACCGGTTTGGCCCGGCTCGAACCCCCACCGGCAGCCCCCGGACCCGGCGAGGTCTAACGCCCCGGGGGCATCTGGACGATCCTGCACCAAGCGGGACGGCCCGGCTCACGCCGCGGCCTTGCTCGCCTCACGACCCAGGGAACCACCATGGCGAATCAACGCAACGGCGGGCGCGGCAACGACTCAGGCGACGGCGGCTTCAAGGGCCGACGCGTCACGACGTGCTCGTTCTGCGGCAAGAGCTCCCGCGAAGTCGGCCCGATGGTCGAAGGCCCCAACGACGTCTACATCTGTGCCAACTGCACCGAGCTGTGCCAGAACATCTTCAAGCAGGAACGCCGCCGCGTGCACTCGGGCAAGCCCGACCTGGGAGAGGTCCCGACGCCCCGCGAACTCAAGGAATTCCTCGACACCTACGTCATCGGCCAGGACATGGCCAAGCGGGCCCTGTCCGTCGCCGTGCACAACCACTACAAGCGCCTCACGGCCGCCGACAAAGAGATCGACATCGAGCTGGACAAGTCCAATGTCCTGCTCATCGGCCCGACCGGCAGCGGCAAGACCCTGCTGGCTAAGACGCTGGCCCGCACGCTCAACGTGCCGTTCGCCATCGGTGACGCGACCACGCTGACCGAGGCCGGCTACGTTGGCGAAGACGTCGAGAACCTGCTGCTCAAGCTGCTCCAGGCCGCCGACTACGACCTCGAACTGGCCCAGCGCGGCATCATCTATATCGACGAGATCGACAAGATCGGGCGGACCACGCAGAACGTGTCCATCACCCGCGACGTCTCCGGCGAGGGCGTCCAGCAGGCGCTGCTCAAGATGCTCGAAGGCACCGTCGCCAACGTCCCGCCCCAGGGCGGCCGGAAGCACCCCGAGCAGCAGTACATCCAGCTGGACACGTCCAACATCCTGTTCATCTGCTCGGGCACGTTCGTCGGCATCGACGACATCATCCGCCGACGTGTCGGCAAGCGGTCTATCGGCTTCGCCTCCGAATCGGTGACCGGCAACGACCAGCAGGACACCGCCGAGCTGCTGGCCCAGGTCACGCCCGAGGACGTGCTGGAGTTCGGCATGATCCCCGAGCTCATCGGCCGGCTGCCGGTCATCACCCCGCTGATGCCGCTGACCCCCGAGACGCTCGTGAGCATCCTCACCGAGCCCAAGAACGCCCTGATCAAGCAGTACCAGTACTTCTTCGAGGCCGAGGGCGGCGAGCTGCACTTCACCGACGGTGCCCTGCGTGAATTGGCCGAGCGTGCCCTCAAACGCGAGACCGGCGCCCGGGCGCTGCGAAGCGTGATGGAAGAGGTGATGCTCGAGCTGATGTACGACCTGCCCGAGTTGGAGAATCAGGGCGCTAAATACGTCGTGAACGCCGACGCGGTGAAGAACCGCCGCGCCCTGGCCGACCTCCGCGAAGTGCAGGAAGGCGCGGCGTAGATCAACCCGCTAAAGCCCGGGGTTAGCCAACCCCGGGCCCACCACGCGTGATGCACCGATGCCCCGCCCCACGCCGCTGATCGTCGCCGCCCTGCTGCTGCTCACCGGCTGCACCCTCGGCGACACCGCCATCCGCCGCGGCACGCCGATCACGCACATCCAAGCCGACTTCGGCCATCCCGATGCCATCAGCGACCGCTCGGGCAGTGATGACGTCACGTACCTTCCGCACAACCGCCCGGCCTACGAGTGGCCCGCCGATTCGCCACGCACCTTCTACTACCTCGACCGCGACCTGCAGGTCACCTTCATCCACGGCAAAGCCACCGACGCCTCCGCCATCGCGCCGTGGGGTCGTGACCGGATCCTCGACCTGCTCGAGCGGCAGCCGACACGCTGAACCTCGGCCGCCCCTACGCCGCGATCTTGCCGCGGTGACTCTCGAGCATCGACGCGTACTGCTCCAGGTCCAGCGACGGCACCAGCCGCGCGATCGACGGGTCCAGCTGCGTCCCCGACGCCTCGGCGACCTCCCGCAGCACCAGCTCCCGCGCCATCCCGACCCGGTAGGTCCGCGTGCTGCTCATCGCATCGATCATGTCCGCCACGCCCAGCACCCGACCCAGCAGCGGGATGTCTTCGCCCGCCAGGCCGTGCGGGTAGCCCCCGCCGTCGAACCGCTCGTGGTGGTGCAGCACGCCCGGCAGCATCGGCTCCAGTTGCGGGATGCCCTTGAGGATGTCGTGGCCGATCTGCGGGTGCTCGCGGATCAGGTCGTACTCGCGGTCGGTCAGCCGGCAGTCCTTGCCCAGCACCGCCTCGGGCACGCCGATCTTGCCCACGTCGTGCAGCAGCCCGGCGATCCGAACGTTCTCGACCGTCTGCCGGTCCAGGCCCAACCGCCGGGCCAGGTGCTCGCCCAGCCACGAGACCCGCTCGCTGTGGCCGCGGGTGTAGCGGTCCTTGGCGTCGATCGCCGCCGACAGCGCCCGCAGCGACCCGAAGAACAGCTGCTGCTGCTCGTTGAATCGGCTCAGGTTTTGATGGAACACGCCCAGCAGATCCGCCGCCGCGGCCAGCAGCATCATCTCGCCGCTGGTCGCCTCCTCGTCGCCCGTGCCCGGCTCGCCCGACTTGCCCCCACACAGCAAAAACCCCAGCAGCTTGCCCTCCTCCACGATCGGGTCCAGCAGCACCTCGCAGCCCACCGCGTCCGCGATCGGGTGCCGGCCCGGGTGCAGCACACGCGTCCAATCGTCCGCCTGATCCCGCTGCAGCTCCAGCTCCAGCTGCGCCTCCAGCTCCGCCGGGTCCCCCTCCAAAGCGCCGTGCGTCACGAACAGGCCACGCAGACTCTCGGGCCCGACCCCGTCGGCAAACCGCGCCGCCACCCACGCCTGCGGCAAGACCTCCCCCAGCTGGGCGCAGCTCATCGCCATCAGCTCCCGCGGCTCGAACATCAGGTTCATCGACCGCGACAGCCGAAACAGCAGGTTCGTCTCCTCGTACGCCTGCAGCAGCTTGAAGCTGAGGCTCTCGATTGCCGCCGACTGCTCGCCCGTGCGATCGGCATCGCGCCACTGATCCCGCAGCACCGCCGTGAGCTGCTGAGCGTCACACACCGCCCCGCAAACCGCATCTTCTGGAACCTCCAGCGTCGTCTGGCCCGTGATCCGCAGCACCGCCGCGGCCGGTTCACCAGACTCCGACAGCGGCAGGCCCACCACGCCCGGCTCGACCTCCCAAGACTCCGCCACCCCCTCGTCCAGCCGCCGCCGCACCCGCTCGAGCACCCTCGTCCAGCCCGGTCGCGTCAGCCAATCGGCCGCCGCCGCCAACTCATCATCGACCCACCGCAACGCCCACAGCCGCTGACCGGCCCATCGCTCGATGAGACGCTCACGGTCGGCCTGGGCCTTGCCCGGCGTGGTTGATGCGATGGCTTGATCCATGCTCGACCCCACCCCAATGCCAGACCCCAACAAAATCGATCGCCTCAGCCCGCCACACGCAGCGACGCCGACTCCTGGAGCACTTCCTCCGCCGTCGCCACCAGGCCCCGGCCCGAGAACGGCTTGCTCACCACCTCACGAATGTTCGTCTTCAGCAGGTCGCTTGGCGAGAGCTTGTGACCCCGCGCCGTCAGCATGATGATCGGCAGGTACTGCGTCGCCGGCGAATCGGTCAGCTGCTTGGCCAGCGTAAACCCGTCCATCACCGGCATCTGGTAATCACTCACCAGCAGGTCCGGCTTCAACTCGTTGATCAGCTTCAGGGCGGCCGCACCGTTATTGCATGTGTGCACCTGCGCCCCGGATGTGCGGAACTTCAACTGCAGCATGTATGTGATCGCCGGTTCATCATCGACGACCACCAATCGTCGGCCGGTCAGGATCGAAGGCATGCTCGACATATCGCTCCCAAGCTCCCCCTCCCCACTGGGTCTTCATCGGCACTTCAACTGCACAACTTGTGACCCCCCACACCACCGCCCCGCAAAGCCCACCCCTTCAGGCATGGGAGAAAATTAGCCAGCCCCTTAGCCAGCCCCACAGTCCCGCCGCCCCCAAAAACGGCAATGCACACTCCCCCCTACCGCCGCCGATCGGTCAACAACCCCGCCAACCGTGATAACGCCCCCGCCGCGGTGCCCAGCGGCTCCAACGCCGCCTCCGCCTCGGCCCGCAGCTCGTCGGCACGCCGCCGCGCCCCGTCCACCCCCAGCAGCGCGGGGTACGTCCGCTTCCCCGCCGCCGCGTCCTTGCCCACCGCCTTGCCCGCCGTCGCCGCATCGCCTTCCACGTCCAGCAGGTCATCCACCACCTGGAACGCCAGACCCACCGCCTCCCCATACCGCGTCAACGCCCCGAGCGTCGCCTCATCCGCCCCGCCGCACAACCCGCCCATCCGGCAGCATGCACGCACCAGCGCCCCGGTCTTGCCCCGGTGCGTCGCCTCCAGCCGCTGCACCGCGTCGGCCCCCGGATCGTCCGCCTCCGCCGAACCGGCCAGCGTGTCGTGCACCTGCCCCCGGATCATTCCCAGCGTCCCCTCCGCCAGCTCCCGCATGAGCGCCACCGCCAACTCGGCCGGTGCCTGATCACTCAGTAACCGGTAAGGCCCCGTCGCCAACGCATCGCCCGCCAACAGCGCCAACGGCTCGCCCACGTGCCGGTGCAGCGTCGGCCGACCCCGCCGCACATCATCGTCATCCAGGCACGGCAGATCGTCATGCACCAACGAAAACGCGTGCACCATCTCCACCGCCGCCCCCACCGCACCAAGAAGCTCTCCCCGTTTAGCGGTCGCACCGAAGGTGCACCCGTCCGCGTTTCCGTCCCCGTCCCCACCCCCACACGCCCCCGCCGCATACCACACCAGCCCCGGCCGAAGCCGCTTGCCCGGCCCCAACACCGCATACCCCACCGCCCCCGTCAGCGTCTTGCCCAGCCCCGCCCCCGCCAGCCAAAGTTCGACCGCCGCCTCCGCCGCCGCCCCCGGTTCCCGCAACAAGGCCACCAGTTCATCCACCCCACCAATCTAACCCCCCATCCGAGAAGCCTCTGGTCTCCCACCACAGGCCACCACCCCGAAGCCGACGCTGAGGCGCAGCCGAAGCGTCTGGTACCCCCCCTGCGAAGCCAACAACTGAGGCGCAGCCGAAGCGTCGGATCAGACCCCCGCCACCCACCGCGCCACCACCCCCGCACCATCCGCCGGCCGCGTCCGCTCCAGCGCCTCCCGCCACCGACCCCGCTCCCCCGCATCCGCCAGCAACGCCCCCAGCCGCTCCTCCAGCACCGCCGCGTCCGCCGCCGCGTCCACCCGATCCGCCATCACCGCCGCCCCCCCCGTCGCCACCATCGGCGCCGCATTGAGCCGCTGGTGCTCATCCTTGTGATACGGGTACGGCAAGAACACCGTCGGCACCCCATTCGCCCACGCCTCCGCCACCGACCCCGCACCCGCCCGGCTCACCGCCAACGCCGCCGATCCCCACGCCTGCCCCATCCGCTCCCAGTACGGCGCCACCACCGCGTCCACCCCCGCCGCCTCGTACGCCGCCCCCGCCCCGCCATCCCCACCCTGCCCGCACAAGTGCAGCACCTGCCAACCCCCCGCCCGCAACGCCTCCGCCACCCCGGACCGCCCCACCCACGCCGCCAGCAGTTCATTGACCGACCTTGCCCCCTGCGACCCCGCCGTCACCAACAACACCGGCCGATCCCCCGCCCAACCCCCCCCCCCCCCGGCCCCCCCCCCCCCCCCCCCCCCCC
>CAZVBW010000140.1:0-6180 GCA_964625505.1 uncultured Phycisphaeraceae bacterium
CGGCCGCTGCGGGACGTCCCGGCCGAGGCGCTGCAGCGGGCGCGGTCCGCGGTCGGTGAGCGGGACCGGTTGCGGCAGGCGGCACTGGACCGGGCCCGGGGCGTGGACGACCGCCCTGCCACCGCGGGTGCTACCGACGACGGTGATGCCGCGTCGGTGCCTGGGGCGCGGCAGGTGATTGACCCCGCGGTGTTGCCGACGCAGGGCACGATCCGCTACCGGGCCGACCGGCTGGTCTATCAAGGGCAGGTGCAGGACCCGGAGATGGCCCGGGCCCGCGGCGAGCCGGTGAGTGAGTCGGCCTTGATGCTCATCGGCGACGTGCAGGTCGTTTGGGACGAGCCGGGGGGCAGCACTGCTCGATCCATGACGCTGCAGGCGCAGCGGGTGGTGCTGTTTGTGGACGACGGTGACGACGAGGCCAGCACGGCGGGCGGCAGCTTGCCCGCCGGTGCGGTGCGGGGCGTTTATCTCGAGGACGCCGCGGTGGTCAGCGATGGCAACTATACGGTCCGCGCTCCACGGATGTACTACGACCTGCCGCGGAACGAGGCATTGTTGATCGAGGCGGTCCTGTATACCGACGACCTGCAGCGTCGGGTCCCGCTTTACCTGCGGGCCGACCGGGTCCGACAGACCGCGTCGGACAGCTTTGAGGCCCGGGGGGCGAGGCTGACGACCAGTGCGTTCGCCGAGCCGCACTTCGCGATCGGCGCCAGCCGGCTGTCGCTGGGGCAGGTCAACACCGGCGACGACGAGGCCGCGCGATTCGCGGCCGAGGACCTGACGCTGCGGTGGTACGGGTTGCCGTTCTTCTACTGGCCGTATGCGGCGGCGACGGCCCGGAGCACGCCGTTGCAGCGGCTGGGCTTCGGGTACAGCGAGGAAGATGGTTTTGCCGTCGAGACGCAGTGGGATGCGTTCGCGCTGCTGGGTCAGACGCCGCCCGAGGGTGTCGAGGCGAGCCTGGACGTCGATTACCTCGGCGACGAGGGCGGCCCGGCGATTGGGATCACGGGCGTGTATGACCGGGACGACTACAACGGCGCGGTCCGCGGGTACTTCATCCCGTCCGACGGCGGCAGCGACGACATTGCCGACCGGCTGCTGGTCGAGCAGGACGAGGCGACCCGCGGGTTCATCCGGGCCCAGCACCGCCAGCAACTGCCCAGCGACCTGGAGCTGACGCTGGAGACGGCGTATGTCTCGGACGAGACGTTTCTGGAAGAGTACTTTCGACGCGAGGCTTTCGATGCCCGGCCCTATACCACGGCCATCGGCCTGAAGCGGCAGGAAGATGATTGGGCGGTAACCGCATATGCGGCGTACGACTTGAACGACTTCACCGCCCAAACCACGATCTTGCAGACGCCCGGTTACCGCGTGGACCGATTGCCGGAGCTGGGGTATCGGCGGATCGGCTCGCGGCTGTGGGATGGTCGGCTGCAGTGGTTCAGCGAGAATCGCTTAAGTCGGCTGCGGCTGCGGTTTGGCGATGACAGCCCGGCGGACCGGGGCTTCCAGGACTCGGTGAGCCAGGCCTTCCTGGGCCAGCCGGCGGCGGTGAGCTTCGAGGATGCGTTCGAGTCCGCGGGGCTGCCCGGGGGATGGGTGACCCGGCTGGACACGCGGCAGGAGCTGGCGGCACCGCTTCGGCTGGGCGAGGTGAATGTCACGCCGTTCCTCGTGGGCCGGGCCACCGGGTACGACGACGATTTCGCGGAGCTGTCGAGCGAGGACGATCAGGTCCGGCTGATGGGCGGCGGCGGGCTGCGGCTGGCGACGCAGATGCACCGATCGATGGGCCAGGTGCGGTCGGACTGGCTGGACCTGGATGGGCTTCGGCACGTGGTCGAGCCGCACGCGCAGCTGGCGTATTTCGAGGCGAACCTCGGGCCGGACGACCTGCCGATCTACGACCCGCGGGTCGAGGGGATTCAGGACGGGTACCTCGCGTCGGTGGGGCTGACGCAGACGCTGCAGACGCGTCGCGGCGGGCTGGGCCGGCAGCGGACGGTCGACTGGCTGACGGTGCGGACGGACCTGGTGCTGCGGGACGAGGGGACCGAGGCGGACCAGCCGCTGCCGCGGTATTTCGACTATCGGCCGGAGTTTTCGCGGGGCGGGGACCACGTGCGGGCCCAGGCGCTGTGGATGGTCAGCGACACGCTGGGGATGGCGGGCGAGGCGACGTACGACGTGGACAACAGCGAGCTGGCCCAGTGGCTGGTCGGTGCTCAGCTGGACCAGAGCCCGCGGCTGCGGTGGCTGGCGAGCTACCAGCAGCTCGAGCCGCTGGACAGCGAGTTGCTTCGGCTGGGCGTGGCGTACCAGCTGACGACCAAGTACCGGATCACGGCGAACCAGGTGCTGGACTTTGGGCAGAACGAGGCCCGCGTGGCCAGCGTGGTGCTCGAGCGTCGGCTGCCGCGGTGGCGGCTGCAGGTCCTGGCCAGCTACGACCAGCTGGACGACGACCAGACGATCGGGATCCTGCTGCTGCCCGAGGGGGTCGCGGGCGGGCTTCGGCCGGTGTCGCTGCTGGGCAACTGAGGGTGGCGCGGGGGCCCGGCTCGATCGCGTACCGGACGGGCCGTATTGGGAAGCGGAGAGGGTGGGATTCGAACCCACGGTAGGGGTTACCTACACCGCATTTCGAATGCGGCTCCTTCAGCCACTCGGACACCTCTCCAGGCTCGGTCGGTCGCGACCGGATCGGCCAGTGTAGCGGCCCGGATGCTGGTGCAGCTAAGGTGCGGGTATGGACGGCGAATCGCAGGTGAATCGGTTTGCGCCCGGCCAGCGGGTGGCGGTGACCCAGCAGGTGCAGCACCGGCGGTGGTCCGCGCGGGTCGAGGGGGTGGTGGTGTCGCACGAGCTGAAGAAGACCGGCTCGTGGTTCGCTCACAGCAAGGACGACCGGCTGTGGCTGGACCGGCTGACGATCCGCAAGGACGACGGTGAGCTGTACGTGTGCAACCTGGACCCGTACACGCGGATCGAGCCGGTGGCGTCGTCGGATGCGGTGCCGCAGGACGCGGGGACCACGGCGGCGGATCCGGCAACCGCGGCGGGCAGTCGCCCATCGACGGCGGCGGTCACGGGTGAGCCGCGGGGGCCCGGGGCGGAAGGTACGGCGTGAGCAAGGACGGTCCCGGCGATCTGTGTCCGACGATGCCGCCGCTGGGCGTGACGGCGGTGATGCTGGCCGAGCTGGACTTCGACCAGCAGCTGGCGCTGTGCGGCGAGCTGGGGGTGACGCATTACGTGTACCGGCCGCGGCACGTGAGCGACGAGCAGCGGGCCCGGGATTACCACCCGCACGGCAAGCACAAGTTTGACCTCACCCCCGAGCGGCTGATCGACGAGGGGCCGAGGCTGGCCGAGGCGGTGCGGTCGGCGGGGCTGGTGCCGTTTTACAGCGTGCCGCGGGGGACCCTGGCGGACGAGGACGCGAAGCTCGACGGCGACCTGGCCGGGGCGGCGGCGGGCGGCTGCGACCGTATCCGGCTGATGCCGCCGCCGCTGCCGAAGGGGCTGTTCGACTACGACGCGTATGTGCAGCGGGCGCGGGATCGGCTGGCGCGGGTGTTGGACATGGCGGGCGGGCACGGGCTGAAGGTGGTGATCGAGATGCACGCGGGCGGGTCGGCGTGTTCGCCGGGCCTGGCGCGGGACCTGGTCGAGCCGTTCGAGCCCGAGCGGGTCGGGCTGATCGTGGACCTGCCCAACTTCGCGCGGGAGGGTTACGTGCAGCCGGACTTGGCGCTGTCGGCGATCCGGCCGTGGATCGACAACGCGCATGTGGGCGGGCTGCGGCGGACCCAGGGCGGCTACGACGAGCACGGCTTCCGCCGCAGCGGCACGCTGATGTGCCCGCTGACCGAGTCGGACTTGGACATCCCGCGGTGGCTCGAGGCGCTGGCGGCCGCGGCGCCCGGCGCCCCGTGGATCGTGGAGGATTACACGCCGGGCCGCAGCGGGCAGGCGATGCTCCGCGACGCGGTGGGTGCGATCCGGCGGGTGACCGGCACGTGGCCCGGCGGCTGACCTCACACGCCGCGCCAACCCCCGCCCGGTACCCTGCCCGCCGATGCAGCTGACCGATCACATCCGCGACGTGCCGGACTTCCCCAAGCCCGGCATCCTCTTCAAAGACATCACCCCCCTGCTGCGCAACCCCGCCGCCCTGGCGATGGCCGTCGAGGTCATGGCCAACCCCTGGCGGGACACCCCGATCGACCTGGTCTGCGGCGCCGAGTCCCGCGGGTTCATCTTCGGCACCGCGATCGCCCAGGCCCTGTCCGTCGGGTTCGTGCCCATCCGCAAACCCCACAAACTGCCCTACGAGAAGCACGCCATCGAGTACGGCCTGGAGTACGGCACCGACACCCTGGAGATCCACACCGACGCGGTCCGGCCGGGCGAAAAGGTGCTCATGGTCGACGACCTGCTCGCCACCGGCGGGACCATGCGAGCCTGCTGCGACCTCATCGAAAAGCTCGGCGGCACCGTCGTGGGCATCTCCGTGCTCATCGAACTCTCGGACCTGCCCGGCCGCGAAAAACTCACCGCCTACGACCCCATCCTCGCGGCGATCACGTACTGAGCTCGGCCCTCGCCGTCCCCGGGGAGCCGACGGCTGAGCCCA
Source organism: uncultured Phycisphaeraceae bacterium (assembly GCA_964625505.1). Taxonomy (GTDB): domain Bacteria; phylum Planctomycetota; class Phycisphaerae; order Phycisphaerales; family Phycisphaeraceae; genus CAZVBW01. The sequence goes on from CAZVBW010000140.1 coordinate 4,652, forward strand.
AGCCGAAGCGTCGGATCAACCACCCGAGCCTCACCCCCCGCCCCACACCACCCAGTCCCCATCGGCCGGCGCCTCCCCCTCCGCCGGCTGCACCCCACCGTCGTCGTCCCCGTCCAACCCCAACCCGTACACCACCACCACCCCGTCTCGCACCAACCACCGCAGCGGCTCCCCGGTCATCGCCGACACCGGCGCCGCCTCCAGATACCCCGGCACGGCTTGCTCCCACACCCCGCCCGGGTACGCCCCGTGCTCTACCCGGTACCGCTCCAACGCCAGCCCCGCCAACACCCCCCGCCGACGATCTTCGAAAATCCGCACCGACCGGGCCGCGGACTGCACGACCGGGGCCACCTGCAATGCCATGCCATACCGGGCACGGTCCGCCCAACCGTCCCCCGCCGCCTCAAGCTCCGGTGGCAGGTGAGGGTCCGGCAACTGTCCACGTGGTGCGGCCGGAACCGCCGAGTCGTACACCGCCACCAACTCCCGCCGACTCGGCGCCAGCAGCAGCGCCGCAGGCTCTGCCGCCCGCCGCACCGCCACGCCCACCGCCCCGGGCTCGTTTGGCTCAAAGGCCTCGCCATGCAACATCGCCTCCACCATCCCCGGCGGGACCCACATCCGCTCCATAAGCCGCAACCCCTCGTCGGTCAGCCGGCCGTCGCCATCGCCATCGTCGGTGTACATCCGCTGCACCAAGTCCAGGAAAGACGCCCGTTCCCCCGCGAGGTCCCACAGCTGCGCCGGGGCCAGGTCCGGCTGCCCCACCACCGCCGACAGCCGCGCCAGACCCTCCGCGCCCAACACTTCCGCATGCTCGGTCGCCAACTCCTCGACCACCTGGTAAGCCAGAAATTGCACGCTCAACCCGACCACCGCGTTGATCAGCAGCGGCTGTTCGGCCGTATGCCGCGCCAGCCGAAGCAGCGCCTCCACGTCCGCCACGGCTCGGTCCATCTCGCCGCGATCCGCCGCATCCTGTACGTCCCGCGCCAGCACCCGAGCCGCCGTGCGGATCATCCCCAGCCCGGAGGTGGCGACAACCGTGTAGGTCGGAACCTCCGCACCGCCGGTTGGATCCACCTCTGAAGCGTCCGCGTCCGCCAGCAGGTCCACCCCGACCGGCCAGCCCATCGCCGGCATCGCCCCCGCCCGCCGCAGCGCGTCCAGATGCCGCTCGTTGGCCCCCAAGTACGCCCGCACCGCGGGCCAACCCGGGTCCCCAGGTCTCACCGGCTCGCCGTCCTCGGTGTGCAACAAGTCACGCGCGGTTGTCCACTCGTCGAGCCCCATCCCCAGCATCGCCTCCCGGTACACCGGCCAGGCTCGCTGGTCGGCGGGCACCGCCTCGATCGGCGCGTTGAGCTGCGCTAGATAATCTGTCGCCACCGTCGGCTCGCCGATATAGAACCGCACCGCCAGCAAGGCATACAAACCCAGCAGCACCAGCACCGCCACGCCGCTCCACTTGAGGCCACCTCTAACAATCTCCCTCGCGGCGTGGTAACCGGGCGCTATCTTGGCGG
>CAZVBW010000141.1:0-4612 GCA_964625505.1 uncultured Phycisphaeraceae bacterium
GAAGAGAAGGAAGCCAACCAGCTGCAGATCGACTCGATCCTGCAGACCATCGACCGGATCGCCGAGTCGACGACCTTCCAGGGCTCCAAGCTGCTCAACGGCTCGTTCGACTTCCAGCTCAAGGACCAGAACGCGGCGATCAACGACGTGCAGGTCAACACCGCCAAGCTGCCCGGCGACGAGCAGAAGGTCAACGTCCTGGTCACCCAGTCGGCCCAGAACGCCGGCCTGGCGCTGAACATGTCCACCGCCACCGCCCTGGACCTCTCGGGCACCGGCACGACGTTCGTCTTCGAGGTCGCCGGCGCCGCGGGTGCCCGGCAGTTCTCCTTCGCCTCGGGCACGACCTTCACGGACATCGCCACGCAGGTGAACACGTTCACCGAAGTGACCGGCGTGTCGGCGGCGGCCTCCGGCGGCGTGGTGCGGATGTACAGCACCGAGATGGGTGACGACAACTACGTCTCGGTCGACATCAAGGCCCACGACGGCCAGCAGGGCGTCATCGAGAGCTTTGGCACCACCGACCAGAACGCCCTGATGGGCTCGGGCACCACCGCGTTCAACGCCGCCAACGGCGCGATCCGCGATGCCGGCCAGGACGTGGGTGCCATCATCAACGGCGTCGCCGCGACCTCTGACGGCTCCCGCGCCAAGATCTCCAACGAGTTCCTCGACGTCGAGCTGGACCTGGTCGCCTCGGGCGCTCAGAACCTCGCATCGATCGAGGCATTCACCATCACCGGCGGCGGTGCGACGTTCAACCTGGGCCCCAACGTGGACATCTCCAACCGCGTGAGCCTGGGCATCAAGAACGTGGCCTCCCGCAACCTCGGCGACGTCAACACCGGCTTCCTCGCGAGCCTCGGCTCGGGTCAGGCCAACAACGTCGTCGACGGCGACAAGACCGCCGCCCAGAAGGTGGTCAACGAGTCGATCAAGGAGGTCTCCAGCCTCCGCGGCCGGCTGGGTGCTTTCCAGAAGAACACCATCGGGGCGACCATCCGCTCGCTGGGTGTGGCCCTGGAGAACACCGCGGCCGCCGAGTCGGCGATCCGTGACACGGACTTCGCGACCGAGACCGCCGAGCTCACCCGCCGGCAGATCCTGGTCCAGGCCGCGTCCAACACCCTGTCGCTGGCCAACTCGGCCCCGCAGTCGGTGCTGAGCCTGCTCTAAACCCGGTGAACATTGGCTGACAACAGGAAGCCATCCCCGGCGGCCGGCGGTCCCTCAAAGGGCCGCCGGCCTTTTTATTGCGTGGGTGCACATCGGCCAACCCAGACCTCACGGCCATGACAGAAGCGAGCCCCACGCATCGTCCCTGCCGTTTGAGTGCTTGGTCCCTGTGTGGCACGGTTACTTGCTGCCCGTGGCGAACCACCGTGTCGCCGGGATTGGCCATGGGCACGAGGCCCGTACCGCACGGGGATATCGGCGCAGGGGTAGGCACACGGTCCCGTACGTCACGCCAGGCTCGCGGAGCGACTCGGCTGCTTACGCAGACCGCCGGCACGTGGGTGATGCTCGCGGGTCAGTGCTCGGTCGGCACCCAGCCGTCGTCGTAGCCGAGTACGACAAGCAGGCAGGCGTTGCCGGGCAGGATGTGCACGCCCGCCTTGTGGGCGGCGGCGGTGGCGTCGGGGTGTTGGGCACCCGGTTGCATCCAGAGGTGGGCGATGTCCAGGCCCAGGGCTTCGTCGACGAGGGTCCGGGTGATGGCGGGCGGGGTGATGAAGGAGACGCCGTGGATCGGGCCGTGCTGCTGGTGGTACACGGTGAGGCTGGGGTAGCAGGCCACGCCCTCGATCTGCTCGGCCCGGGGGTTGATCGGGATGGCGGTGCGGCCGTGCTGCAGCAGGCAGCGCAGCACCTTGTTGCCGTACTTGGCCCGGTTGGTGGACGCGCCGCAGACGGCAATGGGTGAGCCGGCGAGGAAGGCGTCGGTGGGGTGTGGCATGGGGTGACGGTAGGGGGTCAGGCCCGCGGACAGTCGCCGCCGAAGCTCATGCGGGAGGGCGAGGCTCCCGCCGAGCCGCAGCCCGCGGGTGCTTGACGGCTCGCCGGGAGGCTCGCTCTCCCGACAGGTCGGCAGCAGGCAAGTCGGGAGTCGCGCCAGGGCCGCGTAGCGGCCCGGCTATTGGGTGGCGCTGTCGCTGAGCATGCTGCGGATTCGACGCGACGAACTACCCGGCCTTGAGGCGGTAGGCGGCGGCGACGAGGGCTTCGACCGAGTCCGGGGCGTCGTCTTCGGCGAGCAGGCGGTCGATCCAGGCGACGGCCTGCTGGCGGGTTTCGCCCAGCTGCAGCAGGGTCTGCAGGGCATCCCGGGCCAAGGTGCCACCCCCGTCCCCGGATGGGCCCGGCACGTCGGCGGTCGCCTCGGGCGCTCGTCCGGGGGCGGGGGCGTGGAGGAACGGCTCGACGCGGTCGCGGAGGTTGAGGATGACGGTTTCGGCGGTCTTCTTGCCGATCTCGGGCAGCGTCTGCAGCAGCTTGGCGTCGCGGTCGGCGATGGCGGAGGCAATCTGGTGGACCGGCAACGCGAGCGCCCGCAGGGCCTTGCGGTGGCCGATGCCCTTGGTGGTCACGAGCAACTCGAAGAAGGCCTTGTCGTCCGCCGAGAGGAACCCGGACACGCGGGGAGCGAAGGTCGCGCCCTGGTTGATCGACTCGAGGAACACGAGCGTGTGCAGCGTGACGAGCTTGTCGATCGAGCCGCCGAGCCGGGCCTGGGCGAACCCGGGCAGCAGCAGCTCTACGACAATGTGCTGCTGGGCGTCGACCGCGACCAGCGCGCGGTCGGGCGGCAGGTCGAGCAGGGTGCCGGTGACGCGGGCAAGCATGGGAAGAGGATAAGGGTGAAGGACGAAGGATGAAGGCAGAAGGGCAAGGCGGTCACACCTTCTGCCTTGGGCTATCCGAGGATGAGGAGGATGGCGAACATGGTGAGCCAGACGATGTCGAGGAAGTGCCAGTACCAGGTGAGCAGTTTGACGGGGCCGAAGTGTTCGTGGTCGTAGCGGTGGGCGTGGGCCTGGGCGGTGACGAAGACCAGGGGGATGATGCCGCCGACGAAATGGAGGGCGTGGACGATGATGAGGAAGATGGCGGCGCCGTAGAGCTTGTGGCCGGTCTCGGGGGTGAGGTGGTCGGCGAGCAGGACGCCAAGGCTTGGAGCTTGGACGATGAGGAAGGCCAGGGCGAGCAGGACGGTGGCGAGCAGGGCTTTGCGGAAGCGGGCCTGTCGTTCGAGGCGGACGTTTTCCAGCGCGCGGTGGATGGTGTAGCTGGACAGGAGGATGATGGCGGTGGAGGCCCAGAGGCCGATGGGCATGTCGATGGCCCCGAGCGGCGGGGCGGCAGGGGGGGCGGCTTCCTGGGTCAGCGGGTTGACGACGGGGCGGGAGGCGATGACGCGGATCAGGCCGTAGGCCAGCATGGAGGCGGCGAAGAGGATGCCCAGGGCGACGAGGAAGAGGCTCATGCCCAGCTCGGCGGTGCCGCGGGGGACGCGGTGGACACGGGGCGAGCCGGGGGCGGGCGGCCCGGCGGGGCGGCGGGCCGGGGGGTAGGCGGTATCGGGCATGGGCGGCGTGGTTTCGCGGGGAGCCGTACCGGGGATGGTAGCGCGGGGGCGCTGGGGAGATGGGGGTGGGGAGGCGCGGGATCGGTGGTGGGTGATGCCGGGGGGGGGTGATCCGACGCTTCGCTTCGCTCAGCTGTCGGCTTCAGTGAAGCGCCAGGTGATACTCAAGGCACAAAGCTTGCTCCGCCCACCCGCTATCAAGTAAGCGTTGGACTAGAAAGGCCGGCTACTCATTGGCGAGCAGGGCGGCGGCTTCGGCCTGGTCGGCGGCGGCGACGCGGTCGCCGTACTGCTCGGTGTCGATGCTGGCCCAGATGATGAACAGGGCGACGAAGCCCAGCGACGCGAGCAGGATGAACCCGTGCACCGGGCGGTCCCACCACAGGTGCATGAAGAACAAACACACGAGCACCGCCTTGAGGAACGCCAGGCCCAGGGCGATGGCGATGTTGAGCCCGCCGAGGTCGACGTTGATCGCGGCGACGGTGAGGACCGTCAGGACCATCAGGGCGCCGAAGACCGCGAAGAGGACCCACAGCGAGACGGCGTGATGCTCGTCGTGGACCTCGTGGGCATCGGCGTCATGCTCGGCGAAGGCCTGGGCGTTGGCGGGGTCGATCTGGGTTTCCATGAGCGGGGGCCCGGGGGCAGGTGCGGCGGCCCCACCCGCGGGAGCGGGTGGGCTTTCGTGGCGATCGGCGGTTAGTGGATGAGGTAGAGCAGGGGGAACAGGAAGATCCAGACGAGGTCGACCAGGTGCCAGTACAGGCCGCCGATGTCGACGGGGGTGTAGTAGGCCTTGCCGAACGCGCCGCCGAGGGACTTGACCAGCAGCCAGATGATGACGCCCATGCCGATGAGCACGTGCAGGACGTGCAGGCCGGTCATCATGTAGTAGATCTGGAAGAAGATGTGCACGCGGGACTGGTCGCCGAAGGTCAGCTGGTCGTAGGTGATCACGTGGTGACCGCCGCCGTGCCCGCCGGCGTCTTCCAGCAGCGACACCGGCTGGATGAACCCGGC
>CAZVBW010000141.1:4651-6082 GCA_964625505.1 uncultured Phycisphaeraceae bacterium
GGGGGGGTGGATCGTGGACCGCTCGGGCGGGGCATTGGCGGCGAGCAGGCCCAGGTCGGCCGAGCGCTGCAGCGGCTGGTCGGGGTGGCCGGCTTCGCCGGGCTGAGCCGCGGGGCTGCCGAGGGTGCCGGCGTGTTCGGGGGTGCCGGGCTCGGTCGAATCGGCGATCTCCGGGGCGTCGCCGGCGTTGTCACCAATGGCGCCGGGGGCGGCCACGTCGGCATCGGCATCACCGTGATCCTCGGCGTGATGGTCGTCGCCGTGATCGCCGTGAGCTTCACCGTGATCCCCGTGATCGCCGTAGCCCTCGGCGTGGGTGTCGATGCCAAAGAGGTACTTGCCCTCGAGGTAGGCCAGCTGGTCGTCGAACCACTCGGCGTCCCGGCCGTCGGGGCTGGGCATCCGGAAGGCAGTGTCGCGGTTGCCCTCGATGGGGTAGAAGGCGTTGTAGGTCCCGGGGTACAGGCCGCTGTCGAACTTCGCGGTGTACTCCATGTACTTGATGCCCAGGAAGCCGCAGGCCCCGAGCAGCGTGAGCACGAGCATCACCTTGAGCATCGTCTGCTGGCCCAGCTGGGCGGCGCGGACGCCCCAGGCCATGGTCAGCGAGGAGGCGAGCAGGATGACGGTGTTGATCGCCCCGAAGGTGGTGTCGAGGTACTTGTGGGCGTAGAGGAAGATCTCGGGGTGGTTGCTGCGGTAGATCGCGTACGCGCAGAACAGCCCGCCGAACATGAGCACTTCGGTGGCCAGGAACAGCCACATGCCCAGCTTGCCGGACTCCATCTGCTGTTCGGGGGTCTCGAAGTGGTGGGCCAGGTGAGCCGGGCCGTGGTGATCGTCCTCGCCGGCATGACCGCGGCCACCGGGGGCCGGGTGGGTGTCGTGGGACGCGGGGACGTCGGCGTGGTGGTCGGCCTGGCCGGGGTCGTGAGGGGCCGGTGGGTTGGGGGAGGCGGCGTCGCTCATGGCAGCGGGTGCAGGATAATCGGTGAAGGCTGAGCGGGGCAGCGACCCGCCGATTCGTCCGCCTCAGGCGGACTCATCGGCGGCGTGGGCATCAGCCAACCTGGGGCTGCGGCTCGGGATCCCGCTTGCTCGGGACGTAGCCGTCGATGTCCGGGTCGTAGTCCCACTGGTCGAAGTCGTACGGGTCGCCGGCGACGGGGTCGGTGGTGAAGTTCTCGTGGGGCGGGGGGCTGGGGGTGTGCCACTCGAGGGTGTTGGCGCCCCAGGGGTTGGCGGGCGCGGGCCGGCCGTTGCGGAGCCCGTCGATCCAGTTCCACAGCACATAGAACAGGCCGACCGCGAGCAGGTAGCTGCCCAGGGTGCTGATGAAGTGATAGACCCAGTACTCGGGCGGGTAGTCGGCGTATCGGCGGGGCATGCCCTGGCTGCCGGCGATGAACTGGATGAAGAACGTGGCGTTGA
>CAZVBW010000142.1:0-5921 GCA_964625505.1 uncultured Phycisphaeraceae bacterium
GCAACGGCAGCTCTGTGCACTCGCTCACGCGTCGTGCTCAGATCTCTCCCAGCCGACGGGTGCATATCCGCGGCCGCCGAAGCGCGCGGCGACGCAGGCTGGCCCGGCGGGCTCACGGATCGCGGGTTTTCCCCGCGGCTCGGGGAGGCGTCGAGTGTGTTGCAGGCGAAAGGGTTGATCAGGCCCGAAATGGTGGTAGACTCTCATGAGTCAAACGTTTGATGCAGCCGCTCGTTCGCTGGTCGATCACCGCCATCCCGCCATGCCCGCCACCGTCACGCTCAAAGATGTCGCCCAGGAAGCGGGGATCCACGCGTCGGCGGTGTCCCGCGTGCTCCGCGGCAAGGACGGGCAGCTGCGGCTGAGCGACCGGCGACGGCAGGAGATCCGCGACGCCGCCGACCGGCTGGGGTATCGCCCCAATGCCGCCGCACGGGCCACGGTGTCCGGCCGGTTCAACAGCATCGCCCTGGTCTGCGGGACCGGCGTTCAGACCAGCACGCTGCACCAGGGCCTGCTGTACCCGCTGACCGATGCGTTGGGCCGGCGGGATATGCAGCTGATCGTGACCCGGCTCAGCGACGAGAAGCTCACCGACGAGACGCAGCTGCCGCTGTTCTTGCGGAAGCACGCCTGCGACGGCCTGCTGCTCAACTACACGCACCACGTCCCGCCGGGCGTCCGGCAGATCATCGCCCGCTACCGCATCCCGTCGGTCTGGTTCAACGTCAAGCAGGACGCCGACTGCGTGCACCCGGACGACTTCGAGGCCGGCCGGGCCGCCACGCGCTGGCTGCTGCAGCGGGGCCACACCCGGGTGGGCTATCTGAACTTCAGCTACGCCGTGATCGGCGGCGAGGACCACTACTCGGTCGCCGACCGCCGGGCGGGTTACGCGGCCGCGATGGTCGATGCCGGGCTGGTGCCGGATGTCGTGGACCTGGGCCGGGGCCTCACCGACGCCCAGCGGCTTACCGCGGTCCGTGAGCTGCTCCAGCGCGAGGATCGGCCGACCGCAATGACCGGCTACGGCGGCGAGGTCGACGCCGCCGCCGTCGCCGCATTGACGCTGGGCCTGGACGTCCCGCGGGACCTGGACCTGGTCCGCTTCGGCGAGGTCGAAGCCCGCTTTGGCGGCATCACGATCCCCACCTTCCTGACCCCCCAGCGCGACCTGGCCGCCGCCGCGGTCGATGCGGTCCTGCGCAAGGCCCGCAAGCCCGCCACGCCGCTGGAGCCCATCGCGGTGGGCTTCGATCCGCCGGAGCTTGATCCCGCCCGTCCGGACAGCTCCGCCGCGCGGCGGGGCGACCCTTGACCCTTGATCCCGCGGGACGTCCCCGCGGACCTTTCACGCTTCTGGTTTTGACAGGAGAACCCATGCACACGATCTATCGCTTACCGCTCACCACATTGGCCGCAGCTTGCCTCGCGATCGCCGGCTTCGCCGCGACGACCGCCCACGCGGCGCCGATCGCCAGCGACGGTTTTGAGAACGGCGGATTCAACGGGGGCACCGGCGCCTGGACCAGCGACTGGTCCAATAGCGGGTTCAGCAACGTGGATACCCAGGCAGTCGAGGGGAGCCGTTCTGCGGAGAGTCGGACATTTACGTCGGGCGGGACCATCAACGATTCGCTGACACGAAGCCTGAATGTCGCGGGCCTGGATGACTTGGAGGTTTCATTCCGATGGGCGCAGCGGTTTACCGAAGCCGGCGATGAGTCGATCATCGTGAACTTTGACTATGGCACGGGTGCCTTCACTCAGATCGGAAATATCACGGTGCCGGGTCAAGGCAGCGGCGTGTCGTGGAAGTCGTTCAGCGAGGAACTCGACGAGACCCAGCTCTCGGGAACCAGCCAGCGGCTGCAGATTATCGCGTCGATCGATAGCACATCTTCAGACTTCATCTACATCGATGATGTCCGAGTCACCGGCATCCCCGAGCCCGCGTCCCTGGCCCTGCTCGCCGCCGGCGGGCTGTGCCTGCTCAAGCGCCAGCCAAAGTCCGCCTCAGGCGGGATCGGCCGCCGACGCAGGTCCGTCTAAACCGGACTGCCCCGCCAAGACCGGCGCCAACGCATCGGCCTAAAGCCCGGGGATCGCCATCCCCGGGCCCGCGGCCCCGGGTGCCAGCGCCGCCAGCAGCTGGCCGATCAACCCCGTCGCCGCCCCGCCCATCACCCGCTGGCCCGACCGCTGGACCTCGGGCCCCGCCTCGCGCTTATTGCTCGGTGACATCCCGCCCGGCAGCCCGTCGGGCTCGATCCACGCCCGCAACCCCTCGGCACACCGCCCCGCCGACGCCCGCGCCTCCGGGCCGGCCCAGCCGCGGACCGCCGCGCTCGCCAGCGCCGCCGCGATCCCCGCCGAACCGCTGGTCTCCGCCCCCGTCTCCGGCTCGTCGACAAAGCAGCTCCACAACCCGTCGGGCCGCTGCAGCCCCGCCAGCCAGCCCGCCAACCGCCCGACATCCGACCGCAGCACCCCCGGCACCGCCCACCCCGCATCCTCCAGCACCGCCAACGTCCGCACCAGCCCCAACAGGTACCACGTGACCCCCCGCGCCCAGTGCCGAAACGTCAACCGCCCGTCGTCCATCGACCGCAGGTACAGCCCGTCGGCCCGGTCCAGCCGCTGCCGCCGAACCATCAGCTGCGCCAGCGCCTGGTCCATCCGCTGCGCCTCACCCCGCGCCGCGCCGATCACCGCCAGCGGGTACGCCACCGTCATGTTGTGCTCGGCCACCACCGCCCCGTCGCGGATGATGCCCTCCGCGTCGGCGTCCGCCCGCTCGTCGAAGAACCGCAAGACGGCATCGACCGCCGGGTGATCCGGCCGACGCCGGGCCAGCCCCGCGAACATGTTCGTCGTCTCGGTGCCTTGCACCTCGCACCGGCGCTGGCTGCGAAAGTTCTCGTACCGCACCCCGTCCGCGGTGAAGTAATGCTCCAGGTGCAGGCCCCACGCCGCCGCCGCCCCCGGAACCCCGAGGCCCGCGAAGTCGGCCAGCGCATCGAGCACGCACCCCTCCATCCAACCGTACTGCGTCCGCGACGCCCCGCTGCACAGGTGCGCCGCGAAGGCGTTGAAGCTCCCGCCGCCCAAGCCGCCCGAGCCGCCCGGGGCCTCCAACACGTGCGGCCGCATCGCCGGCTCGGGCACCTCCGGCGACAGCAGATACACCGCCTCATCTCCGGCCGCCCGCAACCGCAGCGACTTCAGCCCACCGGATGAACCCACATCCAGACGCGCCTGCACCTGCTGCAGCGCGGTCGCAAACGATAGGTCCAGCACCCCGATCTTCCGGCCCGACGGCTCCTCCAAAACGTCGATTTGCACGCCCCGCCGAATATCAATACCCACCGTCACCCGCAGCCGCAGCCCCCCGCCGGGTCCGCCCCGCCCGACGTCCACCGTCCACGGCGGTCCCGCACCCACCCGCACCACCGGCCAATCCAACGGCGACGCCCGACCCTCCGGGACCGCCGCAGGCGTCCCGCCCGACATCGGCCGCCGCACCCACACCCCCGCGTCCCCCGGGTTGCGTTGTATCCGCTTTCCCATCGGCGAGCCCTCCCACAAACCCGCAGCTTCGACAGGTCCAGCCCCCCCACCGCATCGGACCCCACGACCCCGCCGGCCACGGACCACCGCGATCCGACCCCGCCCCGGGCCCCAACGACCCGGTCATACTGGCCCGCATGCCCGAACCCCGCAAGCCCCGCACCGCCGACCCACGCCCCAACGTCATCTGGGTCCTCGCCGACCAGCTCCGCGCTCAAGCCCTGGGCCACCGCGGCGACCCCAACGTCTGCACCCCCAACCTCGATAACCTGGCCCGCGACGGCACACGCTTCGACAACGCCGTGTCCGGCGCCCCCTGGTGCACGCCCTTCCGCGGGGCCCTGCTCACCAGCATGTACCCCCACCAGAACGGCGTCACCCGCACGCCCTCCGCCCTCGACCCGTCGCAACCCACCATCGCCCAGCCGTTCCGCAACGCCGGCTACCACACCGCCTACTTCGGCAAGTGGCACCTGCACGGCAGCAACTCCGACGTCTACATCCCCCCCACCGCCCGCGGCGGCTTCGACCACTGGGTCGGCTACGAAAACCGAAACGCCCAGTACGACACCGCCGTCTTCGGCACCGGCCGCGAAACCCCCACCCGCCTGGACGGCTACGAGACCGACGCCCTGACCGACCTGCTGCTGGACCACCTGCGCGGGCACGTGCGGGGCCCCGCAACCGCCGGCGACGGCACGTGCAAGGGTGAATCTTCCGGGGGGCCGTTCTTTGCAGTCTTGTCCGTCCAACCCCCCCACGATCCCTACATCGCGCCGCCGCAATTCCACCGCGGACGGAACCCGGCATCGATACAGTTCCGCCCCAACGTGCCGGACGTGCCGTGGGTCCGCGACCGCTTCAGCGTCGACCTCGCGGGCTACTACGCCATGATCGAGAACCTCGACCACAACGTCGGCCGCCTCCGCGCCGCCCTCCGCGAGCTCGACGTCGACCGCGAAACCTACATCGTCTTCTTCGCCGACCACGGCGACTGCCTCGGCTCCCACGCCCAGCAACAGAAATCCTCCCCCTGGGAAGAGTCCATCCGCATCCCCTTCATCGTCAGCCGCACCGGCGGCCACCACCGCATCCGCACCGGCACCACCGACGCCCCCCTCAACCACGTCGACATCGCCCCCACCACCCTGGGCCTCTGCGGCATCGACGCCCCCGACTGGATGGTCGGCCACGACTACTCCAACCACTGCCACAAGGACACGCCCTCACCCACTTCCGGGGGCGGGGGGGAGCCGGATTCGGCGTTCCTCCAACAGATCCCCGCCAAACAGATGCACCACTCGGTCAACCGCCCCTGGCGCGCCATCGTCACCCGCGACCGCTGGAAGTACGCCGTCACCCCCGGCCACGACTGGCTGCTGTTCAACCTGGCCGACGACCCCTACGAACAAGCCAACTACATCTACGACAACGCCTTCGCCGACCAGCGGCAGCGCCTCCACCACCGCCTCACCCAGTGGATCGAGGACACCGACGACACCTTCGACATGCCGCCGTTGTAGACACGCACCGGCCTGCCTGCCGGAACCTCCCGCCCGTGTGCCACACCTCCCGCGAAGCGGGACGTGTGCCGCCGCGCGACCCGCACACATCGCCGCCCTGTCCCCCGTAGGACGGGCGTCCCGCCCGTCGTCGACCGCAGGTCGATCTGGATTGGCTGCTCGCTGCTGCCGCAGCGATGACGGGCGGGACGCCCGTCCTACGGGGACGCCTCACGCCGCCTGCGGCACGGCGTCGTCGAGGCCGAGATACCGCCGGAGGAACTGGCCCGTATAGCTCGTGTCGACGCCGGCCACGTCTTCCGGGGTGCCCTCGGCGACGACGCGGCCGCCGCGGTCGCCGCCTTCGGGGCCCATGTCGATCAGCCAGTCGGCACACTTGATCACGTCCATGTTGTGCTCGATCACCACGAGCGTGTTGCCCGCCTCGGCCAAGCGATTGAGCACGCCGATGAGTTTGCGGACGTCTTCGAAGTGCAACCCGGTTGTCGGCTCGTCGAGGACGTAGAGGGTGTGGCCGGTGCTGCGCTTGCCCAGTTCGGTGGCGAGCTTGACCCGCTGGGCCTCGCCCCCGGAAAGCGTCGTGCTGGCCTGGCCGAGTTGGACGTAGCTCAGGCCGACGTCGTATAGCGCCGTCAGCAGGCGTTTGACATCGGAAAACGCGTCGAAAAACTCGATGCCTTCTTCGACAGTCATATCGAGCACATCGGAGATGTTCTTGCCACGGTAGGTGATCTCGAGCGTTTCGCGGTTGTATCGTTTGCCCTTGCACACATCGCACTGTACGAAGACGTCGGGCAGGAAGTGCATCTCGATCTTCTTGGTGCCCTG
>CAZVBW010000143.1:0-4001 GCA_964625505.1 uncultured Phycisphaeraceae bacterium
GGCTGGAGGCGGCGCAGCGTCGGGGGCGGGGTGCGGGGGTGGGGGTGTGGTCGCGGTGAGGGGGCAGAGCTCGGGGGGAGCGACGGGGGCCTGCCCACCCCTGAAGGGGTGGGCTTTGGAGGCGCGGCTTGATCCGCGGGGCGATGCGGCGAACAATGGGCCATCGCGGCGTCGGCCTGCTGGCGTTGCCCATGGGAGGAGCCCGCTGATGATCGCCCGCCGCAACGCCCGCTTTGATGACACGCCCCGGGACGCCCGGCGTCAGGCGATCGCGGAGACCAACGCCTTCTTGACCTGGGCGTTGGCCCGCGAGCGCGGCCTGCCGCGGATCCCGCGTCGCAAGGTCGACGCGGGCGGCTTCAGCGAGTTGTTAAAGTTGCCGATGGCTCGGACAGTGGTGGACCATGTCTGGGGTCGGCTTCTCGGGGCGGTCCGCGAGCCTGACGAACCTCTCAACCGCGGATCGCGTGGGGCGAAGTAAATGGAACCGGTCAGAGCAACGATCCGCTCGGGTTACCGCATGCGGCTGGGCCTGATGGCCCTGGCGCTGCTGGGCTTCTCGGCGTGGTTTTTCTACGACGGGCTGATCAAGTATCCCAAGGAGCAGCAGCGGGGGCTGGCTCACGAGGCGCTGGTCAGCGGTGAGGTCAACGAAGAGGTGGGGGTCACGCAGGAATGGATCGACCGCAAGGCGGCGGCCGAGCTGCCCGGCGAGACGTGGATCGCCCTGGCGGACGCGAACGGCTGGGACCATGAGCCGCCCGACGAGCCGCTGAGCGATTGGGACATCCGCACGCAGCTGATCCTCGGGACGCTGTGTGCGTTGGTGGGGCTGCCGGTGCTGCTGGCGTTTATCCGCACGTACATGCGGTGGGTGCAGATGGACGAGCGGGGGGTGAGCAACCACAAGGGCCAGCTCGCGGCGTGGGACCGGATCACAGACCTGGACGACGCCCGCTGGCAGACCAAGGGCATCGCCTACATCCAGCACCGCGACGGCGACGGCGAGGGCACGTCCCGGCTGATGCTGGACGACTGGAAGTACACGGCGGGCCCCACGCGGGTGATCCACGACGAGGTCGCCCGTCGGCTGGGCCGCGAGCCGCTGCCGGCGGTGGCCGACGAGGAGCCGGTGGAGGTCGGGCCGGCGGTCGCCCAGGCTCAAGCCGAAGGCCAGGGGCAGCTCGTCGAGCCGGTGGATGATGCGGATCGGCCGGCGACGGGTTGAGCGGCACTCGACGCGGAGTCGGCTGTGCGACTCGAACATCCGCGGCCTGCGGCTGTGCGCGAGCCTCGCCCTGCCGGGAACTCGGCGATCAGTCGCTGCGTCGTTGCCGCTCCTCGGCGTGCTCGCGGAGTTGGTCTACCACTTGCCGCACCGTCTGGGCGGGCAGGGCGTAGCTGGCGATCCGGCCGGCCCGGGCGATGTTGAGCCCGACGACGTTGCCGTCGATGTCCAGGACCGGGCCGCCGACCTCGTCGGGCTCCAGGACGGTGTCGTGCTGCAGGGCCATGGGGAAGTCGTCGGCCCGCTGGCTCATCTGGCCGGACATGCGGTTCATCCGCTGGTTGCGGTCCATGGGGTTGCGGGGGGCCGGGCGGAGGCGGACGTCGAACGGCATCGGCCGGTCGCCGCGGAGCACGTGGACCCGCACGACCTGGCCCGGGGCGAAGGCATCCAAGGCGGCCATCACGTCCTCGAGCGTCGAGGTCGGCTCGTCGTCGACGCGGACGATGACATCCTCGGCCTGCAGGCCCGCCTCGGCCGCGCCGAACTCAGGCAGCACCCGCTGGATGCGAACCTCGTCGTCGCGGGAGGCGAGCTGGACCCCCAGCAGCAGCCGGGCCCCGGGGATTTGCCGGGCTTCGACGCTGACGATCCCGACCGCGTGGGGCCGGCTGCCGGGCCCGGCGGTCACCAGCCACTGCCCGGACCGCGTGGCCGCCGATGACCACTGGACCGGCGTGAGACCGTCGGCGTCGACCTGGATCAGCGCCAAGTCGTGGGCCTCGTCGGTCACGACCACCTTGCCGCTGACCTCCTCGCCGCCGGGCAGGCGGACGCGGACCGTGCCGTCCAGCTCGCTGGACTTGGTGACCACCCAACCGTCAGCGCCGACGATGACGCCCAGGGCCTCGATCCGCCCGCCGACGCGGACCTGCACGATCGAGTCGGCGACCGCGGCGTTGAGCTCGCTGACCACGTCGAGCATCGCGTCGCTGCGGCCGTAGCCCGAACCCTCGCCCGCGGCGGCGAGCGTCGGCGGGGCGGCGGCGAGGCACGTCAGCAGCGCGAGGCTCGCCGCGGCGGCGGTCCGGAATAGGCGGGTGATGCGGTTCATGGTCGGCTCCCCAGCAGGACGCTCAGGCCCATCCGCAGCGAGCCGCGGCGTAGCGCCAGGTTGGCGCGGTCGCCCGGTTCGAGTCGGGCCAGTCGGCGGGCCAGTTCCTGAAAGCTGCGGACCGGTCGGCCGTTGACGGCGGTGATGACGTCGCCCATCCGCAGGCCCGCCCGCTCGGCGGGGGTGCCGGGGAAGACCTCGTCGATGCGGGCCCCGCCCGCGTCGGGGGCGTCCACACCGCTGACGCCCATATACCCGCCGGACTGGCCGGGCAGGCCCCAGAGCTCGCCCGCGGCGAGGCGTTCCCACTGGTCGTGATAGACCGAGGCGGGCACGTGGAAGTTGGCGGAGGTGGCGTTGGCGATGCGGCTGTGGATGCCGACCAGCTCGCCGTCGAGGTTCAGCAGCGGGCCGCCCGAGTCGCCTCCGATGAGGGTGCAGTCGCTCTGCATGGTGGTGGCGTTGCGCTGCACGATCCGGCCCAGGCGGGCGACCAGCGGCCGGGCGGGGCGGTAGCCGCCGGGGTGGCCCAGGGCCACGACCCACTCGCCGCTCTGGGTCTGGTTGGCCTGGGCCAGGGGCACGAAGGGGTACTCGCCGGGCTCGGTGATGCGGGCCATGCCCGAGTCCGAGCGGCTGTGGGCCCCGAGCGAGACGGCGCGGACCTCCCGGCCGTCGGGGAAGATGACGGTGATGTTGCGGTTGGGTTCGCGGATGACGTGGCCGGCGGTGAGAATCAGGCCGTCGGGGCTGACGATGACGCCGCTGCCCGAGCCCGCGCCCATGCGCAGGGCCACGGTCGCCGGGCCGGCGTCGGCGAGGACCTGCTGGACGTGCTGCTGCACGTCGCGCATCTGCTGCAAGTCGGTGGGCAAGGCCCGCAGGCGATGACCGGGCGCGGCGACCGCCTCGGTCACGGTCGGCGGAGGCGGTTGGGCGGTGTCGGTCGCGCCGCCGGGCGCGGCGGTGGCCGCGGTGGCGGTGGTCAAGCAGGCCACGGCAACAAGCGCACGCAGCGGGTGCCGCGTTGCGAGTTGAAGTCCATTCATGTGATGCATCCTCTATTTATAGCCTCGCCCGTCGCTATGGTTCTACGCTTGTGCCGCGGCGAGGTTCCCTCGGGCCGGCGGGAACGTTGCGGCAGCAGGAGTTGGACCCATGGGCGACACGCCGACACCCGGGCCTGAAGGCGGCCCCCGTCCGCGGCCCCCGGCGGGCCGGGCCGATCCGCGGACGCCGCCGGAGCTGCTGTTCGACGCGAACCTGAAGGAGTTTGCCGCCAAGGTGGGCAATCTCGTGGGGCTCGAATCCAACGGCAAGCTGCCGCCGGCCGACGCGTACCGGCAGATCAAGAGCCTGTTCAAGCAGTTGCGGAGCACGAAGCACTCGCTGGAGATCGACCCGCCCAATGGCGGGGCGGGCGGCGGGGGCGAGGGCGTGTAGCGAGTGGTCCTGGAGCGTGACGCGTGAGCGCGTGCACTGACCTGTCGGTGGGTGCCACACCTCCCGCAGAGCGGGATGTGTGCCGTCGCGAGCTCGCACACATCGCCGCCAAGCCGGCGAGGTGTGCCACCCGCCGGGTAGCGGGGGCGGGCGGCGGGGGTGAGGGCGTGTAGCGAGTGGTCCTGGAGCGTGACGCGTGAGCGCGTGCACTGACCT
>CAZVBW010000143.1:4101-5616 GCA_964625505.1 uncultured Phycisphaeraceae bacterium
GCCGTCGCGAGCTCGCACACATCGCCGCCAAGCCGGCGAGGTGTGCCACCCGCCGCTACGCAAATAGCCGGGCCGCTACGCGACCCTGGCGCGACGTTCGGCAGCCGTGCCATGTGACGCCGCCGCGAACCGTGTGCCGCGCCAGGGCCGCGTAGCGGCCCGGCTATTGAGGTACCGATCTTTGCCTCCGCTGGACGACGGGGTGGCGCAACACTCTAAAGTTTGCCGCATGGCCGACGAAACCAAGCCCCGCCTGCTGGTCACGGGGTGGTTCAGCTTCGAGTTGATGGGCGCGACGGCGGGGGACCTGATCTGCCGGGACCAGGTGGTGCGGTGGGCGCGGGACGCGGGGTGGGCGGTCGATGTGGCGCTGGCGGCACCGTTTGATCAGCGTGAGCAAGGGGTGGATTGGCGGGCGGTGTCGCCGGGGGACTATCAGAAGCTGGTGTTCGTGTGCGGGCCGTTTGGGTACGGGCCGCCGGTGGACGAGATGTTGGACAAGTTTGACGGGGTGCCGATGCTGGGGGTGAACCTGTCGATGCTCCAGCCGCTGGGGGAGTATCAGCCGTTCGAGGTGCTCTGGGAGCGGGACAGCGATCGGGCGGCCCGGCCGGACCTGGTGCTGCTGAGCGAGACGCGGCTGGTCCCGATGGTGGCGCTGGTGCTGGTGGAGGTGCAGAAGGAGTACGGGGACCAGCGGGCGCGGCACGCACAGGCGAACGCGGCGCTGCAGCGGCTGTTGGCGGGGCGGGACGTGGCGGTGGTGGAGGTGGACACCCGGCTGGACACCAACCGCACGGGGCTGCACTCGGCGGGTCAGGTCGAGGCGGTCATCGCCAAGGCGGATGCGGTGTGCACCACCCGGCTGCACGGCACGGTGATCGGGCTCAAGCACGGCGTGCCGCCGGTCGCGTGTGACCCGATCGCCGGCGGGGCGAAGATCAAGCGGCAGTGCGAGACGCTGGGCTGGCCGCAGTGCTTCGTGCCCGAGCAGTACGAGCACGACCCGCAGCAGTTGGAGGCGGCGCTGGACTGGTGCCTGAGCCCGGAAGGGCGGTCGGCCGCGGCCGCGACCCGGCAGCGGGCGCGGCAGGCGTTGGCGGGGGTGCCGGGGGAGTTTCAGGCGGCGCTGGGGAACGCTTAGGGCCTGCGGAGAATGCCAGACAATCTTGGGTGCCACGGCCGCGTGCGGCCGTGCCTCCGAGCGGTGGCCATGGGCCGGCACTGCCGCACGCGGCAGTGGCACCCCTTCCGAGCAGATCGCGTGTTGGTTTGTCAGCTGCGACCGCCGCGACCGCGTCGTCGACCGCCGCACACCAGACCGCCGGTCATCATCAGCAGCGCGGCCGCGGTGCCCGGCTCGGGGACGACCGGGCCCGGCTGGGCCGCCGCGAGGTCGAAGGCGCCGCGACGACCGAAGCGTCCGCCGCCACGGTTGGGCCGGGATGGTGGGCGGGATTCGGGGCGGGGCGTCGGTGCCGGGTCGGGGGCGATGTCGGGCGTCGGCGGCGGCGG
>CAZVBW010000144.1:0-5246 GCA_964625505.1 uncultured Phycisphaeraceae bacterium
AAACCACCGGCCACAGCACATCGCCCCTAGCTAAGCCGACTTTTGCAGCATCCTGTTAGATCACCTGACCGGACGCGACGGCTTCGCCGACGAGGCCAGGACAATTTGGCGGATGTGTGAGCGTGAGCAACTCGCCGCTGCGATTTCTGCTCGAAGCGTCACCGTCGTCTACTACATCATCAAGCGGCAGTCGGACCGATCGACCGCTCAACGGGCGGTGACGGGACTGTTGAGTTTGTTCGAAGTGGTGCAAGTCGACCAACGTCTTTTGGAGCAGGCAGCCGCTTCGCCGTTCTCGGATTTCGAGGATTCGGTTCAGCACCAGTGCGCGATGCGAGCGGGTGCAACCCGCATCATTACCCGAGACCGCAGCGGGTTTCGCCAGGCCAGCATGAGCGTGCTCTCGCCTTCAGAGTATCTAAGGGCTGCAGCCCGCTAATCTTGCGGAACCAACCGCACGACCAGCCGCCGGCCGTCGGTCGCGCCGATGTCGCCCCGCCACGACCCGTCCTCCCGTGGCAGCAGCTCCAGCGGCTCGGCACCCTCCAGCGGCAGGTCCCCGAGGACTTGGCCCTGCGCGTCCAGCTGCTTCAGCGACGCCGGGTCGTCGATTCGAAGCGCCAGCCGATCCTCGGGCACACTGACCGTGACGCTCGGCAGCCCCAGCTGCACCTGGCCGTCGCGGACCGACATCTCCACGAAGCCCAGCGGGGTGAACGGCAGCGCCGGGTCGTCCACGTCCGGCTGCTGGCCGGGCGGCAGCATCCGGCCGCTGCTGTCAAACCGCCGGGCCACCGCCGCCTCCAGCGCGTAAGAACCCGCGGCGTCGGCCAGCCGCTGCAGGTGGATCCGCTGCCGGGCGTCGGTCCACGCCTGCTCCAGCTGCTCCGGTTGGGTGCGGAACCGTGCGAACTCGTCCGCCAGCCGGCTCTGCTCCCGCCGATCCCCGCCCGCCGACGCCGCGAGCGTTGCCGCCGCCGCCGCCGCCACCTCCGGGTCCGGCGACTGGGCCAGTTGCAGCATCTGCCGGTCATCGCCGACCCGCTCCACAAAGTCGATCGCCTCGGGCAGCTCGCCCTGCACCACCCGCTCGACGAACCACTGGTTCATCGCTCCAGGCTGCTGCTCGGACCGCAGCAGCTGGGCCGGCAACGGCGCCTCCCGCTGGGCAAGCTCGTACAGCCGCGACGCCAGCCGACCCCGCTGCGCGGCCGACTTCTCGTTCCACGCCCGGCTGAGCGTCTGCACGTCGCCTTGGGTCATCGCCTGGGCGGCCGCGGTCGCCGCCGTGTCGTCGCCCCGCAGCACCACCTCCAGCAGCGCCACCCCGAGGCCCTCGGTCCGCTGGGTCCGCTGCTGGGCCAGCAGGAACGGCACCAGCCCCTCGGGCGTCGGCTCGGCGGCCACGCCCGACCGCACGATCTGCTGCAGCGGTGTCAACTCGGCTTCCGCCCGGTCGCCCCCGCCGAACCTGCCGCCCGCCACGTCCAGCCGGAAGTGCCGCAGCGACCGCCACGCCAGCTGCCGCGACTCGCCCTGGGCGTCCAGCAGCTGCAGCAGCCGATGGTCCGCCCCGCGGATCGGGATCAGACCCAGCAGCTGCACCTCGCCCGCCGCCGCCGCTTCGGGCTCACCGCCGGCGACGCCCGCGTCGGCCTGGTCCGGTGCGTCGTCTTCCAGCTGCTCGGGTGAGGTGACCACGCCGCTCAGCGATTCCGGGTCGATCCCGCCCTGCCGGGCCGCGTCCAGCAGCGACATCGCGTCGATCGCCCCGCCCGGGCTCGCGAGCTGGGCCTGCTGCGCCCCGGCGAGCAGGTCCAGCGTCTGGTCCATCACCGGTCCCGCCTGCTCGCTCAGCAGCCGCTGGTCCAGCCAAGCCCCGGCCAGCCCATCGCCTGCCGAGGCCTGCCGCAGCACGAACCGCAGCACCCCCTCCAGCCGATCGGGCGGCAGGTCCAGCGGCAGCCCCGCGATCAACGCCTGGGTCGACGGATCGTCGGCGTCCAGCTCGGTGCCGCCCCGGCCGACCGCCGCGTCGCCCGTCGGGCTGTGGACCACCGTCCGGTCCAGCGTCTCGTAAAGCGCCTCGAGCACATCCCGTGTCGCCGGCCCGGCCGGGTCCCGCAGCGCACCGGCCGCGGTCTGCATCACCATCGCCCGGCCAGCCCCGTTGCCGCCGCGCCCGCCGTCCGCCTGAGACTCCACCGTCATCAGCCCCCGCAACGCCGTCAGCCGGGCCCGCGGGCCAAGGTCGCTCGCCGCCTCGGTCAGCAGCGTCGCGGTGGCCCGGGTGATCGGCTGGCTTTGCACCACGCCCAGCAGCGCCACCCGCCGGGTGTACGGGTCTTCGGCGTTCACCAGCGTCCGCACCGCCTGGTACACCGGGTCGCCGGTCCGCATCTGATTCATCACGTTGCTGCTGTACAGCGCCGTCGCCGCCAGCCGCTGATCCAGCACCGACCCGCCTGACGCCAGCCGCACCGCGTTCACCAACCCCTCGCCGGCCCCGCTGATCTGCCGCATCGTCTGCAGCTGCTCGGGCCGCAGCACGCCCTGTATGCCTGAACCAGGCTCGGCAACCTCCAGTGACGAGCCATCGCCGATGACTTGGTACACCGCCATCAACCGGTCGCCGGGGGCTTCCAGTTCCATCGGCAGGTCCATCACCTCCCGGCGGGTGTCGCGGAATTGGGCGACCTGCTCGCGGTACTGCCGCTCGGCCTCCCGGCGTCGCTGCAAAAAGGCCCGCGGGTCTTCGTTGTCCCCCCGCTGCGTGATCTCGGGGCGGTCCGGCTCCAGTTCCCGCAGCCGATCGCCCCGCAGCAGCAGCATGTAGGGCTGCTGGCCGTCGCGGATCTCTGCCCCCGGGATTGCCCGGTCCACCTCCCACCGCAGCCGATCGCCCGGCAGCAGCGTCACCGCCCGGGTCAAGCGGGGCGCGTCGCTGGACACTTGCCCCGCACCGCCCGCTGGCCCGTCGTCGCTGGCGGGCTCATCGAAGGCCGAGAGGTCCAGCCCGCCAAACGGACTGTCCGGGGCCTGCTGCTGGGCCGGCGCGGCGGGTTGAGGGCTGCCGCGCTGATCGCGGCTCGCGCTGGCCGCCTCGAACTGCTGGCGAAGCACTTCGGGCAGCTCCGACTGATTCATGGCCGCCGGGTCCAGTTCCGTCGCCCCCCCGCGGCCGGAGGTGTTGCTGGGGATCAGGAACCCGATGAACCGCCCGCCCCGCAGGTCCACGGGGGACGCCTCCAGCGTCACCGGCGTCTGGATGTCGCCCACCGCCAGGGGCAGCATCACCAGCACCCGCCCCTGGGGCGTCTGCACCTCCCACACCGGGTCGGTCACCTGCTGGGTCACCAGGTTGGTGCTGCTCAGCAGAGCCGGGTAGT
Source organism: uncultured Phycisphaeraceae bacterium (assembly GCA_964625505.1). Taxonomy (GTDB): domain Bacteria; phylum Planctomycetota; class Phycisphaerae; order Phycisphaerales; family Phycisphaeraceae; genus CAZVBW01. The sequence goes on from CAZVBW010000144.1 coordinate 3,390, forward strand.
CCAGCACCACCGCGTCGGCCGGCGGAGCCGACTGCTGGGCCCATGCAGGCCCGGCCGCATGGACCAGTAGAAGCACAGCGATGCCCGCGAGGATCACGGCCAGGGCAGCGGGGCGAACAACGGGTGCGGAGCGACGGCCCCGCGTGCGGCAAGCGATCATGTCGAGTCTCGGTCGGCGGCGGCCGGCGGCGGGTGGGTGACAGCAGACATCCCATCTTAAGGCGCAGTGGCCGCAGAACCGGTGCACTGCAACGGGTGAGTTTCTTGCATGAGTCGCCGCCGGCCGTGCGCGCCGGGCGGGCACGGGGTGGTCGAGCGCCTACCGACTGTGCAACGCGAACCCCGGCCACGGCGGAGCGGAAGTTCGCGTCATCGACGGAAACCGCTTGCCTGTCGGACTTTAGATGAATCTCGCCGCGGCGGCGGGAAATCTTTGAACGGGGTTTTCCTGATCGGCACAGCTGTTGCAACGGGGGGAGTGTGAGCCGATCAGCCCGGGCCAAGCCCGACGCTGGGGCCCACCGGAGTTGGCTTCGGCCGGCGAAGGTGAGTCTGGAGCGGCTCTTGAAATTGAAGCAGGCCACCCCCACGACGGTCGTGGGGGGCGATAAGCGGACCCGCCGCGGTGGCGGGTCCGCTTTTTCTTCGGGTCGGCTTCGTCTGCTTAACGGGCAGCGAGTTATCAGACTGCCTACGGATTGGGCGGTTCTGAAAATGAACGCTTGCATGGTGTGCAGCCGGACGTTAGGCTGCTGCGAGCGTAACGGTGGCAGGGTCGATGCGGGGTGACTTGCGACTACTGCCGGAACCACTTTCAGCCCCAAAGGGGCAGGAGCGAGTGATGGTCGGACGAGCACGAGGATTGTTGTGGGTCGCCTTGATGGCGGTCCTGTGTTGGGGGGTGGCCCCGACGGCCTTCGCCCAGGATGACTTGGGCGATGAAACGGCAGAAGCCGTCGCCGAGGTCGAAGAAACGACCGAGGAACTGGCCGCCGAGGCGGAAGAGGCGGCGGAGGAGGTCGCCCCGCCAACTGCCGAAGAAGAAGCCGCTCTGGCTGAAGCTGAGGCCGCCGCCGAAGAGGCCGGCGACTACTCCGTCGAGTACGCGGACGCCGACTCCGGTGACTACAGCATCGCGATTGTCGATACCCCTAAGTTCACCATCGACAACCTGTGGGTGGCGATCTCTGGCTGCCTGGTGTTCATCATGCACCTAGGCTTCGCGATGGTCGAGTCGGGCCTGACGCGTGCGAAGAACACGGTCAACATCCTGTTCAAGAACTCGATGATCATCTGCATCGGCTTCCTGATGTACGGGATCATGGGCTTCAACCTGCACTATCCACTCAATGATGGCAACCTGATCCCGAGCTGGCTTGGGTTCGCAGGCTTTGGCTTCCTGGGCTCGGACAGCTCCGTGCTCAACGACCCGTTGTTTGCCACCGCCAGCGGCTACGAGCTGGACATGACCGGTTACACGGACTTCTTCTTCCAGGCGATGTTCTGTGCCACCGGTGCGACGATCATCTCCGGTGCTGTGGCCGGCCGCATCAAGCTGCTGCCGTTCCTCATCTTCACGGCGTTCTTTACCGGCATCGTGTACTGCTGGGTCGGTTCGTGGCACTGGGGCGGGCTGTTCCTCAACAGCATGGAAACACCGTTCTATGACTTCGCCGGCTCGACCGTGGTCCACTCTGTGGGCGGCTGGGGCGCACTGGTCGGAGCGATCATCCTGGGCCCCCGTCTGGGCAAGTACGCCGCGGACGGCAGCCTGCTGCCGATCCCGGGCCACTCGATGCCCCTGGCCACCATCGGCGTCTTCCTGCTGTGGTTCGGCTGGTTCGGCTTCAACGGCGG
>CAZVBW010000145.1:0-5139 GCA_964625505.1 uncultured Phycisphaeraceae bacterium
ATGCACCCGCGGCTAGGGAATGGTCGCGGCCCGTGCCCTGCCTTGTCGGAGCACGCATCGCCACGAGCCGCGGGTGGATACCCGCGGTCGGTGGGTGCTCGCCGTGGGCCTTGGCCGTGCCGCGTGCTTGGGCGACCGCGGGTATGCACCCGCGGCTAGGGAATGGTCGCGGCCCGTGCCCTGCCTTGTCCGAGCCCGCCGCGCGCTGCGAGCCGCGGGTGAATACCCGCGGTCGGTGGGTGCTCGCGTGGGCCTTGGCCGTGCCGCGTGCTTGGGCGGCCGCGGGTATGCACCCGCGGCTAGGGAATGGTCGCGGCCCGCGCCCTGCCTTGTCCGAGCCCGCCGCCCGCTCGGGGGCGATTCACACGCGCGTTATCACGCCCGGCGTTGCGGATTGGGGCTTTAGCGGTGAAACTGTCGGGTGATGTTCAAGCGATGCCTGATCGGCCGGTGCCCGGTGGTGGTGTGGATGCTGGTGGTGGGGGGGCTGCTGGCGGTGCCGGGGTGTGATTCGACGCAGACGGTGGACACGCCCGCGGTCCCGGTGGGCCCGGCGTTTACCGGGCCGCAGCACCTGCGGGGCACGGTCGGGTCGATGGCCCGGCTGCGGGGTCATCAGCCGCTGCTGGTCTCGGGGTACGGGCTGGTGGTGGGGCTGGACCAGACGGGTTCGTCGGAGGTTCCGGCCGAGCTGCGGCAGTGGCTGTTGCAGGAGCTTCGGCGGGGCGGGTTTGGTTCGGCGCGGCTGGGGACGCTGGCGATGTCGCCCGAGCGGGTGCTGGCCGACGATCGGACGGCGGTGGTGAGTATCGAGGGGCTGATCCCGCCGGGCGCGGTGACGGGCACGCGGTTTGACCTGCTGGTGCGGGCGGTGGATTCGCAGACGACGTCGCTGGCCGGCGGCACGCTGTACACGTTCCCGCTGGCGGTGGGGGGGCTGCAAAACCCGCAGCGGTTTTTGTCGCCGCTGGCCCGGGCGGGCGGGCGGGTGTACCTGCAGCCCAGCAGCGCGGGCGGGCCCACGGCGGTGCCCGGCGAGCTGCCGCTGCCCGGGGCGGCGGCGGTGGATGACGACGACTTTCAGCGCAGCGGTGTGGTGCTGGGCGGCGGGCGGGTGACCGAGCCGCGGACGCTGGAGCTGGTGCTCAATCAGCCCAGCTTCAGGCGGGCCCGGGAGATCGCCGACCGGATCAACGAGCGGCTGCCGACCTCGCCGGAGGAGAACTATCAGACGGCCGAGGCGGAGTCGGACCTGATCATCCGGCTGCGGGTGCCGCGGGCGTTTGCCCAGCAGCCGGCCGAGCTGCTGGGGCTGATCGACCACCTGTTCGTCCGCCGCGGGCAGAACTTCGAGCCCCAGCAGGCCCGGCGGATGATGGACCACCTGGCCCAGAGCCCCGGCGATGCGGAATCGGTGCGGTGGTCGCTGCAGGCGCTGGGGCCCAACACGATCCCGGTCCTGCGGGACTTTTACGACCATGATGAGCTGCCGCTGCGGCTGACCGCGCTGCGGGCCGGGGCGTACCTGGAGGACGAGCGGTCCAGCGTGCACCTGCGGGAGCTGGCGACCCACGACGACCCGGCGGTCCGGCTGCGCGTGGCCCAGGCGCTGGTGCACCTGCCGCGGTCGCTGCAAGGCCATCGGGCGCTGACCCGGCTGCTCTCGGACCCCCACGAGGGTGTGCGGATCAACGCTTACGAGACGCTGTTTCTCAACAGCGACCCGATCATCGACCGGCTGACGGTCAGCGGCGGGCGGGATATCAAGTTCATCATCGACCGCGTCCCCGCCGAGCAGCCGCTGCTTTACGTGACCCAGACGCAGGTGCCGCGGGTCGTGTTGTTCGGCCCCGAGCAGGGGTTCAACGAGCCGATGCGGGCCAGCGTCTGGAACAACCGGCTGATGATGCGGACCGCCCCGCTGCAGCCCGCCCCCCCCCCGGAAGCAGGGCCCGCCCCCCCGGACGCCCCGGACGCCGCCGATGCCAACGCCGTGGCCGCGGCACCGGACGCCCCGCCGGCAGACGACGGCCTGCCCGACCGCCAGCTGGACATCTACTACCAGCCCCGCGGCGAGATCGAGGGCCGGGTCCTGCACACCGTGCCCAACGTCGCCACCATGCTCTACGCCCTGGCCCATCGGCCCAACATGACCGACCCCCAGGACGGCCTGGACCTGACCTACAGCCAGGTCGTCGATGTGCTGCACCACCTGCACCAGCAAGGCGCCCTCGAAGCCCCCGCCCGCTTCCACGTCAGCCCCCTGGCCCGCCTCATCGCCAGCGAACGCGCCCAGGAGCGGGCCGCGCCCCGGCCCGAGGACGGGGAGCTGTGAACGAGAAGCGGGAAGCTGGAAGCCGCAAGCAGGAAGCCTGAAGGCCGAGGCCCGTGCAGCGGCACGCCCATGTGTGCCTCCTGCCTCTGGCTTCAAGCTTCCAGCCTCTCGCTTCACGCGTCCCCCGCCCGATAACCGATAAATCCCGTACCCTCTGCCCGCGTGGCGGCCCGCTGCGCGCCCGCCGCTGCCCGAACACGGAGGTTCCATGCGACTGGCCAAGCTCACGCTCGCCGGCTTCAAAAGCTTCGCCGACAAGACCGAGATCCGCTTCGACCAGCCCATCGTGGGCATCGTCGGGCCCAACGGCTGCGGCAAGTCCAACGTCGTCGACGCCATCAAGTGGGTCCTGGGCGACCAGTCCCCCAAGAGCCTGCGCGGCGGCGCGATGGCCGACGTGATCTTCAACGGCTCCTCGGCTCGCAAGCCCAGCGGCATGGCCAGCGTCACGCTGACCTTCGACAACCCCAAGCTCCAGGACGAAGGACGAAGGCAGAAGGACGAAGGTGCAAACCACGCCGCCGATGAACGCAGTGAATCGGCGGGGCCCGCCATCCCCCCCCGCCTGCCCATCGACACCGACCAGGTCGACATCACCCGCCAGCTGTTCCGCGACGGGACCAGCGAGTACCTCATCAACGCCAAGCGGGCCCGGCTCAAGGACATCCGCGAGGCCCTGATGGACACCGGCATCGCCGGCGGCGCGTACTCCATCATCGAGCAGGGCAAGGTCGCCCGCATGCTCGAGGCCAACGCCGAGCAGCGCCGCGTCATCTTCGAAGAGGCCGCGGGCATCTCCCGCTTCAAGGCCCGCCGCACCGAGGCCCAGCGGCGCCTCCAACGCGCCCAGCAGAACCTGGACCTGTGCCGCGGCCGGCTCGAAGACACCCAGCGGCGCCTGCGCAGCGTCAAGGCCCAGGCCTCCCGCGCCCGGACCCACCAGGAACTGACCCGCGAGCTCCGCCAGCTGCAGCTGGACTCGGCCCTCGCGGAGTACCACGAGCAGCACACCACGCTGACCGACCTGGACGACCGCGCCCAGCAGGCCCAGGCCGACCTGCAGGTGGCCCGCCGCCGCCACGGCGCCGCCGAGGCCCTGCTCAGCGACCAGCAGACCCGCGCCGCCGCCGCCGCCGACCAGCACCAGGCCCTGGAGCGGCAGCGGCTGCAGCACGTCGCCCACCGCGACCAGGCCAAACAGCAACAGCACCACGCCCAGCAAACCGCCGACGAATTGGCCGGCCGCATCGAACAGGACCACCAGCGTGCCCGGCAGCTCGCCGACCAGGCCAAGCAGCTCGAACAGCAGCGCGAGGCGCAGCTCGCCAAGGTGGCCCAGCTCGAGCAGCAGCAGGCCGAGGCCGCCGCCACGCTCGAGCGGGTCAAGGCCGATCAGCAGCAGCGTCAGCAAGCACTGACAGCCGCCCGCCGCGAGCTTGATGACCACAAGCGGACCCAGGGCCAGCTCATCAGCGAGGCCTCACAGGCCGCCAACCGCCTCACCGCCGCCGAGAAGCAGCGGGCGTCGGTCGAGGCCTCCCGCGACAAGCTCACCGACCGCGCCGCCGCCATCGACACGCAGCTGGCCGACCTGACCCAGCAGCAGGACACGGCCACGCAGGCCCGCGATGCCGCCGACCGTCAGCACGCCGAGTTGCACGACCAGCTGACCCGGCAGCAGCAGCAGGCCGACGCCGCCGGCGGGACCATCCGCGAGCTCACCGGCCAACTCGCGGAGCTGCGGGAGTCGCGCAGCTCGCTCGCGTCCCGCCGGGATGTGCTGCAGGAGATGCACCAGCGCCACGAGGGCGTCGCCGACGCCGTCAAGCAGGCGCTGGACGAGAGCCGCGAAGACGCCGGCCAGTTCGGCTTCGTCGCCGGGCTGCTGGGCGAACTCGTCGAAGCGGACCTCGACCACGCCGCCCTGGTCGAAGCCGCACTGGGTGAACATCAGCAGGCCCTAGTCGTGCAGCGCCTGGGCGACCTGTGCTGCGAACAGACCGCCGGCCCCGCCCTCCGCTCGCTCAGCGGCCGGGTGCTGTTCCTGCCGCTCGACCAGCCGCCGATGGACGACCTCGAGCAGACCCTCGCCGGAGCGTCCGCCGGCGTCCCGGGCGTCTGGGCCGTGGCCTCGTCGTCCGCCCCGCGGCTGATCGACCACGTGCGATACCCCGAATGGCTCGGCCCGGTCGTCTGGCGGCTGCTGGGTCAGACCCTGGTGGTCCCCGACCTCGACGCCGCGCTGCTGCTGCGGGCCGCGCTGCCCACCGGCTACCGCTTCGTCACCAAGGCCGGCCACATCCTCGACGAACAAGCCCGCGTCGTTGCCGGACCGACGCAGACCACCGGCACCGGGCTCATCAGCCGCCGCTCCGAGCTCGCCGAGCTCGCCGGGCAGATGCAGACCCTCGACCGCGACATCGCCCAGCGTCAGGACCGCCTCGGCGAGCAGACCCGCCGGGCCGAGCAGATCGGCGAGGCCCAGCGCCAGCTCACGTCGCAGATGACCCGCCTCGCCACCGAGTCCGCCCAGGCCGGCGGCCGCATCGAATCGCTCCAGCGCCAGGCCGCCGCCCTGAACCGCGAGCGGCCGGTCCTCACCCAGGAGCTCGACGCCCTCGCCGGCAAGCTCGACAAGCACACCGCCGAACTGCAACAACTCGCCGACCGCCGCGACGCCGTCGAGGCCCGTCTGGCCGAGGCGCAGGCCAAGCGTGAACAGCTCAAGCAACAGGCCCAGCAGCTCGGACCGATGGTCGAGCAGGTCGCCGCCGCCCTGACCGAGGCCTCCGTCGCGGCCAGCC
>CAZVBW010000146.1:0-5085 GCA_964625505.1 uncultured Phycisphaeraceae bacterium
CCCTCCCCCCAGCCCTCTCCCTGGGAGGGAGAGGGGGCAGAATATGGATGCAAGCTGCTCAAGTGCCCGTGCCACACGAACCGCCTCCGCCTCACCCCCCGCACGCTTCCGGGGGCCCTACCCCCGCACCCCGAAGACCGCCACCCCGCACCACCCGTTCCCGATCCGATCCGTCAACCGCACCCCCCGCACCGCCGGCGGATGCACCGGCAAACCCTTGTGCATCGCCCGCTCGTGCCACGCCCGCAGGTCGTGCTCCGCCGTCGCCCGGTCCACCGTCATCAGCACCAGCAGCAGCCCCGCGTGCCGAATCCCTTCATCGGTCGCCAGCTTCACCAGGTCCTTGCTCACCGGCTGCAGCAGCTCCGCGCTGTACCTCCGAAACGGCCCGGCCGGCTCGAACTGCGCCACCGCCTTGACCTCCAACCAGTACGCCGCCTCCTCAAACACCGGCCCGCCCGGGTCATCTTCCCCGGGGGCGAACAGCGTCGCCTCCGCCAGCGGGTCCCGCAGCGGCCGCCCGCCCGGCGTCAGCACCACGTCACACCGCCGACCCTCGCTGCGCTTGCGCCGCTGCCGATCCCCCGGGTACCGCTGCTCGGGCCACACCCCGTACCCCGCCGCCCGCAACCCCTCCTGAATCAGCGGGTGCAGCCCCAACTCATCCAGCGCGTCGAAACCGTAAACCACCTGCTCCAGGTCCTCCGCCCGCGCCCGCCGCTCCAGCCCCGCCGCCACGGCGTCCGCGAGTTCGTCGATGGACCAATAGATGGTCGCAAGTTTACCGTCGCCTTCCCGAACGCCGACGATGCGGGTGGCAAACTTAACCCCCGGCGAGTCGCCGGGGGCCGGGCCGCCGCTGGTCACGTGGGCGATCCGGCCGCCCAGCCGCGGGTGCATACCCGCGGTCGCTGGGGCATGCGGACGCGCGAATCCGCCGGCGGAGTTGACGGTTGCCTTGTCCGAGCCCGACGCGTGAGCGAGGGACGCGGCGGCAGCCGCGCGGGGTCGCGCTGCGGTGACGCGGCTTCGCCGCGGACGGGGGCAGCTGCGCTGCACCCGCTAAACGTGCGATCGCGGTCTCAGCATGGTTAACACGCTTCCCGAGCCGCGGGTGCATACCCGCGGTCGCCGAAGGTCGCCGCGACCCGGTCGACGGGCGTCGACGGGGGGTGTGGCACACCTCGCCGGCTTGGCGGCGATGTGTGCGGGCCACGGTCGCATGAGCACACATCGGCCTTCGGCCGAGGTGTGGCACCCCACGCGGTATGACCATTCAGAGGCCACTCATCGGGCGTCGGTACGTTCCCCAGCCGCGGGTGCATACCCGCGGTCGCCGAAGGGCGCGGCGACATCCGGCGCCGCGGCGGGGCTTCACGGATCGCGAACATGCACCCGCGGCTCGTGGTTCGTGCCGACCCCGCCGTGCTCACCAATCCGCCAGCTCGCCGATGATCGGCTCGACCAAATCCTTCATCGTGACCACGCCGACGGGTCGGCCGTCCTGTGTCACCACGGCGAGCCCGGGCTGTTGACGCAACCGACCCAGCGCAGCACGCACCGGGGTGTCCGCGGGGAGCACGACGGGCTCGCGCAGCAGGTCCTGCCAGGTCTCGCCCTCGGCCCGCCGCAGCCAGTCGTCCAGGTCGAGCATGCCTTGCACCAAGCCGCCATCGGCCACGATCGGCACGCGCGACGCCCGGGCGGTGCGGGCGGCATCGGGCAGGCGGGCGTCGGCCTCGGCGGCCTTGACGCGGGTGACTTTCGCCCACGGCACCATCTCGTCCCGCACGACCCGCTGGGTCAGTTCCAGCGCCCGCTCGACCAACCGGGCCTGCTCGTCGCTGATCAGGCCCGACGCGGCGCCCTCCTGCACCAGCGAGCCGACCTGCCGGCGGGGGTGGAACTGGCGGGGGCCGCGGGACTGGCCCAGCAGGTGCAGGACCACGTGGCTGAAGCCGACCACCACCGGGACCAGGCCGGTCCAGGTGAACAGCAGCTTGAACGCCGCCAACAGCCGGGCCAGCGGGTAGGTCAGCTTTTCGGCGTGGCTGGCGAAGGTGTCCTTGGGCAGCGTTTCGCCGAAGACGAAGAGGATCGGGGTGACGATGAGGGTGTTCAGGACGATGGCCTGGACGTCGCCCACGCCGTGGACCCGCAGCAGCACCGCGAGCGACGCGGTGCCCAGGTAATTGGCGATGTTGTTGCCGATCAGCAGCGTCGACAGCAACGACGTCTGCTGGGCGAGCAGTCGGCGGAGCAGACTGGCCCGATGGTCGCCGCGCTGGGCGGCCAGGTGCAGGCGGACCCGGTCCAGGCGGTACGTGCCCGTCTCGATCCCGGAGAACAGGGCCGAGCCGGCGAAGCCCAGGAGCATCAGCCCGATCCACATGCCGTAGACCTCGGGGCTCATGGCGAGGGCTCCGGGGATCCCGGCGCATCTGTGGGTTCTGCGGGCGCGCTTCCGGGGGGCTCGCCCTCGCCCGGCTCGGCTTGGCGGACCAGCAGCTCGACCAGCCGGGTGCCCTCGACCCGGGTCGCTTCAAGCCACCAGTCCCCCAGCCGGACGCCCTCGCCGGGTTCGGGGAGTCGGCCCAGCAAAGCCATGAGCAGACCGCCGGCGGTGGTCACGCCCTGCTCGTCGGCGGCCTCGGCCAGCGGCAGCGTCGGGTCCAGCAGCCGGCCCCAGTCGTGGACGGCCAGGTCGGCGTCGACGGTCCATCGGCCCGGGCCCGATCGGCGGACCGGCGGGCCGTGCTCGGATTCATACGAGCCGGGGATGGTGCCGACCAGGTGTTCGACGAGGTCTTCGAGGGTGACCAGGCCGGCGGTGCCGCCGTACTCGTCGACGACGATCACGAGCGTTTCGCCGGTGCGCCGCAGCTCGATGAGCAACCGGTCGGCCCGCTGCAGCTCGGGGACGAAGCGGACCGGTCGGATCAGCGCGCGGACGTCGTCGCGGGTATCGGGCGGCAAGAGCAGGACCTGGCGTTCGTGGACGACGCCGAGGATGTGGTCCAGGTCGCCGTCGTAGATGGGCAGGCGTTTGAGGCGGGTGCGGTGGGCCAGGTGATTGAGCTCGGCCGGGTCCGCCTGGACATCGTGGGCCTCGAGGTCGACGCGGGGGGTCATGAGGTCGCGGACCTTGAGCCGGCCCAGGCTCATGACGCGGCCCAGCAGCTGCTGTTCGCCGGCGTCGATGATGCCCTCCCGGCGGGAGTTGCGAAGCAGCGCCTCGAGCTCGTCGGTGCGGAGCTCGCCATCGGTCTGCTGCGGGGCGAGCAGGCGGGCCAGGGGCGTGATGACCAGCAGCTGGGCGAAGTGGCGGATCGGCAGGATGCCCTGGTGGACGACGAGCATCGGGATGGCGACCACGCGGGACCAGAGGGTCGGCAGGCGGGCGGCGATGAGCTTGGGCAGGACCTCGCCCAGCAGGATGATGGTCAGCAGCGGGGCCAGGGTGAGGGCGGCGACGAGCAGGCCCGAGACGGCGGGGTTCTGGCCCAGACGGATCAGCGCGACCGAGCTGATGACGAAGTACAGGACGTTGATGGTCATGTTGCCCATCAGCAGCGTGATGAGCAGGGCCCGGGTGTCGGCGATGAGCCGCTCGGCCACGCGGCCGCCCGGGCCCAGCGAGGCCAACTCGCGGCGCTGCTGCCGGGTCAAGCTGAACAGCGCGGTCTCGGTCCCGCTGAAGAAGGCGCTACCGATGAGCAGCACCGGCAGGAAACACAGCAGCAGGATGGTCAGCGGGTCCATCGTGAACAAGCCGCGGGTGCGGCGGCGGGATCGGGCATGCTACGGGGTCCGGATGGCGGCGATCCGCTCGAGCAGCCGTCCTGCAGCCGCAGCTCGATCACGGCGTCCCGCCGCACCTTTGCTCACACTGCGCGAGATACGCTTCCCGAACACCTCCGAAGGCCCGTCTGACGCCCGGCGGTGCTGTGGATCGCACCTCATCCGCGCGGGCATCCCGCAAATCGTACCTGTCCCAATGTACCCGCCCCGTTCTCCGCTCCCACCCGATCCAACAGCTTCACCCCCGTGCCCTAACACCCCCCCGTCCACCACCACCGCCCACACCCCCAAAACCCGCCCCAGTTCCCTTGAACCGCCTTTACCCCCCCGGTAGACTACATCCCGCTATAGGAACCTGTCCGTACCCATAAGCACTGTTAGGCGACTCTCCTTTGCCTGAAGATCACCCCGAGCTTCCGGAGAATATCGGCAAACGCGGTAAGGCCGTTATGCCTCCCGATGGCCGGGAGGTTCACTACACGATCGGCGACGAGATTCGCCGCTTTCACGATGAGCGGCGGTCGAAGGTACTCGTGCTTCAACGTATGGACTTCGATGACGGGCGCGTCGAACTTCGTCTTGGCTACTACATCATCGGAAAGAAGCCAAAGATGAAGGGTCGCTGGGTTTGGGGACAGTTCGCCGCCATGCTGCCCGCGTCGATCTTTCGCGAGCTTTCTCAAGAAGCAGAAGCAAAGGGTTGGTTTGACGCCCTGGTCGCCTAACCAGCGGCTGCAGTTGACCGGACACGCCCGCGACTAGAATGTTGTGGCCGGTTGGACGCCTGCTCCCGCGGGAGGCCGGCAACTGAGCCGTTCTTCGTTAGCTCGCTAGGAGTAAGCGGATGCCATCAGCCGCCGACATCAACCGACTTATGCAGATGGACTTGGATCAAAAGAAACAGCTTGAGTCACACGGCGACGATGAAGACGCCACCCACACACTCGAGCATCATTTCCTGGCGGAGGAGCGTTCGACCCTTGAAGCACTCGCTCAGGTCGCTCGAATGCTGGGTTTCGGTGTATCGGAGATTTGTGAGGGCACGGATAAATCTGGGAAACGCTATCACTACTTCGACCTGCTGAGCGAATCGGGAACACGCTTAAATGACGTAGCTCGCGGGAGCATCCTTATGTTTTCGTTGGGCGAGGCGTACGGAGCTGAGTACGATGGTTGGGGTACATTGATCGCGAAATAACGGACCACCGGCAGCCGAGATAACCACCCGCTGCAGTTGACCGGCGACGCCCGCGATGGATAATCCAGTGGTCGGTTGAACGCCTG
>CAZVBW010000147.1:0-4824 GCA_964625505.1 uncultured Phycisphaeraceae bacterium
CACCCCCCACGTCCCCCGCCCCCCGCCCACGGGCAACAAGTGCCCGTGCCACCCGCCGCCCCGCGCCCCCGTGTGGCACGGGTGCTCGTCACCCGTGGCAGACCCCGGCGTCCCTCACGTCCCCCGCCCCCCAACAAGTGCCCGTGCCACCCGATGCGTGCGAGGCCGACTGGGCCCGCACGCCCCGCCGTCATCGTCGTGCTGGCGTTGGCCCGGCCCGTCGCGGTAGATTGGGGCGAGCCGCGGTCTCGCGGCGGGGAGAGGTCATGACCACACGGTTCGTCAAGATCGGGTTCGCCGGCGCGCTAGGCCTGGCGGTCACCGCGGCGGTTGATGCCCAGGGGTTCCGCGTCACGCCGTACCAGCAGGCGCCGACCGCCGACGGCGTCACGGTCACGTGGTGGTCCACCGACGCCCAGCCCGGGACGTTCACCATGACCGGCGGCGACCTGCCCGCCGCACAGGTCATCACCACCAGCCCCACAGCCCCGCCGCTGGTGCAGGGCTACACCGACGCGGAGCGGCAGCAGGCGATCGACGCGGGTTACCCGCTGCACCCCGACGGCAACTACCGGCACCGTGTGCAGCTGACGGGCCTCACGCCAGGCACCGACTACGCCTACCGCGTCACCCAGGGCGGCCAGACCGCTGACGGCACCGTCACCCCGCCGCCGACCGCCGACGCCTGGTCCTCGCTGCGGCTGATCGTGCTCGCCGATTCGGAAACCCACCCGATCGGACGGACCCACAGCCGGGACTGGGAGTCGGGCACGCAGGCCCCCGGTTCCCAAGGCCGGCCCCCGGACCGCACCGACTACCTGCTGACCGAGACCCACGGCCACCGCCAGAACATGCGGATCGTCAACCAGCGCGACGCGGACTTGGTGCTCATGCCCGGCGACCTGGTCCAGGGCAGCGGCTCGCAGCTGGCGTGGGACGAGTTCTGGCGCCACCACGCCGGCGACTACGACACCAGCTTCGCCGACCGGCCGCTGCTGCCGGCCTACGGCAACTGGGAAAATTTCGCCGCCATCAACGGCGGCTACGGCACACCCGCCGACCGCACCCCCGTCGCCGTCGCCCGCCACACCTACAAGGACTACATCGACGCCCCCGCCAACGGCACCCCCGCCCACCAGGACAACTACTACCGCGTCGACTACGGCCCGGTCACCATCATCACCCTCGACTCGTCCAACGGCACGCCCGACCGCACCCGCACCGATGGCCTCGGCGGCGACACCGACACGCAGGAACACTTCACCGCCGCCCAGTACGCCGCCGCCGTCGCCGCCGCCGACCCCGCGCTAGGCCTGACGAACGACCTGGCCGACTTCAACCTCGGCAGCACGCAGTACGCCTGGGCCCAGTCGCAGATCGCCGCCGCCCGCGACGCCGGGCAGATCGTCTTCGTCCAGTGGCACCACGCCCCGTACTCCTCCGGGACCCACGGCTTCGCGATGGACCACCCCGACAGCTCCGGACAGGGCGGCACGCCCATGCGGTAGTACCACCCGATGCTCGAATCGCTGGGCGTCGCCGCCGTGTTCTCCGGCCACAGCGAGATGTTCGAACGCTCGCTCGTCGACACCGACGGCGACGGCGTCGGCGTGCATTACTACGACGTGGGCGTGGCCGGCGACGGGCTCCGCGGCCGAGCCATCGACTCACTCACCGGCGAGCCCGGCGGCCACAACCCCTTCTCGGTCTGGACCGCCGACGCCGACGAGCCCGAGCACTGGCAGTGGACCGACGACGGCCAGGGCGGCCAGTTCCTCCAACTTCTCGACGGCGGCAGGCACTACGGCCACCTCGAGGTCGACATCGACCGGCTGGACTCGGCCGACGACGGCACCGTCGCGCTCATCACGCTCACCCCGGTCTACAGCTTCCCACTCATGGACGCCCAGGGCCAACTCATCGGCGGGCAGACCCAGCGGCGGGTCTACGGCGACGTCGTGACGCTACGGATCAACGCCGCCGGCCAAGTCATCCCCGAACCGGCGACCACCTCGGTGCTGACGTCGCTGGCCGCGATCTTCAGCGTGCGGCGGCATGCAAAACGTACCCGTCCCGTTTTTCCGCCCGTCGACTTCATCGGTCCACGGTACGAACTCTTGCGGGTACGTTTCTTCCGGGACGAAGATGCCCAGCGGGTCGCCGTCCTCGTCCTCCACGTCCTAAATCGCCAGTTCGTGGACCGCGTCGAAGTACACCGACTGCACCAGCGTCAACTCGTTGCCCGGCCGCCAGTTGTCCGACCACCAGTCCGGTCGGGGGTTGCCCTCGTCGTCATCAGGCGGGCCGTCGTCGTTGTCCGTCGCGTTCCAGAGCGAGCTCTCGTACACGCTGCCCCCGCCCCGGCTATAGCCCAGCAGCGCCAGCTGGTTCATGAAGTATTCGTCCTTCGCGTCGTCCATGATGTCGCCCCCGGTGCCCTGCCAAGGCAGGGTCCATGTCAGCAGGTCCCGCTGGGCATCCTCGGCATGTGGACCTCGTACCCCGCGTGATAGAGTTCGATTGCGATGGAGCAGAGAGCAGAGATAGTGCCATAATTTCTGACATCTTTCCCCACCCAGATTGATCAGTCTGCGACATTCTGGATGGTCCGTCGGGGCTCTTGCGGCGGCTCGGGCTGGAGTGGGGGTTCTTGCGGGTTGTCATCGGCGGGATCCTCATCCGGCTGCTCGGGGGCCTGTTCAAGCCGGGGCACCCGGTCCGCCCCGGCGTTTCGCTGCAGCGCCCGCACAACGATTCCGGCCTCCCTGGCCACGTGCTCGTTCTCGTCATTTAGCAGACGCTCAAATCGCTCATGATCCCACAGCCCCGGGTTGCCCGCCATTGCGTGAAGCGCATAGAGCCGGACGACCCAGTGCGGGCCATCGACCAACGCCTCGATCGCCTGTTCAGCCGCTTCGGTGGCGTCACGCTCTCCCACCAGGTTGAACATCTGCTGGGCATCCAGGATCCCGATCTGGGCCGCCGCCTCGGCCACCTCCCGCTGAGTGCCTCGCGTGAAACTCAACATGCGGGCGTTGCCGCCGTTGAGAGTCATGGTCAGCGTCCGCGCTGGCGCCATCCGTGACATCCGCACGATGAGGCTCGGCGAAGACAGGCCGTACCGCCCGATGAAATACCGGTGATCCTCAAAGTTGGGGCGGGCGGGATGACCTTCGATGCTTCGCAGCAACTGGTCAGCGACCTGAGTCGACGGACTGTCGGGTCGGGACAAGTCATAGTAGTGGGCGGCGGCCACCACTCCATAGGTGGGATGAATCCACGGCAGGCTGTAGCGACGACGTCGAGATTGACGCCACATGTCCGTACCGCCCGCGGCGATGTCCAGTTCCAACACGAGCGCGACCCACGACGTCTGCTGTGTCCCCATCTGCGACGACAACTCGTCACCCAGTGTCGCCAAATACTCTGGGCTGCGTTGACGACCAACATAGGCCTGGTGCCACTGCTCGGTAATCTGCCGAACATCTGCAGATACCGGGGCGTTGTTGATCGCTTCCGCAGGAGTTCTTGCGAGATCATCCGCTTGTATAATCGCGGCCCCTAAAGCAGTCTCGTCTGCCCATGAGTAGCTGGAGCTGAGGAGGATCATGACAACAGTGGAGAATATTCTCATCGAGGTACTCTGTTGAGGAATCGTTCTACGACTTCGCGCTTGTAGTCCTGCAATTCATCAAATTCACCATGTCGCTCAATATGTGAGAGCCATCCTTCATCATCGTCGCGACCATCGATTGGACCGCCGCGGGCTACGATCACCGTGTCGGCGAAATCGAGCTCGTATATTCGGTCTGCAGGCCACGTTGCCGGCGCTTGGAAGATGTGGTAGTGATTGTCGCTGGTCATCGGGAAGCGTACCTCCGGATTTGCCCGCCAAACATTGCGGCCGTCGTCATCAACTTCGTCATCCCACGGTTCTGAATCTTGAGGATAAGCTGATTCAGACCCGAATGGCCCCACGACCTCTCCGTCGACGTCCTGAACGATTACCTCGCGAACCGCATCAAAGTAGACGGACTGCACCAGCGTGAGCTGCGGCCCGGCTGGAACCTCTTCTTGGTCGCCGTCGGCTTCCTCGCCTTGCGAGACATTCCACTCCGAATGTTCGTGGACGCTGCCGCCACCGCGGCTATAGCCGAGCAACGCTAGGTTGGCATAGCCTTCTTCAGCCGCTTCACTCATGACCTGCCCGCCACTACCGCTCCAAGGCAGCATAAAGAATCCAAGATCGCGCTGTGCGTCTTGATCTTCGGGAAGCATATGCACGTCGTATCCCGTCCGGTATAGATCGATCGCGATACTGCAGAAGGTTGATCCGGGGATGGGCGGGTCGCGGGGCTGCTGACCCGCCCCCATGTAGAGGATCACACACGTGGTGAAGGTATGGAACCGAATGAAGTCGCCGCTGTCGGCACCGCCCCCTTGCGGACGCAGTGAGACTTGCAGAATGTCGTCGGCCGGTCCGTTCTCATCGGTCCGGCGAGCAAAAACCTTCCCGTCGCCGCCGGGAGAAGAAAAGGTGCCAGGAACCTTCTAATGGTAGGCGGCGGCATCGGACACGTGCGGGATCTGGTGGCGAGTCGTCCACCCATTGTACCCGAGCCCGCAACCCAATCCGTGCCGCTCCCGCTCCCGGCTCCCGCCCCCGGGTGCCGGCTCCCGGCGGACTAGAGACTCGTCCAAATGCGCCACCCGTCTTGTCCCGCAAGTGCCGCCCCGACGGCACAGCGAAACGCGGCTGCGTTGCCGGCAAAAGGTTCCTGACATGCCCTGTAGAAAAGCTCTCCCGGCCCCACGATGGTGATG
>CAZVBW010000148.1:0-4594 GCA_964625505.1 uncultured Phycisphaeraceae bacterium
AAAGCGCAAGGTGGAAGGATGAAGGACGAAGGCAGAAGGTGGAGGCCTATTTCGGATCAGCCTTGGCGGCCCAGGCGTCGTAGTCGAGCTTGTCGCCCAGGGCGGGCAGCTCGGTGTGGCCCGTGTGGTACGCCTCCGCAGAGGCCAGGCACCCCGCCGGCCCGGTCCATCGCAAGTGCAGCCGATCGGTCGTCCGCTCCGGGAACACCAGCACGCGTCGTCGGCCGATGCTCCGACCCTCGGCCACCGGCTCGCCCGCGGCGTCCAACACCTCAAAGCCGTCGACGACCTGCCCATCATCCAACACCTCGGACAACCACAAGTGGTCGAGCGTGACCGGCTTGCCGAACGTGAGGTCCACCCCGCCCTCGACCGGTTCGAGCGTCGCGGGCATCGGCTGGGCGAACCGCAGATCCAGCTCCCGCCGGACCTCCATCCAGCGGCCCGCGTCCTCGTCGCTGATCCGGCCACGCTGGTCCGGGCCCATGTCCAGCAGCAGGTTCGCCCCCAACCCGACCGAGCGGTACCAGATGCCCAGCAGGTGCTCGGCACTCTTGAGCGTGTGCAGGTCATCCGGCTGCCAGAACCAGTTCCGCCGGATCGCCACGTCGCACTCCGGCGGCAGGCACACCATCTCCCCCACCGCGTCGGTCTTCCCATCGGCGAACGCGCTTTGACTCAGCCGGTCCACCGCCAGCCGCACCGCGTCCTGCGCCAGCCCGTCCTCGTTGCCGATCCACCGGATCGTCGGCCGGCCCATGTTGAACACCATCGCCTGCGGCTGGTGCTCGTCCACCACCGCCATGATCCGGTCCCAGTCGTACGTCCGACCCTCCGAGCCCGCGCCGTCGAACCACAACTCGAACAGCTCGCCATACCGCGTGCACAGCTCGGTCAGTTGCCGCTCGTAAAACGCGTCATACGCCGCAGCGTCCGGATAGCACGGCTCGTGCCGATCCCAGGGCGAGAGGTACAGCCCAAAATTCAACCCCGCCTCACGGCAGGCCTCGGCCACCTCGCCCACCACATCGCCCTTGCCGTCACGCCACCCCCGGAAAGGCGACGAGGCCACGCTGTAGTCGGTCGTCTGGGTCGGCCAGAGGCAGAACCCGTCGTGGTGCTTGGCCGTGAGGATCAGGTAGTTGAACCCCCCGGCCTGCGCCGTCTCGACCCACTGCCGGGCGTCGAAGTCGGTGGGGTCAAACGACGCGGCGGGCAGCGTGCCGTCGGACCACTCCTTGCCGTGGAACGTGTTGATCCCGAAGTGGCAGAACAGGCCCAGCCGGGCGTCGAGCCACCGCAGCTGGCCGGTTGTCGGGGCGGGGTCGCGGTCGGTCATGGGCCGAAGGGTAACCCCCGCTAGCCCCGGTCTCCGCCCGGGGTTGGCTTGAGGCGTTTTGCGTGAACATCTGCCCCCCTCCCTTTCAGGGAGGGGCCGGGGGAGGGTCGCGGGTGAGAGCTCCGTACGCGTTAAAGATGCGGTGACTCCATGCCTCAACCCCCTCCCCAGCCCTCCCCCTGGAAGGGAGAGGGAGCAAGAGATGACGTAAGCCGCCCTAAGCTCCGCCGCATGATCGCGATGCACTGGCAGCTCAAGAGCGAGCAACTGCAGGAGATGACGGCGGTGAACGTGCTGGTGCCACGCGAGCCGCCGCCAGCCGGGGGCTGGCGTGTGCTGTACCTGCTGCACGGCCTGAGCGACGACGAGTCGGCGTGGACGCGGAACACGTCGGTCGAGCGGCACGCCGAGGCGCGCGGCACCGTGGTGGTGATGCCCCGAGTCGGCCGGTCGTGGTACGCGGACATGGCGGCCGGGCCGAAGATGTGGAGCTGGGTCAGCGACGAGCTGCCGCAGATCGTGCAGCGGCTGCTGCCGGTGAGCACCCAGCGGGCCGACACGTTCGTCGCCGGGCTGTCGATGGGCGGGTACGGGGCGTTCAAGCTGGCGCTGCGGCAACCCGAGCGTTTCGCCGCCGCGGCGTCGCTGTCGGGGGCGCTGTCGATGGACCCGGCGGACATCGGCGACGCGGTAAGGCAGGACGAACTGCGGTGGTGCTTCGGCGACGAGGCCCGCTTCCGCGGCGGTGAGAACGACCTGCAGGCCCTGCTGCAACAACACGCCGAGGCGGCCGATTCCGGGGGCTTGTCCGGGGGCCTGTCCGGGGGGCTGTCCGGGGGGCTGCCGCGACTCTGGGCCTGCTGCGGCGACCAGGACTTCCTGCTGCAGCAGAACCGCGACTGCGTCGCGCTGTGCAAACGGCTGAACGTCCCGCTGACGTATCAGGAGCATCAAGGCCCGAGCCACACATGGGACTACTGGGACCGCATGCTGCCCGAGGCGCTGGACTGGATGATGGGCACGCGAACTTGAAGCCGTCCGCCCCAGGCGGATGAATCCGTCGGCTCATGCGATGCCGCGGGTTGACACCCGCGGCTCCGTACGCCGCGCGATGGCACGCCCGTCTCCTCCGCGTCCTCTGCGTCTCTGCGGTTTGCCCCGCCTACGCCACGTACATCGCCTGCTTCACCGCCTCGGTGATCTTCCGGGCGTTGGGCAGCATGTCCTGCTCGCGCTGGCGGTTGTACGGCGGCGGGATGTCGTCGTTGTTGACCCGCTTGACCACGTTGTCCAGGTGATCGAAGCACCGCTCGTGGACCTGCGAGGCAATCTCGCTGGCGACCGACGCGAACGGCCAGCACTGGTCGGCGACGACGCAGTAGTTGGTCTTCTCGACGCTGCAGGCGATCGTGTCCATGTCCAGCGGTCGATACGTCCGGCAGTCGATGACCTCGATGTCGATGTCGTCCTTCTCCAGCGCCTCGGCGGCCTCGAGGGCGAAGTGGACCGGCCGGCCCGCGGTGACGACGGTGCAGTCGCTGCCGGGCTTGATGACGTTGGCCTTCCCGAAGTCGATGGTGAAGTCGTCGTCACCTTCCGGCGGGGCCCACTGGCCGCCTTCGAGGTAGCGGGAGTAGTCCTTGTCGCCGCGGGCGCCCATGCCCAGCATGCGTTCGGATTCGAGGACGAACACCGGGTCCGGGTCGCGGATCGCGGTCTTGAGCAGGCCTTTGGCGTCGCGGGGGGTGCTGGGGATGGCCATCTTCAGGCCCGGGACGCTGCCGAACATCGCCTCGACCGACCAGGAGTGGGTCGAGCCCAGCTGGCCGCCCGCCCCGTTGTTGCCGCGGAAGACGATGGGCACGGGGAACTGCCCGCCGGACATGTAGAGGATCTTCGGGGCGTTGTTGATGATCTGGTCGGCGGCGACGAGCGAAAACGACCAGCTCATGAACTCGATGATCGGCCGAAGCCCGTACATCGCCGCCCCGATGCCCAGCCCCGCGAAGCCGGTCTCACTGATGGGCGTGTCGATGATCCGCCGGGGCCCGAACTCCTCGAGCATGCCCTTGGAGACCTTGTACGCCCCGTTGTACTCGGCGACCTCCTCGCCCATCAGAAAGATGCGCTCGTCAGTCCGCATCTCCTCCTCCATCGCCTCACGGAGCGCGTCGCGGTACTGGATCTTCCGGTCACTGTCAGCCATAGGGCGGGATCATAGGGGGCGGGGCGGGGATGAACCACAGAGGCGCAGAGGGCGCGGAGGAAGGCAGGTCAGGCATCGGCGAAACCCATCACGTACCGAACCCGACCACGCTGCGGGAAGCGGTCCATGAAGCCGCGGATGTCAATCCGTCGGCTCGGCCACCAGACGCTCCGCGTCGGCCGACGGGTTCACACCCGCGGCTCCGACAACCTTCGCCGCCTCCTCATCCCCTGCCTTGCTCTGCGCCTCCGCGACTTTGTGGTTCGATTTCCTTCAAACCCGCAGCAGCATCAACGGGTGCGGCGGCAGGTCAATCTCCAGCGCGTCGGCGAGCTGGTGGCGGCAGGAGAAGCCGGGGGCGGCGACCGTCCGCCCGGCGGCGAGGGCGTCGCGGGCGGCGGGGAGCAGGCGGTCCTCGGCGATCTGCATCGACAGGTCGTGATGCTGGTAGCCGAACGCCCCGGCCATGCCGCAGCAACCGGCCGATGTGTCCCGGCAACTCACCCCCGCGGTGCCGTCAAGCAGCGTGGCCGTGGCTGCGCCGTCGAAGACCGCCCGCTGGTGGCAGTGGGCATGGACCAACACGTCATCGACGCCCTCGGCGGCTCGCAGCTCGACGCCTTCGGCCAGCAGGAACGCGTCGAGCAGCTGCACCCGGTCGGCCACCCGCTTGGCGGCGTCGGCATCCTCGAGCAGGTCCGGCAGGTCGTCCTTCAGCGACGACGCGCAGCTGGGTTCCAGACACAGGATGGGCACCCCGGAAGCGTCGCCGCCGCCCGCGGCGTCCAACTCGGCGACCAGCGGCGCGGCCCGCAGCTTCGCCTCGTCCAGCAGGCCCTGCGAGATCCGCGGACGCTGGCAGCAGCCGCGGGCGATCGGGTGGACGGTGTACCCAGTGCCGGTGAGCAGCTCGACGGCGTGGCGGCCGAGGGCCGGGTCGTAGTACCGGGCATAGGTGTCCAGGAACAGCACCACGTCACCCCGCGACGCCGCCCCGGCGTGCGGCGGGATGGCTCGCGGGGGGGGCACGAACGGCCGGGTCGTCAGGG
>CAZVBW010000149.1:0-4492 GCA_964625505.1 uncultured Phycisphaeraceae bacterium
GCACCGCCGGGGCCGTGCTCAGCCGGTTGGGCTCCAGGCCGACCGCCCGGTGCCGCACCAGCCAGCCCGCCGCCGGCAGGGCGGTGCAGCCGATGAGCAGCGCCGCCAGCGCGACCTGCCCGGCCTTCCGCACCGTGCACAGGCTCCAGATCGCCACCACCGCCGCGAGCACCCCGGCCGCCGGGGCGAACAGCGCCGCCAGCCCCATCGCCAAGCCCCCGCCCACGACCGCCGGGATCGACCGCCGGGTCAGGTCCGCCGCCGCCCACACGCCCGCCGCCAGCAGCAGCGACGCCCACAGCCCGCCGCTCAAACCCGTGTCTACCACCAGCCCCGCCGGGTGCACCGCCGCGATCGCCGCCGCCACCAACGCCGGCCGCTGGCGACCCAGCAGCGTCGCCGCCGCGTGATACACCACGATGACCAGCACGCCCGCCCCCGCCGCCTGCAGCAGCAGCAGCCCCCATAGCGGCAATCCCGTCAGCCGCATCACCGCCAGCAGCATCGGATACCCCGGCAACAGATAACTCTCCGCCCACCCGCCCCCATAAGCCCCCCTGACCCCGGAAGTGCGGCCGGCCTCACCCGCGGTCGCTCCGCTCGCCGCCACCGACCGCTCCAGCGTCGCCACCACCGGGTCGACCTCCCGCGGCAGCGCGTAGTGCTGCTCGGTCACCACCTGCTCGGCCAGCAGCAGCCCCCGGTCCGTGTGCACATCGACCGCCCGGTCCACCGACCCCATCGGGCCCAGCACGATGACGAGCACCCGCAGCACCACCGCCGCTCCGACAAACATCGCCAGCCACGCCACCACCGCGTCCCGCGGCAGCACATGCGTCGGCTTGCCCGCGATCCGGCAACGCGGCTTGTCCAACGCCTCGGGCATCGACTCGGTCCCGTCCGACGCCGCAGCCATCACCGGATCAGCCGGCTCCGGCGAGGGTGCCGCCGCCCGCTCCGCCCCCGGGACCTCGGTCTTCAACACATCCGGCATCGGATCAGCAGGCGCAGCGGGAATCACATCAAGTCTCCTGGGGTCCAAGCGCACCGCAAGCCACGGCACCGCTCACCTCCCGCATCGACACACGCCACCGCCCACTTGCGGCCCATTCCCCGCCCCGCACCACAACTCTGTTAATCAGACCCACCCGCCCCGCGCAGCTCGGAAAACCCGGCGGGCAGCATGTCAATCGAATGTAATAATCGCAGATTCAGTTGACAACGTTTAGCGGTTGCACCGCAGGTGCACCCGCCGGCACGCGGGGTTTAATTATTGGGCCGCCGCACGGGACGCTTCGCGTCACCCGCTAAACATTGGTGCTGCACCCCGCGTCGGCGAGCGTTTGGGCGGCGGCGGCAAGGCGGAGGGTGCCGATGCCGTTGGCCTCGGTGATGCGTCGGCGGTGGGACGGGTCGGCGATGGCTTGGGCCTGGTCGTCCATCAGCGCCCGGACCACGTGGTGGTACAGCGCGTCCTTGTCCATCCCGGCGGTGCCGGTGATGCGGTATCGGCCGTCGACCTCGAACTGCTGGCCGCGGACATCGTGTTTCGCGTTGTCGCCTTGGATTTTCTCGAGGCGGACGATGTCGGCGTCCGGGAGGTGCGAGGCGATCTGTCGGGCGACGCCGGCGGTGGCGAGGCAGTCGATGTCGATCGAGGTGGGCACCCACTCGTGCAGCCGGATGTCGCCGCGTTCGCACAGCAGCCGCAGCTCCTGACGGTCCAGGCCGGTGGGTTGTGTGAAGCCGTGATAGAAGTGCACGCGGGGCGCGGTCGCTTCGTGGCCATAGCGGACGGTGGCGGCCTGCTGGTCGACGATGTGCGGCTTGTCGGGCCGGGCGGACTGGTCGGCGGAGCACAGCGTGCCCCAGCCGGCATCGTCCGATTTGTCGCCGGCGAGCCACCAGGCGAAGAGGTCGAAAAAGTGCACGCCGTGTTCGACGAAGATCCCGCCGGACTTGGCGCGATCCCAGAACCAGTGGTCGTCGGGCAGCTGCTCGGCCATGGCGTAGTTCTCGAAGATGCCGTGCAGCGGCCGGCCCAGCAGCCCGGCGTCGACGATCTGCTTGACCGCCTCGTTCAGCGGGTCGTACCGCATGATGAGGTTGACGCTGAGCACCCGGTCCCGCTCCCGGGCCAAGTCGACCAGCCGCTGGCCAACCTCGGGGTCCACCGCGAGCGGCTTTTCACACAGCACGTGCTTACCGGCCTCCAGTGCATCGGTCACCAGTGCGCCGTGCGTGCTGGGGGGCGTCGCCACGTGCACGATGTCGATGTCGTCGCGGGCCAGCAACTGGTCGACGGACTCGCAGGCCTCGAGGCCCAGGTCGTCGGCCGCCTGCCGGGCAATGTCTGGCGAGGCGTCGGCGACCGCGATGGGCCGCACCGAATCCAGCTCCTGATAGGCCTTCGCGCAGAACCGCCCGAAGTTGCCCGCACCGATCAGCCCGTACCCGAGCGGTTTGGTTGACATTGAGGCAGGGTAATGCGCGGGCTGTGGAAGATGCACGGGCGGGAGGCCGACGGGTGGACACCCGCGGCTTCGGGCGTGTCAGCCGTGACATCACGTAGGTTGGGCGTGTGTTATCTGATCGTCATCGGGCGTTGTTTGATCAGCTGTTGGAGTCGCACCTGGAACGGCTGCCAGCCCGGTTTGCGGGGGCGTTGGAGGAGGTGGCGCTGATCGTGGAGGACGAGCCGGGGCCCGAGCTGCTGAAGGAGCTGGGGATGTTGCCGGGGGAGGATCTGTACGGGATGCACTGGGGGATGCCGCTCACGGAGCGGAGCGTGGAGGCGCCGCCGGAGGTCCCGGACCAGTTGATGCTGTTCCGCGGGCCGATCATGCGGCTGGCGAAGTTCCGTGGTCAGGGCCCGGGCAGCCCGGAGTATGCGGCGCTGGACGAGCAGGTGCGGGTGACGCTGCTGCACGAGCTGGGGCATCACTTCGGGCTGGACGAGGACGATCTGGCGGAGGAGGGGTACGGGTAGGGGGGCGGCGTTGCCGGGGAAGGTGCAGCTTCGTGGCGATCGCTCAACGGGAGGGGCACGGTTGGGATCCATTGCGGGCTGATCCGACGCTTCTGTGCCTGAGGCGGATCAGCTGTCGGCTTCGGGGCGCGGGGTCTGTTTACGATGGCGGGATGGCGGAGGATGTGGCGGCGGCGGAGCATGTGTTGGACCTGACGCCCGAGCGGCTGCGGGAGCGGTTGTCGGCGTGGGGGGTGGCGCCGTTCCGGGCGTCGCAGATTCTGCAGGGGGTGTACCGGCATCACGCGGCGTCGATGGATCAGGTGCCGGGGTTGTCCAAGGCGGACCGGGAGCTGCTGGGTCGGCGGCTGCGGGTGGTGACCGGGGAGGTGGTGCGGCATCAGCGGGCGACGGACGGGACGCAGAAATTGCTGGTGGACTGGAGCGGGGCGGGAGCAGGCGACGTGGCCTCAAAAAAGGTGTCAGGAACCTTTTCCGGTGACGAGGGCGGGGCTAAAAAGGTTCCTGACACCTTTTTGCGGGTGATCGGGGCGGCGGGGGACCAGACCGAGTGCGTGATAATCCCAGCGGACAAGCGGCGGACGGCGTGCATCAGCTCGCAGGTCGGTTGCCCGGTGGGTTGCAAGTTCTGTGCATCGGGGCTCGGGGGGCTGGACCGGAACCTGACCGCGGGGCAGATCGTGGAGCAGGTGTGGCGGCTGGATCGGCTGTTGAAGTCCGGGGGGGCAGCGGGGGGAGGACCTGACGCTTCGGCTGCGCCTCAGCGTCGGCTTGGGCAAGCACCAGACGCTTCGCCTTCGGCTCAGCGTCGGCTTCAGGGGATCACGCACGTGGTGTTTATGGGGATGGGCGAGCCGCTGGTGAACTTTGGCGCGGTGGCCGGGGCGCTGCGGGCGCTGACCGCGGACTGGGGGATGGGGCTGTCGGCCAGGCGAGTCACGGTGAGCACGGTGGGGGTACCGGCGGGGATCCGCAAGCTCGCGGAGCTGGACCTGCCGGTGACGCTGGCGCTGTCGCTGCACGCCCCGAATGACGAGCTTCGGCGGCAGATCATCCCGTGGGCCCGGTTCGTGAGCATCGAGCAGCTGCTGGGGGCCTGCCGGGGGTACTTCGAGAAGACCGGGCGGGAGGTGACGCTGGAGTACATCCTGCTGGGCGGGTTTAATGACCGGCTCGAGCAGGCGCGGGAGCTGGCGGGGCTGGCGCGTACGATGCGGGCGACGGTCAACCTGATCCGGTTCAACGAGGTAAAGGGCCTGCCTTATCAGCGGCCGGCGTCGGAGGATGTCCGGCGGTTCCAGCAGGTGCTGCGTCAGGCGGGGGTGCGGGCGACGATCCGGGCCAGCCGGGGGCGAGACATCGCGGCGGCGTGCGGGCAGCTGCGGCACGAGGCGGCGGGCGAGGCGGGCGAGGCGGGGGGGCCGGGGGCGGCCGGATTGTGGGGGTGAAACGACGACGCCCCCGGCGTGTGGCCGAGGGCGTCATGAGATGCGGCACGGGATG
>CAZVBW010000150.1:0-4429 GCA_964625505.1 uncultured Phycisphaeraceae bacterium
TCATCCGGCTGGGCACGCCCAGCGGGTTGAGCAGCACGTCGACCGGCGTGCCGTCTTCCAGGAACGGCATGTCCTCGATGGGCACGATCCGGGCGATCACGCCCTTGTTGCCGTGCCGGCCGGCCATCTTGTCGCCCACGCTCAGCGGCCGCTTGGTCGCCAGGTAGACCTTGACCATCTCCAGCACACCGGAGCTGAGCTCATCGCCCCGCTTCATGTGGGCCAGGCGACGCTCCTTCTCCTTGCGGAGCGCGTCGATGCGGGGCCAGAACTGGCCATGGGCCTGCTCGGCCTGCTGCTTGGCTTCCTTGTTGCCCTTGATCCACTTGAGGTCGAAGCTGTCGATCTGCTCCATCACCACCTCGGTGATGTCACTCTGGCCGACCTTCTGCCGCGTCGACGGGTCGACCATCGCGCTGCCGGTGACCTCGTTGGCCTGATCCACGAACTCGCGGAACAGGGCGACCATCCGCTCGTCCATCGTGGCCTCGTACTCGCGCATCTCGCGACGCAGGGCCTTCTTCTGCTCGTCGGACAGGTGCATCCGTCGGCTGAACCGCTTGGCGCCGATCACGATGCCCTCGGTCCCGGCCGGGACCTCCAGCGAGTCGTTCTTCACGTCCTCACCCGCACGGCCAAAGATGGCGTGCAACAGCTTTTCTTCCGGCGTCAGCTCGCTCTTGGACTTCGGGCTGACCTTGCCCACGAGGATGTCGCCGGGCTTGACGTACGCCCCGATGCGGATGATCCCCGCCTCGTCGAGCATCCCCAGCATCTTCTCGCTGACGTTGGGGATGTCACGGGTGAACTCCTCACGGCCAAGCTTGGTCTCGCGGATCTCGACGTCGAACTCGTCGATGTGAATCGACGTGAACACGTCCTCCTTGACCAGCCGTTCGCTGATGACGATGGCGTCTTCGAAGTTGTAGCCGTCGAAGGTGTTGAACGCGACCAGCGCGTTCTTGCCCAGCGCGAGTTCGCCCTGGTGCGTCGCGGCACCGTCGGCGATGATCTGGCCTTCCTTGACCTTCTCGCCCCAGGCGATGATCGGCTTCTGGTTGAGGCAGGTCCGCTCGTTGAGCCCGACGAACTTGCGAAGCTCGTACTCGTCGGCGTTGTCGATGATGATCTTGGCCGCGTCGACGTAGGTCACCGTGCCGCCGCGCTTGGCCCGCAGGACCATGCCCGAGAAGCGGGGGACCTCCTTCTCCATGCCCGTGGCGACCAACGGCGGGTCGGTCTTGATCAAAGGCACGGCCTGCCGCTGCATATTCGAGCCCATCAGGGCGCGGTTCGCGTCGTCGTGCTCGAGGAACGGGATCAGGGCCGCCGACACGCCGACGATCTGCTTGGGGCTGATGTCGACGTAGTCGATCTGGTTGCTGGGCACCGACGCGAGATCGCCGTCCACGCGGGCCAGCACCGTGCCCTTGTTGACCTTGCCGGTCTCGTCGACCGCGTCGACCGAGCCGAGGGTGAGCTTGAGCTCTTCGTCGGCGCGGAGGTAGGTGATCTCGTCGACGAGCTTGTCGTCCTGCACCTGCCGGTAGGGCGTCTGCAGGAAGCCGTACTCGTCGATCTGGCTGTAGATGCCAAACACGGTGATCAGGCCGATGTTCGTGCCCTCGGGCGTCTCGATCGGGCAGATTCGGCCGTAGTGGCTGATGTGCACGTCGCGGACTTCGAAGCCCGCCCGCTTGCGGTTCAAGCCGCCCGGGCCCAAAGCCGAGAGCACCCGCTCGTGGCGGAGCATCGACAGCGGGTTGGTCTGTTCGACGACCTGCGACAGCTCGGAGCGTGCAAAGAAGTGGTCGATCGCGCTGCTGATCGCCTTGGAGTTGATCAGGTCGGCGATCTTGGCCAGCTCATCCGGGTCCTTGACGCTCATCCGCTCCTGCACGGTGCGGCGGAGCTTGAGGAAGCCCTTGCGCATCTCCTCGACGGCCAGCTCGTCCAGCGTCCGCAGACGCCGGTTGCCCAGGTGGTCGATATCGTCGATGTGGGCCTTGTTGCGGTTGCTCCGCAGGTCCAGCATGTAGTTGATGACCGCGAGGAAATCCTCGGCCCGGATGTGCATCACCGACTCGTCCGGGTCGCCGTACCCCTCGGCGTCGTCGAACTTGCGGTTGATGCGGAACCGGCCGACCTTGCCCAGGCGGTAGCGGTTCTCGTCGAAGAACTTCTCTTTGAATAGATCGCGGGCCTTATCCACCTGCGGCGGGTTGCCCGGGCGCAGCCGGCCGTACAGCGACAGCAGGGCCGCCTCGTGCTCGCTCGCCTCGAGGTCTTCGGGCAGGGCGTTGCCCCGCTCGTCGGCCAGCGTGTTGAGGATCAGCACGTCCGAGGCGTTGGTCACCACGTCGACGGTCTTGAGCGACGAGGCGATGATGGTGTCCACGTGCTCACCGACCTGGCCGCCGACGGCGACCAGCTCTTCACCGGTCTCGGTGTCGATGATCGGGGCCGCGGCGTAGTGCTCGGGCTTGAGCTCGGTCGTCTTGATGCTCTGGACGTTGTAAAACGCCTTGAGCAGGTCGTCGGTCGTGCTGAACCGCTCGTCCAGGGCCCGCAAAAACGTCGTCGCGGGGATCTTGGTCGACTGGTCGATCCGCATCTGGAGCACGTCCTTCTTGGACACCTCCAGCTCGATCCACGAGCCCCGCTCGGGGATCACGCGGGCCGAGTGCAGCGGCCGATCGCCCTCGGCCGAGGCGATGGAAAAGTCCACGCCCGGCGAGCGGTGCAGCTGGTTGACGATGACGCGCTCGGCGCCGTTGACGATGTACTCGCCGCCACCCATCAGGATGGGGATCTCGCCGAGGTAGATCTCCTCCTCGGGGATCTCGGGCACGTCCTTGCGGACCAGCCGCACGCCGATGCGGAACGGCATGCCGTAGGTCAGCCGCAGTTCCCGGCACTCGTCCGGGGTGTACCGCGGCTCCTCGAGCTTGTAGTAGAGGTACTCCACGTGCATGCTCCCGTCGTAAGACTCGATGGGGAACACTTCGCGCAGCAACGACTCCAGACCCAGGTACGGGTCTCGCTCGTCATAGGGCTTTTGAAGCTGAATGAACCTTTCGTAGGCTCGTTCCTGGACTTCCACCAGGTTGGGAACAGGGACCGCATCACCGCGCTTTGAGTAGTCGCGTACCGACCTCGGCTGCATCTATGTCTCCGAGAGAGCTGGGGGGGGATTGCTCGGTGGAAGCGTCAGGTTGTTTGGGGGACCACCGCCCGTTCACGCCGCGCCACACCGCGAACAGAGCACTATAGCCATTCGCACGCTGCAGCACAAATCGGGTCTTGAATTTTCTGCAAGCCCTGTCGGCGGCGGCTGATAACCCCCGCAAATGGGCCGCCGCAAACTTGTCACGCTCGGCCGTCATTGTTCCGGGGGGCCGGTACACTCGCGGGTCCACGGCACCTTTTTTCGCACTCGCTTCTAAGAAAACCGCCGCCCGTCCGTGGTTCCAAGGGCGGCGGCCTTTGCCGCGTGCAAGGAGTTCGCTTTGCCCGACGCCGACGAGCAGGCCCGCCGACACATCGTCCAGCAGGCCCTGCAACGCTACGAACGCCCGCTGGTGACCTACGCCAGTCAACTGCTCGGCGACGAGCACCGGGCCCGCGAGGTGACCCAGGACACCTTCATGAAGCTCTGGCAACAACCCGCCGCGAGCCTGCAGCACATGGCCCGCAACTCCGACGGCCAGCACCTCGGGGCCTGGCTGTTCGCCGTGTGCCGCAACGGGGCTCTGGACCGGCTCCGCCGGGAGGGGCTGGTGCAGCCGACCGCCGACGCCGGCGTCGCGCAGGCCGACCCTTCCGGGGGGCCCGGCGAGGCCGCCGAGCACGACGAGGCGGTGTCCGCCGTGGTCCACCTGCTGGACCGCCTGCCCGCCAAGCAGCGGGAAGTGGTCCGGCTGAAGTTCCAGGCCGGGCTGACCTACCGCCAGATCGCCGCGGTCACGGGCCTGACCGTCAGCTACGTGGGCTACCTCCTGCACACCGCGATCAAAACCCTCCGCGCTCAGATGGGCGAGGACGAGCCGGAAGCGTGAAGCTGGAAGCGTGAAGCCCACCCATTGAGCCGCGTCGTCCGCGACGCGCGTCCCCCCCCGATACCCGACACCCGATCCCCGATACCCGGTCGCCGCCATGGACCAGAACCTCCTCGAGATCGCCCTCACCGCGTACGCCCTGGACGAGCTGGACCCCGCCGAGCGGCCCGCCGCCGAGCAGTACCTCGCCGAGCACCCCGAGGCCCGCGAGCAGGTGGACCGCATCAAGGCCGCCGCCGCCCGGCTGTACGACGAGCTGACGCCCGCCGCGGTCGAGCCGCTGTCCGACGCCCAGCGGCAGGCGATCCTGAACCATCAGCCCGCCCCCGGAAGCCCCCCCGGAAGCCCCCCCGGAAGCCCCCCCGGAAGCC
>CAZVBW010000151.1:0-4256 GCA_964625505.1 uncultured Phycisphaeraceae bacterium
GGTGCGGCTGGGGGTGGTGAGCACGCCGACGGTGGCGTACATGGTGCGTCGGCTGGGGGCGGCGGGCGGGCTGGTGGTGACGGCGAGCCACAACCCGAGGCCCTGGAACGGGCTCAAGCCGCTGCGATCGGACGGGTCGGCGCCGCCGATGGCCGAGGCGCAGGAGTTGGTGGAGCGGTTCACGGGGGGTGGGGCGACGCCGGCGGGCGCAGCGGTGGAGCACGTGGGGCAGGTCACTGCGCGAGACGATGCGGCGGTGCTGCACGCCGAGGCGGTGGCGGGGCTGGTCGATGTCGAGGCGATCCGGGGGGCGAAGCTGAACGTGGTGGTGGACTCGGTGAGCGGGGCGGGGGGCGACGGGGCGCGGGCGCTGCTGGAGCGGCTGGGCGTGGGGCTGACGCACCTGTACCCGTGGCCGACGGGCCGGTTCCCGCACCCGCCGGAGCCGACGGAAGAGAACCTGCGGGGGCTTTGTGAGGCGGTGCGGACCTACCGGGCGGACCTGGGGATGGCGCAGGACACGGACGCGGATCGGCTGGCGCTGGTGGACGCCGAGGGGCGGTACATCGGCGAGGAGTACACGCTGGTGCTGTGCGCGATGGCCCGGCTGGCCGGGGGGCAGGTCGAGAGGGCCACGATGGCGGCGAACCTGTCGACCAGCCGGATGCTCGACGACCTGGCGCGGGAGCACGGCGGGCGGGTGGTGCGGACGCCGGTGGGCGAGGCTCACGTGGCGGCGGCGATCCGGGATCGCGACGCGCTGCTGGGCGGCGAGGGCAACGGCGGGATCATCGACCCGCGGGTCAGCTATGTTCGCGACAGCCTGGTGGGGATGGCGCTGGTGCTGGAGCTGATGGCGACCCAGCGGGCGACGCTGGCCGAGCTGGTGGATCGGCTGCCGCGGTACGCGATGGTGAAGGACAAGATGCCGGCCGACGACGCGGTGAAGGCGGCGCTGCCTGACCTGCCCGAGCGTGTGTTCCGGGGGCGGCCGGTGGATCGGCGGGACGGGGTGCGGGTGGATTGGGAGGATCGGTGGGTGCAGGTGCGGGCGAGCAACACCGAGCCGATCGTGCGGGTGATGGCCGAGGCACCGGACCAGGCGGGGGCGCGGGAGCTGGTGCGGCGGGTGTGGGAGGCGCTGGACACGTGATGCGGGCGGGGCGCTGGGCGGGCGGGGAACGGGACCCATTATCTATGGCGTGCCGTGGTGGGTTGCGCTACGCTTCACCCACCCTACTTCTGAGAGGAGCAACGTGATGGCTAAGGACGATGGCAGTGACAAGACGACGCGGCAGGGCAGCAACGACCCGCAGCAGCAGACCGGTGCGACGCACCCGGCGGCGCCGAAGCAGCCGACCAAGCCGGCCCCGAAGGTGAACCCGGACCCGAAGGCTCCAAGCGGGAAGCCGAACCACGGGTAGCAATCGTTCGAAATTGTCCCCGTCGTGTGCCACGGCCGCGTGCGGCCGTGCCTCCGCGTGCCTGCCGGGTACGCGCACTGCCGCACGCGGCAGTGGCACCCATTTCTCATCGGTTTGTGGTGTGAGGCCCGACGCCGCGTCGCGGTTCAGGCGGCGGCGACTTGCAGGTCTGCGAGGGCTGACGTGCAGAGGCGGGCGATGGCGTCGAGGCTGGCTTCAACGTGGTCGGCGCCCAGTGGCTGCACATCGTCGAGTTCCATGCCCCACTCCAACGCCTCGAGCAGCCGGGCATCGATGTCCGCCCGCTTGGCGAACTGATAAACGTCCAGGTTGAACAGCTCCTGCTCGGCGAAGGGGATGTTGATATGCCCCAGCCGCAGGTGGTGGACCATTCTGGCCATGACGTCAGCTAAGGCTCGCTGACGGACACCGGGGTCGGGGTCGATGTCCAGCAGGTGGGAGCCAATGGCTTGAGGGGCACCGTGCATCCAATCATTCTATCGCTGATGGCC
Organism: uncultured Phycisphaeraceae bacterium; assembly: GCA_964625505.1. GTDB lineage: Bacteria > Planctomycetota > Phycisphaerae > Phycisphaerales > Phycisphaeraceae > CAZVBW01. Next base: position 1,937 of record CAZVBW010000151.1, read on the forward strand.
TCGATCCACGATCTTCAGGAGTGCGGCTTGGCCTGAGGCATGCTCGAAGTAGTGCAGCTCACGCCGATCCCGCCCACGTCGGTAGACCTTCCTCCACCGACCACGCCTGGCGTCTCTGAGCAGCTGCAGCACCGCGGGGTTCCGCACCGGAACCCGCGTGACGGCATCCGCGTCGCCGGCAGGTTGCCAATCGTCGGGCAGGCCTGGCCAATGTCGCCACGACTGATGAAGGCTCGGGGGCGGCATCTGGGCAGATTACGATCAGACCGGGCGGGTCCGGGCGGCGTAAGCTTGTCGGGTGCAGGGTCATGGGCCGGTGATGTTGTGGGCGGTGATGGGGATCACGTGGGTGGCGCCGGCGCTGTTGGCGGTGGGGGCGGCGGCGGTGTTGGTGCCGGTGGCGTTGCATTTGTTGTCGCGGCTTCGTCGGACGGCGCAGCCTTGGCCGGCGGTGCGGTTTGTGCATCAGGCGCTTCGGCGGACGCGGCGGAAGATTCAGGCCCAGCGGCTGGTGCTGCTGGCGCTGCGGTGTCTGGTGCTGCTGCTGGCGGGGGTGGCGCTGGCCGGTCCGATGCTGAACCTGGGCGGTGCGGGGGGCGGGGGGCGGCAGCTGCACGTGGTGCTGGATGACACGCTGGCGTCGCTGGCGGTGCAGAGCGACGGGCGGACGCAGTGGGCCCATCAGCTGGAGCGGGGCGTGGCGGCGGCGGGTGAGTTGTCAGCGGCGGATCGGCTTCACGTGTGGCGGGTGAGCGATCCGGGATCGCCGGTGGCGGCGACCGGGCCGGGGGAGGCGCGGGCGTTGCTGGAGCGGCAGCGGCCGGGTGTGGGGGGCGGATCTCTGGCGCGGGCATTGGGGGCGGTGGCGGAGGCGACGGGTGGTGAGGCTGGCGGGGCTGGGGGGACGGTGCTGGTGCTCAGCGGGTTGACCGGGCCGGTGCTGGATGAGGAGCCGTCGGCGTCGGTGGCGGGGCTGGGGGATCGGGTGCGGGTGATGGTGAGCCCGGCGACGCCGCCGCAGCGGAACCGGCAGGTGACGGGGCTGGTGGCGACGCCGCGGGTGGTGCTGCCCGAGTCCGGTGGGGCCGACGGCGGGGGGCGGGGGCGTCTGAGCGTGGCGGTGACATTGAGCCGGGCGGGGGATTTGAGCGAGCCGTTGGAGGCGGGGCTGGTGGTGCGGGCGGTGGCGGTGGATGGGCAGGTGCTGGCCGAGCGGCGGGATCGGGTGGCGTGGCTGTCGGGGCAGGCGCAGCGGGTGGAGCAGGTGCAGCTGGACCTTCCGGGGGAGACGTCGGGGGCGGCGCGGGACGTGGCGGTGGTGGCGCGGCTGTCGGCGGTGCGTGGCGAGGCGTTGGACGTGCTGGGGGCGGACGATGTGCGGGTGGCGCTGGTGCAGCAGCGGCCGGTGCTGCGGGTGGCGGTGGTGGGCGGTGCGTCGGCCGCGGGGGAGGCCGGGGGGCCTGGGGATGTGACCCCGGCGCAGTGGTTGCGGCTGGCGCTGGGGGCGGACGGGGCGGATGTGGACGGCGGGGTGGTGGCGGTGGAGGCGGCGGCGGATGAGTTGGATGTGGCGCTGCTGGAGTCGGTGAGCGCGGTGGTGCTGCTGGAGCCGCAGCGGGTGACGGGCGAGGGTTGGCGGCGGGTGCGGGAGTGGGTGGAAGGTGGCGGGTTGCTGTGGGTGATGCCGGGCGGGCCGGCGGAGGCGGCGGATGGCTCGTGGCTGATGCGGATGGTGTCGGGGTGGGGCGGGGCGTTGCCTTGGTCGGTGGATGCGGGAGTGGGGCCGGGGGAGGGGGAGGAGCTGGCGGTGTTGGACGAGTCGGGGTTGCCGGGGTTGTTGTCGGTGTTGTCGAGCAACTGGTCGCGGGTGGCGTCGGCGGTGCGGGTGGATCGGTGGGTGGGTGCGGCGGTGCCGGGCGAGGACGTGTGGCTGTCGCTGCGGCGAGCCGATGGGCAGACGGCGCCGCTGCTGGCGGGTCGGCGGGTGGGGCGGGGGCTTGTGGTGTGGATGACGGTGGGGCCGGGGCCGGCGTGGAGCAATCTGGCGCTGACCAACGCGTGGGTGCCGTTGGTGCAGCAGGTGCTGCGGGGCGGGGCGGTGGCGGCGGGTCAGCGGGAGGCGGTGGCGGGCGAGCCGGGGTTGGGCGAAGCGGTGGGCGATGGCGAGCCGGCGCTGGGGTTGGGCGCGTCGTCGGCGGGTGAGGTGGTGATGGCGGCGGGGGTGTATCGGCCGGCGGAGGGTGGGGTGGTGGCGGTGAATGTGGAGGCGTCGGCGGGGGACCTGTCGCGGCCGTCGGCGGACGGGCACGAGGCGTGGCTG
>CAZVBW010000152.1:0-1368 GCA_964625505.1 uncultured Phycisphaeraceae bacterium
CACCTGACCCACCACCACCGCGGCCCACACCACCCGCAGCAGCGACACCGCCCGCGACTTCGCCAACTCGTGTCCCAACCTCATCCAGCCACCTCGGCCACCACCCGGACCCCACGCTCCGGCGCGCTGATGCACGAATCGTAGATGACCCCCGCTCATCGGTCACCGCCGCCACCGAGCCGCGGGTGCATACCCGCGGTCGCCCAAAGCACGCCGCGACTTCCAACCCCGCCGCACCACCCACCGACCGCGGCTATGCATCCGCGGCTGGCAGAAGCTTCGCGCGCCGCGCGTTCTCGAGCCGCGTCGTTGTCGCGGTTTGGATGCGGCTGCCGCCTCGGCAGACCCCAAGCACTTCAAGATCGAGCCGCGGGGTCGGCCCCGCGCGTCCGCCGCCAGCCTCACGCCTCGGCCCGCGCCGCCCGCAGCGTCACCGCCAACCCCATCAGCGTCAGGTCCGGCACGATCCGGTCCATCAGCTCGTAGTCCCGCAGCAGCAGGTGGGCGTCGCCGCCGGTCGCGACCACCAGCGGGAACGCCCCGGCGTGCTCGGCGATCGCCTCGACCAGCTCGCGGACCATCCCCCGCGTGCCGTAGTACACCCCCGCCAGCATCGCCTCGCGCGTGTTGTGCCCGACCGGCTCCTCAGGCCGGGCAAACTCCACCTCCGGCAGCAGCGCCGTCCGCTGGGCCAGCGCGTCCAGCGCCATCTGCGCCCCCGGCGCGATCGATCCGCCGTGGAATGTCCCTGCACCGTCGACGAAGTCGATCGTGATGGCCGTGCCCGCGTCGACCACCACGCACGCCTGCTTGAGCACGTCATACGCCGCCGCCGCGTTGAGCAGCCGGTCTTCGCCGACGATGGCCTCGCGGTCCAGCTGCCTGCCGATCGGGATCGGCAGGTCTTTTTCCACGCACAGCACCGGCCGCTTGAGGTGCTCGCCGATGGTATGGGCGATCCGCTCGCTGACCGCCGGGTTGACCGAGGACATCAGCACCGTCGCATCGTCCTGGCCCTTGAGCGGCTCGCCCGCGTGGTCCAGCGCATCGGTGATCTTCGCATCCCGCTGGTTCTCGAAACAGGCGGTCTGGGCCAGCTGGCCATCCACGAACGCCCCGATCCGCGTGCGGGTGTTGCCCACACTCACAGCGAGCAGATTCAGTCCGGGCGTTTCAGGGTCGGCACTCATCGCCCTCAAGCGTAGCCGCCGCCGCAAGCCGCGGATGGATATCCGCGGTCGGTGGGTGTTGCGGGGCGTGTGAGAGTCGCGGCGAGCTTTCGGCGGCCGCGGGTATGCACCCGCGGCTGGGGAACGCGCGGGCCGCGCACCCTCTGCGCGCCGCGGATGGATATCCGCGGTCGGTGGG
>CAZVBW010000152.1:1468-4225 GCA_964625505.1 uncultured Phycisphaeraceae bacterium
ACGCGCGGGCCGCGCACCCTCTGCGCGCCGCGGATGGATATCCGCGGTCGGTGGGGGGTTGCGGCGGGTGGGGAGTTGCGGCGTGCTTGAGCGACCGCGGGTATGCACCCGCGGCTGGGGGAGGCGCGGGACGGGGTGGGGGTCAGGCGGTGGCGGACCAGCCGCCGGTGGGGACGTGTTCGCCTTTGGCGGCGGCGGTCCAGCAGGCCTGGAGCAGTTCGGGCAGGCCGGCGCCGGTGGCGGAGCTGATGCGGTGGACGGGTTTGCCGGCGGCGTGTTCCAGAGCGTTGGCGACCTGGTCCGCCTCTTCCGGGGGCAGTAGTTCGATCTTGCTGAGCACGAGCAGTTCGGGCTTGGCGGCGAGGGTGTGGCTGTGCTGGGCGAGCTCGTGGCGGATGGCGTGGTAGCGGTCGGCGGGGGGGCTGGTTCCGGGGGCGTCGGGGGCTTCCGGGGGGGCGGCTTCGACGAGGTGGACCAGCAGGCGGGTGCGTTCGATGTGGCGGAGGAAGCGGTTGCCCAGGCCCACGCCCTGGCTGGCCTTTTCGATCAGGCCGGGGATGTCGGCGACGACGAGTCGTCTGGCGTTGTCGAGTTCGGCGATGCCGAGTTGGGGCTCGAGGGTGGTGAAGGGGTAGTCGGCGACCTTGGGTCGGGCGGCGCTGATGCGGGACAGGAGGGTGGACTTGCCAGCATTGGGCAGGCCGATAAGCCCGACGTCGGCGATGAGTTTCAGTTCGAGGCGGAGGGTGCGTTGGGTGGCGGGCTGGCCGGGCTCCGCTTCGCGGGGGGTCTGGCGGGTGGCGGACTTCTGGGCCAGGTTGCCCTTGCCGCCGCGGCCGCCGGTGGCGATGACGTGACGCTTGCCGGGCTGATCGAGGTCGACGATGAGCTCGTCGGTGTCGTCGTTGAAGACGAGGGTGCCGGGGGGCAGGCGGACGATGAGGTCGTCGCCGTGGTGTCCGTCGCGGTCGCTGCCCTCGCCGGGTCGGCCGTCGCCGGCGGCCCAGTGGTGCCGGCCTTTGAAGTCCAGGAGGGTGTCTAGGCCGGCCTCGGCGAGCAGGACCACGTCGCCGCCGTCGCCGCCGTTGCCGCCGTCGGGCCCGCCCTTGGGGACGTACTTCATGCGTCGGAACGACGCGCAGCCCGCACCGCCCTTGCCGGAGCGGACGTGGATGACTGCCGAGTCGACGAGCATGGGGGCAGGGTAGGGGGCGTGGGGGGCGGCGGGGGCGTTGCGAGCCGCGGATGGAGATCTGCGGTCGGTGAGGGGTGCGGGAGGTGGGGAGTCGCGGCGTGCTTTCGGGGGCCGCGGGTATGCACCCGCGGCTGGGGAACGCGCGGCACGCGATCTGTCTGCGAGCCGCGGATGGATATCCGCGGTCGGTGGGGGTGCGGGAGGTTGAGAGTCGCGGCGTGCTTTCGGCGGCCGCGGGTATGCACCCGCGGCTGGGGAAGCGCGGAACGTGCGAGTCGGCGGCGGGCGCGGCTTCGCCGCAGCCGCTCAACGGCGATGGTGCGGTGGCGTTGTAGGCGTCAGGCGGACGTCAGGCCGGGGCGGCGTCGGCCTCGCGGACGTGAACGCGGCGGCCCTGGAACTCGACGGTGCCCTCGGTGGTGGCGAAGAGGGTGTCGTCCTTGGCACGGCGGACGTTGAAGCCGGGCTTGAAGGGGGTGCCGCACTGGCGGACGATGATGGAGCCGGCCTGGGCCCGCTCGCCGCCGTAGAGCTTGATGCCGCGGTACTGCGGGTTGGAGTCGCGGCCGTTTTTGGTTGAGCCCTGGCCCTTTTTGTGTGCCATGACGGTCCTCGTGGTCGGGGGATTGCGGGGGGAAGTTTGGGGTCCGCGTTGCGGCCTGGGCAGCCGATGCGGCGAGCCGGGCACTATAGCTTGCGACGCTTCTGCTGCAAATCGGCGGGTCGCGGGAACTTGTGACCGGCCGCCGGCGTCACAGCGGGGGGCTGGCGGTATGATGACCGGGCCCGGGTGGTCGCAATCTATGGCACGAGCCTTAAGCAACCCGTCGCCGATGCCGGCCGAAGGTCGCGGTGGGGCGGTGCGGGTGGCCCGCGGGGTCGCGGCTGGCGTGGCGATCGCGTGGCTGCTCGGGGCGGCACACGATGTGGCGGCGGGGCGGGCGGGGATTGCTGGCATCGGAGCGGGGGAGCCCGGCGGTGTCTGGGGGCAGGCGGTTGAGGTACGCGATCTGGACATCGATCCGGAGGTACTTCAGGCCGCCCGGGCCGCCGTCGCCGCCGAGCCCGAGCTCATGGCCGGCTTCGTGCCCCAGCTCGCGGACGAGGCGACGGTCGCCCAGGTGAACCAGTTGCTTGCCGCCATCCAGGGCCAGCGGTGGGACGAGGCCTTCGGCCTGCACGAGCGGCTGCTCGCGGGCTCGGCCAGCCTGCTGACCGCGGGGCCAGACGGGATGTTTATCCCCGTCCGCCAGACGCTGCGGCAGCAGGTGCTCGACCTGCCGCCCGCCGGCCGCCGCGCGTTTGAGGCGTACTTCGACGGCCAGGCCCGCGACGCCCTGGCCCGGGCCGACGCCCTGCCCGCCGGCTCGCGGCAGCAGATCGAAGCCTTCGCCCGCGCCGTCGACCGGTACCTGCTCTCGTCCCACGGCGACGTGCTGGCCGACCGCCTCGCCGAGCTGTACCTCGAGCGGGGCCGGTACGCCCAGGCCCGCCGGCTCTGGTCGGCCATCCTCCAGCATCACCCGGGCACCCAGCTGGACACCGTCGCCCTGCGACTCAAA
>CAZVBW010000153.1:0-4080 GCA_964625505.1 uncultured Phycisphaeraceae bacterium
AACCGCGCAACCAGACAAGCGCCTAACGCGCGTCAAAACTTTTCGGGTTGCGTATCAGGCGGACTGGCGGTGCCCGGGGATGCCCGGGGGTGGCCGGGTGGCCGGGGTCTGAGCACGGTCAGCAAGTGACCGTGGCACCAGAATCAGCGGTGCGGCGAGTGCCGGGGGCTAGCGGGACGCGGTGGACATCGGGGCGGCCATGTCGGGAGCGGGCAGGTCGCTGTGGCCCATGAGGTGGGCGTCGATGGCGCGGGCGGCGCCGCGGCCCTCGGCGATGGCCCAGACGATCAGCGAAGCGCCACGCCGCATGTCGCCGGCGGCGAAGACCCCCGGGACGCTGGTCGCATAGTTCCCGTAGTCCGCGTCGACGACGCCGCGGTCGGTGGCGACGCCGAGCTGGTCCAGCAGGGCGGGCGTGTCGTGGCCGGTGAAGCCGATGGCCAGCAGCACCAGGTCGGCGGGCAGGTCCTCGTCGCTGCCGGGGACTTCGCGGGACTTGAGCCGGCCGGTGTCGGAGTCGTCGTACCACTCCAGCTTGCTCACGCGGATCGCGCCCAGCCGCGACGGGTCGTCGGGGTGGGGCACGAACGCTTTGGGCAGCACCTGGTACTCGCGTGGGTCGCGACCAAAGCGGGCGGCACCCTCCGCGTGGCCGTAGTCGATGTAGAACGTGCCGCTCGGGCCGGGCCAGGGGTGGTCGGCGTCGCGCTCGTCGGGCTCGCGCTGGCGGCGGGTGATGTTGGTGATGCTCTGGCAGCCCTGGCGGATCGCGGTGCCGATGCAGTCGGTGCCGGTGTCGCCGCCGCCGATGACGACGACGTGTTTGTTGGCGGCGGTGAGGGGGATACCAGACGCTTCGCTTCGCTCAGCGTCGGCTTCAGCGTCTCCGTTACGGCCAAGCAGGTGCTGGGTGCTCTGGGTGAGAAACTGCATCGCGCGGTGCACGCCCTGCAGCTCGCGGCCGGGCAGCTGGTCCAGGTCGCGGGCCTTGAGGGCACCGCAGGCCAGCAGCACCGCGTCGTGCTCGTCCATCAACTGCTGCGGGTCGACGGCAACGGCATTGGGGGACTGGCCGTGCTCGGGCGGGGTGCCGCCGACGTTGTGGTTGGGCTTGAAGATCACGCCCTCGTCGGCGAGCAGGTCGACGCGGCGTTGCACCAGGCCCTTGTCGAGCTTCATGTTGGGCACGCCGTACATCAGCAGCCCGCCGATGCGGTCGTCGCGTTCGTAGACGGTGACGGTGTGGCCGGCCTTGTTGAGCTGGTCGGCGGCGGCGAGGCCCGCGGGCCCCGAGCCGATCACGGCCACGGTTTTGCCGGTGCGGTGGTCCGGCGGGCTCGGCATGACCCAGCCCTCTTCCCACGCCCGGTCGATGATCGCGCACTCGATGCTCTTGATCGTCACCGGCGGATCGATGATGCCCAGCACGCACGCCGACTCGCACGGCGCGGGGCAGATCCGCCCGGTGAACTCCGGGAAGTTGTTGGTCTTGACCAGCCGGTGGTACGCCTCCTCCCAGCGGTCGTGGTAGACCAGGTCATTCCACTCGGGGATGAGGTTGTCGATCGGGCAGCCGGTGTCCGACTGGCAGAACGCCACGCCACAGTCCATGCACCGCGCCCCCTGCTGCTGCAGCGTCGCGTCATCGTGGCGCTCGTAGATCTCGTAGAAATCCTGGAGGCGGACGTCCGGCGAACGCGTGGGCATTGCCAGCCGCTGATATTCCATGAAGCCGTCGGGCTTACCCATGAGTCAGGCCTCCCGCTCTGGCCCCCTCTCCCTTGCAGGGAGAGGGTTGGGGTGAGGGTCGCAAGTCGGCAACGGCGGGTGCACCCGGGTGCGCGGTGGCCATCACGCCCGACCCTCCCCCGGCCCCTCCCTGAGAGGGAGGGGGGGCAGATGTCTTGACCCCCTCTCCCTTGCAGGGAGAGGGTTGGGGTGAGGGTCGCCACGCGGCCTGTGCGAGCTTGCAGATGTGCAACGCAGTAGCGAAGGCATCAACGCCAACGTCGCGGTTCGTGACACGCACCACCTGGAAGCCAAGTGCTTCAAGAGCAGCTTGGCGATCCGCATCGTGGCACATGCTCGATGCACCGTGCGACTCGCCATCGAGTTCCACGATCAGTCGTGCGGCAGCGCAGTAGAAGTCAGCGACATACCGGCCGATCGGGTGCTGCCGTCGCCACTTCAACCCGATCGTGTTCTGTCGGAGCAGGTTCCACAACGTTCGCTCGGGGATGGACATGCTGCGCCGCAATCCCCTTGCTCGGCAGAGCATGTGCGGCGGTACGCGGTGACGTGCTGGCCGCGCAGCATCCGAGGCAGAAGGCTTGGCCCCCTCTCCCTTGCAGGGAGAGGGCTGGGGTGAGGGTCGCGAGGTGGCGACGGCGGATGCACCCGGGTGGGCGGTGGCCATAACGCCCGACCCTCCCCCGGCCCCTCCCTGGGAGGGAGGGGGGGCAGCATGAGGAACATCTGGGTGCATCAACCGCATCCTAAGCGTGCCCCACCTGCTCGGCGAGCGGCTCTTCTTCGGTCGGGGAGGGCTTGACGGCCGCCTTGCGCTGCTGCAGCAGGACGCGGCGGTAATCGACGGGCATGACCTTGACGAAGTCCGGCAGCCTGGCGACGAAGTCGTCGAGCAGGTCGGCGGCGACGGTGCTGCCGGTGGCTTCCAGGTGGCCCTCGATGAGGCCGCGGAGTTCGGCAATGTCCTCGGGGCTCTGGACGTCTTCGAGCTCGACCAGTTCGAGGTTGCATCGGACGCGGAAGGCGTCGCGGTCCGGGGCCAGGACGTAAGCGATGCCGCCGGACATGCCCGCGGCGAAGTTTCGGCCGGTCGGGCCCAGGATGGCGACGCGGCCGCCGGTCATGTATTCGCAGCCGTGGTCGCCGATGCCCTCGACGACGGCGTGGGCCCCGGAGTTGCGAACGCAGAACCGCTCGGCGGCGACGCCACGGAAGAACGCCCGGCCGCCGGTCGCGCCGTATAGCGCGACGTTGCCGATCAGGATCTGCTCCTCAGCCTTGAACGGCGAACCTTCCGGCGGGGCGATCACGATCTGGCCGCCCGACAGGCCCTTGCCGACGTAGTCGTTCGCGTCGCCGGACAATTCGAGCGTGATACCCGGGGCGAGGAACGCGCCGAACGATTGCCCGGCCGAGCCAACCGCTTTGATCCGGATCGTGTCATCCGGCAGGCCCTCTGCGCCGTGAGCCTGGCTGACGCGGTAGGACAGCATGGCCCCGGCGGTGCGGTCGAGGTTGATGATGGTGGTGTCGATCTCGACCGGCTCGCGACGTTCCAGGGCGGGCTGGGCCTGCTCGATCCACTGGTTGTCGATGTGCTCTTCGAGGCCGTGGTCCTGCGGGATGAGCTTGCGGACGCCGACGTTTTTGCGGTGGCCGGGCTTGACCGCGGTCATGAGGATGGGCCGCAGGTCCAGGCCGTCGGCCTTCCAGTGGTCGATCGCGTCGCGGGGCTCGAGCAGGTCGGTGCGGCCGACGAGCTCGTCGATGGTGCGCACGCCGATCTGGGCCATGAGCTTGCGGGCTTCCTCGGCGACAAGGAACAGGTAGTTGATCACGTGCTCGGGCTGGCCGGTGAATTTCTTGCGGAGCACCGGGTCCTGGGTGCACACGCCGACGGGGCAGGTGTTGAGGTGGCACTTGCGCATCATGATGCAGCCGACGCTGATCAGCGGCGCGGTGGAGAAGCCGTACTCCTCGGCGCCCAGGCAGGCGGCGATCACGACGTCGCGGCCGGTCTTCAGGCCGCCGTCGGTCTCGAGCCGCACGCGGGACCGCAGGTCGTTGAGCACGAGGGTCTGGTGCGTCTCGGCGAGGCCCAGTTCCCAGGGCAGGCCCGCATGCTTGATGCTGGTCAGCGGCGACGCGCCGGTGCCGCCGTCGTGCCCGCTGATGAGGATGTGGTCGGCCTTGGCCTTGGCGACGCCGGCGGCGACGGTGCCCACGCCGACCTCGGCGACGAGCTTGACGCTGATGATGGCGTCGGGGTTGGCCCGCTTGAGGTCGTGGATGAGCTGGGCCAGATCCTCGATGGAGTAGATGTCGTGGTGC
>CAZVBW010000154.1:0-3850 GCA_964625505.1 uncultured Phycisphaeraceae bacterium
GCCTGTCGCAAAGCCGTCCGCCAGCTCTACCTGCCCCTGCCCGTGCTCAACCTCCTTCACCACCTGCCCCTGCCCGAGCCTGAAGCCGACGCTGAGCCCCTGCCAAGGGGCGAAGCGTCTGGTCTTTCTGAGAAGCCGACCGCTGAGCGGAGCGAAGCGTCGGATCTCCTCGCCGCCGCCCGCGCCAGCAACGACCCCCCCCCCCCCCCCCCCCCCCCCCCCCCCCAGCCCCCACCGCTCACCTTCGCCTGCCTGCACTGCCACCGCGTCCGCTACTTCACCCGCGCCAACCGCAACAGCTGGAACATCTTCATCGCCCACCTCACCGCCGGCCTGCTCTACGGCCACGAAGTCCCCCAACCCCCCTGGTTCACCCCCACCCGAAAACGCGCACGCACCACCCCACCGCGAGACAACACCCCCCAATAGCCGGTTCGCTACGCGACCCTGGCGCACCTCACCGCCCGCCGCCGCACCTCACCGCGCCGCATATTCACATCCCTCCAAGGCCGCGTAGCGGCCCGGCTATTGCTCCCGCCAATCCTTCCGCCGCGTCGTGACCGAGACCGCTCGCCGCGCATCACGCGCTTGAGCTCTCGCGAGGGCTTCCGCATCACGCCAGCAGTGCGTGTGCTCCGCGAGATAGCTCAGCACGAGGTAGTCATGGTGCTCGTGATCGCCGACCCGCTTCCGCGAGCGCGATTCTGCAAACCAAGTCCGCCGGCCAAACGTTGTGTTCAGCGCCCGCGTTAAGGCAGACTGAACGCTGTTGCGCATGGGCTTCCACGCCCGCGAGTGCGACCAGCTGAACAGGACGTGCAGGTGCGTCAACTCGCCAGCGACCGCACGGCAAACCGCGTCAAGGTGAGTCGCGGCGGCGCAGGCCGTCGTGGTGAGCAGTTCGAGGTGCTCAGGCTTGAAGCTCACCGCCGACTCGCGTTGCTGCCTGCGGTAATGCTCCGCCATCTCCTCGTCCGTCGGCTGCACCCGGGCGGTCCGCCGGACATACCCACGGGGATGGTCCGGCATCCAAGTTGCATACCCGTGGTAGGTAAACAAGTAGCACGGCATAACCCCCCGAAGATACCACCCGCCGCATGCCATGCCGCGACCCCAATAGCCGGGTCGCTACGCGACCCTGGCGAACCTCACTGCCCGCCGCCGCAACCCACCGCGCGGCATCCTCACATCCCTCCAGGGCCGCGTAGCGGCCCGGCTATTGGGCATCCGCTGCGAGGTGCAACCGTTCATCCGCCGACGCCAAGTGCCCACGCAACCCCGTCACGACCGCCGCGTGCAGGTCGTCGCACCCAGCCGCTTCGCCCAGCGTCAGCAACCGCTCGATGCTCGCAGGCAGCTCACCAGTCGCATATATCGCCGCCACCTCCGCCGCCCGCGCCGGGCGGGTCCAGCCATCGGCCAGCCTCGCCATCCGCAGCCGCTGCAGCTTCAGCACGCCCTCGAAACCCTCGCCCGCCTGGGTATCACCTTGAGCCTTCCGCCAACGCACCTCGCTCGCGGCGCATAGCACCAGCGTGTGCATCGCCCGGACCTCGTCCGCGAAGCGGATCACGTCGGCGCGGTCCAGAAGGGGCTTGAGCGATGACGCGGCGTCGTCATCACCGCCCCCTGCCAGTGCAATAAATCCCGCCTCGATCATCGGCCGGGGCCCGGCACACACCTGCCGTTGCCCCACGAGCAGCGCCCGCTGATCCAGCCACTCGAAAAACACCTCCGGCGGCACCGCCTCCAGCAGCGGGACATCCGGCTCGCAAAGCCGCGGGGCAAACACCGCCAGCATCGTCAACGCCTGCGTGTACCCGATGCCGACCTTGTGCAACGCCGCGAGCCGTTCGTCCACCGGCCCGGCCCCGACGCACAACCCCGCGTGCAACGCCGCGGCGGCGGCGAGGTGGCTCGCAGCCCAAGCATCCCGCAACGTCGGCGGGCCGGGCGTCGACGACGCCGACGCCGCGGCCGACATGCCGCCGAGCACCGCCGGCCATTGCCGACGCACCTGCGCCATCGCCGCGGCGTTGATCGGCAACCCCGCCTCCCGCCGACGATCGTGAAACGGACACACCGCGTCGTCCACCGCCGGGTCGTACCGCGGGTCCGCCTGCTCCCCGACCGGCCGGCCGGCGGTGTCCGTCAGCCCACCCGCCCCGTCGCCCAGCAGCGCCTGCAGCAGCCGCGCCTCCTCGGGCGTGAACGGCTCGTCGACGTGAGCCACGGCCGGCGTCACCCGCCGCGGCCCGCCTGCACCCGCGGCATGCCGAAATTCGACGACGACGCCCGCAACCAATGCGGGGTGTCCAGACGGTTCTCGAACATCGACTCAGGCCTAGCCTCATCCTCGGCAAGGCGAAGCGCGAAACGCACCTTCAGCTTCCCCGAAAGGCCCGCGAAGCGATCCGGGTGATCCACCACCTCCTGCGGCCAGAGCAACGACCGACCCGGCAGCCGTGTCGCGTGGAAATCCTCACCCATGGACCGACCGGGCAGTTCCGTGTAGCGGTACCGCGGGATCAGCACCCGGGACCTCAGAGGCTGCTGCTCATCGGCCGTCGGCACGACACGCAGCCGGTGCGCCGCCCCCTCCAGCACCAGCGTGGCGTCGATGGGCAACGCCGTCGTCATCATCTGAACCGTCAGCGGTTCGGTCGCGTGGTTACGCAGGATGATCTGCAATCCGAGCGCCTCGGGCCCGGGCGTGATTTCGATCGCGCAGCTGACCCGGCTCGGCGTCAGCGACGCCACCGCCTGCGCGGGCCGCAGCAACGCCAGCCCGATCGCGGCAAGTCCCCCGCCGACGAAGGCCCGGCGGGAGTAGCGGCGGTCATGGTCCGACGGTGGGGACGAGGTCACAGGTGACACAGACATCGGCAGCTCCCGGGAGGCGAGGGGTGACGTGGGCGAGGGCACACTCTGCCACATCCGACGTGCGAGATGGCCAAAGGTTCCGCGAGTCGACGACCGTTTGCGTCGCGCCAAGTCCAATAGCCGGGCCGCTACGCGTCCCTGGAAGCGTGTGCGGGCGCCGCGCGGTGGGGTGCTGCGGGCGGGTGGTGAGGTCCGCCAGGGTCGCGTAGCGATCCGGCTATTGCGGATGGATGCGGCAGGTCGCGGTGAGAGCCGCGGCTCCGCGGGGGGTGCCGCGAGTCGCTCAGAAACCCGATGCACTTGCGCGGTGCGGTGTCCAATAGCCGGGCCGCTACGCGGCCCTGGCGCACCTCACCGCCCGCCGCGGGACCCGACTATGCGGCACCCGCACACCACTCCAGGGTCGCGTAGCGACCCGGCTATTGGGCTGCAAGATGCGAGTTGCGGGTTGCCTACTCCTCCGCCTTCTCGATGAGCCAGTATTCGAGTTCGACGGGGGTGGCGCGGCCGAAGATGGTGACGATGACGCGGACCTTGCCCTGGTCGGGGAGGGTCTGGTCGACGGAGGCTTCCATGTTCTCGAACGGGCCGGCGGTGATCTTGACATGGTCGCCGGGCTGGAACTCCATCTTGACCTGCGGCTGCTCCTCGGGGGGCTTGGCCGCGTTGATCATCTTCTCGATCTCGGGCTCGGACATCGGGCTGGGCCGGCCGGCCGTGCCGATGAAGTCGCCCACGCCGGTGGTCTCTTTGATCAGGAAAAAGACGTCCTGGGGGATCCGCCCGTCGCTTTCGAGTTTCATCTCCACGAAGACATAGCCCGGGTACAGCTTGGTCTCGATGATCTTCTGCTTGCCGGCCTTGATCTGCTTGGTCTTTTCGGTGGGCACGAGGATGCGGTTGACCAGGTGGGGCTTGTCGGGGTCCGACCCGTCGTAGCCCTCGATCTTGATCTTGCGGAGCAGGG
>CAZVBW010000155.1:0-3808 GCA_964625505.1 uncultured Phycisphaeraceae bacterium
GATCCCGCACCGCCCACCCCCCCTCCCCAAGAAGCCGACGCTGATCCGCCTCTGGCGGAGAAGCGTCTGGTATCTCCCCCCCTTCACACCTTCACACCTTCTCACCGCTAACCCGCAACCCGCAACCCGCAACCCGCGACTTGTCCTTTGTGCCTTGTCACTTGTCACTTGTCACTCGCTCACCCCGAGAAGCCGACAGCTGAGGCGCAGCCGAAGCGTCGGATCGCCCCGTGACCCCGCCGCGACCCGCGGTCAGCGTTTACCCCGCACGGCGTAGCCCCGCGCGGCTAGCATCTGCTGCCCCGCGAGACATCCCCCATGCAAACCTTCCCCTGCGTGTGCGGCAACACGCTTTTTTTCGATAACACCGTCTGCACCCGCTGCGTGCGGGAGGTGGGGTGGTGCCCGCCGTGTACCGCTGTCGCCCCGATCGAGGAGGGGCACAACGCCGGGCCCGGGGCCTGGGGCTGGTACTGGCCCGAGGGGGCGGCGTGGCACTGCGCCCTGTCTCACTGCGAAGCCGACCTGGTCAAGTGCCACAACTACCGCGTCGAGGGCGTGTGCAACCGCCTGCTGACCGTCGAGCAGGCCAAGTCCCGCCCGGACCCCGATCGCCCGCTCTGTGACTACTGCCAGTTCAATGAAGTCATCCCCGATCTTTCGATAGAAGGCCACCGCGAAAGATGGGGCCGGCTCGAGGCCGCCAAGCGACGGGTGTTCTATCAACTCGACCAGCTGGGCCTGCCGCGGGGCACCGCGATGGACGGCTTCAACCCGCCGCTCAGCTTCGACTTCAAGACCGACGCCCTGCCCGAAGACGCCCACGGCCAGTGGCGACCCATGGGCGGCGAACAGGTCCTCACCGGCCACGCCAACGGCAAGGTCACGATCAACCTCAAGGAGGCCGACGACGCCGAGCGCCAGCGCATGCAACTCGCGATGGGCGAGAGCTACCGCACCCTCGTGGGCCACTTCCGCCACGAGATCGGCCACTACTACTGGGACGTCCTGATCCGCGACCACCCCGACGCCCTCGCCGGCTTCAAAACTATATTTGGCGATCCCGCAAACCCCGACTACGCCACCGCCCTGGACCGCCACTACAGCCAGGGCCCGCCGAGCGACTGGTCGCAGAAGTTCACCACGCCCTACGCCACGATGCACCCGTGGGAAGACTGGGCCGAGACCTGGGCGGCGTACCTCGAGCTGCTCAGCACGCTGGATACCGCGATCCACCTGCACCTGCTGCCCCGCGACGACCAGCCGATGCCCTACGACCGCCCCGGCCCGGCGGTCGACGACCTGCTGCCCCGCTACCGCCAGCTGGGCATCGGCATCAACGAACTCAACCGTGCCATGGGCCTGTCGGACATCCTCCCCCGCCACTTCCCCGACCCCGTGCTGCGCAAGCTCCGCTTCATCGACGAACGCATCCGCGGCGCCAAGCCGTAGCCGCACGATGTCCTATCGCTCGCCCGTCGATACGCACCGTTTAGCGGGTGCAGCGCAGCTGCCCCGTCCGCGGCAATCCCGCGCACCGCCGGCGAACACCACCCCCTCACACCAACAACCCGTACTGCCGACGCAGCTGGCTGGGCGTGAGCCCCGTCTCTTTCTTGATCGCCCGCCCCAGCGCCGACTGCAGCCCAAAGCCGCTGTCCACCGCGACCTCCGCCAGCGGCTTGGTCGTGCCCACCAGCAGCCGCTTGGCGTGTTCGACCCGCAGCCGACGCACCTGATCGCTGGGCGACCGGCCCAGGTGCTGCTTGAACTTGCGAAGCAGCGTCCGCGACGAGACCAGCACCGCATCGGCGATGTCCTCCACCGTGATCGGCTCGCCGATGTGCTCGTGGATGTACTTCATCGCCGCCAGCAGGTCCGGGTCGTCAAACACCGCGTGGCCCGTCGACTCCCGGGTGACCACCTGGTGCGGCGGGACCGTCTGGTGCGTCTTCACACGCTCGCCGCGCATCAAGCTGTCAAGCATCCGCGCTGCGAGGTATCCGATCTGGTCGTAGTCCAGCGCGATGGACGACAACGGCGGCTGGGCGGACTCGCAGCTGAACTCGTCGTTGCCGATACCCAGGACCGCCACGTCCTCCGGACACCGCAAGCCCAGCCGCCGGACCGCCGTGAGGACCCGCCAGGCGTGGACATCATCGCTGGCCAGCACGCCCGCCGGCCGGGGCATCGAGCCGATCAGGTCGACCAGGTCCGCGATCTGGTCCTCGTACCGCCACGCCCCCCGCCGGACCGTCCGGGGCCCCCGCGTGAAGACCCGCACCCCGTCGCGCACCGGGCCCGCCCCGTCCACAAACCCCTCCCGCAGCTGCCCGGTCCACCGTTCGCCGCCCGCGTCGATAAACAAGCACAGGCTGTGATACCCCCGGTCCCGCAGGTAGTCCGCCCCCATCCGCCCGACCTGCACGTAGTCCGGCCCGACCCAAGGCAGCCCCAACTGCATCTCCTGCTGACCCAGCAGCACCTTCGCCTGAGGCGTGTCGAGCACGCGCTCCCGCTGCCCGGGCGGCGCACCGCCCAGTATCCCGTGCAACGGCTGCTCCACCGCCGACAGCGGGTCTTCCGCGATCTGACTGAAGTGCGAGCTGAGCGTCACCCGCCACGACCCGTGTTCCCGCTGGTACCGGTTAACCCCTGTCATCACCGCCCGCAGCCACGGCCGAAACTGCGGGTGAAAGGTCACCGCGACGTGTTTGAGTCCATCTTCGGAGCCATTTCCGCCCATTTGTCGCCGATTGTACAAACTTTGGCGTCAGGCGACGGTAGCCCGCCGCTCGCACGGCGTAGCCTTAGGTCAGTCCGCCGCCGGCGCCCGTTTCACCGCTCCGGCACACCCCCGCTTCCCCAGGAGAACCCCAATGCATCGCCTGCTTCTCACCTTGCTCGCCCCCGCCCTGATCGCCCTGCCCTGCCACGCCGCCTTCATCGAAGCCGTCGGCACGCCCGATGCAAATGAAGGCCCACAGCCCGGCGACCTTGGCACCGCACAGGACTCCGCCGACAACGACGCCATCGGTAACAACGCGTTCGGCGACACCGGCACCGCCGCCGGCGGAACCCGGGCCTTCCTCGGCATCAACAACAACGGCGGCAACGACGAAGAACGCCGCGCGATCGCCGAGTTCTTCCTCGACAGCACGCTCAGCGACAGCAGCGACACCCGCATCGCTATCGCCGCCGCGCCGCAGGTCATCCTCGAGTTCGACGTCTCGGTCATCGACGGCAGTCGCAACTTCACCTTCGAAGCCGTCGCCATCACCGACGACACCGCCGAGGACGGCGACATCGACGGCCCGGACTACCAAGCCACCGCCGGGCCGGGCCTCTTCGTGGTCGATGCCAACGGCAACATCACCACCGACACCACCATCCTTGCCTCCACGCTCGCCGTCGATGACGTGATCCGCTTCGACGTCACCGCCGACGCCAAGCTCGACGCCGGCAACATCGCCAACGCTTTCGCGGGTTATCGACTGCAGATCACCGGCCCGGTCGACTTGGACAACCCGACAGGCCCCGCCGGCGGCGACGCCACCCGCAACCTCTCGGCCACCTCGCAGATGGAGTTCGACGAGGCCCGCCTGGTCGTCGTCCCCGAGCCCGCGTCGCTGGCCCTGCTCGCCGCCGGCGGCCTGTGCCTGCTGCCGCGCCGTCGCCGCTGACCCACCGCCCCCGCGGACCCGAGCCCCGCATGGATATGCGGGGCTTGCTCCACCACCGCCCATGCGCCGAGCCTTCAGCTATGTAGAAGATTGTCAACCCTCACCGGGTTGTTGGCCATCGACGG
>CAZVBW010000156.1:0-3807 GCA_964625505.1 uncultured Phycisphaeraceae bacterium
AACACGTAACCGGGATACAGCTTGGTCTCGACGACCTTCTGCTTTCCCGCCTTCATGGTCTTGGTCTTTTCGGTGGGCACGAGGATGCGTTGCACCAGGTGCGGCTTGTCGGGAAAGCTGCCGTCGAACCCTTCGATCTTGACCTTGCGGAGCAGGGTCTTGCGGACCGAGTTTTCCTTGTTGGACGCGACGCGGAGCACGAACCAGTTCATGCCCGGGGTGACCATCGGCTCGTCCTCGGGGGGCGCGTCGAGGTCGGTAGCCGGGGCGGGGGCACTAGCGGCGGGATCCGACGCTTCGCTGCCCTCAGCTGTCGGCTTCGGGGGGTCGGCGGATTCCGGGGCCGAGGTGTCGGAAGTGTCCGGCGTGTTCGGGGCTTCCGGGGCTTCCGGGGTGTCGGTGAGGGTTTGGGCGTCGTCGTCGGGCATGGTGGGTGGTGGTTGGGGGCGTATCCGGCTCGGTCGCGGTGGCGTGGACGCGGTGGCGGGTGTCGCCGGAACCGGGGGGCGGGGCGTCAGCCGGTCTGGAGGATGTTGATCTCGAGGAACAGCCAGCCGAAGACGAGGTTGATGATCCAGAGGAAGGCGGCGATCATGAGCGTGCCGATGATGACCACGGCGGTGAGGGCGCGGATGGACTTCCAGGTGGGCCAGTTCACCTTCTTCATTTCGTCCTCGGTGGCGATCATGAAGTCGGCGATGTTGGGCTTGTTGAGCAGGTAGTACATCAGCAGCGCGGTGCCCACGATGAGGGCCACGGCCATGCCGCCCTGCCAGTAGAGCGGGTCGCTCAGGACGTTGAGCTGGGCCCAGAGCCAGCCGACGCCGGCGGCGACGATCAGGCCCACGCCGCAGGCGGTGAGCACGCGGGTCCAGTAGCCGCGACCGGGTTTGTAGATCGGCAGGGGCATGGCGGGAACGGGTTCCGGGGGTCGGGGCCGGGGCGGCGGCCGGGTGAAGCGGGGGCGGGAGCCGGGCCTTCGCGCTTTGCGGGCGGCTTGGGGCCGGTGGCGTCCGGGGTCCGGGGTCCGGGCTCCGGGCTCCGGGGGGGTCCAGCACGCCCGGGGTGACTCGAACACCCAACCTGCGGATTTGGAATCCGCTGCTCTGCCAATTGAGCTACGGGCGTAGCGGCGAGTTTGGGCTCGCGGCGTGGGCGGGGTTTACTTGCGTTTGATCTTGTGGTGCGTGTGCGTCCGGGAGCGGGGGCAGTGCTTGCGCATCCCTTCCTTGAGCTTCTCGGGCATGCCGCCCTTGACGTTAATCGGCGTGCGGTAGTTCAGGTCCCCGCACTCGCTGCACTGCAGCCAGACGTACTCGACGGCGTCTTTGCCTTTGGCCATGACGGCGCTCCTTGCGAGGCGAGGCCGGCCCGATCATTGGGCACGGCCCCGGGGGATCCGGGGCGCGTGCGACGCGGGACGGCGGGGAGGATTACTCGGTGATCTTGGTCACGACGCCGGCGCCGACGGTCCGGCCGCCCTCACGCACGGCGAACCGCAAACCCTCTTCCATGGCGATAGGTTTGTCGCCCAGGTCCACGGACATGGTGATGTTATCACCGGGCATGCACATTTCCGCCCCGCCGAGCAGCTCGATCTTGCCGGTCACGTCGGTGGTCCGGAAGTAAAACTGCGGGCGATAGCCGGAGAAGAACGGGCTGTGGCGGCCGCCCTCTTCCTTGGTCAGCACATAAACCTCGGCCTCGAACTTGGTGTGCGGGGTGATCGAACCGCCCTTGGCCAAAACCTGACCGCGTTCGATATCGTCCTTCTCGACGCCGCGGAGCAGGGCCCCGACGTTGTCGCCGGCCTGGCCGGACTCGAGGGTCTTGTTGAACATCTCGACGCCGGTGATGGTCGTCTTGCGGTTCGGGCCCAGGCCGATGATCTCGACCTCGTCGCCGACCTTGACCACGCCGCGTTCGATCCGGCCGGTGGCGACCGTGCCGCGGCCCTTGATCGAGAACACGTCCTCGACGGACATGAGGAACGGCTTGTCGATCTCCCGCTCGGGCTCGGGGATCCAGGTGTCGATGGCCTCCATCAGCTCACCGATGGACTTGGTGGCCTCGGCGTCGGAGGGGTTTTGCAGGGCCGGGAACGCCGCGCCCTTGATGATCGGGGTGTCGTCCTCGAACTCGTACTTGGCCAGCAGCTCCTGGACCTCCAGCTCGACCAGCTCCAGCAGCTCCTCGTCGTCGACCAGGTCGACCTTGTTGAGGAAGACGACGAGCTTGGGCACGTTCACCTGGCGGGCCAGCAGGACGTGCTCCTTGGTCTGGGGCATCGGGCCGTCGGCGGCGGAGACGACCAGGATCGCGCCGTCCATCTGGGCGGCGCCGGTGATCATGTTTTTGACGAAGTCGGCGTGGCCCGGGCAGTCCACGTGGGCGTAGTGCCGGTTGTCGGTCTCATACTCCACGTGCGACGTGGCGATGGTCATAATCTTGGTCGCGTCGCGTCGGCCGTCGGACTCGGAGGCCTTGGCGACCTCGTCGTACGGCTTGTACTCGGCGAGGCCTTTGGCGCCCTGCACGGCGGTGATCGCCGCGGTGAGCGTGGTCTTGCCGTGGTCGACGTGGCCGATCGTGCCGACGTTGACGTGCGGTTTGGTCCGTTCAAAAACGCCCTTGGCCATGGTGCTCCAACCTTCTGATGCGTTGCGGTTGCGTCGGATTGACGCGGGACAATCTCGTGCTCGGCGGGCCGTCCCACCGGGTCGGGCGGTCATCCCGGGTTACGCGCCCGAGCCTGCCGCCAAGCTGTCAATGTCTGATCGGTGGCCGCCGGCCTGTCGCCGACCTCGCCACCTATTGATAAACCCGCCTGAGGCGGGCGGTCGCGTACCGTAGCAGCGACCCGCCTGGCCGTCAAACCTGTCGGGCACCCCGCCCGGGCCTGCCCACGATGCCGATTGCGTGCTGTGCGGAGCCGCTTTTCCACCCCGGACACCCCGGACACCCCGGAGATCGCGGAGCCAAAAAACGGGACGGGTACGTTTTTTAGGGATCGATGCGGATGTGGTAGGCTGTCCGCATGCCTCGGCAAGCCCGTCTCACGCCCGGCGGCTACGTCTACCACGTCCTCAACCGCGGCGTCGGGCGGATGACGCTGTTTGACAAGGACGCGGACTACGAGGCGTTTGAGAAGGTGCTGGGCCAGGCGTTGCAGCGGGAGCCGGGGGTGTCGCTGCTGTGCTACTGCCTGATGCCCAACCACTGGCACCTGGTGCTCCGGCCGGCCGAGGACGGCGAGCTGGGCCGGCTGATGCAGTGGCTGACGCTCACGCACAGCCGGCGGTGGCAGCAGCACCGCCACTGCCACGGCAGCGGGCACGTCTACCAGGGGCGGTACAAGTCGTTCCCGGTGCAGCAGGACGTCCACTTCCTGAGCGTCTGCCGCTACGTCGAGCGGAACCCGCTGCGGGCGGGCCTGGTCCAGCGGGCCGAGGACTGGCCGTGGTGCAGCCTGGCGGTCCGCCGCCAAGGCGACGCGGAGCGGCGGGCGATGCTCAGCCCGTGGCCAGCGCCCGAGCCGCCGCGCTGGCTGCGGACGGTCAACGCCCCGCTGCCGGAGGCCCGGCTCGCCGCCGTCCGACGGGGCGTGAGCCGTGGCGTCCCGCTGGGCGATCCCGGATGGACCCAGAAGACAGTAGACGCCCTCAACCTCGGCCACACCACCCGCCCACGCGGCCGGCCCCGCAAGCCGCGGGAGCCCACGACATGAAAAACGTACCTGTCCCGTTTTCCGTTCAGGTTCATGAAGATGAGCGGCATTGGCATGATCGCCGCTACGAGAAACCACCA
>CAZVBW010000157.1:0-3799 GCA_964625505.1 uncultured Phycisphaeraceae bacterium
CCGACGGCGGCACGACGATGTACCCGCCGTCGGCCCGAGTATCGACATGCGGGGCGAGGCTGCCGGCCGTGTTGCGATACGGCGAATCCCGGCCCGGCGGCTGACGGAAGATATATTGCCGCCCACCGTTACCTGTCCGCGACTGCGGCGCGACGGCCAGGTCCAGAAGCTTGTCCGGCTCGTCAACGAGCCAGGGGTTGTCCGCGCCGTCCACGTCGATAACGATCAGGCTCCGGGTCGGGATGCCGATGTTCGCCATCGTATGTGCGGCCCACCAAGCCTCGATCTGCTCGGGGTCGGTCGTGGCGTCTTTGAACCCGCGGCCGGTCACCGGCCGCTTATTGCCGGGGGCGCAGGGGAACACCGCGTAGCCGAGTTCGGCGTAACGCTGCGCTTCATCCAACATGGTCGTGGTCGCGGTACTCATCAGAACGGGATCTCGTCCTCCGCCATGACGTATTCCGGCTCAGCGTCCTGCCGCTGCGGGTTGTCGCCGAGTTCGTGGTCAACGATGCGGTCGTACTTTTCGCCGGGCATGCTGCGGATCGTGACCGACACCGTGTCGGCCAAGACGCCCCCGTGTGCCAGCTCGACCGCCTCCGCCGCCGTGTCGGGCACCGGGGCGTCGGACCGCGCCCGCCACCACGCCTCGGCCTTCTGCCGGGCGTAACCGTTGCGGGGGTGCTCGAAGCAGACCCATTCGGAGCGGAACTCGTAGTAGCCAACCTCGTACTCGACCCGCAGCGTCTTGGGCGCATCGTCGGGGGCGTCGCGCTTGGTGTGGACGCTATAGAACACCTTCCGCACGGCGTGTTTTGTGTCTGTGTGCTGGTCGGAGAGAATGCCCCCGGAATGGGCCGTTGCGCTGTGTTGGTTCTTCTCTGGATCGGGGAAGGCGAAGCCGCACTCGGGGCAGGTGCCGTAGGCCGCGTGGATCAGCGCGTGGCACTCGGGGCACTCTTTGACGGGCGCTTCGCCGGTGCCGGCCTGCGGATCGGTGGCGGAGATCTGATCGACCGGGCCGTGGCGCATGACATTGCCGCCGAAATCGAGCACGAGGCAATCGGCCTTACCTGGGTGCAGGCGGAACCCGCGCCCGACCATCTGGTAGTACAGCCCCGGCGACATCGTCGGCCGCAGCATTGACACGCAGTCCACCGCAGGGGCATCGAAGCCGGTGGTGAGCACGTTGACGTTGGCGAGATACTTCAGTTCACCCAGCTTGAACCGCTGCAGGATCGCGTCTCGCTCAACGCTGGGCGTCTGGCCTTCGACGAACCCGCATTCAACTCCGTGCTCGCGCTGAAGCACATCAACGACGTGGCGTCCGTGCCGCACGCCGCTGGTGAAGATCAACACCGACCGGCGGTCTTGAGTCTGCTCGATGATCTCCTGACAGGCAGCGCGAACCAACTCGTCCTGGTCCATCAGGTTCTCGACCTCTACCGCGACGAACTCGCCCGCACGGATATGTAGACCCGAGGTGTCGGCTTTGACCGCACCGGCACGAGTCCGAAGCGGCGAGAGGAAGCCCTGCACGATGAGTTCGCGGACACCGATCTCGTAGCAGACCTCATTGAGGTAGCCATCCGGTGTGCAGATCGAGCCCGACTTCATACGGAACGGTGTGGCCGTCAGGCCGACGACTCGGACGTGTGGGTTGATGACCAACATGTCCTCCAGCAACTGGCGGTACATCCCGTCTCCATCCGGCGGAATCATGTGGGCCTCGTCAATAACGACCAAATCGAATTGGCCAAGATCACAAGCGCGCCGGTAGACCGACTGGATGCCTGCGATGATCACCGGGTGTTCGGTGTCGCGCCGCTTGAGCCCGGCGGAGTAGATGCCGAAGTCCACCTCGGGGCAGATCGCACGCAGCTTGTCCGCCGCCTGCTCAAGCAACTCCTTCACATGCGCGAGGATGAGTACCCGGCCGTCCCATCGCATCACCGCGTCCTTGCAGATCGTGGCGATGACGGGCGTCTTGCCCCCGCCGGTTGGGATCACGACGCAGGGGTTGTCGTCCCGATCCGCCAGATGCTGGTAGACCGCGTCCACGGCGGCCTGCTGATAATCACGAAGTTGAATCAAGATTGGCTCCTTGATTGGTTTGCCCACCGGACCGCGGGCGGATCGTGACCCGCACCTTGCCACCCGAGACGACGTCAGCCTTCTCGATGAGCAGCCACACGATCTAGCTGTCGTCGTGGTAGACCCCGGCGTGTTCGAGCGAATCCCCGATCGCCTTGAGCAGGTTGTCCAGGTCACGCCGACGCCGGTCGGGCGGGAACGCTTCGATACGGACACAGACCGGGCCGCTCAGCGGAACGTCGGGGCCTACGCCCCGCAGGGCCGAGCGCACCGACTCGCGGTACGCCCGGCCCCGCTTGCTGATCACCATCCGCCCCCGCCACATCCGCCAGTAGTGGTTGACCGACGGGGGGAACGGCAGGTCAAACTCATGGGAGGTGCCTACCAACGCACCTCCCGTTTGCCCCAGGCGGAATGCGCAACCTTCTCGCAGCACCACCAAACGAGGCAGACGACAAGGAAGTAGGGGCCGCAGCAGAGTGAGAATGCCATCGCTCCGCAGCGATTAGCGTTGTTCCAGTTGAGATACTTTGACCGCTTGTGTTCCCGGCGCATGAGCAGGTAGCTTGGGATCGCCGACAACAGCCAGATACTGAGCATGAGGGTCAGGAAGTTCATGTTGATAGCTCCGTTGGGGTTTCAGCGTTTCCAAGGCGGGGTACTTCCGGCGGTCGTCCCGCCAGCGGCCGTGGTCTGCTGCTGCGGCGTTTCACCACCAGCGGCTGACTTCTTCGCGTAGCTCTTGATCTCGTTGGTCATGTCGCCGGTGTCCTCGCGCTTCTTGCACTTGACCGTGATCTGCAGCGGCAGGTTGTGCAGCTCGACCGAGTCCTTGGGGGCCATGACGCCGACCGAGCGGCAGATCGCAGACAGTTCCGCCCGAGCGATCTGCACCGCCACGGCGTTGGGGTTCTGCAGGTTCAACCGCGCCCAGAGCATCCGGCCCTTGTACGGACCGTCGAGCACCTGGAAGGTGAGCTGCAGGTAGCTGCCGCGCCCGTTCTTGGTGGGTTTGGTTTCGCTCTCGACGATCGCCGCGATGTACTTGCCCGCGGGCAAGGGGTCGAAGTTGCTCGTCGGTTCTACCTGGTTCGCATCGAATCCATTTAGATCAGCCATTGTTCTGGGTTCCTTGGGGTTGGGGGTCGTTGGTTTGATCGATCGCTTCCTCGGCACCCGGACGATCGGGGCGGAGGTATTCGGTGTAGGCGTTGAAGTCGAGGGGCAACTCGTCCGGCAGGTTCAGCCGGTTCTTGGCGACGTGGGCGGGGCGCTCGGTCGTCCGCATGATGCGTTCGCCGCTGCCGATGCCTTGGGTACGGGTGCGGTTGAAGCCCTCGTCGGTCTGCTTGGTGTAGACCTGGTAGGTGGCGAACAACACCTCGTCGCACCACTCCTGCACGATCGCCGACGCGGACTTGTGCAGACGCGGGACGTAGCGGTCGTAGGTTTCGGTTTCGGGGTTCTCGAAGCGCTCGATCTTGCAGTGGGCCAGCAGAACCACGGTCATGCCTCGGGCGTTCCGAAGCGCGTCGAGGCCCGCGAGCACTTCCCGCCACTGCGTCAAGGCGAACATGTACCCCTTGGCGTAGCCGATGTCTTCAATCGTCTCAACGTTGCGCTTCTGGCTGACCTCGTTCCACACCAACTGCTCGAGCCAGTCGAGGCTGTCGATGACGACGGTGCGGTAGTCGTGCGGCTCGGT
>CAZVBW010000158.1:0-3757 GCA_964625505.1 uncultured Phycisphaeraceae bacterium
CCTCCCACGCCTGAAGGCGTGGGCTTTGGGGGGGGTGGGGGGGTGGGTTTTGGGGATTTGATCCGACGCTTCGGCTGCGCCTCAGCTGTCGGCTTCGTGGAGGGAGCGGGGGGTACCAGACGCTTCGCCTTTGGCTCAGCGTCGGCTTCTTTGGGAGTGGGCGGTAGGTTGTGGGGGTGGAGTCTGTGAAGCGCAGTGAGTTTCGGCCGCCCAGCGCGTCGCGGTTGGCGCGGCATCTGGCGGAGCACCCGGCGGAGCCGGGCGGGCAGTGGGTGATGCCGGCGGCGGCGGGGGTGTTGGTGGGGACCTTGGTGCTGGTGGTGCTGGTGGATCACCCGTCGGTGGCGTTACTGCCTTGGGGGGTGCTGGCGGCGGTGTGGGCGTTTTTGCACTGGCGGCTGATGCGTCGGCGGCAGGCGGAGGCGGCGGTGCAGGACGTGGCGCGGCACGCGATGTTGCGTCGGCATCGGCATGCCTTGCGGACGGCGTGGAACACGCTGCCGACGGCGGCGGGGTACCCGATGCTGCGGCACCGGCTGATCGGGATGATGGCGCACTGCCTGGACGAGCTGCGGGCCTTGGGCGCGGCGCGGGTCGCGATGGATCACCTGCTGGAGGACCTGCCCGAGGGCCACCCGATGGCGATCGCGCTGAACATCCAGCGGGCGATGATCGACCTGCAGACGGACCACCTGGCGGACGCGGACGCGCAGCTGCGTCGGCTGCGGGAACCGGCCCAGCAGGTCGGCGGGGTCGCGGCGGCGGGGCACCGGCTGGCGCTGCTGCTGCAGGACACGCTCACGGGCCATCACCGCGAGGCGCTGCAGCAGCGGGAGGGGCTGGTCGAGGCGCTGCGACCGCTGGGCGTGGACGCGGGTTGGGGCTACGGGATGATGGCCCGGTGCTGCCAGAGCGTGGGGGCCAGCGAGGGGCTGGATGGCGATGAGGCGGCCCGGTGGTGGGACCGGGCGACGCTGCTGATCCCGGCCCACACGCTGGCGGAGCGGTTCGAGGTGCTGGCGCCCGTGCGGGCGGGGCTGGGGGCGGGTCGGGTGGTGCCGGCGGGGGCGACGGAGGCGGAGGCGGTGGCATCCTATGGCTGAACACGTGCCGTCACATCACGCGGACAGCGAGTCGGTTGACGCGACGACCGCCCCGCCGCCGGTGGCCGCGTCGCTGGACCCGTCGCGGATCGACCGCCGGCTTCGCAACGACCGCGCGGGGCTGCTGCTGGCGATCGTGCTGTCGGTGTTGGTCGCGGTGCTGGTGGCGCGGACGCTGGGGCTGGCGGCGGCCACGGCGGTCGCGCCGCTGCTGGGGGTGGGGCTGTGGCTAATGCTGGGCTTACCCGCGGCGCGGGCGGCGGGCCGGGGCGGGGCGGTGGTCGTGGTGGCCGAGTCGGACCCGGCGGCCGCGGAGGCGATGCTGAGCCGGGACCTGTCGCGGCGGCTGCTGATCCCGCGGGTGCGGGTGATGCTTTACCACGGCCTGGCGGTGGTCCGCCGGCTGCAGGAGCGGCCCGACGAGGCGTCGGCGGTGGTGGCGGCGCTGCTGAGTCAGGACCAGGTGGACGATCGGTTGCGGGCCCGGCTGAACCTGATGCTGGCCGAGCTTCGGCTGGACCGCGGGGACGCCTGGGGCACTTGGGCGGCGCTCGCGCCGCTGTCGGCCGCGCCGCTGGACCTGCCCGACGCGCTGCGGAGCGAGGCGCTGCAGACGGTCTACGCGGTGATGGTGGGTCGCCCGGACGTGGCGGTGCACGACTGGCAGGGCAAGGCGACGCGTGCGGAGCTGCTGGACCTGCCGTTGACCCGGCGGGTGCACGGGGCGCTGGCCGATGCGGCCGAGGCGGTGGGGCTGGCGGAGCCGGCGGCGTGGCTGGCGTCGCGGTGGGAGTTGTTGGGGGGCGAGATGGCGGATGAATCATCGGGTGCGGCCCACGCCGTCGATCCGTCGCCGTTGGGAGTGGGCGAACCGCTCGGGTAGACTCGCGGGATGCGCTACCTTCTGATGACGGCAGGTCTGGTTCTGGTCAGCGGGCTTGCGGGCTGCGAGACGCTGGGCGAGCGGGCCGACGACAAGGGCGACCGCGTGATGAACCGCAGCGAAAACCGCGTGGACAGCGAGGTCAACCGCGAGATCGATGGGGCGGTGGACCGGACGTTTGATGAGATTCTGCGGTAGGCATTGGCAATTTGGTGATCTGGTGATTTGGTGAATTTGCGATTAGGTGATCGCGTGTGCCAGCGTCGGCGGCGTCGGTCCCGATCCCCTTCGCCCAATCACCACATCGCCAGATCGCCAAGTGAATCCCTCTCTATAGTCGCGGCCATGCCGCTGCTTGCTGTGTTGCCCCACGCCTGGTTTGCCGATCTGCCCACGCTGGTGCTGCTGCTGCTGGCGGCGGTGGCGGTGGCGGTCTTGGGGGTCGGGGCGGACTGGCTGGTGGACTCGGCGGCGAAGCTGGCGGGCCGGCTGGGGCTGCCGAAGGTGGTCATCGGGGCGACGATCGTCTCGCTGGGGACGACCAGCCCGGAGATGGCGGTCAGCGTGCTCGCGGCGTGGGGGGGCAATCCGGGCCTGGCGCTGGGCAACGGTGTGGGCTCGATCATCGCGGACACGGGGTTGATCTTCGGCGTGGGCTGTCTGCTGGCGGCGTCGATTCCGGCGGACAAGTTCATCCTCAAACGTCAGGGTTGGCTGCAGATCGGGGCGGTGCTGCTCCTCGCGGCCCTGGCGTACGGGTCGTTTCTGATCCAAGGCGATGAGGCGGCGCTGGGCAGGTGGGTCGGCGTGCTGCTGCTGGGGTGTCTGGCCGGGTACCTCTGGCTATCGGTGCGGTGGGCGCGGCAGCATCCGACGCCGCACAGCGTGGGGGAGCTCGAGCCGGTCGGTGCCGATGCCGCGGACGCGGTGTCACAGGGCCCGGCCGAGCCGAACGACCCGGCGTGGCTGCTATTGATCTGGGGCGTCGTCGGGCTGGCGATGGTGATCCTCGGCGGGGACACGATGGTGCAGTCGGCGTCGACGGTCGCCGAGCGGTGGGGCGTGCCAGAGGTGGTCATCGCCTCGACGCTGGTGGCGCTGGGCACGTCGTTGCCGGAGCTGGTCGTCGGGCTGACCGCCGTGCGGAAGGGCCACCCGGAGATCCTGGTGGGCAACGTGATCGGGGCGGACATTCTGAACGTGCTGTTCGTCATCGGGGCGGCGGCGGTGGCGGCGGACCTGTCGCTGGTCGATGCGGATGCGGACCTGCCTTATGTGTTCCTGACGGTGCAGCTGCCGGCGATGTTGATCATCGTGGGCATGTTCCGGCTGTTCATGTGGCCGGCGATGAAGAAGGGCTCGTTCTCGCGGTGGATGGGCGTGCCGCTGCTGGCGGGGTACGTGGCGTTTGTGACGGTGTCGGCGTGGGTGGCGTGAGGCGCGGGCGGTGGCCCACTTAGCCCCCGACGAGCCGCCGGGGGCCGGGGCGCGGATGCAATGGATCATGCCGTGCATCCGCGGTGCCGAAGGCATCTGGCGCCCGGCCCCGGGCGACTCCAACTTGATGCGTTGAAAAACGCTAGCTTCTGAGCCATCACGGCTTGTGGCCAGCATGGCCCACCCGGTGGGGTGTGCCACGGCTTGGCCCGCAGGGCAAGCCGTGCAGGTCCCGCGGCCCGGGCACAGCTTGCCGCTAACGCGGTCAAGCTGTGGCACCCCGGCGGGATGATTGGAAGCTGATGCACAACGTTGAACTCCCCCGGGGCTAAGT
>CAZVBW010000159.1:0-646 GCA_964625505.1 uncultured Phycisphaeraceae bacterium
GCGTCTTCCTGCTGTGGTTCGGCTGGTTCGGCTTCAACGGCGGTTCGGTGCTCAGCGCCGACGCGGGCTACGTCTCGCTGGTGCTGTGCACGACGACGTTCGCCGCAGCCGCGGGTGGCCTGGCCGCCGGCGTGACCTCATGGGTCGTAGGCGGTAAGCCCGACCTGTCGATGGGCCTCAACGGCATCTTGGCCGGCCTGGTGGGTATCACCGCCGGTGCGGACCAGATGGCGATGTGGGAAGCCGTGGTCATCGGCCTTGTGGCTGGTGTGCTGGTCTACTTCGGCGTGGTCTTGTTCGACAAGATCAAGGTCGACGACCCAGTCGGTGCCATCAGCGTCCACCTTGTGTGCGGCATCTGGGGCACCCTCGTGGTGGGCATCCTCGGCGACTCGGCCGGTGGCGCTCAGCTGGTCTCCCAGTTCATCGGCGTGATCGTCTGCGGCGTCGCGACGGTGGTGCTCTCGGCCATCGGCTTCCTGGTGTTGAAGTTCACCCTCGGCCTTCGCGTCAGCGAGGAAGAGGAGATCGAGGGTCTGGACCTGGGCGAGCACGACATGTCGGCTTACCCGGACTTCCAGAGGACGTACATCAAGAGCTACCACGCCCGCGAGATCTAATCGGGCTGTCGGGAACCGGGGTGTGG
>CAZVBW010000159.1:656-3726 GCA_964625505.1 uncultured Phycisphaeraceae bacterium
CACCCGACCCCGGCACGTTCGCCGATCTCCCGGCTTAAACTCACACCAACCGCAAAGGAACCCCTCCCATGCATATGATCGAAGCAGTCATCAAGCCCTCGGCTTTGGACGACACCAAGGCCAAGCTCGCCCAGATCGGCGTGCTCGGCTGCACCGCCGTCGAAGTCAAAGGCTTCGGCAAGCAAAAAGGCCACACCGAGCGCTACCGTGGCGGTCGGATGGACGTCGGCTTTATCCCCAAGATCCTGCTCAAGGTCGCGGTGAAATCCGAGGACCTGGACAAGTCGCTGGACGCCATCGTCGGGGCCACCCGCACCGGCAATGTCGGCGACGGCAAGATCTTCGTCTACGCCCTGGACCGCGTCATGCGGATCCGCACCGGCGAAGCCGACAACGACGCGCTCTAACCCGCGCCCCACAACTCAAACCCGCAAGACGCCGCGCCCCCCGCGCGGCGTCTTGTCTTTCTCCTCCCGTAGGACGGGCGTCCCGCCCGTCGATCGAGCAAAGCTCGATACACGCATGGCTCCCTCAGGTGACGACGGGCGAGACGCCCGTCCTACGCCGACTCATCCACTACCTTCCCCCCATGCCGCAACCCCACATCCTGCTGATCCTCATCGACGACCTGGGCTGGGCCGACCTGGGCTGCTTTGGCAGCAGCTTTTATGAGACGCCCCACCTGGACCGGCTCGCTGATCAGGGCATGCGGTTTACCGATGCCTACGCGTCGTGCCCGGTCTGCTCGCCGACTCGCGCGAGCCTGATGACCGGCCGATACCCCGCCCGGGTCGGCATCACCAACTACATCCCCGGCAACGCCTGGGGCAAGCTGATGGGTGTGCCGTACTTCCACGAACTGCCGCGGAGCGAGCGGACGCTGCCCCAGTGCCTCGGCGACGCGGGGTACGCGACCTACCACGTGGGCAAGTGGCACCTCGGCGGCCCGGCCACCGACCAGATGCCCAGCCACCTGCCGACCGACTTCGGCTTTGACGAGAACGTCGCCGGCTGGAACTTCGGCTACCCCCGCGGCGGGTACTTCAGCCCCTACGACAACCCCGCCCTCGAAGATGGCCCCGAGGGCGAGTACCTCACCGACCGCCTGACCGACGAAGCCATCGCCCGCATGAAGCGCCACGCGTCCGGCGGCGACCGCAGCGACCAGCCATTCTTCGTGCACCTGAGCCACTACGCCGTGCATACCCCTATCCAGGCCCCGGCCGATCTGGTCGCCAAGTACGAGCAGAAGGCCCGCGACATGGGCATCGATCAGGACGCTGTGATCGAGGAGGGCGAGTGCTTCACCGGCCTGCACAAGAAGGACCAGCGGGTGAAGCGTCGCACAGTGCAGTCTCACCCGACCTACGCCGCGATGATGGAGAACCTGGACACCAACATCGGCCGGGCCATGGATGCCCTCGACGAGCTGGGCCTGGCGGAGGACACGATCGTGATCTTCACCGCCGACAACGGCGGACTGAGCACGGCCGAGGGTTCGCCGACGTGCAACGCCCCGCTGAGCGAAGGCAAGGGCTGGATGTACGACGGGGGCAACCGGGTCAGCCAGATCATCCGCTGGCCCGCCGTGGTCGAGCCGGGGCAGACCAGCGGCGTGCCGACGACGACGCCGGACCTGTTCAGCACGTGCCTCGATGTCGCCGGTGCCTCCGAGCCGGCCGACCGCACGATCGATGGTGTGTCGCTCCAGCCGCTGCTCCGCGGCGACGCCGGCTTCCAGCGGGATCCGATCTACTGGCACTACCCGCACTACTCCAACCAGGGCGGCAGTCCGACCTGCTCGATCCGCAATGGCAGCCTCAAGCTCATCGAGCACTTCGAGGACGGCAAGCTCGAGCTGTTCGACCTCTCCCAGGACATCGGCGAGTCCCGCAACCTGGCCGACGAAGAGCCCGACCAGCGGGACCGGCTCAAGGGCCTGCTCGATGACTGGAAGCGTGACGTCGAGGCCCAGATCCCGCCGGTCAACCCGTACTACGACGGCATGTTCCGCGACGAGATCAACCCGCCGGACGACTACCGGAAGATGTTCCGCCGGATCCCGGGCGATGATCGGCTGGGGTAGGCGGCGCTTAACGCTTTAATAGCCGGGCCGCTACGCGGCCCTGGCGCAGCTTGCGGTCCGCGGCGGCATCACAACGTCAGTGGACCTTGACCTCGCACCAGGGCCGCGTCGCGGCCCGCTAATCAATGTCGCGTCTGGGGTCGAGAGGCATCCGTCGCTTGTACACTCGCTGACGCGTCGTGCTCAGCAAGATGAGCACGTCCGCTCGTGCCAGAAACCCGCCCCCATCGGCATCACGTCCGCCCGAACCGCTTGGCCAGTTCGCCCATCGACAGCCGCAGCGTGGTGGGTCGGCCGTGGGGGCAGTTGCTGGACCGTTCGACCTCGCCGCGGCGGGCCAGCAGGGCTTCGAGTTCCTGGTCGGTGAGCGGGTCGCCGGCCTTGACCGCGGCCTTGCAGGCCATCATGTCCAGCACCGGGTGCATTGCCGACTCCAGGGCGGCGGCGTCCTGATCGTGATCGCCGCCGAGGGTGTCCAGGTTCAGCTCGCCCGCCTCGGCCAGGTCCAGCAGGTCGGTCAGGAAAGCGCCCGGCTCGACCCGCCGATCAAACAGCAGCGTGGGGAACGCGTGCACCGCCGCCTGCCGCGGGCCCACGGGCTGGGCATCCACGCCGATCCGCGCCAGCAGCGGGGCCAGCGGCTCGAGCAGCGCCAGCCGATCCGCGGGCAGGTCGACCACGGCGGGCATCAGC
This sequence comes from uncultured Phycisphaeraceae bacterium, assembly GCA_964625505.1. GTDB lineage: Bacteria > Planctomycetota > Phycisphaerae > Phycisphaerales > Phycisphaeraceae > CAZVBW01. Next base: position 3,436 of record CAZVBW010000159.1, read on the forward strand.
AACCGCTGACTCTCCAGTGGCTGGTCCTGCTGGAGCACCCGCCGGCGCAGCGTCTCGTACATCACCCGCTCGTGCAGGGCGTGCTGGTCGACGATCAGCAGCCCATCGCCATCCTGCGTCACGACGTAGCTGTCATGCACCTGCAACACCTCCCGCGGCCTCACGCCACCCCCGCCCCCGGAACCGCCCCCGGAAGCGTCGCCGCCGTCGCCATCAGCAACCGGCAACGTGGCGTCGCCATCCCCCTCGTCGGCCATCGCCTCGCGCATCTCCGAATAGACCATCGTCCGC
>CAZVBW010000160.1:0-3384 GCA_964625505.1 uncultured Phycisphaeraceae bacterium
CATTCTCCAAATCCTCCACCCCGTAGTTGCTCTCCACCCCACGCTCCGCCAGCCGCTGCGCCCGTCGATCGACCGGGGCCGGCCGCGCCGGGGCCACCTCCGCCAGTTCCGGCACCTCCAGCCCCGCCGGCCGCGTCGCCACCGTCGCCTCCAGCGTCAACTGCTGCTCACCCCGCACCACCCGCAATTCGACCGCCCCGCCCACGCCCCGCTCGTCAACCACCCGCGCCAACTGCTCGGGCGATAACAGCCGTTGCCCGTCCACATGCGTCACCCGATCGCCCACCCGCAGCCCCGCGGCCTGCCCCGGCGTGTCATCGCCCACCCAGTGCACCACCACCCCCAGCTCCGGCAAGCCCCCCGCCGCGGCGATCGGCCGATCCGCGACCACGCCCAACCACGGCGTCGACTCCGCCGCCTCGCTGGGCTCGACCTCCGCCTGCGGCTGGGCCCCCGCGTCCTGCGCCTGAGCCACCGCCGGCGATCCCGCACCCAGCGTCAACACCACCCACCCCGCCGTCCATGCGATCGTCTTCATCACGTGAGTCTCCCAATCATGTGTTGCGTCACCGACGCCATCCCCGGCGTCGCCAGTGCACACTACGCAGCGAACCACCGCGGGTTCGGCATGACGCACATCATGTCTTAGCGTTGATGCATCGAATCGGTGTGCCACCCGGCCGGCCGGGCCGCGGCGACAATGAGAACCACAGCGGCCCGGCCCCCGGCGACTCGCCGGGGGCTAACGGGGTGCATCGGGCTTCCCCGTTAGCCCCGGGTCAGTGACCCGGGGCCGGTCACCGGCGGCATCGAGCCCCGCCACCGTGCTGCGACCACGGTTCCATCGGCGGCCCGGCCCCCGGCGACTCGCCGGGGGCTAACGGGGTGCATCGGGCTTCCCCGTTAGCCCCGGGTCAATGACCCGGGGCCGGTCACCGGCGGCATCGAGCCCCGCCACCGGCGGCGACAACAGATACATCCGCGGCCCGGCCCCCGGCCCCCGGCGACTCGCCGGTGGCTGAGTGCAAAGAGTCCGCACGGGGCACGGGATGACGCCGGACCCGCGCCCGCCGACGATCAAATCCCACCCCCGACCCGATAGACTCGCCCCATGCAGGGCGATATCGAGCGGGTCCTGATCGATCGCCAGCGGATCGGCCAGCGGATCGACGAGCTGGCCGAGCAGATCACCGCCGACCTGGCGACGCTGGACGCGGTGCCCACGCCGGCCGGCGGCCCGGCGATCGAGGTCACGCTCGTGCCGATCCTCACCGGGTCGATCATTTTCGTGGCCGACCTGATCCGCCGACTTCCCCAGCGGATGCAGATCCACGTGATGTCGGTCAGCTCCTACCCCGGGCGGTCCACCACCAGCCAGGGCGTGAAGATCGACCCGACGCTCAGCGCCGTGCCCGAGGACCTCACCGGGCTGCACGTGCTGGTCATCGACGACATCCTCGACAGCGGCCGGACGCTGCGGCGGGTCCGCGAGGAACTGGCCCGGCGCGGCCCGGCGTCGGTGCGGACCTGCGTGCTGCTCCGCAAGCAGCTGGACCAGCCCCCCGAGGCCGAGGCCGACTACGTGGGCTTTGACATCCCCGACGCGTTTGTCGTCGGCTACGGCCTGGACTTCGACGATTACTACCGCAACCTGCCCGACATCGTCACCCTCCGCCCGGACGTGATCGCCAGCCACGGAGCCGCGCCGTGACCCCGGCCAGTCCGCGTGTGGCACGGGCACTTGCTGCCCGTGACCGGGCCGCCCCGGTGTCACGGCTCCGCCTCAGGCCGACCGCCCGCGGTCGATCCGCCGATCGTTGGCATCTGGCGACCCCGCCACACCCCCACGCCCCCGCCGAGGCCCTCGAGCCCGAGCTCGCCGACGAACCCCCGCTGGACGCCCGCATCGCCGCCATGCTCCCGCCCGCCCTGCTGGACCCCGGCGAGGTGGTCATCCTCCTGCTCAAGCCCAGCCCGTGGTTCATCCTCCTGGGCCCGCTCACGATCCTGCTGACGCTGCTGGGGATCACCGCCGCCGCCCTGCTGCTGGACAAGCACGTCATCGACCTGCCCGGCTCGCCACGCGACCTGGTCCTGCTGGGCCTGTCCGCCGTCGCCGTCCGGCTTATCTGGCAGCTGCTCGAGTGGGTCTCCCGCGTTTACGTGCTCACCGACCGCCGCGTGCTCCGCGTCCGCGGCGTGCTCACCGTCCAGGTCTTCGAAGCCCCCCTGCCCCAGGTCCAGCACACCCGCCTGCTGCTCACCCTCCGCGAGCGACTGCTCGGCCTGGGCAGCATCGGCTTCGCCACCGCAGGCACCGGCGGCTACGACGCCTACTGGATCATGATCAGCCAACCCCTCGAAATCCACCGCACCGTCGCCCAAGCCCTCCGCCGCTACGGCCGCCGCCACTAACCCGCAGCCCGCCCCTCCCCACCTTCACACCTTCACACCTTCACACCTTCACACCTTCGCACTCTTGACTTGTCACTTGTCACTTGTCACAAGTCACTTGCTACCCCGCCGATCCATCAAATCGTGCAACGCCGGCCCCAACTCCGGAAACATAAACTCAAACCCCCGCTCCGCCACCAACCGCCGTGGCACACACCGCCGACCCTTCAGCGCTAACTCCGGGTCCGTCTTCAACCACCACCGGCTCGCCAGCCGCACCGCCCACCCCGGGGCCGGCGGCGACCACGGCCGCTTGCACGCATGACGCAACGCCGACATAAAACGCCGATTCGTCACCGGCTCGGGCGACGTCGCCAGATACACCCCCTCGTACGCCGCGTCCTCGATCGCCGCCACGATCATCCGGTTCAGATCATGCTGATGCAGCCACGAAATCCACTGCTCCCCGCTGCCCACCGTGCCCCCAAGACCCCACTTCGTCAGCCGCACCAGCCGTGACATCGCACCCCCGCCCCCCGCGTTCTCCGGCCCCAACACAAAGCTGATCCGCAGCACCACCCCACGCTGACCCGCCAGCCTCGCCTCCGCAAACGCCTGCTCCCACGCCAGCCCCACCGCCGGTGCCAGCTCGTCCTCCGGCCCGGCCGGCGTCCGCTCATCGCACACCCGGTCCATCGGCTCCGGGTCCCCCACAATGTGCGCCGTCCCCGCCTGCACCCACACCCCCGGAACACCCCCCGGAACCTCCCCCGGCACCCCCCCAGAAGCCGACAGCTGAGCAACGCGAAGCGTCGGATCAGACCCCGGATCCCCTCCCGCCTCCGCATCACCCCCACCCCCCACCAACCCCCGCATCGCCTCCCCCAACACCCGGCACGAATCCACCCGCGACTCCAAGATCTCCCGCCGCTGCGCCTCGGTCTTCCTGCAATCCACCGACCGCCCCACCAGATTCACCACCCCCCCCCC
>CAZVBW010000161.1:0-3349 GCA_964625505.1 uncultured Phycisphaeraceae bacterium
CGGCCGCCCGCCGGCCCGGGCCGTGGCTGCTGCTGCTGGGGCTCACCGCGGCGGTGCTCGCGGCGGACCTGGGGCTCAAGACCTGGGCCTTCCACGAGGTCGCCGGCCGGCCGCTTCGACTGGCCACCCGCGACGGCCAGCCCACCGTGCAAACCCGGGTCGCCCAGGCCGGCGACTGGGTCCAGCTGGTCCCCCGCGTTCAGGACGCCCCGGCGTCGGCGATCCCGCCGCACCCCGGCCAGACCGTGGTGCCCGGCCTGCTGGACCTGCGGCTGACGATCAACACCGGCGCCGTCTTCGGCCGGGCCCAGGGCGGCCGGTGGCTGTTCATCAGCGTGTCGGTGATCGCCCTGGCGGTCATCGGCGCGGTCTTCGCCCGCAGCCCCAGCCGGTCGTGGGTCCTGCACGTCGGGCTGGCGCTGGTGCTGGCCGGGGCGCTGGGCAACCTCTATGACCGGGTCCGCTTCGCCGCCGTGCGGGACATGCTGCACATGCTGCCGCAGACCGACCTCTGGCCCTGGATCTTCAACATCGCCGACGCCTCGCTGATGGTCGGCGTCGGGCTGCTGCTGGTCCGCAGCTTCATCGTCGACCGCCGGCGGGCCCGCGAGGCGGCCGACCCGACCGAGTCGCCCTGATACCAAGTCGCCCGCCAACCCCGCCGCCCGGCTACCCTGCGGGCATGGCTTCGGACACGTGGTCGACCCAGCGTCTGCTGCAGTGGACCACGCGTCACTTCGAAAAACATTCCATCGATGCCCCCCGCGTCTCGGCCGAGATGCTCCTGGGCCACGTCCTGGGCGTGCCCCGACTCAAGCTGTACATGGACCCGCACCGCCCGGCGTCGCAGCTGGAGCGGGCGGCGTTCCGCGAGTTGGTCGAGCGGGCGATCGCCCACGAGCCGGTGGACTACCTCGTGGGCAAGGCCCCGTTCTTCTCGATGACCCTCCACGTCAGCCCCGACGTGCTGATCCCCCGGCCCAGCACCGAGGCGCTGGTCGAACACGTGCTCCAACACGCCCGCCGAACCCCCGGCTTCGACGCGCCGCGCGTCGCGGACGTCGGCACCGGCAGCGGCGCGATCGCCGTCGCCATCGCCAAGCACCTGCCCGGCAGCCACATCGACGCGGTCGACCTCAGCGACGCCGCGCTAACCGTCGCCAACCGCAACGCGGCGGAGCAGGGCGTCCAGGACCGCATCGAGTTCCATCACGGCGACCTGCTCGAGCCGCTCGTCGGGCGGCGTCTGGACTACCTGCTGTCCAACCCGCCGTACATCAGCGACGCCGAGTGGCGGGACGTGCCGCCCAACGTCAAGGACCACGAACCCGAACTCGCGCTCCGCGGCGGGACCGACGGCCTGGACCTCATCCGCCGACTCGTCGCCGCGGCCCCGGAGCTGCTGCGAAGCGATGGCCAGCTGGTTCTGGAGATTGCTGCCAGTCAGAAAGCCGCCGTCATTGAACTGGTCCGCAGCACCCCGGGCCTGCACGAACCGATCGTCCTGCCGGACCACGAACGCCTGCCCCGCGTGCTGGTCGCCGAAGCGGATTGACCAGCTGCACCATGCTTGCCGAAGGCGCAGTCGTCATCGCCGGGACGCCACGCGGCCCCGGCGCGATGTTCGACATCGCATACCACTTCACACCACCGCGCACCGCAAGTTTCGCCAGGGTCGTGTAGCGACCCGGCTATGGCTGCGAACCGCCGACAGGCGTGCAATGTTTGTCGCGAGCACCGATGCGGAGTTATCCGAGGGAGCGGTGGAAGAAGTTGATCCCGTCGCTTGAGCCACGGTGCTCCGCTCGCGGCGCGGCCGCGCCTTGCCCGCCCATACCATCCACCGATGCCCAACGCGTCCCCCACCGCCGGCTCTGCGTCCGAGCCGCCCGCCCGCCCGGGGCTGCTGTACCTGCTCGCGGTCGGCATGTTGCTCGGGGTGCTGCTGGGCCCGGCGGTGCTGGGCCGATTCGCCCCGGCACTGCAGGATCGCTGGCGGGGTACGGCCGACGCCGACGCCCGGATCACGCAGGCTCAAGATGCCCTTGAAAGCTACGACCGGGCCACCGACGCGCTGATCGCCACCGTGCCGTTCCCGGAGAACGACGCCTCGGGCGACGCCGCGCGCCGGGCCGTCGAGCTCGAGCGGGCCGCCAGCCCCGAGGCCGCCGAGCTGCGGGGCCAGCTGCGGGACGCCCAGCAGCAGGTCATCGTCGCCGGTGCTCAGGCTCGGCAGCGGCACGTGGGCACACTCGCCGCGGTGATGCTCGCGCTGGTCGCTGTCGCCGCCGTGCAGGCCGGGGCCGGCGGCCGAATCGCCGCTCGGCTCCGCGTCGGCCGCTACGCCCTGCTCGCGCTGTGGCTGGGCCTGGCGTTGATGTGGCCCGCCGCGCTGACGGGGTTGAACCCATGGCTGGTCGCGGGCCTGATCCTCGTGGCGATCGGCGCATCGCTGGTGCCGCTGCGCTCGACGGGGTAACTGGCCACGGCGGCAGGCCCGCGGCGCGGGTCGTCAACGGTTCAACCTCGACCCACATCGGCGATGTGCTCCCCGCCTGGACATACCTATTGCCCCCAATGATGCCATCGCATACTATGCGTGCCGAGGTAATCATGAAGCTGGAACGTGAACTGATGCGAGGGGCGGGGCCGGTCGCGGTCCTCAAGCTGCTGGAACCCGGGGAGCGGTACGGCTACGACTTGGTCGAGCGGCTGGAGGCGGGCAGCGGGGGGGTGCTGCAGATGGGCCAGTCCACGCTTTACCCGCTGCTGTACAACCTCGAGGCAAAGGGCTGGATCAAGTCGCGGGTCGATCAAGGCCATGCCCGGCCGCGGCGGTACTACCGGCTGACGGGCAAGGGCAAAACGCAACTTGCGAAGCAGACGAAGCAGTGGCGGGCGATGGCGGAGGGCATGCGGTCACTGGGCGTGCTGCCAGAAGGGGGCCAGGCGTGAGCGAAATCATCGATCAGAACGAGTCGGATGCGGCGTCGGCAGAACAAGCGACACATCGTCCGACCCGACGCAGCAGATCGACTTGGCGGGAGCGGCTTACAGACAGTGAGTTGACGGATCGCCAGCGGGCGTTGGTTGAGCAGGTGGTGCGGCGGACACGGCTGTGGCGGCGTGAGCAGTCGGCGGTCGCGGATGAGTTGATCGCCCACTTTACGGACGCCGCCCAGGCGGGCCGGCCGGTCGATGAGGTGAAGGATTCGTTCGGCGACCCCGCGGTGGCGGCCAAATTGATACGCCGGGCGAAGAAGCGGAACCGCCCGCGGGTCTGGAAGCTACTCAAGGCCACCTCTATCTATGCGGATCGGGGCAACGGTCGGCGTGGTGATGGGGCGGA
>CAZVBW010000162.1:0-3131 GCA_964625505.1 uncultured Phycisphaeraceae bacterium
ACCGGCCACAGCACATCGCCCCTAGCTAAGCCGACTTTTGCAGCATCCTGCTAGCTGTCAAAGCAGTGTCAGGTAACCGACAGGTTGCGGTAACCAGTTATTCCACAATCACAGATCTCGAAGACTGAGATTATGAAAAAGCGTGACCTTGAGAAGCACTTGCGGGCTCACGGCTGCGAGCTGAAGCGGCACGGGTCGCGGCACGACTTCTGGCACAAGGTCGGCACCGATCGCACATCGGCTGTGCCAAGGCACAAGAAGATCGACCCGCACACAACCAAGGGCATCCTGGAAGACCTCGACGTGCCGAAACCGACGAGCCTGAATTAGCCAGTAGCAAGCGCGGACCGCTCGGCCTGCTCAAGCTCCAGCTGTTTTCGGACTTCCTCCAACTCCTGCCTCACCTCATGAGCGAGTTCAAAAGCTTCTGCAATCGTCTTCGCCTGCGTGTTGAGTCCCGGCACAAACGGGGCGCTGACACACAACCAACCATCGTCCGAAGGTGTGATTTCCAGCACCAGGTCACCGTCCGTTGTCAGAAACGTCTGCGGCTCGGCGGAGGGCTTCTTGCGTTTGGCGGCTTTCTTGGCCATCGGTGCATTGTATCCGCGGGTGGCGGGCCGCAGGGGCAGCTGCGCTGCGCCCGCTAAACGGTAGGTCGGCGCTATAGCTCGACGTACTGCATCTGGCTGACCTTCGGGCTCTCGAGCTCGGGGTGGTGCACGTCGGTCACGAACACGCCGCCGAGCTCTTCCCGCACGGCGGCGGCGTCGTAGCGGCGGGCGTCGGCGACGCGGGCGGCTCGCATCAGGTCCAGGGCAATCTGGCCCTCGGGCTTGGCCAGCTCGATGACGGGGATCGCCTGCTGGAAGCTCTGCAGCCGGCCGGCGTGGTTCTCAAACGTGCCCGCCTTCTCGGTCCACGTGGCCCCCGGCAGGCACACGTCGGCGGCCTCGGTGAGCTTGTTGGGCAGGGTGTCGATCGACACCACGAACCGGTCGTCGTCGCCCAGGCCGGTGATGGCGTCCAGGGCGTCGGCGGTGACCCACTCGCTCGGGTAGTTGCCGGTGACGATCCACCCTCGGAAGCTTCCCGCTCGCTCCGAAAGCGTGTCGGCATCGAGCACCTCGCCGCCGAGCTGCTCCAGAACCCGCCGAACGCCGCGGGCGTTGGGTGCCTTCTCGGCGACGTAGGTGTACCCGCCGGGGAACGTCTGGTCCTCGCCGACGCGGGGCACCGGGCCCACCGCCAGCACCGCGCCGGGGTCCAACTCGCGGGCCAGCCGGCCCAGCAGGTGCGCCTCCTCGCAAGGCAGCATCGGGCTGACGACGACGGCCAGCGAGCCATCGCCGAAGTTGTTGTGCACCCGGGCGAGCTGCTCGACGATCTGGCGGTAGGCCTGGTTCCAGTCGCACTCTTCGTGGGTGCCCTGGACCTTGTGCGTCGGGCTGCGCAGCCGGTCTTCGTGGTGGACGAAACGCCAGCCGTAGCGGGCCTCGTCGGAGGTCCACCACTGGTTGACCTCGAGGTTGGTCCGCGGCTTGATGCGGTAGATCCGGTCGTCCTGGGTCTGGATCGAGAGGTTGTCGCCGCTGGCGGTGATGCCGTCAATGCTGGGCGTGTGGGTGAGGTTCCACACGCGCATGGTCATCAGGAAATCTTTATCCAGCAGGGCACCGACGGGGCAGATGTCCACGACGTTGCCCGAGAGCGGGTTGTCCAGGGCGATGCCGGGGAACACGTCGATCTGCTCGCGGGAGCCCCTGCCGAAGACGCCGATCTCGCCGGTCCCGGTGACCTCGCGGGTGAAGCGGACGCAGCGGCTGCACATGATGCAGCGGTCGCTGTAGAGCAGCACGTGGGGCCCGAGGTCCTTCTTGGGCTGCTTGATCTTGTTTTCTTCGAAGCGTGACGCGGCCCGGCCGTACTTGTAGCTGTAATCCTGCAGCGAGCACTCGCCCGCCTGGTCACAGACCGGGCAGTCCAGCGGGTGGTTGATCAGCAGGTATTCCATCACCGCCTTCTGGTTGGCGATGGTCTTGGGCGAGTCGAGGTGGACCTCCATGCCGTCGACCGCGGGGGTCTGACAAGTGGGCACGAGCTTGGGGACCAGCTCGACCTTGCCGTCGTTCTTGGGGTTGGGCTGGCCGATCTCCGCCAGGCAGATCCGGCAGGAGGCGACGACGGACATCCCCGGGTGGTAGCAGTAGTGGGGGATCTCGACCTTGTTGTCCAAAGCGACGTCGAGGATCGACTTCTTGGGGCCGTCCTCGGGGTGCTCGAACTCGCAGGGCCGGCCATTGATCGTCAGCGTCGCCATGAGGGCATGATATGGAGGCGGTCGGCCGGCGGCGGTAAACTTGTTTGGGAGCCCGTCATGACCGCACTCGCGACACCCCCGATCCCCGGCCTGGCCGACGCCCCGGCCCCAGAGCGGATCACGCCCGAGCAGATGCTGGAGATGCCCGAGGCGAAGCACGCCGAGCTGGTGGACGGGCGGCTGCAGGAGAAAACCGGGATGAGTGGAAGAAGCGGGTACGTGACGCACATTGTGCACTTCCTCATCGAGCAGTACCTGCGGCAGCACGGGCTGCGGGCCGCGGTCTTCGATGACCAAGCGAGCTACCAGTGCTTCCCCGACAAGCCGGACCAGGTCCGCAAGCCGGACGTGTCGGTGATCCTGCCCGAGCGGGTCGTGCCGGCGATTTGGAGCCGGCACATCCGGATTCGGCCGGACCTTGCGGTCGAGGTGGTTTCCCCGAACGATTCGGCGATGCAGCTGCGGGGGCGGGTGTCGGACTTCCTCAGCGCCGGGACGCCGCTGGTCTGGACGATCTACCCGGAGCAGGCGGTGGCGGTGGTCTACCGGCCGGACGATTCGGTCACGCAGGTGCGGGCCGACAGTCATCTGGACGGCGGCGACGTACTGCCGGGGTTGTCGATCGCGATGGCGGAGTTGCTCGAGCTGCCGCCGAGTGCGACGCAAGTCGAGGATTGACCGCTCGCTGACGCACCCGACCCGGACTGCCCGCATGCCGAGCATGACCCGACGTGGCTTTCTCGGCACGACATTGGCGGCCGGTGCCGCCGCGGCATCGCCCGGCAGCCCGGCGCGGGCACAGGAACCAGCG
>CAZVBW010000163.1:0-3102 GCA_964625505.1 uncultured Phycisphaeraceae bacterium
AGGCGTCGGCGAGCTTTGGGCCCTCGGCGGTCGGGTTGCTGTGGTCGCTGCAGCGGGGCGGCGAGCCCGAGGCGGTGCTGCAGGCGTACCGGCAGCTGGCCGAGGCGATGCCCACCACCTCGTCGGGGGCGGCGGCGTACCTGGCCGGCTCGGCCCACCAGGACCTGGGCCAGCACGAGCAGGCGGCCGGGCGGCTGGCCGAGGCGGCGGACGTGTTGCAGCGGTTCGACAGTCCGCTGGCCGAGCAGGCGCTCTACAAGCTGGCGGTCTCGCAGTACCGGCTGAATCAGCTGGACGCGATGACGCAGACGATCGCCCGGCTGGGCAACCGCTACCCCGAGTCGTCGCTGCTGGTGGACGCCGAGTTTCTGCAGGCGGCCTCGGCAGCGGAGGGCGGCGACGTCGCGGCGGCGGCGAATCGGCTCAGTGCCCTGATCGATCGCGGCGAAGACCACCCGTACTACCAGCAGGCGCTGCTGCGGCGAGCCCGGCTATATGAGCGGCACGAGCGGTGGGAGCCGGCGGCGGAGGACTATCGGCGGTTTGCCGCGGCGGTGGACCAACATGACGAGCAGTCGGCGGCGGCGGTGCTGCGGCTGATCGAGCTGGACACGGCCCTGGGCAACCCCGAGCAGGCGGCGCAGGCGGCCGAGGCCCTGCTGGAACACGACGGGCTGCCCGCGGCGGTGGTGCAGGAGGCGCTGTTCCGGATCGGCCGGGCGCGGCAGATGGCCGGGGACGGGCCGGGGGCGATCCGGGCGTACCAGCGGCTGCGGGGCGAGTACCCGCTGAGCCCGCAGCGGCACCGGGCGGGGCTGGAGCTGGGGGTGCTGCTCACGGCGGCGGGGATGCCGGACCGGGCGCTGCCGCTGCTGACCGAGGCGGGGGCGGACCCCGAGCTGGAAGATCGCCAGCGGGTCGCGGCGTGGCGGCTGGCGTGGGCGCTGCAGCGGGAGGCGGGCGAGCCGGGCCGGGCCGCGGAATCGCTGCAGGCGGTGCAGCGTATTGGTGGTGACGAAGCGCTGGGCCCGGCGGAGCTGGTGTGGCTGGGCAGACGACTGTTGGATGATGGTCGTCACGAGGCGGCGCGGGCGGCGCTTGACGCGGTGGTGCAGCGGCCGGGCGTCGAGCCGGCCCCGAGGCTGGAGGCGCTGCTGTGGCGGTCGGTCGCCGAGCGTCGGCTGGGGCAGTTCGACGCGGCGCGGCGGGGGTTGACCGAGGTGGTGGCGATGTCCGAACGGCTGGGCGAGCCGGCCCGGTTGGAGATGGCCCGGGTGTCGTTCGACGAGGGTCAGCTGCGGCAGGGGCTGGGTGAGTTGGAGGGGTTGACCACGAGCGTCGGGAACCCCGCGGTCGCCGCCGAGGCGTTGCTGGAGGCGGTGCGGGGCCGGCGGGCGTTGGCGGCGCGGCTGGCCGAGCAGAACGCCGCGGACCAGGCGACGCAGCAGCGGGAGGAGGCGAGGCGGCAGGCGCTGCTGCTGGTGGTGATGCACGAGGGTCGGCGGTCGCTGGTGCAGCCGGCCCTGCTGCACGCGGCGGAGCTGTCGGGCGAGCTGGGCGATCACGAGGCGGCGGACGAGCACCTGGAATCGCTGATCCAGGGGTATGACTCGCCATGGGCGACCTACGCCGAGGCGCGGCGGTCGGCGGATCGCCAGCAGCCGTCGGACGCGCGGGCGCGGCTGCGGCGGCTCAGCGGCGAGCAGCTGGCGCCCGAGCTGCAGCAGCGGGTCGAGGCGCTGCGGGCCGAGCTGGGCGAGTGAATGGCGGGTGTTGAACGGCCGCGGCGTCGCCGCAGCGGCTAAAGCTGGCGGGGCTGTTTATGATGGCCGCCAGTCGTTGTTGCCCTACACCCCCCCGGACCCCGGAGTCGCCGAATGCACCGCTTGCCCCACCTGCTGACCGCCCTGACCCTGATCGCCTTTGTCAGCCTGACCGGGTGCCAGCCGCAGACCGACGCCGCCGACGGCGACGCGGACGGCGACGCCGCGTCGATGGGCGTGGCCGGCACCGAGCTGCCCGACGCGCCGCCGCAGGCCGTGTCGATCCTCGACGGCCGGGCCGGCAGCGCCGCCGCCCTCACCCAGCCGGGCACGATGCTGATCAGCACCGCCGACCAGCTCGCCGAGCTGGGCGTGGACGAGCTGGCGGACCTGGACGTGGCCTTCGGCAGCGAGCAGGTGGTCATCGTGGCCCTGGGCGAGCAGCCGACGGGCGGGTACTGGGTCCGCATCGACGGCCTGCAGCAGGTGGGTGACACGCTGTACGTGCAGGGCACCGCGAACCGCCCCGCCCCGGACGCGCTGGTGACCCAGGCGCTGACCTACCCCTACGCCGCCGTGACCATCCCCGCGGTCGATGCGGAGCTGGTCGTGCCGGACATCACGAGCGTGACCGGGCAGAGCCTGAACTGAGCGTGCGTTAGCTCGGGTAGTCCAACGTATAGAACTTCGACCGCAGCGGCTGCTCCAGCAGAGCGAGCAGCGGCTCGATATGCGGCAGGTACGATTGATAATCGTTGGATCGAACCTTCAGCAGGACGACCGGCAATGGCAGCGTCGGCTCATGCTGTTGGTAAGCCATGCCCTGATCGATGGTGATCAACGCCTGATAGCCCGCGTCAGCGGCACGTCGCAACAGTTTCCCATTGCGTGTGCCTTCCCAGCCGATGAAGCGCACGGCATCCACCTCGTGCGGGCGTAGCAACGGGCGTAGCTTGCGATGCACGCACTCGTCCAGCAGCAGTTTCATGCGGCCGTCGACGCCTGCTGCTCCCGCAGGTAGCGTGGCAACTCACTGATCGGCTCCAAGTCCAGGGCGGCAGCTGCTTCATGTAGCGCAGCCTCCGCTTGTTCCGGGCTCACGCTTGGGAAACCATCCAGAAACTCGGCGATGCTGTCGCCCGACAGGAGGATGTCAAACAGCGTTCGCACCGGCACCCGCGTCCCGCGGAAACACGGACGGCCCCCGAGAATCTCCGGGTCCACCTTGATCACGCTGTCGGCGGAGTAGTCCATCAGCCCATTCTACCGCGGACTATTCAATCGCCCCAGGGCAATCGCATTCTCCGCCTAGTCGCTGATCCTGCGATGGTGAAGGGGA
>CAZVBW010000164.1:0-2854 GCA_964625505.1 uncultured Phycisphaeraceae bacterium
AATTATAACCCACCCGGGTCCATCGTCAAGACATTTCTGCATATTCATTTTATGCATTCAGAGCGTGGTCACGCCCGGCCGAGGCTCAGGATCAGCCACAGCAGGCCCAGCACCAGCCCGACGACGGCCCAGGACGCGGCGAAGCCCAGGGCGTCCAGGCGGTCCCACCGCCGGAACTCCCAGGCGCCGGCGCGGAACAGCCGGGGCTGGGTTCCCGCTTCCTCGCCGTGGTCCGCCGACCGGACGCGGGCCGCGTCGACTTCCGGGTCCGGGTGCACCGGCGTCCTGAGCTTGCGGTAGAAGCGGTCCAGCCTTGCCGGATCGGTCGCCGGGGTCACCCAGCTCAGGCCGATCATCAGGATGAACGGGACGACGCCGGCAAAGGTCCACCGTAGGAACGTGCGTACCGAGGCCGACGACTCGGCAACCGGCAGGCCAACGCGATCCAGCAGGTAGAGCTCGGCATGGAATCGACCCAGGCCCTCCCGCGGCGAATCCGGGTCGGCGGGGTCGATGGCGGCCACGCGGTCGAAGAAGATGGCTTGGCCCGACGGCGGCGCTTCGGTCAGGGTCAGAGCCGGCGCGGTGCGGATCGGTTCAGCCATCGGCAAGACCCAGGGCACCGCCCCCATCGCCAGCAGCCACACGACCACCGTGATCGCCACGGCCGCGGCCGTCAGCCGACGCCAGAGAAAGACCAGGATCACCGCCACGCCGAACGCCGTCAGCAGGGTGATCAGCGTCACGATCAGGGGGATGATCTGGCCGACCCGCAGCGCGATCAGCACGGCCAGGCCGATGACCACGACCGTGGCGATCTGACCGACGGTCACATCCCCCTTCTCCCAACGCGCGGGCCGGACCGGCTGGTACAGGTTGCGGACAAACAGGGCCGAGGTGTTGACCGCCCCCGCGTCGATGGTGGACATGTTGCCCGCGAGCAGGCCGGCCAACAGCAGCCCGATCAGCCCGACCGGCAGCAGTTCCAGTGACAAGGCTCCCCACGCAAAGTCCGGGTCGGCGAGGCGGTCGCTCAGCAGCGCGTAGGCCAGCAGCCCCCCGTACATCCAGGCGATCATCATGATCCGCTTGGCGAAGGCGCCGCTGGTCGCGCCGATGCGGGCGTCCAGTTCGGTCCGCGCCGAGCCGGCCGCCGCCATGTTGACCGGCAGGCCCAGGGTGGTGATCAGTGAGGTCACCACGATCGCCGCGACGGTGTACCAGGCATACTCGCTCGTCGCCGCCGTACCGAACAACTGGACCATGGCGTCGGGCAGCCGGTCGTGCATGCCGCTCAGGCCGCCGAGCTGGTAGAGGCCCAAGGGAATCAGCATGAGCGAAAAGATCACGAGCAGCAGGCCCTGGGCCGCGTCGGTCAGGGCGGCGGCCCGGTAGCCGCCGACGACGACGTAGGCGACGATGACCACGGAGTAGACCAGGTAGAACCAGTGCGGCTGGATGTAGGACACCGTGCCCGAGATCTCTCGGCGGTCGACGCGGTCCTGCAGTCGCGAGAGCTCGGCGGTCTGTTCGGCGGTGAAGTCGGGCTGCGTGGCGTCTTCGGTGAGCTGGCGATACCGCTCGAACTGGGCGACACGCTCGGTTTCTTCGACCGTCAGCTGCGCCGCCGGCTTGGCCATGATCGCCGAGGAAACCTTGTAGGCCGCGACGTTGCCCACCGCCATCGCCAGCACCGTGGAGACGAGCGCCGCCACGGCGTACAGCGCCGCCAGCCGCCGACTGCCGAACCGGTCGGCGAAGAGGTCGGCCATGGTTACGAGCCGAACCCGACGGAACCACACCGCAGTGAACCAGTACAGGGGCGTAAAGAACAGCGACTGGAACCCGATCCACATCCCGCTGGCGCCCTGGCGGAACACCTCGCTGGACACGCTCGCGGCCCCATTGGCGTCGGTCTTCTGCCCGAAGTTCAGGAAGAACTGCATCCAGCGGCCCAGCGACCGCCCCGCGAGGAAGTAGTCGTCCGTGCTGGTCGAGCGCCCCCCACCGCGGATGCCCAGCACGATCATGCCCACGAGGTAGAGGCCGATCAACGCCAGGTCGATCCAAGACAAGCCGAGGACGCCAGATCCCATTTCTTGCTCCCAAGAGAAGCCGAGGAGTGAAACTATCAATATGAATATGCAGCATAACTCTTTCCGTCGGGCCCAGCCAGCTCGCGGGTCGCGCTTGATCGTCGGGCGATTTCCGCCGAGTATGACCCCATGAAGCACGCGGAGACTTCAGACTGCTCGATGGTGGATGTCGCGAAAGCGGCCGGGGTATCCCAATCGACCGTCTCGCGTGTCATCAGCGGGAATCCGGCGGTGTCGCCCGCCACGGCCGAGCGGATCCGAAAAATCATCAAGCAGATGGGCTACCGCGGCGTCCCCCGCCGCAAACCTAATGGATCGCAAGTTATTTCCGGTCAAGATTTTGTGCTGCTGGTGATCGATGATATCCCCGGGTTGGCTCAGCGGATCGGTCACACCAATATCGTCACGGGCCTGATGGCCGGCGGCAGCCGTGCCGCCGATGCGATCGACGGCCGGTTGTCCGTCGGTTTTGTTTCCGATCCGCAGGGCGTGCCCAACGTGCTGACGGAAAGCAAGATCAGCGGGGTGATCTTCGCCGGGGTGATGCCCCGCGGTGCGCTCCGCGAGCGTCTGGAAGACGTGGGGGTGGTCGGGGCGATGAACAACCCGGTCGTCCCGGACTGGTGCGACGTGGTGCAACCCGATACCGAGTCGATCGGCCGCCAGGCCGCGGAGCATCTGCTGGAAGCGGGCTGCCGTCGGCCGGCGATCGCCTGCCTGCGGTCCCGGCATGCGGCGATCCGGACCCGCCGCCACGC
>CAZVBW010000165.1:0-2758 GCA_964625505.1 uncultured Phycisphaeraceae bacterium
ATGGGGCCCGGGGGTGGGGGGTACACGCCTTCGGGGCGTCGAGCCAAGGCGGGGCCGCAGGTGGGCTAGACTCACCCGGCCCGGCCCGGACGGTTTGGGGGACCAACCGTCGGCTCCGCCCGGAGGCGTTTTTTGTGCTCACCCCGATCCTCGCCTGGACCCTGCTGACCGCCGCCGCCCTTGCCGCCGCGCTGTGGGGCTTCGTCAACCACGCCGGCACCTACGGCCGCTCGACCCGCCTCAAGTTGCCTCAACCGAACGACGACGACTCGCCCCCGACGGCCGGCCACCCTTCGAAGCAGCTTCGGGGTGACTACCCGGGAGGTGAACATCCGGGGGTGGCGATTCTCTCGCCCGGCCGCAACGAAGCCGAGCACCTGCCCACCGTCTTGCCCGAACTCTGCGAGCAGGACCACCCGAACCTGACGGTCGTCTTCATCGACGACGCCAGCGACGACGCGACCCCCCAGATCACCGAAGAGATTGCCGCGCGCTACCCCCACCTCCTGGTCGTCCGCAACGAGCAACCCCCCCCACCCGGCTGGATGGGCAAGTGCTGGGCCCTCCACCAGGGCTACCAGGCCTTGCAATCAAAAATCGAAAATCAAAAATCGAAAATCGATTGGTTGTGCTTCACCGACGCCGACATCCACTGGCACCCGAAGCTGCTGAGCACCGCGCTCAATTTCGCGCTCGAGGAAGAAGCCGACCTCGTCGGCGTCGCCCCGACGCTCCAGTTCGGCAGCGCGTCCGAAGCGATCGTCCAGCTCCAACTCATCCTCGCCATCGGCCTGATCATCCCGTTCGAGAAGGCGATGGACCCCTCGACGCCCTACGCCCTGACCAGCGGCGCGTTCATGCTCGTCCGGCGCTCGTTCTACGACCAGATCGGCGGGCACGAGGCGGTCAAGGGCGAGATGGTCGAGGACCTGAAGATCGGCCAAGCCCTGAAGCTGGCCGGCGCGAAACACGCCATCGCCCTGGCCGGGGACCTGCAGTGGTGCCGGATGTACGACGGCCCGGCCGACATGTGGGAGGGGCTGACCAAAAACGCCTACGCCGGCGTCGAACACTGCTGGTGGAAGGCGCTGCTGCTGTGCGCCGCCGTGCTGGTCCTCAACGTCTTGCCCGTCGGCTACGCCATCGCCGCCGCGGTCTGGCTCGCCCTCGCCCCGGGCTGGATGCCGGCGGTGACGCTGTTGCTCTCGGTCGCCGCGGTCCTCTGGCAGGCCCGCGCTCTCAACGCGGCCCGCAAGGTCATGGGCGTGACCTGGCCCTACGCCTGGACCATGCCGATCGGCAGCGGCGCCTACGTCGCCCTGATCCTCGCGAGCATGATCCAGTACCACACCAAAGGCAACAGGTGGAAGGGCCGGCGCTACGGGCCAGCTCAAGCGGGGTGACCACGAAGACACGAAGTGCACGAAGCAAGGCAAGAATCAGCCGCAGATGAACGCGGATAAACGCGGATGATTTTTGCGTTGCATGGGTGTGCTCTGCTTACCGCGTCTCGATGGGGTTTATTTTGCTGTTTGGGGTCGCTTGGTCTTGGACTAAAAAATGGTTGTTTTAGATAAAGTTGCTGCCGAATGATTCGCGAACCTCCATGTCCCAGGTGGCATCCCCGTTCATCTGCGTTCATCCGCGGCCAATTCCTGCCTTTTCCCTGCCTCGCTTCGCGTCCTTCACGCCTTCGCGGTACACCCATGCCACTTCTCCAAACCTGCGACGCCGCGGCTGGTATCCTGACCGTGGATTCTCGTATGGGGCCCCTCTGGCATGCAGTTCCTCGAACTCTTACTCGACTGGCAGAACCTCCGGCTGGACTTCGGCGTCGATGCCGTGATCTACGCGGTCATGGCGCTGGCGGGGACGACGCTGTTCCTGCTTCGGCTGATCGTGTCGCTGCTGCTGGGCGGCGGCGGGGCGGACTTCGACGCCGACGATCTCGACCACGGCGGCGGCGGGTTCCCGCTCATCTCCCTGCTCTCGCTCACCGCCTTCTTCATGGGCGCCGGCTGGATGGGCCTGATCGCCCGCGTCGATTGGGGGCTCGGCCCCACCCCCGCCGCCTTCGCCTCCGGGGGCTTCGGGTTCACGCTCATGCTGCTCTCGGCCAGCCTCATGTTCGGCGCCCGCAAGCTCACGCAGGACGTGACCTACGACACCAAAACCGCCGTCGGCCGCACCGGGCAGGTCTACATGGCCATCCCCCCCAAGGGCGGCGGCTCCGGCCAGGTCCGCGTCAGCGTCTCGGGCCGGTCCATGATCGTCAACGCCAACTCCGCCGGCCCCGCCCTCGAAGCGTTCACCGATGTCAAAGTCGTCGACGTCCGCGACGACCAGACGCTGATCGTCGAGCCGGTCGAGGGGTGATGCGGTTTGCATGTTTGCCACAATAAGCCACAAAGAGCACAAGTTTAAAACATGCCTATGCCTTAGATTTGGTGTCTTCTGTGACTTTCCGTGGCCACTGCTTCCATGTGTTCTGATTGATCCATCCACACCCTCGGGGCCAACCCATGACCGACGCCGTCTTCCCCACCCTCGCCCAGTTCGGCGGCCTGCTCGACAACCCCGCCGACGAACCCGGGGGCCTCACGATCGGCCCGCTGATCCTCATCGCGCTGGTCGTCCTCGTCCTCTTCGCGGCGTTCGTGTTCGTGGTCAAACGCTACAAGCGCTGCCCGTCCAACCGCGTGCTCGTGGTCTACGGCAAGACCGGCGGCGAACGCGCGGCCAAGGCGATCCACGGCGG
>CAZVBW010000166.1:0-2509 GCA_964625505.1 uncultured Phycisphaeraceae bacterium
GCGTGACCCACAACATCACCATCGTGGGGCCGGGAGAGCTTTTCTACAGGGCATTCCTGACACCTTTTCCTCCCTGACACCTTTTCCTCCCCATGTGCCACACCACGCCGCACGCGCCAAGTGCTACCCCACCGCTCGCCCCACCACCTCACGTATCGGCTCCGCCGAGGTGTGCCACCCGCACCCGGCCACCCGCCGCTCGAACCCAACCACCCGACACAAGCGCGAAAGGTTGTTGACATGCCTGACACCTTTTCCTGCTCCCATCATCATCGTGCCTGTGGTGGAGCGCAGCGACCCCACAGCGAGCCGCGGCAACCCCCGCCTCACGCACTGACGCCGAGGGGGTTTCGGCGAGGTCGATGTCGAGCGGGTCGGGGTCGGGGGTGTTGTGCAGGCCCACGGGTGGGCAGGTTAAAGGATGCGGGGGGCTGTGTGGTGGGGATAACCGGGCCGCTACGCGGCCTTGGGGGGCTTGGGGGACGCGGCGAGGTTAGGGGTCGCGGGGGGTCTGGGCGGTGCGCCAGGGTCGCGTAGATGGGGATGAAAAGGCCCGCTGCTCCGTGTGGGATAGTCGAGCGTGGCCGGTTGGCCTGCCCAAGCACAGCAAGGAGCGGCGGACGATGGAGCAGTCTATGAAGCGGTGGGTGTATGTGGGTCTGGACTATCACCAGCAGCGGGTGCAGGTGTGTGTGCTGGACGGGTCGGGGCGGTTGTTGTGCAACCGGTCGGTGGTCAACGACTGGCGGGTGATCCAGCAGACGGTCGGGCGCTGCGGGCCGGTACGTCGGGTGGCGATCGAGTCGTGCACCGGGGCGGCGGACCTGGCGGACCAGCTGACCGAGCTGGCCGGCTGGACGGTGGAGCTGGCCCACGCGGGTTATGTCTCGAAGCTCAAAGGCTCGCCGGACAAGACCGACTGGTCCGACGCCCGGCTGCTGGCGGACCTGTCGCGGGTGGGTTATCTGCCGCGGGTCTGGCGGGCGCCGCTGTGGGTGCGAGAGCTGCGCAAGCTGGTGCGTTACCGCCAGGAGCAGGTCGACGCGCGGCGGGCGGTGAAGCTGCGGGTGGGGGCGTTGTTGCGGGACCACCGGCTGGCGACGCCGGCGGGGGCGGGTCGGCGGTGGTCGGTGCGTTGGCGGGCGTGGCTGGCCGGCGAGGCGGTGGGGCAGTTGCCCGAGGCCTCGGCGTGGGTGGTGCACAGCCAGCTGGACAAGCTGGCGTGGCTGGACGCTCAGGTGCATCGGGCCCAGACGCGTCTGGAGGCGTACGTGCGGCACGACGCGGCGACGTGGGCGTTGCGGGCCTTGCCGGGGGTGGGTCCGGTGACGGCGTGGGTGCTGCGGGCCGAGGTGGGCCGGTTCGAGCGGTTCGACAGCGGCCGGGCGTTGTCGCGGTTCTGCGGCCTCTCGCCCCGCAACGTCTCGTCGGGCGCCCGGCAAGCCGACGCGGGGTTGGTCAAGGCCGGCAGCCCGCTGCTGCGGGCCACGCTGATCGAGCTGGCCCACCGTGTGGCGCGGCACGAGCCCAGGTGGCGGGCGCTACATCAGAAGCTGCGTGGGGCGGGCAAGCCCGGCTCGGTGGCGGCCGCGGCGATCGCCAACCGCTACAGCCGCTGGCTGTACCACCGGATGAAGGAGCACGAACAACACCACCGCCGCGCCGTCGCGCGAGGCGTCGTGGGGCCAGACCAGGGGGCCGGGGGGGCCGGGGGTGCCGGGGGGGCCGGGGGGGCCGGGGGGGCCGGGGGGTCCGGGGCTTGCAGAGGCGTGGTCGACTCGAGGACCTGACGGTGCGCTCGACGGGTCGCTGAGCTCAACGCTCGGACGTAGATGGGGCAGCCGTCAACTTCTCGAATCCACCCACATGGGCAGGCCCACGGGCCACGCTCGGATAGAAGAGTGAGACGACCACGGCCGCCCTTGACACCGCGAGCATGTTCATAGAAGCGACCCGGCTATGGACGGGAGTTGGTGAAGGGTGGGTGACGGTTGCGTGTCGTCACGTCAGCAAACAGGGCTCAACCGGCGAGGCGGAAGTCAGCGCGGTGGGGGTCGGTGACGCGGGTGGAGGCGTCGAGGACTTCGAGGCTGACGAGGTTGCCCTGGGCGTCGTAGTCGAGGATGACGCCGGGCTTGTCCTCGTCGGACTCGGCGACGGGCGTGTCGGAGAGATCGACCGTGAGGATGTCGGTGTGGGGGTCGTAGTTGACCTTCATGAGGGGCTCCGAAACTTGCGCAGTTGACTGGTCTGGTACAGGGTTACAACTTCGGGTGGCAGGCGATCGATGTCAACGAAAACTCGGAGCAGGTGTTCGGGGTCGATCATCCCTTGAGCGACTACGCGACCGGGGCGGTCGGTCAAGACGGCTTCGGGATCGGCGAGCACCTGTCGGACCTGATCCTCGGTGATGCCGCGGCGACGCATGCGGTCGCGTGCGTGGTCGGTGAGGATGGCAAGGGTCAGGTCCATCGGGCGGCCGAGCCCCGCATGTGCATGTGGGGCTCGG
>CAZVBW010000167.1:0-1612 GCA_964625505.1 uncultured Phycisphaeraceae bacterium
CCCCGGCCCCTCCCTCAGAGGGAGGGGTGGCAGAAGTTGACGCCAAATGCTGGGGGCGAAAGCGGGCGGGTTTCAGTGGCGTAGGTCGAGCTGCTGATCGGCGACTCTGGCGGACATCGTGTGCCAGCCGTCGGGGGTTGGCCAGCGGATCAGGCCATGCCAGGTGGGGTCGGTGACGCGTTGGGGCATGGCCTGGCCGTGGGCGACGGGGCGGAGGGTGCCACGGCGGTCCGGGAGGAGGGTGCCGGCGGGTGGGAGCGGGCCGGTGTGGGTGAGGTAGCGGGCGCGGTGGTCGGGCAGGGGCCCGATGGGGAGCTGGCCGGGGCGGGGCCAGCGGTGGGGCGGCAGCGGGACCCGCCAGGCCTGGAGCAGGGGGGCATCGGGGTCGCAGCCGCGGCGGATGGCGGGCCGTGCGATCAGCCAGTCATAATGTCCGCCGGCGGGCTGGTCGTGCCAGAGGACCACGGTGGGCAGCCATGTGCCGAGGCCCAGCGACATGGCGGCGGCTTGTGGCATCATGTGGCCGATCATATTCTCGACACACCGCCGTCCTGGAGACGCCTTGAGCTCAAAACTTCCCCTTACTGGTGTGGCCGGTCGGCTGCTGGCCGTGACCGCGTTGCTGATCGTGTTGCCCGGGTGCATTCTCAACAGCTCGGTGGTGCCGCGGGAGCGGGGCGAGCGGGCGCAGGCGGCGGGCGACTGGCCCCAGGCCCGCTCGGATTACGCCGAGGCGGTCGACCGTGACCCGACGGACGTGCAGGCGCTGTACCGGCTGGGGGTGGCGGAGCTGGAGCTGGACCGTCCGACGCGGGCGGTGACGCACCTGGAGCAGGCGTACGTGCTGCGGGACCGCGACGCGCGGTGGACGCCGCGGATCCTGGACGCGCTGTCGCGGGCGTACCTGGCGGCGGATCGGCCGGACGCGGGGGCGACGATGCTGGCCAATATTGCCGAGCAGGAGGGCACCAGCGCGGCGTACCTTCGGCAGGGGCGGTTCGCGATGGAGGTCGGGGACATGGACGCGGCGCGGGTGGCGCTGGGCAAGGCCTCGCGGTTCGCCGACCCGAGGGACCCGGAGCCGTGGATCGCGCTGGCGGACTTCTATTTGCGGATCAACAACCAGGAGTCGGCGGTGACGGCCCTGCGTCACGCGACGTGGGCCGAGCCGGACAACCCGGACGTGGCACGTCGGCTGCGGCAGTTGGGTTACGTGCCGGGGCCGGCGCTGGCGTTGCCGCCGCCGCAGACGGCGCAGGCGGTGCCGCCGATGGTGCCGGTTGAGCCGGTGGAGTAGGTCGGAGCCCGACGGGGGCCGGTGTTGGCGTGAGGCGGGTGAGTGCGGTGGCGAGCCGCGGATGAATATCCGCGGTCGGTGGGGGGTGCGGGGGGCTTGAGGGTGGTGGCGAGCTTGGGCGACCGCGGGTATGCACCCGCGGCTGGGGATGTGTGGAGCCCGCGTCGAGGGATGATGGGGGGGCGTTGTAGCGAGCCGCGGATGGATATCCGCGGTCGGTGGGGGGGGGCGGGGGGCTTGGGGGTGCTGGCGCGCTTGAGCGGCCGCGGGGATGCCCCCGCGGCCCTGGTCGTAACGTCTTGTCGCCGGGTACGA
>CAZVBW010000167.1:1622-2324 GCA_964625505.1 uncultured Phycisphaeraceae bacterium
GGGGGTGCTGGCGCGCTTGAGCGGCCGCGGGTATGCACCCGCGGCTGGGGGATGGTGCGGGGCCCGCGTTGGGGGACGGTGGCGGTGGTGCTTGTAGCGAGCCGCGGATGGATATCCGCGGTCGGTGGGGGGGTGCGGGGCGCTTGGGGGTGTTGGCACGCTTGGGCGGCCGCGGGTATGCACCCGCGGCTGGGGATGTTTGGAGCCCGCGTTGGGCTTGAGGGTGCTGGCGAGCTTGAGCGGCCGCGGGTATGCACCCGCGGCTGGGGGGCAGTGCGGGGCCCGGTGGGGGCGGGCGCTGGGGCGGCGAGGGCGGGTGAAACGTGATACAAGCGCGCGGTGGTGTTGAGCGGCAAACGAGAGCGGTGGTTGTGGATCGTGGCGTTGCCGGTGCTGGCGGCGGTGGCGGGGGTGTTGTTGCAGCAGGGGTGGGCGACGCGGGCGGGCAGTGACCTGACGGGGTTGCACACGGCGTTTCTGGTGTCGTCGGCGGGGACGTTGACGGGGTTGGAGACGCGGCCGCCGGGGGCGGTGCTGTCGGTGTGGGGATTGGTCGTGGTCATGGTGCAGGTGCAGCTGACGCTGGTGGTGGTGGTGTGGTTGACGACGGGGCTGTTGACCGATGCGGTGGGTGCCCAGCGGGTGGGTCGGTGGGTGCAGGCGGCGTGGGTGGCGGGGGTGCAGGGGGTGTTGTGGGCGGCT
>CAZVBW010000168.1:0-2206 GCA_964625505.1 uncultured Phycisphaeraceae bacterium
TCTTGAGCCGGTTGTTGCGGTTGATGATCCGGCGGTACAGGTCGTTGAGGTCGGAGGTGGCGAAGTTGCCGCTCTCCAGCAGCACCAGCGGGCGCAGGTCCGGCGGGATCACGGGGATCACGTCCATCACGACCCACTCGGGCCGGTTTTCGCTGCCGCGGATCTGCTCGACGATCTTGAGCCGCTTGGACAGGTCCTTGATCTTCTGCTTGGAGCGGGTGTTGCCCAGGCCCTCGCGCAGCTCGGCGGCGAGCTCGGTCAGGTCCATCGTGGTCAGCAACTGCTTGACCGCCTCGGCGCCCATCATGGCTTCGAAGGAGCCGCCGTACTCGTGCACGGCCTGGCGGTACTCATCCTCGGTGAGCACCTGCTGGGGCTTGAGCGGGGTGTCGCCGGGGTCGGTGACGACGTAGTCCTGGAAGTAGATGACCTTTTCGAGGTCGCTGGTCTTCATCCCGAGCAGGTTGCCCAGGTGCGACGGGATCGCTTTGAAGAACCAGATGTGCACGATCGGGGCGGCAAGGTTGATGTGCCCCAGCCGCTTTCGGCGGACGCGCGAGTGGGTCACCTTGACGCCGCAGCGGTCGCAGATGATGCCCTTGAACTTGGTGCCCTTGTACTTGCCGCAGGCGCATTCGTAGTCGCGTTCGGGGCCGAAGATGCGCTCGCAGAACAGCCCGTCCTTTTCGGGGCGGTACGTGCGATAGTTGATGGTCTCGGGCTTTTTGACTTCGCCGAAGGACCAGCTGCGGATGTCGTTGGGCGACGCCAGCTGGATCTTGACGGAGGCGTAGTCGTTAACGCGGTCGTAGAGGGTTTCAGCCATAATGTTTATAGAGGGGCGGTGGGGCCAGTCACTCCGAGATTGTGGGAACGATCAGCGTGTTGATGTGGTCCTGCTTGTCAAGCGCTTCCTCAACACGGCTGATAAGTTCGTAGTAGTGAAAGAGTTCCTCAACGGGAACGTCGAAATCTGTTTGGATCAAATACCAGTCGTGTCCGTGGACAGGGTCGTTCTTTGGCTCGATCTCCATCACCCGGGCCTTAAATCCCGCAGGGCCGAGTTCTCGAAAGCGGCGCTGGACGACATACCGCAAGTTCTCGATGTCGATACTCGTCTGGCTCAAGATCGACCTCCGCAGTACCTGACCACAAGTGCGGCATGACGAAGGGCTTGGAGTGCAAGCGAGTGATCAACGGGCTGATCCGGCATGTAGTCTGCACGGATCCGAAGTGACTGCAGCAGTCGCGTGCTCGACGACAACTGCTGGCGACGCTTCGGGCCATAGCGTTTTGCATCCAGATTGTGAACAGTGAACTTGAGCAACTGGTCGTGGCTTGGGTTATTCTTCGCGAAGACAAAGCTCTTCTGGTGGGGCTTCAAGACCTGGGTTAGAGCCGCGTAGGCCGCGTAGTAGGCACGGCTGATACAACTCCGATGCATACGATGATCCAGCAGAAGCTTGGCAGCTTCAAGACTTGCGCTCGCTAGATCACTCCACGTCGCCATCGTTTACAGCAGCCCCGCGATGCCCTCGGCCTCTTCCTTTTCCATGGTGATGTTCAGGCCCAGGCCCTTGACCTCGTTGCACAGCACGTCGAAGGCGACGGGCATGCCGGCCTCGAGCGTGTTGGCGCCGCGGACCATGGACTCGTAGATCTTGGTCCGGCCCTCGACGTCGTCGGACTTGACGGTCAGCAGCTCCTGCAGCACATACGCCGCGCCGTAGGCCTCGAGCGCCCAGACCTCCATCTCGCCGAAGCGCTGGCCGCCGGTGCGGGCCTTACCGCCCAGCGGCTGCTGGGTGATGAGGCTGTACGGGCCAGTGGCGCGAGCGTGGATCTTGTCGTCGACCAGGTGGTGCAGCTTCAGGATGTACATGAAGCCGACAGTGGTCTTCTGGTCGAACGGCTCGCCGGTGCGGCCGTCGTACAGCTGGGCCTTGCCGCCGGGCGGCATGTGGGCCAGTAGCTCGCGGTCACCGTGGGCGCCTTGCGTCTCTTCGAGCCGCTTCTGGACGTAGACGTTGGCTTCCTTGATGACCTCGTGGATCTGGTCCTCGGTGGCCCCGTCGAACACGGGCGTCTTGGCCTGGATGCCCAGGACCGCACACGCCCAGCCCAGGTGCGTCTCGAGGATCTGCCCGACGTTCATCCGGCTGGGCACGCCCAGCGGGTTGAGCAGCACGTCGACCGGCGTGCCGTC
>CAZVBW010000169.1:0-2185 GCA_964625505.1 uncultured Phycisphaeraceae bacterium
CTGGAACCGCCTGACCCCCCAACGCATCCAATCCATCACCCGAACCGAATGGCTGAAGCGCGCGGATTAATTGGGATGCGTATGAGGCGGAGCCGTGGCACCGATGCGGGGACCGCTGCGAAAAGAATGGTCAGTCTCCGCGCTCCATCAAACCCAGCCCCTCCGCCAGCACCTCGGCCAGCGACTTGAACTCCACGTCCACGCCCTCCCGCCGGCAGGCCCCGGCGATGTTCATCGTGCAGCCCGCGTCGTTGCTGATGCACGTGGGGGCCTTGCTCTGGGCGATGCAGCCAACCTTGTCGCGGACCATCGCGCCGCTGACCGCCGGGTACTTCATTGCGAACGTGCCGCCGAAGCCGCAGCACTGATCCGCCTTCTTCAGCGGCACGTGCTTGAGTCCGTCGACGCCGTCCATCACCCGGACCGCCTCGTCGGTGATCCCGAGCCCGCGGAGGTGACACGAGTAGTGGTACGTCACCTCGCCGTCCCACTTCACGCCCGCCTGGGCCGGGTCGAACTTCAGCACGCCCAGCAGAAACTCGACGAACTCGTGCGTCTTGCCCGCCAGCGTCACCGCCGCCGCGTGAGCTTCCGGGTCCGGCTCACTGATCCCCCGATCCTCGCTGGCCCCAGTTCCCGGGGGGGCGGGGGGAGCGAACATGTGCGGGTAGTAGTCCCGGACCATCGCCGCGCAGCTGCCCGAGGGCGTCACCACATACTCAGCATCGGCGAACACGTCGCACATCCGCCGGGCGAGCTTCCGCGTCTCGGGGTGGAAGCCGTTGTTCCACATCGGCTGGCCGCAGCACGTCTGGTCCTGCGGGAACTCGACGGTGCAGCCCAGGTGCTCGAGCACCTTGACCATCGCGATCCCGGTCCGCGGATAGAACGTGTCGGTGAGGCAGGTGACGAACAGGGCAACGCGCATGAGCGGTGAAGTTTAGCCGGGGCCGGAGCGTGCGCCCGGTCGACCGGTGCGGCCTCCTTCCGCGAGCCGCTTGCGGCTTAGCACGGGCGTCATTGTCGCCAATGCTCCAACGCACTGCGGAACCGGCACGGCCAACGAGTGGCCGTGGCACCGGCGTCGTAGGGAGTCGCGAGCGCCGCCGACGGCGGCGGCTTACGCGGTCGACGCCGTCGCGGGGGCGGGGTCGGCGACGGGTTGCCAGCCGGCCTTGAACTGCTCGACGGCTTCGGCGACGCGGTCCGACAGGCCGTCCTTCTTGAGCGTGCCATTCTGGATCATCTCGTCGCGGAGGTCGGACTTGGCGCCGCGGAAGTGCTCGGTCAGGGCCGTCGCGAACGGGTTGACCTGCTCGACGGGCAGGTCGTCGAGGTAGCCGCGGGTGCCGGCGAGGATCTGGATCACCTGGTCCCAGACGTCCATCGGCTCGTACTGGGGCTGTTTGAGCAGTTCGACCATCCGCTCGCCGCGGTCCAGCTGCTTCTGCGTGGCCTTGTCCAGGTCGGTGCCCAACTGGGCAAACGCCTCGAGCTCGCGGTAGCTGGCCAGGTCGAGCTTCAGGGTGCCGGCCACTTCCTTCATCGCCTTGACCTGGGCGGCCGAGCCGACGCGGCTGACGGAGATGCCCACGTTGACCGCGGGGCGGACGCCGGCGAAGAACAGCTCGGGCTCGAGGTAGATCTGGCCGTCGGTGATGGAGATGACGTTGGTCGGGATGTACGCCGAGACGTCGCCTTCCTGGGTCTCGATGATGGGCAGGGCGGTGAGGCTGCCGGCCCCGTTCTCGTCGCTGAGCTTCGTCGCCCGTTCGAGCAGGCGGGAGTGCAGGTAGAACACGTCGCCGGGGTAGGCCTCGCGGCCCGGCGGACGACGCAGCAGCAGCGACAGCTGGCGGTACGCGTTGGCCTGCTTGGACAGGTCGTCGTAGACCACCAGCGAGTGCTGGCCCTTCCACATGAAGTGCTCGGCCATCGCGCAGCCGGCGTAGGGCGCGATGTACTGCATCGGGGCCGGGTCCGAGGCGCCGGCGACGATGACGGTGGTGTAGTCCATCGCCCCGTTTTCACGCAGGGCGTCGACGACGCCGGCGACGGTCGATTCTTTTTGTCCGACCGCGACGTAGAAGCAGTAGACGGGTTGATCGGTGTCGTGGGTCCGCTTCTGATTGATGATGGCGTCGATGGCCACGGCGGTCTTGCCGGTCTTGCGGTCGCCGATGAT
>CAZVBW010000170.1:0-2100 GCA_964625505.1 uncultured Phycisphaeraceae bacterium
GATGAGCGGGATGGAGGCCGCCGTCACGAATCCGCCACCGAAGAATGGCTCCTGACTCGTGCCACTGGGTGGTTGGTTGGCCTGGGTGGGGCGCTGACCTGTGGTTTTGTGGTGTGTGGTGGG
This sequence comes from uncultured Phycisphaeraceae bacterium, assembly GCA_964625505.1. Lineage (GTDB taxonomy): Bacteria > Planctomycetota > Phycisphaerae > Phycisphaerales > Phycisphaeraceae > CAZVBW01. Next base: position 124 of record CAZVBW010000170.1, read on the forward strand.
CGGGTCGGGTTACTAACGAGGGTGGTTGGTTAGCCTGCGCGGGTGGCGTCTCGGTTTGTGCGGAGGGTCCGGACTGCGTCTGGAGCGGTGGCCGTGCAGGTGCTGACCAAGGCGCACGGCGAGGTCATCGATGTCGAGCATGTGGGCTCGGCGCATACGGACGCCGATCTGGCGTTGCTGCTGGCAGCCGCGCGGGAGCAGTTGCATCCGGGGCAAGGAGAACTCGAGCTCGGTTCGGTGCTGGAGGTTGCGGCCGGCATGACCGGCATCGCGGACTGGACAAGCCCATCTCAGGCGCTGCCGGTTGGGTTGCCGGGCGCGGCTGGCGGACCTGGCCGGGCGCAGCTGGTGGCCGGTAGCGGGCGGGTGGTCCGGGCCGCCTCGCTGCTGCTGTGGGGTGTCCTGGCCGACGCCTATGACCAGCTCGGGTTCACCGCGGTGGCTGACGAGGCGTTCAAGGCCCTGGTCCTTGCCCGGATCATCGAGCCGGTCTCGAAGGCTGACACCCCTCGAGTGTTGGCCGACATCGGCGTGGCGTCGCCGTCGCTGCGCACGATCTTCCGTTGTCTGGCCAGGTCCATCAAGCGCGAGTACCGCGATGTCGTGGCGAAGGCGTGCCTGGCTCACTCGGCCAAAACCACGGCAGGGCGGGCATCGTTGGTGCTCTACGACGTGAGCACGCTGTACTTCGAGACCGAGAACGAAGACGCGCTGCGCAAGGTCGGGATGAGCAAGGAACGCCGGGTCGACCCGCAGATCCAGATCGGCCTGCTGGTCGACCCCGCCGGGTTTCCCCTGGAAGTGCACTGCTTTGAGGGCAACAAGGCCGAGACCCGCACCTTGATCCCGGTGCTGGAGGCCTTCCAGAAGCGCCACGGGGTCACCGACATGGTGGTGGTTGCCGATGCCGGGATGCTGTCCGCGGCCAACCTCAACGCGCTGGAAGACGCGGGGTTCGCCTTCATCGTCGGCTCCCGGATCTCCAAGGCGCCTTATGACTTGGCTGAACACTTCGCCCGCAAGGGTGACTACTTCGCCGACGGGCAGATCCTGGAGTCTTCCCGGATCATGGGCGTCGGCAAGGCAGCGCGCACTCGGCGGATCGTCTACCAGTACTCCTTCAAGCGCTCCAAGCGTGACAACCGGTCGATCAACGCGATGGTCGCCCGCGCCGAAAAGGTCGCTGCCGGAACACGACCAGTAAAGAAGGACCGATTCGTCAAGATCAACGGCGCCAAGAAGGGCGTCGACTGGGGCCTGGTCGAACGCGCCCGCCAACTCGCCGGCCTGAAGGGCTACGTCACCAACATCGCGACCACCACAATGAACGGGCAAGCGGTGATCAGCGCCTACCACGACCTGTGGGAAGTCGAGAAGTCCTTCCGCATGACCAAGAGCGACCTGCGTGCGCGGCCCATATTCCATCACCAGCACGATTCCATCGAGGCGCACCTGACCATCGTGTTCGCAGCGCTTGCGATCAGCCGCCACCTCCAAGACCTCACCGGCGTATCCATCAAGAAGCTCGTCACAACACTGCGCCCGGTCAGGTCAGCGACCATCCAAATCAACGGCCACCAGCTCACCCTCGACCCCGAAATCCCCCAAAAAGCCCACGACCTGCTCGCCGCCCTGGAGCATCAAGGACACTAAGCCCGGTGGCACGAGTCAGGTCTGGCGGCGCGGGGCTTGCCGGGAAATGGACCGAGTGCATGTCGCAGCGTTCACCGGTGGGTGGGCGGTATGCGCCGGCGCCGGGGAGGTCCTCGGTGTCCGGGGGGTCGTGGCCCCACCGCCTCGGCGGCGTGACGGTGATGGGCCGGCCGTTGCGGTCGGCGAAGGTCAGCCCGTCCGGGGTGGTGGGGTCGCCAGTGAGGGTGAACACCCCGGCGTGGTGCTCACTGTGATGCCGCGGACACAATGCGGCGAGGTTGGCCAGGTCGGTGGGCCCGCCGTCGGCCCAGTGGATCAGGTGAT
>CAZVBW010000171.1:0-2072 GCA_964625505.1 uncultured Phycisphaeraceae bacterium
GCATGCTTCAGCGGCCGCGGGTATGCACCCGCGGCTAGGGAAGTGGTGCGTTGAGGGACCGCGAGCCGCGGATGGATATCCGCGGTCGGTGGGCGATGCGGCGGGTTTGGAGTCGCAGCATGCTTCAGCGGCCGCGGGTATGCACCCGCGGCTAGGGAAGTGGTGCGTTGAGGGACCGCGAGCCGCGGATGGATATCCGCGGTCGGTCGGCGATGCGGCGGGCGTCGAGTCGCGGCGTGCTTTAGCGCCCGCGGGTATGCACCCGCGGCTGGGGAAGCGGTGGTGTGGCGGGCATGAGCTTTGCGAACGACGGGGGACGGGGTTCTTGAACCGACAGTGGAAATCGTCCAGCGGTACGAACCAGCGCAAGGCCCCCCCTTCCTCCACCTCCCGGGGGAGCGTGGCGGTGTCGGAGTGCCGGTTCTATAGGTGCAAAGCCCGACGGTTCCGTGCGCCGGGCCGGTTTGCCGCAAGCTTGCCCATTTCAAGCTTGCCCTTGCCCCGGGGGGCAAGCTTGAGCGATGCACACGGTTCACCGGCCCTCATGACACGTGAGGGCCGATGGCCGCCGGGCCACGGTGGCCACGGTGGGTCGCCGGGGCGTCAGGGCACCAGCACCAGCTTGCCGATGTGCTGGCCCCGCTGCATCAGCTCGTGCGCCTGGGCGACGTCCTCAAGCGACCACCGGCCGCCGAGGTGTTGGCGGTAGGTGCCGTCGGCGAAGCCCTCGAGGATGTGCTCGCAGCCGGGCAGCCAGTGCTCCGGGCCGGCGGCGACCAGCTCGGTGAGCACCCAGCCGCGGATCGACGCCCGCAGGCGGATCAGCGGCGAGACGTCGACCGGCCCGGCGTCGCCCAGCAGGCCGTAGACCCAGACCGTGCCGTACATCGCCAGCGACTTGACCTCCTCGGCCAGGTACGGCCCGGCGGCGACGGGGTCGAAGAACACGTCCACGCCCTTCTTGCCGGTGAGTTCGCGGAGCTCGCGCCGCCAAGGCTTCATCGATCCGTCCGGCTGGTGCGTGACGATCACGTGGTCGAAGTCGCAGCTGTCCAGGGCTTGGATCTGCTCGACCTTGCCGGGGCTGGAGGTCAGCCCGATCGCCGTGCCCCCGGCGGCCTTGACGACCTGGGCGGCGGCCAGCCCGACGCTCGACGACGCCGCGGGGATGCCCACGACCTGCCCGGGCTGCAGGCCCTGTTTCCAGATCAGGCAGCCCCACGCCGTGAGGTACGCCAGCCACAGCGTGCCCAGCTGGTCGTCGGGCAGGGCATCGGGGGCGGGCAGGGCCTCGTGGGCGTCGCAGAGGTAGTGCGTGCGGTACGTCCCGCCGGCCTCGCTGGGCGAGGGGTCTTTGGCCGTGGCCAGCCGCGGGGCACCGGGGCCCAGCACGACCCGCTGGCCGACGCGGTCGGCGTTGACGCCCTCGCCGACGGCTTGGATCACGCCGCCGCCTTCGAGGCCCGGCGTGAACGGCGGCTCGCCGGTGCTGATCTTGTACTCGCCCCGCCGGCCCATCAGCTCGGCGTGGTTCATCCCGATCGACGTCAGCCGGACCACCACCTGCCCGGGCCCGGGCGTCGGGTCCAACTCCTCGACCAGCTGGAGCACGTCGGGCCCGCCGAACTTGTTCACCACGATGCGCTTCATGGCGACGAATGTAGCGAAGCGAGCGACGGTTCACGGACCGACGGCCGCGCCACCCTCCGCGAGCCGCGGATGCATATCCGCGGTCGGTGGGCGACGCGGCGGGTTTGGAGTCGCAGCATGCTTCAGCGCCCGCGGGTATGCACCCGCGGCTAGGGAAGCGGTGGTGTGGCGGGTTCGCGTGATGTGCAACGTGACCTCGCTTTCAAGCTTGCCCTTCCCGCGAGGGGCAAGCTTGGCGAGCCGCGGATGGATATCCGCGGTCGGTGGGCGATGCGGCGGGTTTGGAGTCGCAGCATGCTTCAGCGGCCGCGGGTATGCACCCGCGGCTAGGGAACTGGTGCGTTGAGGGACCGCGAGCCGCGGATGAATATCCGCGGTCGGTGGGCGATGCGGCGGGTTTGGAGTCGCAGCATGCTTCAGCG
>CAZVBW010000172.1:0-2025 GCA_964625505.1 uncultured Phycisphaeraceae bacterium
GCCGTCGCGGCCGTCGCCCAAGCGGCCAAGGCGGCCCACGTGCGGGCTGTCGCGGTCTGCGGGCGGGCCCGCGTCGGCGACGACGCCGCCCGGATGCTCCGCGAGCGGGGGCTCACGGCGTGGCACCAGGCCGCCGCGGACGACACCACCGCCACCCTCGACCACCTCGCCGCCGCCGCCGAGCAGGCCACGCGATGACCGCGCGCTGATCCGGTGGCCGCTCGCCGAGGTCAAACATCCGCCGCGTAAACTCCGGCCATGCGGGACCACCTCGCCAAGTTCGTCATCATCGGCCTGATGGTCCTGATCGTGGGCCTGCCGTTTGTCCTGCGGCCCGGCGACGACGCCCAGGCCGCGGTCGGCCAGGACGCCCCACGCCTGGTCATCATCACCCCGCACAACGAGCAGATCCGCCACGAAGTCGCCCACGCGTTCAACCGCTGGCGCGTGGACCAGGGCCTGCCCGCCGTCCGCTTCGACTGGCGGGCCTCCGGCGGGACCAGCGAGCTGCGCCGCGGCATCCTCGCCCAGTACGGCGCCCTCGCCGAACGCCACGCCGAAGACCAGGGCATCGGCGCCGACCTGTTCTTCGGCGGCGGCGAGTACGAACACGTCCAGCTCACCCGCCGGCTCACCGTCGAACGCCACGGCGAAGAACTCACCATCCCGGTCAGCGTGGCGCCCGACCTGCCCGAGGGCCTGATCAACGCCGCCTTCCCCAACCCGCACATCGGCGGCGAGCGGCTCTACCACGACGACCAGCTCTGGATCGGCACCACGCTCTCGAGCTTCGGCATCGTCTACAACCGCGACGTGCTCGAGGTCCTGGGCGTGCCCGAGCCCCGGACCTGGCGGGACATGGCCGACCCGCGCCTCGCCGGCTGGGTCGCGCTGTCGGACCCGGGCCACAGCGGCTCGATCGCCGTCACGTACAACACGATCCTCCAGCGGCTGGGTTGGCACGAGGGCTGGGCGCTGCTGCGACGCTCGTTCGCCAACGCCCGCTACTTCACGACCAGCTCCTCCCGCGTCCCGGTCGACGTCTCGGCGGGGATGTGCATCGACTTCTACGGCCGATACGAAGCCGGCGCCGTCGCCGATGGCCGCGTCGGATACGTCGACCCGGCCGGGCTCACCGCCACCACCGCCGACCCGATCTCGCTGCTCCGCGGTGCGCCCAACCGCCAGCTCGCCGAGCAGTTCATCGCCTGGCTGCTCACCCCCGAGGCCCAGCAGCTCTGGCAGGCCGCCCGCGACGCCCCCGAGGGCATGGTCCGGCCCGACCGCTACCAGCTCCGCCGCCAGCCGATCCGCCAGGACGTCTACAGCCCCGACAACCGCCGCGGCTTCACCGACCCGCAGATCGACCCGTTCGGCGAAGCCACCGCCATGGCCCCGGACACGCCCAACTACTACGGCCGCGTCGCCGTGGTCAGCCACGCGATGGCCATCGACATCCACGACGAACTCATCGCCGCCTGGCGCGTCATCCGCGACACCCCCGCCGACCACCCCGACCTGCCGCGGATGCTCGAACTGTTCGACGCCATGCCCCCGGAACTGACGATCCACTGGCCCGACGAGCAGCTCGCCACCGACTGGCGGGCGATCCTTGAAGACCCGGACCACCCCCGCCGCAGCGAGGTCGTCGCCGTGCTCGAAGAATTCCAAAGCCGACTGGACGGTGCCAGCGACGAAGACATGCTCCGCTACCGCGTCGCGTGGACCCGCTTCTTCCGGGACAACTACCGGCAGGTGGTCGAACTGGGCGGCTGAGGGTGCGGCGACTTCCAACCAGCGGGTTGAGCCAATAGCCGGGTCGCGACGCGGCCCTGGACTGACGCGGGGGATCTCGCATCGTGCCACGTCGCAGCGCACCGCAAGCTGCGCCAGGCCCGTGTCGCGGCCCCGCTGTCACGATCGGGCTGACGCTGAAAGTGAAGCCCCACCGACCACCTACCGCCCCGCCGGGGTGCCATCTATGAGCAAGCCGTTGTCAAGGGGCGAGGTTGAGGGGGTGGTTCC
>CAZVBW010000173.1:0-1972 GCA_964625505.1 uncultured Phycisphaeraceae bacterium
GCGTGACCCACAACATCACCATCGTGGGGCCGGGAGAGCTTTTCTACAGGGCATTGCTGACTCAATAATCGCGTTGAAGAGTAAAAGCGCTGGCGCGAGGCTTGCCGAATCGCCCGGCGTGAGTATGTCCAAGCCGCCGGGTCTGGTTAATCGACACGCACTTTCGATACAGATTGAGGTTGTTCCAGACGAATCTGAGCAGTCAACTGTCAACCTGAAGTCGATGTGGAGATAGCTCACCCGACCGTCATCGAAGTGGAAGTCCCAGCCTTCATCTTCCTGGGTGAGCGTCATGATCGGACGTAGCTCACTTCCCCGCATCAATGATCGCGCCGAAGTCGTCGGGCTTTAGCGATGCGCCGCCGATGAGGCCGCCATCGATGTCGGGTTGGCTGAAGAGCTCGGCGGCGTTGGCGGGTTTGACCGAGCCGCCGTACTGGATGCGGACCGATTGGGCGACGTCGTCGTTGTATAGAAACGCCAGGGCCTGACGGACAGCAGCGTGGGCGTTCTGGGCGTCGGCGGGGGTGGCGGTTTTGCCGGTGCCGATGGCCCAGACCGGTTCGTAGGCGATGGTGACCCGGGCCATCTGATCGGCGGTGACGCCGGCCAGGCCGTAGCCGAGCTGGCCGCGGTTGATGGCGTCGGTTTTGCCGGCCTCGCGCTGATCGAGGGTTTCGCCGATGCACAGCACGACTTCGAGGCCGGCCTCGAGGGCGGCGAGGGTCTTGTCGTTGAGCAGGGTGTCGGATTCGCTGATGACGTGGCGGCGTTCGGAGTGGCCGACGAGGGCGGTGCGGCAGCCGACGTTTTTGAGCATCGAGAGCGACACCTCGCCGGTGTAGGCGCCGTTGGCCTCGTGGTAGAAGTCCTGGGCACCAAGTTTGATGTCGCTGCCGGCCTTGCAGAGCACATCGGCGACGGCGGCGAGGTAGGGGAAGGCGGGGAAGACGGCCACATCGACGCCGGCGATGTCACGCTCGGCGAGGGCGGCGGCCAGGGCGGCGGCCTGCTCGTGGTGGAGGTTCATTTTCCAGTTGCCGCCGACGGTGGGGGTGCGGGTGGTCATGTGGGTTGGGGATTGGGCGTTGGGTGTTGGGTGTTGGGCGTGGGGTGTCGGGTTGCGGATTGCGGGTCGCGGGGGATCGGGTTCCGGGGGCGGCGAGTTTAGCGGGTGCAGCGCAGCTGCCCGAGGGGGTGCCGGGGGGCGGCGGGGGCGGTTTTGCCGCAGCCGTTATTCGGGGGTGTCGTCGGTCGGGCGGTTGGCGTCGGTGTCAGGCGGGTGATGGAGGTAGTTGCGAGTGATCTTGAAGAGGATCAACAGCGGCAGGGCGGAGATGCCCAACGCCAGTGCGGCGGTGATCAGCCGAGAGGCATCAAACCAGACGGTTCGCCGGTCCGACTCGGTCATCATCTGGAAGTCGACCTGCCCGTCATGGTCGATATCGACGGCGGCGGGTCGGTAGGTGACGTGTTGCTGCGGCAGCAGCGACTTGCCGGCGAACCAGAGGGTGACCAGCAGGGCGGGGCCGAAGATCAGCCACACGCCGAGCAAGACGATCAGGCGGGGCCTGCCGGTGGTGGCGTTCTGGTACGCCCGGCCTTCGGCGTAGACGCTGGCGAGCGGGTCCATCGCGGCGATGGCGGACACCGGGGCGTTGCAGGCGCTGCAGAAGTTGTCGTACGGGTGGATCGGAGCCAGGCAATGCGGACAGACCGGCTGGGCCTCGGTCACGTCGGCATCGCCGGCCACGAACGCATCGGGTTCGGCGGGTGCGTCGTCGTCCACGGCGTCAGGGTACTTCGATCGTGTGTGTCGAGCGGGGGGGGCGGGGGGCGCGCGTTGCGCTGGCCATGCCGAGCCGCGGGTTTGCCGCAGCCGCTACTGACAACGAGATGACCAGAATGCATCGCAGGGGGGTGGCACACCTCGCCGGCTCGGCGGTGATGTGTGCAGGCCGCGGATGGCCGC
>CAZVBW010000174.1:0-1888 GCA_964625505.1 uncultured Phycisphaeraceae bacterium
TGTAGGAGCCGCCAGCGTAGCGCAACGCCAAGACTTTTGCAGCGTCCTGCTAGGCTACCTGCGTGATGGGGATGCATTTCCGGGAGTCGCAATGAATCTGTTGTTGTTCAGGCACGGCATCGCCGAGCCGCGGGGCGATCGGCTCGATGCGGAGCGGGCGTTGACGGCTCGCGGGGCGGAGCGGACGCTGGCCGCGGCGGTCGGCCTGGCGCGGGTCGCGGATCGGCCGGACGTGCTGCTGAGCAGTCCCAAGCGTCGGGCGTGGCAGACGGCGCAGCTGGTGGCGGAGGTGTACGGGCAGCCGCCGGACACGATCGACGCGCTGGCCGGGGAGGACCCGGCGGCGGTGTGCGAGGCGCTGCGGCGGCGGCGTGAGGGGTCGGCGATGCTGATCGGGCATGAGCCGGTGATGACGCGGTTGATCGGGCGGTGGCTGGGCGTGGGCGACGCGGCGTGGCTTGACTTGAAGAAGGCGGGTTGCGTGTCGGTCTCGGCGGCGGTGCGGTCGGACGAGCCGGCGGCCCCGGCGACGTTGCACTGGGCGCTGCCGCCGCGGGTGCTGCGGGAGCTCAGTCGGTTGCCGGCGTAATGCCGTAGGGCTCGGGTTCAGGTCAGGCCACGTTGACCACCCGGCCGGCGGCGAGCAGCAGCAGCGAGGCGCGGACGCGGTCGCGCGGCAGGTCGAGCATCGTGACCAGCGCGTCGCGGTAGGCCAGCAGCTGCGGGCGGTAGTGATCGACCAGTGCGTCGAGCTGGTCGGCGGCGCAGGCGTCGGTCTTGTAGTCCAGCAGGTCGGCGGCGGTGGGGCGGCCGTCGGCACCGCGGTGGATGACCACGCGGTCGAAGACGCCTTGCAGCAGTTCGCCGCCGCGGCGGACGACGAATGGTCGCTCCCGCCAGAGGCTGTGCGGGCCGGCGGGGCGGGTGAGGGCGGCGGCGATTTCGGGTGCGGCGAGCTGCTGCCGGAGCTGCGGGTCGTCGATCGGGGAAGGGCGGGCGGGGTCGATGAACTCCAGCGTCGCCAGCTGCTCATGCACGGCGGTGCCGCGGACGGTGCCGGCCGACCGCGTCGGACGCAGCAGAGATGCCACATCGATGCGGTCGCCGCGGTCCAGGTCGCTGGGCCGGGCGCGGACCCAGGAGCGGGTCGCGGTGGCGGTGTCGAGCGTCTCTGGGTCGACGGTGGGGGCGGCGGCGGCGGGGGGGGCCGGCGTGGCGGGCGATGCGATGAGCTCGTGCCAGTTCGCCGCACCGTGGGCGTGGAGCATGCCGTGTTGCTCGACCGGGTCGTGGCTGGCCAGCCGCTGCCGAAGGATCGCCGCGGGCGTGGGGTCGGTCCACCCGCGACTGCTCCAGCCGCCGCTCTTGGTCTTCTCCAGCGGCGGGACGATCAGGTGCATGGCGTAGCGGGCCCGGGTCATCGCGACGTACATCGCCGACAGGTCATCGGCGACGCGGCTGGCCAGCGCCCCCGCGGCGGCCTGCTCGACCCGCGGGTCGTAGTCGGCGAGCATCGGCCGCAGGTCTTTGCTCACCGGAGCAAAGACCGCGGTCGGCGGGCCGGTCGGGTCCAGGCGCAGCGGCCAGAACGTGCTGTCGATCCGCCCGATGCGACCGGTCAGCTCCGGCAGCACCACCGCGTCGAACTGCAAACCCTTGGCCTTGTGCACGGTCATCACCCGCACCGCCGCAGACGACGGGCTCTCCACGCCGGTCGCCCGGATCAGGTCGGCCAGCCGGCCCGGGCGGGTCAGGTCGGCCTCGCGGTCGGCGGTCTGCCCGATGCCGACCACCTGCTCCAGCCGCTGCCGCGACCGCTCGTTGCAGATCGGCAGCACCGCCTGGGCCAGCCACGCCAGCGTCCGGCCCGCGCCGGCGTCCAGCAGCC
>CAZVBW010000175.1:0-1848 GCA_964625505.1 uncultured Phycisphaeraceae bacterium
TTTCACCCTCGTCGAGCTGTTGGTGGTGATCAGCATCATCGCGCTGCTGATCGCGCTGCTGCTGCCGGCGCTGGGGGCTGCCCGCGGCGCCGCCCGCTCGGTCGCCTGCCTGAGCAACCTGCGGCAGTGGGGGATCGCCTCGGCGACCTACTCCAATGAGTACGGCGATTTCGTCCGCGGCTGGCAGACCACCAACAACGCCGACCGGACCGTGCAGAACCCACGCGACTCCCGGTACTGGGTCGGCCTGTCCCCCTACATCAACGGCGGCGAGCCGTGGCTCAACCCCGGCGGCGTGATCTACCTCGAGTCGGAGGCGACCGCCGAGGCCGTCCGGTCGCTGAACTGTCCAGCCGTGGATGAGCGGCACGGCTTCCCGCTGTTTCCCGACGGCGGCTCGGTCATGCAGGGCGCCGCGACCTACGCGGTCAACTCGGTCTTCGACCGCTACAACGGCACCATCGGCGATCACCCGAAGGGGATGATCCAGACCTTTCAGGTGGCCAGCCCCTCGGCGCTGCTGTACCTGAACGACGGCTGGGCGACGCTGCGGCCGACCAACTTCTCCACCAACTGGAGCGCGACGCCCGCCTGGTGGGACGGTGGGTTGTCAAGCGACAGCTACCCGCCCGCCGTGACGGACAACGCCGATCCGGGATCGGGACTGCACGCCTTCACCCCGCACCCCAGCGCAATCGGTAACGGGGTTTACATGGACGGCCACGCCGAGGGCACTTCGTTCCCCATCGAGCGGAAAGTGCTCGATCCCTGGAACGGCTAGCCGCGGCTCGTTAAGTCGCCGCGGGGCGAAGCGACTCAGCGAACGACATCGATCAGACGTGCAACTGATGACTTGGACACCCGCGTCGATGTCCGGCCGATGCTGGAGCGGCTGGTCTGGATCAGCATGCCGGTCGGTCACTCGAACGGTGGGATGACGTAAGTCGGCGGAGAATCGGGGTGACAGGATTTGAACCTGCGGCCTCCTGCTCCCAAAGCAGGCGCTCTGCCAAGCTGAGCTACACCCCGCGGTGTGGGGGCATCGTACCGCGGCGCAGGGGGTCGGCGGGTGTCGCGTTTCGAGCGGCGCGGTTCGGCTTCAACTTCCCGGGAGCCGTCACCACCAGGCGGCGCTGCCGCCGTCGGTGTGGGCGGTGTGCGGCTGCATGTCGGCGAAAGGCACCCATCGGCCGCTGGTGTCGAGGCTGATGCGGTTGCCCCCGGCGACACCCAGGTCGGGGTAGGAGGTGCCGCCGGGCTCGCCGTTGAAGCCGCGGACGGTGTGGGCGACTTTGGAATCGAACGTGTTGGAAAGGATCTCGGTATTGCGGTCGACGATCAGCGGCAGCGACGGGTCGTCGAAGGCGAAGATCGGCGAGACCCAGGGGACGGTCGGGAGGGTCGAGGTGAGGCGGGCGGGGAAGATGCTCGTGTCGACGATGCCGCCGGGGTAGGTGTAGCCAAACATGACGCGGTGGTCGACGATCTCGTCTTCGGAGAAGGTGGGGTACTGCTTGTCGTAGTTGGGGCAGTCGGTGACGGTGCGACTGTCCAGCGGCAGCTGCTGGGCGGTGAACGGGTCGACCATGTTGAGGTTGATGTTGGTGTCGAACTTCCAGTTGTGGTCGATGAGCCGACCGTCGTTGTCGCTGCTGTAGATATGGATGGCGGTGGCGAACTGCCGGGCGTTGCTGAGGCACACGGCCCGGCGGGCGGCCTCGCGGGCGGCGCCCAAGGCTGGCAGCAGCAGCGCGATGAGCAGGGCGATGATGGAGATCACCACCAGCAGCTCGATGAGGGTGAAACCATGTAGGGACCGGCCCGGGCGTAGTGGGCGCTTGGGCACAC
>CAZVBW010000176.1:0-1787 GCA_964625505.1 uncultured Phycisphaeraceae bacterium
CATGTAGGAGCCGCCAGCGTAGCGCAACGCCAAGACTTTTGCAGCGTCCTGCTAGAAGCCATTTCAAAGCCCGCGAGGCTCGGTGTGTGACACCGACAAGGCGGCTCTGTCCGCCGGAGGCGGATCAGTGAAGCGGCGCGACCCACTGACAAGCTGCGCGGACTTCGCTTGTCAGTGCCACCCGGGGGCTGCGAAACAGCTTCTTCACGGCTGGGGCGACGGCGCGCTCGCCGCGCCGCCCCCGCCGCGTCAAGCCCGGCCCAGCACGATCGCCGTGTTCTGCCCACCAAGGCCCATGCCGGTGACCAGCACCCGCTCGATCGCCATCGGCTGGGCGGCCCGCGTGCCGATCAGCCCCTCCAGCGGCGCGTCGCGGTTCAGCACCGGCGGGCACATCTGGTCCCGCAACGCCAACGACGCGACCGCCACATCCACCGCCCCCTGGCCTGCACCGCACGAGCCCACCGCCGGCGACGCGGTCACGACCGGCACCTCCGGCAGGGCCTCGCCAAGCGTCGCCCGCAGCGCCGCCGCTTCGGCCGCGTCCCATGCCGGGACCCCGCAGCCGAAAGCCACCACCAAGTCAATCTCCACCGGCTTGCCGCCACCGGCTTCGGCGAGTGCACGACGCACGGCCGATGCCAAGCCGCGCCCGTCCGGTTCAGGCTGGAGGTTGTGGGCTTCGCGATGCACCGACTGGCTGCCCGCGAAACCCAGCACGCGGGCGTATGCCGACTCGCCGCCTCGCCGTTTAAACGCCGACGCCGTCTCCAGCACCACCAGCCCGCCGCCCTCGCCGATGACCATCCCCGCCGCATCGTGATCGAACGGCCGGGGCCCCTCGCCCGAGTGGCCCGGCGCCAGCCGGCCGGTGAACTGCTGCCGCAGAAACGCCATGGGGTTGAGTTTGCTCTCGGCCCCGCCGCAGAAGCACGCGTCGGCCGCACCGCGCTGGATGACCCGCAGCGACTCGCCGATGCTCAGCCCGCCCGAGGCCTCGTTGCACGTGATCGTGTTCGACGGGCCGCGGGCGTCGTGGATGATCGTCACGTGGCAGGCCAGCATGTTCGGCAGGTACTTCAGCAGCCACAACGGCGTCAGCTGCGTCATGCCTTCGCTGCCCCACCGACTCATGTCAAAGGCCGCATCGTCGGTCCCGGGGGCGTCGCTGGCGGCCGCCAGCGCCGCGGTCAGCTCGTCCAGGTCCGCCGCGATCAGCCCGGCCCCGATGTGGGCGCCCACCCGGTCCGGGTCGTGGCTGGGCGGGGCGTCCGGGTCGGTGCCCTTGGTGACAAGCCCCGCGTCGGCCGCCGCCAGGTCCGCCGCGACCACCGCCAGTTCGATGTCCCGGGCCATCACTTTGGTGGCCTTGCGGTAGCTCTTGGGCACGTGCTTGCGCACCTCCAGCCCCGGGACCTCGGCCGCGACGCCCGCCTCGAAGCCCGAGGCGTCAAACGCCTTGATCGGCTCGATCGCGCTTCGCCCGTCCAGCAGCCCGGACCAAAACGCCTCGGCACCCAGGCCCAGACCCGTCACCACCCCCAGACCCGTGATCAAAACCGGCTCGCTCACGCCGCGGAGTCTAGAGCCTCGCCGCGACCGCGACGCGGCGGCGGGCCAGCCCGAGGCGAAGTTGTCGATTAACCCACAAGCCGCATTGCTTCGGCGGCCTCGCGGGGTAGGCTTGGGTCGTGAAGGTCACCCAGCCCATGCTCGGCCAGGCGGTGGCGCCGCCGGTGCCGCGGCCGTTGCCCCACGACGCCCCGCAGCTGCGGCTGGCCGGGGCG
>CAZVBW010000177.1:0-1723 GCA_964625505.1 uncultured Phycisphaeraceae bacterium
GTTCGAGCAGGCGGGAGTGCAGGTAGAACACGTCGCCGGGGTAGGCCTCGCGGCCGGGCGGGCGACGCAGCAGCAGCGAGAGCTGGCGATAGGCGACGGCCTGCTTGGAGAGGTCGTCGTAGACGCAGAGCACGTGCTGGCCCTGCCACATGAAGTGCTCGCCCATCGTGCAGCCGGAGTACGGGGCGATGTACTGCATCGGGGCGGGGTCGGACGCGCCGGCGACGACGACGGTGGTGTACGCCATCGCGCCGTGCTCGGTGAGGGCGTCGACGACGGTCGCGACGGTCGAGTCCTTCTGCCCGACGGCGACGTAGATGCACTTCATCTCCTGCGGCGTGCCGAGGTAGCGCTTCTGGTTGATGATGGCGTCGATGGCGATGGCGGTCTTGCCGGTCTTGCGGTCGCCGATGATGAGCTCGCGCTGGCCGCGGCCGACGGGGATCATGGCGTCGACGGCCTTGACGCCGAACTGCAGGGGCTGGTGCACGGGCTGGCGGGCGACGATGCCCGGGGCGATGATGTCGACCTTCCGCAGCTCGGTATCGCCGATGGGGCCCTTGCCGTCGATCGGCCGGCCCAGGGCATCGACGACGCGGCCGAGCATGCCCGGCCCGACCGGGACGCTCAGCAGCTCACCGGTGGAGCGGACTTGCGTGCCCTCGGTGATGCCCAGGTAGTCGCCGAAGATCACGATGCCGACGATGCCCTCTTCGAGGTTGAGCACCTGGCCCATGACGGGCTCGGCCTCGCCGGTGTCGAAGGCGACCATCTCGCCGGCCATGGCCTCGGACAGGCCGTAGACGCGGGCGATGCCGTCGCCGACCTCAACGACGCTGCCGACCTGGGAGACCTCCAGCTGGTCGCCGAAGCGCTCGATCTCCTGTTTGATGACGGACGTGATCTCGGCGGTATCAAGTTTCATGGCTGTGTTCTTCGTCGTTTGTGATGGCGACGCGCGGTGCAAGCACCGCGGCTAAATATTGAGGTCGACGGTCAGCGGCTCGGCGATGTCCGCCTGCTCGCGGGCCCGCTCCCGGCCCTGGTCCTTGAGCTTGCGGCGGACCCGTTCCAGCCGGGTCTTGGCGCTGCCGTCGAGCACGTTGTCGCCGACGCGGAGCTTGAGCCCGGCGATCAGCGACTCGTCGATCTCGCGGGTGAGCTCGACCTTCTGGCCGGTGGCTTGGGACAGGCGGTCCTGCAGCTGCTGGGCCTGATCGTCGTCGAGCGGCCGGGCGGTGGTGGCGGTGACGTCGAGGCGATTGTGCACCAAGTCAATCAGGCTGTGGAGCATGTCCGGCAGCAGTCCCAGCCGACCGTGTCGGTGCAGCACGTGCAGCGTCCGCAGCAGGCGGTCGCTGACCTGGCCCCGGAAGACGCGGTCGATCACGTCACGGCGATCGTTTTCCGCGACGTTCGGGTGCTTGAGCAGTTTGACGACGTCCGGCTGCTCGCCGAGCAGCTCCAGCAGCTCGCGGGCCTCGTCGGCGGCGGCGTCGAGCTGCCCAGCGGAGGCTGCGAGATCCTTCACCGCGTAGGCGTAGACCTCGGCGGCTGCCCGTTCGTCGGGGTCGCCTGAGCGGGCCAGGCCGGTGGCCGGGCTGGTCGGGGCGGCGGTGGTGTCGGGGGTCGCGACGGGGCTGTCCAGGTCCGGCTGGGCCGCGGGGCCGCCGGCGTCATCTGGCTGAGCCGCGGACGCGGGCTCGGCCGGGTCGGGCGTCGG
>CAZVBW010000178.1:0-1608 GCA_964625505.1 uncultured Phycisphaeraceae bacterium
ACCGGCCACAGCACATCGCCCCTAGCTAAGCCGACTTTTGCAGCATCCTGCTAGAGCTTTTGGCGTCAACTTCTGCCACCCCTCCCTCTGAGGGGGGGGCTGGGGGAGGGTGGGACGCACGGCTGGTCGGTGGCAGCGGTGGTGCACTGGCGACAACGACCCTCACCCAAGCCCTCTCCCTGGGAGGGAGAGGGGGCAGAATATTGATGCAAGCTCTTCTACGCGAGCACCGGCGATGGGCTCAGCGCTGCAGGATGGTCTGCTGCTGGGTGTAGGTCGTTTCGCGGGTGCTGTTGTAGATGCGGCCGCGGAAGCTGCGTTGGCGGTCGATGGTGCGGGTGTAGGCGGATTCGACGACCGGGATGCGGTAGCCGTACGCGACCGATGGCCGGCGGTCGTTGCGGGTCTGGTAGTACGGCTGGTAGCCCGGGGGCACGTCCGGCAGCGTCGCCTCGGCGACCCGGTGGGCCGGCTGCTTGAACACCAGCGACCGCGGCGGACCGATCGGCTGGGCCAGCGGGGCGTAGGCCAGCTGCGGGTCGCGGGGCTCCATCGCGGTCCGGTTGGAACAGCCGGCCAGCAGTAGGGCCGAGGCGACCAGGGCGGCGGCGCAGGCGGACGGCAATGTGGACAGGGCGAACATGATGCGAAGCATGCCGCCCATCCGTGCGTGCGGCGAATACTTCACAATAGGCGTCGCTGGGGCCGTGTGACGCCCCTGCGGATCGCGGTGAGAAGCTGGGTGGGGATTGCGGGTCGCGCCGCATGGGGTCGTGATGCCACACTCGCGGCGCGGGCTCACGACCGGTCACGGGTTCCCGTAGGCCCGCGGATCGGGCCAGTACCCGGTGACGGCCGCGCGGGTCGAGGCGGCGAACTCGGCGAGCTGTCCCTGGGGTTCGAACGCCGCGGACCCGTCGAGGTACGCGACGTTGGCCCCTTCGGAGCCGTGCTGCTCGGGCGTGTCGGACTGGGCGCCGATAGCGAGGCCTTGACCGGTGTGCGGATAGGAGGCGGACGGCGGGTCTTGCGTGCCACGCTCCAACACATCGCTGACCACCGGCAACCCTGGGGCATCCTGCATCGTCATGGGCGTGAGCCAGTGCCGTCCATCAACGGCATCGAAGTCCGACCGCCGGCTTGATAGCAAGTAGTAGCTGGTCCGCAGGGTGCCGGCATCGAAGTCGGGGTGGCCCGGCTCGACCTCGACGAGGTAGTCCTCGCCGCGCTCGGGACAGGTGAACCCCAACGCGTCCATGCCCGCCTGCCGCAGGTCCGCGGCGACGAAGCGATTGATCCAGCTCACATGGTCCCAGCGGCTCTGCCCGACGCCGGTGTAGTCCGAGTAGAACTCGGCCCAGCCGGGCAGGTCGCGGTGGGTGAGGCGCAAGCGGCCGCGGTTGTCGCTGGCCAGCGCCAGGTTGGCCAGCTGGTACTGCCGCACGTTGGACAGACACTGCGTGCGTCGGGCTGCGGTCCGGGCCCGGCCCAGGGCCGGCAACAGGATCGCGACCAGCAGGGCGATGATGCTGACCACCACCAGCAACTCGATCAGCGTGAAACCATGTAGGGACCGGCCCGGGCGTAGTGGGCGCTTGGGCACACGAG
>CAZVBW010000179.1:0-1593 GCA_964625505.1 uncultured Phycisphaeraceae bacterium
ACCTATCCTATGGGTCGCCAGGCCGGGTTTCTACAGGGCATTCCTGACACCTTTTCGGCCCCCCCACACCGCCCGCGACCCCCCATCACACATCGGCTTCGCCGAGGTGTGCCACCCGTCCGGGCACGCTGCCCCCCGACGCCTACGCCGCCTTGGCCAACGACCCCGCCGCCGCCGTACCCCGCACGGCCCGGTCCCGGCCCTGCTCCTTCGCCGCGTACAGCGCCGCGTCCGCCGCCTCCAGCAGCGCCTCCGCGTGGCCGCTGGCGTCGGTGTCGGCCTCCGCGACGACCCACCCGAGGCTCGCGGTCAACCGGCCCGCCTCGACCGACGGGTGCGGGACCTCCAGCGCCCGCACCCGCTCCACCAGCCGCCCCGCCAGCCCCTCGGCCGGCTTGTCGGGCAGGTCGTACGCCACCACCGCAAACTCCTCGCCGCCGTACCGCGCCACCAGGTCGCTGCTGCGACGCCGGCTCTGCTTCAGGCAGTCACCCACCTGCCGCAGCGCCGCGTCACCCGCCGGGTGCCCCTGATCGTCATTGAGCCGCTTGAAGTGATCCAGGTCCAGCAGCATCACCGCCACCGGCCTGCCGTCATGGGCCGCCCGGCACAGCAGCTCCGGCAGCCGCTGGTCCAGCGACCGGCGGTTCTCCAGGCCCGTCAGCGGATCGGTCATCGACTCGGCCGCCAGCCGCCGACGGGCCTCCTCCAGCTTGTCCTTCTCCTCCCGCAGCGCAAACTCCACCAGCTTGTCGCTGGACACGTCCTTCTGGATGCCCAGGAAGTGCGTCACCCGCCCGTTGGCATCGTGCATCGGCGAGAGGCTCAGCTCGTTCCAGAACATCCCGCCGTCCTTGCGGAAGTTCTGCAGCGTCACGATGCAAGGCTCGCCCCGCCGGATCGCCTCCCGCACCACCGCCAGCCCCGCCTGGTCCCGCTGCGGGCCCTGCAAACACCGGCAGTTGCGCCCCACCACCTCGTCCGCCGAATACCCGGTCATCCGCTCAAACGCCGGGTTCACGAAGATCAGCGGGTTGTCCGGCCGCGTCGCGTCCGCAATCGTGATCCCGTCCCGCGATTCATAAACCGCCTGCTTGAGCAGGTCAATGTCCACCATGATGCACCTCCGTACGTTCCGCCCCACCACGCGCTATCGACCAACCCCGCCAAGAACATGAACCCGCCGCCGCACCCCCGCCGCAGAGCCTCTCAACGCGTCTGCCCCGCCCCTGCCGCGACCCGGCGAGCCGCCGTCCGCAAAACCGCACCCACGCTCACAGCGCCCGCCCCACCCCCGCCGCATGGCACACCCCGCCGAAGGCGACATGTGCTCCCCCACCGCTCGCTGCCCCCATCACAATCGGCTCCGCCGAGGTGTGCCACCTCCACCGGGCCACCCCGCCCGCCCCTCTCCGTAGGACGGGCGTCCCGCCCGTCAATCAAGCGCAGCTTGAGAAAGACCCCACCCGCACCCCCACCGCCACGACGGGCGAGACGCCCGTCCTACGGCGAAGCCGGGCCCGAAAAAGGTTCCTGACATGCCCTGTAGAAACCCGGCCTGGCGACCCATAGGATAGGTCATGAGCACCGCCT
>CAZVBW010000180.1:0-1537 GCA_964625505.1 uncultured Phycisphaeraceae bacterium
CGATCGGGGCGATCTTCTACATCGTGATGGACATGGCGATCCACTGGGGCGTGCTGCGGCACCTACGGAAAGACGTGGGGGCCAACGCCGCGGTTCTGATCGCCGCGCTCGTGATGGACGCCGCGGTGCTCGGGGCGTTACTGGTGACCAAGGGCGGCAGCGACCCGCTCGTGCTGATTGTCTCGGCCATCGGCTTCGTGTTGATCTTCGGCGGCGAGTGGTGGTTCCTCAAAAAATACCCGCCCGAAAGGGGCGGCGACACGGCCCAAGACTCATGAAACACACCTACGCCATCATCGGCATGCACTGCCAGTCCTGCGTCGCCAAAATCACCGACGCCCTCGAAGGCCTGGATCACGTCACCGCCGCAGCCGTCACCCTCGACCCGCCAAAGGCCACCGTGACAATGGACCGCCACGTCCCGCTCAATCGGCTCAATGATGCCGTTGCCCAACGCGGCGACTACAAGCTGCAACCCGCCGAAGCTGGCGACACCTCCGTCGATCCACAAATGGCGTCGGAGAAATCGTCGCACACGGTTTCCGGAGACTCATCCGGGGAGCCGCCTGAGAGCCTCTACCCGCTCATCCTGATCGTCGCCTTCATCGCCGGCACGGTCAGCCTCATCGCCGTCGCCACCGACCACTTCCACCCGATGACCATGATGCGGCACTTCATGGCCGGGTTCTTCATCGTCTTCAGCTTCTTTAAACTTCTCGACCCGCCCGGCTTCGTCTCCGCCTACCGCGGCTACGACCTGCTCGCCCGCCGATCCGCCCTCTGGGCCTGGGCCTATCCCTACGTCGAACTCGCCCTGGGCATCGCCTACCTCCTGGCCCTTTGGCCGATCCCCGTCAACCTCCTCACCCTCGTGCTGATGCTCACCGGCGCGGCCGGCGTCCTGCGGGCCCTGCTCGACAAGCGTGCCATCCGCTGCGCCTGCCTCGGCACCGCCCTCAACCTGCCCATGACCAAGGTCACCCTCGTCGAAGACCTCACCATGGCCGCCATGGCCGCCGCCATGCTCGTGTCGCACGCAGTGGAAGGCTAAGCTGGGCAAACCACTCTCGCGACGAGCAAAGCCATCTATCTCAGCCGGGCAACGACCGCGAGATGTGCTTCACGATCGCAGCCACTTCCTGCTCGGGGTCGAGCCCGCAACACCGGGCGATCCAGATAAATTCGACGAGGTCAATCCGCCGCTGGCGGGTCTCGATCCTCCCGATGAAGCTCTGCTCGCGCCCCACCTTCTCGGCCAGCTCGCGCTGCGTGAGGCCGGCCCGCGTCCGCATATCGACCACGGCCTCCAAGACCTTGTCGTAGCCGGGGCTCCATTGTGAATCGACCATGGCCCGGCATGGTCAGGGCAGACCCCTCTTGATCGCGAAACGCGATCAAAGTATCGTTCATGCTTCCACAGCTATCTATGAGATGGGGCGAGTCATGATCAACTGCCGGGAATGCAACGAGGAATGTGCGGAGAGCGCCGAGGTTTGCCCACACTGCGGGGTGCGACTGCCCAATGCCTTCCACCATG
>CAZVBW010000181.1:0-1535 GCA_964625505.1 uncultured Phycisphaeraceae bacterium
TCGACGAGATCCACCGCTTCAACAAGGCCCAGCAGGACGTGCTGCTCGGCGACGTGGAGCGGGGCATTATCACGCTGATCGGGGCGACCACGGAGAACCCGTTCTTCGCGGTCAACAGCGCGCTGGTCAGCCGATCGCAAGTGTTCCAGTTCGAGCCGCTATCCCCGCAAGACATCGAGCGGGTGATCCGGCAGGCCCTGGAAGACGACGATCGCGGCTACGGTCGGCTCCACGTCACACTGGACGATGACGCCTTGGCCCACTGGGCGACCGCCAGCGACGGCGACGCCCGGCGGGCGCTGTCGGCGCTGGAGGTGGCGGTGGAGAGTCAGGTGGTTGTGGGAAGAGACGAAGAGACGAAGAGACAAAGAGACGAAGTGGAAGATGATGCCCCCGCTTCGTCTCTTCGTGACTCCGTCTCTTCGTCTCTTCAGGCCCCCATCCACATCACCCTCCCCATCGCCGAGCAGTCGATCCAGCAGAAGGCCGTGGTCTACGACGCCACGGGTGATGAGCATTACGACACGATCTCGGCGTTCATCAAGTCGGTCCGCGGCAGCGACCCGGACGCCGCGGTGTACTGGCTGGCGCGGATGCTCCACGCCGGCGAAGACCCGATGTACATCGCCCGGCGGATCGCGATCCTGGCCAGCGAAGACATCGGCAACGCCGACCCCCGCGGCATCACCGTCGCCGCCGCCGCTTACGAGATCACACACCGCATCGGCATGCCCGAGTGTCAGCTCACCCTCGCCCAGGCGACGATCTATCTCGCCTGTGCCCCCAAATCCAATGCGACGGCGACCGCCATCTGGACGGCGATGTCCGACGTCAAGCACCAGCGGACCGTGCCGGTGCCCAAGCACCTGCGGGACGGCCACTACGCCGGTGCCGAGCAGCTGGGCCACACCGGCTACCGCTACAGCCACAACGCCCCGGGCGGGGTCAACGATCAGGAGTACCTGGGCGTGGACAAGACCTACTACCAGCCGACCGACCGCGGGTACGAGCAGCGGCTCGGACAGTACCTCGAGTGGGTCCGGCGGCTTCAGGCCAGCGAGCCGCAACCCGACGCACCGGCGGCCGGCCAGGCTTAGGATGTGTCTGTCGGGCCACTCTGGCCGATGAATGAACAAGGGCCAGGATGGCCCGCCGCCGCGCTGAGCAGAAGCCCGGTCGGAACCCGTTGTCGGAGACAACCCATGGCACTCGGATCCCAATCGCCCCGCGAGATGACCCCCGGCCGGGGCAAGTCGTATATGTCCTCCCGCCGCCGTCAGCGGAAGCTGCCGTGGCTGGTGCTACTGGCGATCGGCTGCGTCGCGGCGGGCGTATACCTCGCCTGGCCCAGCGGCGACGCGGGCGACAGCGCCCTCGACACCGACGCGGCAGGTGTCGACGCCGGACCGGGCAACGACGACCAGGCGACGATGCAGAGTGTCGTGAATAATCAGCCCCGGCCCGCCCCGCCGAGCCCGCGTGCCGCGCGGCCGACGCCCGCGGACGAGCCGCCGGCACCCGAGGCCGACCCGCCC
>CAZVBW010000182.1:0-1525 GCA_964625505.1 uncultured Phycisphaeraceae bacterium
CCTCGTGCCAGTACACGTTGATGCCCGCGCCGCTGCCGGTGTCGGCCCCGGTGGGTTTGGGGAAGTCGAAGACCCCGGTGACATGAACCGCGCCGAGCTCACCGGCTTTGATGTCACGCTTGGTAACGCCGATGAGCATGTCGATGACGACCACGGTCCCCGCGGGTGTGTCTTGCGTCGGGGTGAAGTCGATGGCGTCGCCGTCTTGGATGAATGGTGCGATAGGCATGGTGATGGTCCTTGTTAAGCAGACTCAAACTGTGGGGTTGACTTTTCCGGGGGTGGCGGGTGTTTAGGCTTCACCTTTGAACTTCACGCCGCCCCGGAATTCCTGCAGCGCGACACCGAAGTCGTGGTAGCCCCGCATCTGGATGCCCAGGACGTTGAAATCGGCGTCGGCAGATTCGACGACGGGTTCCTGCTTGCCGTTGAGGAACGCCACTTCGATGACGGGCATGTCGGCCGGCTCGGCGAGCAGATACCACGCCTTGGTGCTCGACCCGGCGTACTTGGCGTTGGACAGGTAGCTGGACCGCAACACGCGGAACTTGCCCGAGTGCGGGTTGCTGGTCATGTACTTGGTCTTGCTGGCGTTGCCGTCCTCGCGGACCTCGGTGGCGTTCATCAGCTGGGTCGCGGTGACCAGCAGTCCATTAGGCACGAGGAGGATCGCCGGGCTGATCGCCATCGGATGGCCGTCGGGGTCGGTCTGATCGAGATAGAGTTGCTCGGCCTGAGTCAGGGCGTCGATGCCCAGTGCCGTGGTCGCGCCCTCGGCGTAGTTGCCACGTGCGGTGGTGTAGAACGCCGCGTTGCTGAGGAAGGCGGTCCAGAACACGTCGTTGAGCTTGAGGGCCGCACCGCGTCCGAGGCGACGCGGCACCGAGGTCAACGCCCCGAGGTCGTCGTTGATCAGGTCGGTGCGGGTCAGGCTGAACATCCGCCCGTAGGTCTGGGCCTGGTTGGTGTAGTTCTCTTCGCCGACATGGGCGTGCTTGAGTTCGCCATCAGGCCCAACCTGTTCATACTCAAACCCGCCGGTCAGCCGGTAGCTCGTGACCTGCTTGAAGTCCTGCACGCTGCGGGTGGCGGCGACTGAGCGCCACGCCGACTCGACAGCGGCGAAGCCTTCGAGCAGGAACTTGTTCGCGGTATTGGAGAGAATGCCGGGCAGACTGAACGTGCTGAACGCGGCCTGGAGCACGCCGCGCATGTCGGTGCGGAAGTTGCGCCCGTCGTAGCCGTTGGCCCACGCCACTTCAAGCAATAGTTGCTGCAGGCCGATCTGCCCGCGGAACCGCTGGTCGGCCGCGTCGAGGGTCTGCTCGTCGAACTGCTCCTCGGGTTTCTGCATCCCGCCCGCCAAGCACACGGCGGCGGCGAGCACGCCCGGAAATTGTGCCGGGTTACCACTAAAACCATTTCCGGGGCCGGTGGCGGTGGTTTTGGGGCGACTGGCGCGGAGCACCTCCAACTCGGCCTTCTCGACCGACCAGCCCCCTTCGATGGCCTGGGCCGCGATCTC